>NZ_CP127296.1:2500-671785 GCF_030285645.1 Amycolatopsis sp. DG1A-15b
TTGGGATGGCGGGCCGGAGTGGGTGAGAGCCCCGTACGCGAAAACCAGTTTCAAGGACCTTGGTGGTGTTCCCGAGTAGCAGCGAGCTCGTGGAATTTGCTGTGAATCTGCCGGGACCACCCGGTAAGCCTAAATACTTCCTGAAGACCGATAGCGGACTAGTACCGTGAGGGAAAGATGAAAAGTACCCCGGGAGGGGAGTGAAAGAGTACCTGAAACCGTGTGCCTACAAGCCGTCAGAGCCTGCTTTGTTGGGTGATGGCGTGCCTTTTGAAGAATGAGCCTGCGAGTTAGTGCTGCGTGGCGAGGTTAACCCGTGTGGGGTAGCCGTAGCGAAAGCGAGTCTGAATAGGGCGATTGAGTCGCGTGGTCTAGACCCGAAGCGGAGTGATCTACCCATGGCCAGGGTGAAGCGACGGTAAGACGTCGTGGAGGCCCGAACCCACTTAGGTTGAAAACTGAGGGGATGAGCTGTGGGTAGGGGTGAAAGGCCAATCAAACTCCGTGATAGCTGGTTCTCCCCGAAATGCATTTAGGTGCAGCGTCGTATGTTTCTCCACGGGGGTAGAGCTACTGGATGGTCTAGGGGCCTTACCGGGTTACCGAAATCAACCAAACTCCGAATACCGTGGTGTTAGAGTACGGCAGTGAGACGGCGGGGGATAAGCTTCGTCGTCGAGAGGGAAACAGCCCAGAACACCAGCTAAGGCCCCTAAGTGTGTGCTCAGTGGGAAAGGATGTGGGATTGCCCAGACAACCAGGAGGTTGGCTTAGAAGCAGCCACCCTTGAAAGAGTGCGTAATAGCTCACTGGTCAAGTGGTCCTGCGCCGACAATGTAGCGGGGCTTAAGCACACCGCCGAAGCTGTGTCATTCATGCAATACATCGGCTTGGACTCTTGAAGTCCTTGTCTAGTGGTATGGATGGGTAGGGGAGCGTCCTGCATCCAGGGAAGCGGCGGCGGAAGCCAGTCGTGGAGGGTGTGGGAGTGAGAATGCAGGCATGAGTAGCGAATGCAGAGTGAGAAACTCTGCCGCCGGATGACCAAGGGTTCCTGGGCCAGGCTAATCCGCCCAGGGTAAGTCGGGACCTAAGGCGAGGCCGACAGGCGTAGTCGATGGACAACGGGTTGATATTCCCGTACCCGAGCATGTGCGCCCATGACGAGGCGTTTGATACTAACCACCCAAAGCGCATCTGTGAGGCCTTCGGGCTGAGTGGGTGTTGTGGAGCGTGGGACCTGATTTCGTAGTAGTCAAGCGATGGGGTGACGCAGGAAGGTAGCTCCGCCAGGCGATGGTTGTCCTGGTGTAAGCGTGTAGGCCGGAACATAGGCAAATCCGTGTTCCATGAGGCTGAGACGTGATGCGTAGCCGTTTGAGGCGAAGTAGAGTGATCCTATGCTGCCGAGAAAAGCCTCTAGTGAGTGCATGCACGGCCCGTACCCCAAACCAACACAGGTGGTCAGGTAGAGAATACCAAGGCGATCGGGTGAACTGTGGTTAAGGAACTCGGCAAAATGCCCCCGTAACTTCGGGAGAAGGGGGGCCAAACATCCTGAAGCTTCTTGCAAGCTAGGGGTGGGTGGCCGCAGAGACCAGCGGAAAGCGACTGTTTACTAAAAACACAGGTCCATGCGAAGTCGCAAGACGATGTATATGGACTGACGCCTGCCCGGTGCTGGAACGTTAAGAGGACCGGTTAGCCTTTCGGGGCGAAGCTGAGAATTTAAGCGCCAGTAAACGGCGGTGGTAACTATAACCATCCTAAGGTAGCGAAATTCCTTGTCGGGTAAGTTCCGACCTGCACGAATGGCGTAACGACTTTCCGGCTGTCTCAACCACAGGCCCGGCGAAATTGCACTACGAGTAAAGATGCTCGTTACGCGCGGCAGGACGGAAAGACCCCGGGACCTTTACTATAGTTTGGTATTGGTTTTCGGTTCGGCTTGTGTAGGATAGGTGGGAGACTGTGAAGTGGTCACGCTAGTGGCTGTGGAGTCGTTGTTGAAATACCACTCTGGTCGAATTGGGAATCTGAACCTCGGGCCATGATCTGGTTCAGGGACAGTGCCTGATGGGTAGTTTAACTGGGGCGGTTGCCTCCTAAAGAGTAACGGAGGCGCCCAAAGGTTCCCTCAGCCTGGTTGGCAATCAGGTGTTGAGTGCAAGTGCACAAGGGAGCTTGACTGTGAGACAGACATGTCGAGCAGGGACGAAAGTCGGGACTAGTGATCCGGCACCTCCTGGTGGAAGGGGTGTCGCTCAACGGATAAAAGGTACCCCGGGGATAACAGGCTGATCTTGCCCAAGAGTCCATATCGACGGCATGGTTTGGCACCTCGATGTCGGCTCGTCGCATCCTGGGGCCGGAGTAGGTCCCAAGGGTTGGGCTGTTCGCCCATTAAAGCGGCACGCGAGCTGGGTTTAGAACGTCGTGAGACAGTTCGGTCCCTATCCGCCGCGCGCGTAGGATACTTGAGGAAGGCTGTCCCTAGTACGAGAGGACCGGGACGGACGAACCTCTGGTGTGCCAGTTGTTCTGCCAAGGGCATGGCTGGTTGGCCACGTTCGGAAGGGATAACCGCTGAAGGCATCTAAGCGGGAAGCCTGTTCCAAGATGAGGTATCCCACCCCATGTGGGTTAAGGCCCCCAACAGACCATTGGGTTGATAGGCCAGAAATGGAAGCACAGTAATGTGTTGTCGAGTTGACTGGTACTAATAGGCCGAGGACTTGCCTACGAAGATGTTACGCATCCACTCTACGGTTCTGAAACACCACACCGGTGAACAGTGTTCATGGTGTGTGTTGTTTCGTAGTGTTTCGGTGGTTATAGCGTCAGGGAAACGCCCGGTCCCATTCCGAACCCGGAAGCTAAGCCTGACAGCGCCGATGGTACTGCAACCGAAGGGTTGTGGGAGAGTAGGACACCGCCGAACTTAACGTGAGGGAAGGGCCTGGGCCCGGTAGAGACCAAGAGTCTCCCGGCCCAGGCCCTTTTTCCATTCCCACCCCGGCTCGCCGGCCGTACACCTGACCCTCCGGACAGGCGAGTTCCGGCCCCAATCACGCGAGTTCCGGGTCCAGTCACGCGAGTTCCGGGTCCAGTCACGCGAGTCCCGCCCGCAATCACGCGAGTCCCGGCCTCAGACACATGACTTCCGCCAGGCCGGCCGCGGTGATGCCTCCCCGATCACGAGTGACGCCCCTCCGGACACGCATGATCCCTCCCGGAGCACGCGTGATGCCTCCCAGCGCTCCCCGCCGGGCGGAGCCGGTTCGGGAAACGCGTGATCAGACCCGCAACTCGCGTGATTGAGGCCGGAACTCGCGTGATTGAAGGCGGAACTCGCGTACCAGAGGGCGGTAGCGGGTGCGGGGCATGAAGAAGGGGGTCAGGAGCGGAGCTCCTGACCCCCGAAGGCCGGTGAGAAGGGCGGGAAGGTGGCGGTTACTTGATGGCGGAGCCGGCCTGCCAGTCGGCCCAGGACTTGGACCAGTCGCCGTACAGGTCCCAGACCGGGAGCTGCGGGCCCCCGGAATTGGTGACCTCGACGACGTCGCCCAGGCCCATGTTCTGGAAGAACCACTGGGCGTTCGCGTCGTTCAGGTTGATGCACCCGTGGGACACGTTGGAACTGCCCTGCTGGCCCACGCTGTTCGGGTTCTCGTGGACGAACTCGCCGTCGTTCGAGATCCGCTCCGACCACTTCTCGTTCGAGCGGTACGCCTTCGGGTCCGGGGGACAGACGCCGTACGTGCAGGAATCCATCGTGTAGTTCGCCTGCTTGTCCGAAATCACGTGCGCGCCCAGGTGGGTCGGGGTGGCGTCCTTGCCCATCGAAATCGGCATCGACTTCACCATCTGCCCGTTGTGGAAGATCTGCATCTGCTCGCTGTTCCCGTCCGCCTTCGCGATCCAGGAATCGTGCACCTTGTACGTTTCCGTACGATCCTCCGCGCCGAACACCCCGCCGCCGAAATCGACGCCGTAGATCTTCGCCGTCACCTTCAGCGTCGTGCCCGCCTTCCAGTACTCCTTCGGCCGGTAGTGGACGTTCGAGTCGTCGATCCAGTACCAGCTGCCGTCCTGCTTCGGGGTCGACTCCACCGTCAACGCCTTCTCGACCGCCGCCTTGTCCTTGACGGCGACCTTGCCGAAGCTGAACACGATCGGCTGGCCGACGCCGACGCCCGTGCTCGCCACCGCGGACGGCGCCGGGATCAGGTTGGCGTTCGCCTGCTTCTTCGGCGACAGCGTCGTGATCTGGTTGTCCTGCTCGACCGGCTTCCCGTTGGCACCCTGGGCGTGCGCGACGATCTTGTACGTCGTGCCGTAGCCGAGGGGCTCGCTGGACGTCCAGCTCGACCCGTCGGCCGCCAGCTTGCCGGCGACCGTCTTCCCCTTGGCCGTGTTCGTCACCGCCACGTCGAGGAGCTTCCCGTTGGCCGCCTTGACGACGATCGGCGTCGCCGGGTTCACCGCCGCGCCGCCCGCGGGCTCGAACGTCACCGCGACCGGGGTCTCGGACGGCGAGGCGGACCCCGACGACGGCGCCCCACCGGCGGGCGAACCACCGTCGTCACCGGACGAACAGGCGGAAAGCAGCAGTGCTCCGGCAAGGATTCCGGCCACCGAAAGTAAAATCTTCTTGGGGAGCATATTGTCTCTTTTTGGGAATCGGGATCGGCGGGCATTCGTCATCAAAACTACGCGATAGCGATGACGTTCTTACCAGCGGATCGGTGCATCGGCGTGACGTGGATCACGTGATGACGAGTCCGGGTGCGCCGTACAGCCCCGGCCCGCTCACCGACAGCGCGCCGAGGTATTCGCGCGCCGCGGTGTACGCCTCTTCCGCCAGTGTTTCCGTGTGCCCGAAATCCAGGGGGTTCACACGTACCGGGGCGGGCCCCGGGAGGTAGATCACCGGCACCTGCGCGGCCGCCACCGGCGCCTCCAGCACGGCCTGGTTCCGCATGCTGATCATCGCGGTGAACATCATCACCTCGGCGAACGTCCGCGGCGCGCCCGGCAGCTTCCCGGGGAACGCGCAGTCGAGCACCACCAGCGACTTCGCCCCCATGGCGAGGGCCTGCCGCATCGGCACGTTCGCGACGAGCCCGCCGTCGTACAGCAGCTGCCCGTCGTGGGCCACCGGCGGGAAGATGCCGGGGATCGCGCAACTCGCCAGGAGCGGCTCGAGCAGGCGCCCGGAGCGGATCAGCAGCGGCTCGGCCGTGTCGACCTGTGTCGTGACGACGCCCAGTGGCAGTGCCAAGTCCTCGAAGCGCGTCGAAGCGCCGAGGTGGTCGGCGATGATCCCGGCCAGGCCGGTGTTGGGGAACAGGTGCGTCTTGCTCTGCGTCAGCGTCCGGACGCGGCTGAGCACGCCGCCGGGGAACGCCTCGGCCCGGGTCATGTGCACCCAGATGTCGTGCAGCCGCGCGAGCGCGTCTTCGCCGGAGCGGGCCAGCACGGCGGCGTTGAGCGAACCGACCGACGTGCCGGTCACGACGTCCGCCGTGAGGCCGGCTTCGGTCAGGGCGCGCAGCATGCCGACCTGCATGGCGCCGAGGCTGCCGCCTCCGCCGAGGACGAAGCCGACCGGCCGGGGGAGATCCGCGAGACTCATACCGCCGAATGTAGTACTCAGGGCACGCGTTCGGGCTCCGGCTCGGGCGTGGCCAGTGCCTTGCGCTTCTTCAGCCGCACCAGGAAGAACACCGCGGCCGCGGCGAGCACGCCGACCACGATCAGGCCGCCGGTGTTCAGGGCGCCTTCGATGCGCTTCGCGGCTTCGCCCAGCGCCGCGCCGATGCTGATGTGGACCAGTGACCAGCAGAACGCGCCCGCCGCGGCGGCGGGCAGGAACTTGCGGAACGCCAGCCCGGACGTCCCGGCCGCGGCGGGTGTCAACGTCCGGATCACCGGCAGGAACCGGGCGAAGAACACCGCCCAGGCACCCCGGCGTTCCAGGACGGTGGTGGCCTTGTCCCAGGCCTCGAGGCCGTACTTGCGGATGAGCTTCGTCTCGCGCAGGCGCGGCCCGAAGCGGCGGCCGATGCCGTAGCCGAGCGCGTCGCCCGCCGTCGCGCAGACGGTGACGACCAGCCACAGGACCAGGAACCGCGGGACGGTGTTCGCCGTCGTCGCGGCGACGAGCAACCCGGATTCGCCGGGGGCCAGGAAGCCCAGCCCGATCGTGCACTCGGCGAACACCAGGCCGCCGGTCACGGCGACGAGCCCCGGTTCCGGCAGGCCTTGCAACCAGCTGAGGAAGTCCGAAACCAGGGCCATGCCCGCCACTTTACCGATCCTTTAAGGATAGTGGGGTGACGCGCGTCACCTGGCCAGAAGGGACGCGGCTTCCTGTGCCGCGGGGCCTTCGGCCGTCAGGTGCCGCAGGTTCTCGGGCAGGACCTCGCCGCGGTGGGCTTTGGTCTGCGCGTAGAGGCGTCCCGCGCGGTACGACGAGCGCACCAGCGGCCCGGCCATCACACCCGCGAAGCCCATCGCTTCGGCAGACTTCGAGTGTTCGACGAATTCCTCCGGCTTCACCCACCGGTCCACCGGGTGGTGCCGCGGCGAGGGACGCAGGTACTGCGTGATCGTCAAGATCTCACACCCCGCATCGACCAGATCCCGCATCGCCGGCGCCACCTCCTCCGGCGTCTCACCCATCCCGAGAATCAGGTTCGACTTCGTCACCAAACCGGCCGCACGCGCCGCCGTGATGACCTCCAAAGAGCGCGCGTACCGGAATCCCGGGCGAATGCGCTTGAAAATCCGCGGCACCGTCTCCACGTTGTGGGCGAGGACCTCCGGCCGCGAGCCGAACACCTCGGCCAGCTGCGCGGGGTCGGCGTTGAAGTCCGGGATCAGCAACTCGACACCCGTACCCGGGTTCAGCTCGTGGATCTGCCGCACGGTCTCCGCATACAGCCAAGCACCACCATCGGGCAGGTCATCCCGGGCAACACCGGTGACCGTCGAATACCGCAACCCCATCGCCTGCACCGACTCCGCGACCTTCCGCGGCTCGGTGCGGTCCAGCTCCGCAGGCTTCCCCGTGTCGATCTGACAGAAATCACACCGCCGCGTGCACTGGTCCCCACCGATCAGGAACGTGGCCTCACGGTCCTCCCAGCACTCATAAATGTTCGGGCAGCCGGCCTCTTCACACACCGTATGAAGACCTTCGCGGCGAACCAGACCCTTGAGCTCGGTGAACTCCGGCCCCATCCGCACCCGCGTCTTGATCCACGGCGGCTTCTTCTCGATCGGCGTCTCACTGTTGCGAACCTCGAGACGCAACAGCTTCCGGCCCTCAGGTGCAGCACTCACGAGCTCAACCGTACGCCCGTCCGGGCTACGCGGGATCCGGGGTGACGCCGGTCAGCTTCGCGGTGACGTCCCACAACGCGGCCCCCAGCGACTCGCTGCGCGCGGCGGACAGGGGACGCCCCTTGACCGGGTTGCCCCGCGTGCCGCCGAGGCCGCCCGGCACGATGTAGTCGCCGCTCTCGACGCCGTCCGCGGTGGCCGCGTACAGCTGCGGCAGCGCGCCCTGGCGGACGTTCTGCGCGAAGAGCACCTCGCCGATCCGGTGACCCCCGGCGATGACCGCGCGGACGACCGGGTTGGTGTACGAGCGCGCCATCCCGCTGCCGAGGCCGGTGGCGGTGTAGCCGGGGTGGGCGGCGACGCTGAGGACGTCGTCGCCCGCCGCGCGCAGCCGCCGGTCGAGCTCCAGGGCGAACACCTGGTTGGCGAGCTTCGACTGCCCGTACGCCGTGGCCGGGTTGTAGCGGCGGTGCTCGGCGTTGGGGTCTTCGAGGTCGATCCGGGCGCCGACGGCGGCCAGGCTCGACAGCGCGACGACGCGGGCGTGCTGCCGGCCGCGCAGGGCGGGCAGCAGCAGCCAGGTCAGCGCCGCGTGCCCGAGGTGGTTGGTGCCGAACTGCAGCTCGAAGCCGTCGGCGGTGCGGCCGCGGGCGGTCGCCATCACGCCGGCGTTGTTCACCAGCACGTCCAGCGCGTCACCGGTGCGTTCCCGCACCGACGCGGCGGCCGCGCGCACCGACGCGAGCTCGCTCAGGTCCAACGGGATGAGCTCGGGTTCGGCGCCCGCGGCGGCCGCTTTCACGGTTTCGAGTGCCTTCGCGCCGCGCTCGGCGGAGCGGCAGGCGAGGAGCACGCGGGCCCCCTTGCCCGCGAGCACCTCGGCGGTGCGCAGCCCCAGACCGGAGTTCGCCCCGGTGACCAAAACGGTCCGGCCGCTCTGATCGGCGATGTCGGCGTCGGTCCAGCGCTGTGTCATGGGTGAAACTTAAACCTGTTCACGCACTGGGCGCGAGCAGTCGGCGCAGGTGTCCGATCACCGGACGGCGGCGCACGGATTCTTCACGGTTCGCGCGCAGCAGCGCCTCGAACGCGTGGCCCACCTTGACGATCTCTTCGGCGGGTTCGCGCGGGTCGGCCAAGCCGGCCGTGACGGCGAGCATCCGCAGCTCGCCTTCGTGCATCCGGCGCAGCGACGCGTGCCGCTCGTAGGCGCCGTCGAGGACCGCGCGCAGGTCGGCGTGCTCGTCGACGGCGGCGCGCCAGGCGCGGGTGACGGCGTCGACGTGGTCGCCGAGGCCGTCGGCGTCGTCCGGGTCGATGACCTCGGCGCGCAGGCGCCCGCTCAGCGTCCGCGTCCACTGGTACTGCAGGGCGGTGAGGACGTTTTCCTCGGTGCCGAAGTGCTCTTCGGCACCGGGCACCTCCTCGAGCGGCAGCGGCTCGCCCGGGTTCCGGGCGGCCAGGCGGACGGTCGCTTCGAGGATTTCCTGACGTCGGTAGAAGTCTGTCCAGCTCATGGTGGCTCCCCTTCCGTGGCCCGGGTCATACCGCCGGTTTGCGGCATACTCCCGGTACGGACCTGACGCGCCGAACATACCATGAGTATGGAGAGCGGTTCCGGGCGTAAAGTTGTGAAGGTGGCGACAATGAGGTCCAGACGACTCGACTACTCCGAGTCGACGCGGTCCGCGCTGGTCGACAGCGCGGTCGAACTGTTCACCAAGCGCGGTTACGCGGGGACCTCGCTCGACGAGATCGCCAAGCGGGCCCGGGTGACCAAGGGTGCGCTGTACCACCACTTCAGCGGCAAGCAGGCACTGTTCGAAGCCGCGTTCGACCAGGTCGAAAGCCTCGTCTACGACCGCCTCGACAAGATCATGACCGGCGAGGGCACGCCGTGGGAACGGGCGCTCGGCGGGCTCAACGCGTTCATCCGCGCCTGCCTCGACCCCGCCTACCAGCGGATCGCCATCCACGAGGCGCCGGTCGTGATGGGCTGGGAACGCTGGCGCGAGGCCGAGGAGCGGTGCAGCTTCGGGCTGGTCCGCTCGGGCCTGCAGTCGCTGATCGACGCGGGCGAGGTCGAGCCGGTGCCGGTCGAGGTCACCGCGCGGCTGCTGTTCGGCGCGCTGTCGAGCGCGGCGACCGAAATCGCCAGTTCGCCCGACCCGAAGAAGGTCGGCGCCGAGATCGAGGACGTGATCGTCCGCATGCTGGTCCGGCTGAGGCGCACGGAGCCCGACCTCTCTATAGGCTGACGTCGTGGACTTGAGGATCTTCACCGAGCCCCAGCAAGGGGCCAGCTACGACGACCTGCTGCGCGTCGCGAAGGCGACCGAAGCCGCCGGGTACGACGCGTTCTTCCGCAGCGACCACTACCTGAAGATGGGCTCGGCCGACGGCCTGCCCGGCCCGACCGACGCGTGGATCACCCTCGCCGGCCTGGCCAGGGAGACCAGCCGGATCCGGCTGGGCACGCTCGTCACCGCGGCGACGTTCCGCCACCCGGGACCGCTGGCCATCTCCGTGGCGCAGGTCGACCAGATGTCCGGCGGCCGCGTGGAGTTCGGCTTCGGCGCGGGCTGGTACGACGCCGAGCACGAGGCGTACGGCCTGACGCTGCCGCCGCTGAAGGAGCGCTTCGACCGCTACGCCGAGCAGCTCGAGATCATCACCGGGCTGTGGAAGACGCCGGCGGGCTCGACGTACTCGTTCGCGGGCGAGCACTACACGCTGTCCGAGTCGCCGGCGCTGCCGAAGCCGGCGCAGTCCCCGGCCCCGCCGGTGATCATCGGCGGCGGCGGCAAGAAGCGCACCCCGGCCCTCGCGGCCCGGTTCGCCGACGAGTTCAACCTGCCGTTCACCGACGCGGAGACGGCGCTGGCCCAGTTCGCCCGCGTCGAAGCCGCGGCGGCGGAAATCGGCCGGGACCCGAAGGAGATCCTGCGCTCGGTGGCGTTGGTGATCGGGGTCGGGCGGTCCGACGCGGAGGTCGCTCAGCGGGCTTCGGTGATCGGGCGGGAAGTGGCCGATCTGCGAGCCGACGGGCTGGCCGGGTCGCCCGCGGAGGTCGTCGACCGGATCGGGCAGTGGCGGGAGAAGACCGGGGTCACGCGGGTCTACCTGCAGCTGCTGGACCTGTCGGACCTGGACCAGATCGAGCTGATCGCCGCCGAGGTCGCGCCGCAGCTGGACTGAGCAGCCCCCGTTTTCCACGCTAGCGGAACGGTCCGACAGTTCCGGAGCTTGAACCCGTGAAGGCCACCTGTTTGTCCACAGGTGGCCTTCACGGGTTTCAGTTCTGGAGGGCGAAGGTGACGCCTGCGGCCTTCGGGGCTTCCGGGCGCGGCAGCCAGCGGTCCTCGCTCACCGGGAGCTCGCCTTCGAGGGCCGCCAGCACCGCGTCGCGGGCCAGGGGGAGGACCGCCTCCACCGTCACGTCGCGCTGGAGCTCGTAGGACAGCGACGTCACGCCCGCGTCGCGGATGCCGCACGGGACGATCGAATCGAACGCTGCCAGGTCCGCGTTGCAGTTCAGCTCGAAGCCGTGCATCGTCACGCCTCGCTGGACGCGGATGCCGATCGCCGCGATCTTGCGCTCTATCCCTCGCTCGTCGGCCGGGATCCACACGCCGCTGCGGCCCTCGACGCGGCCGCTCGCCACTCCGAGCTGGTCGCACACGTGGATCAGCGCCTCCTCGAGGCGCCGCACGTAGTGGACCACGTCGATCGGGTCGGCGAGCTTGACGATCGGGTAGCCGACCAGCTGGCCCGGGCCGTGCCAGGTGATCTTGCCGCCGCGGTCGACGTCGATCACCGGGGTGCCGTCCGTGGGGCGGTCGGCCGGCTCGGTGCGCTTGCCCGCGGTGTACACCGACGGGTGCTGCAGCAGGAACATCGTGTCCGGCGCGGTGCCGTCGGCGCGCTCGGTGAGCCGGCTGCGCTGGAGCTCCCAGGCTTCGGTGTAGTCGATCGTGCCGAGCTCGCGGACGTCGACGGGCTCGGTGCTGGCGCGGCAGGAAGTGCGGGAAGAACTCACCCGTCGAGGCTACGCCCGTCACCCGGGGGAAGCAGCCGCAAGGCGCACGCTGAGAGCAGCCCGACACCGGTCACCGCCAGCACTGCGCCGATCGTGTCCGTCACCCAGTGCACGCCGAGCACGACGCGGCAGGCGGCCGACAGCGCCACCGCCACCGCGACGGCCGCCGCCACGCGCCGGACCAGCCGCGGCCACACCCACGCGCACAGCAGGAGCAGGACGAACCCGGTGCTCGCCACC
This sequence comes from Amycolatopsis sp. DG1A-15b, assembly GCF_030285645.1. Taxonomy (GTDB): domain Bacteria; phylum Actinomycetota; class Actinomycetes; order Mycobacteriales; family Pseudonocardiaceae; genus Amycolatopsis. The sequence goes on from NZ_CP127296.1 coordinate 14,130, forward strand.
GACACCACGTGCCCGCTCGGATAACTCAGGTCCGGGTAGTCGCGCGGGCGTTCCCGCAGGAAGACCGGCTTGAACACCAAGCTGGTCAGTCGGCACAACAACAGCACGACCGCCAGCCGGACGCACAGGCCGAAGTGCTCACGCCGCCGCAGCGCCAGCGCCAGCAGCGCGACGCCGAGGACGTAGGGGAGCACCGGGCCGACGACGTCGCTGCCGGCCTGCGCGACCCGCCCGAGCGGCTCCGCGTACACGCCGTGAAGAGCGTCCGACACCGCGACGTCGAGGGCCAGCGGTTGCCGCGCCACGCTCAGCCCCAGCAGGACGAACGCAGCCGAAAACACCAGGCCCACGACGAGCCAGCGCTGCAGCCGGACAGTCATGCCGCGGCGAGCGCGCTGTCCAGGGTCCGGTGCCGGAACTCGTAGCCGGACCGCTCCAGCACCGCGGGGACCGCTCGCTGCCCGAACAGCGCCATCTCCTCGCCGGCCTGGCCGAGCACGGCCTTGAGCGCGAACCCGGGCACCCACCACGGTGCCGGCCGGTGCAACACGCGGCCGACCGCGCGGGTGAACTCGGCGTTGGTCACCGGGGCCGGACCGGTCAGGTTCACCGGCCCCGACACGTCGTCGTGCGTCAGGACGTGGACGATCGCGCCGACCTCGTCCTCGAGGGAGATCCACGGCATGTACTGGCTCCCGTCGCCGAGGCGCCCGCCCAGGCACAGGGCGAAAAGGGGGCGCAGCGTGCCGTACAGCCCGCCCTTCGCGGACAGGACCAGCCCGGTCCGGATCCGCACGACCCGCGCGTCCCCGGCGGCCGCCGTCGCGGCTTCCCACGCTTCGCACAGCTCGGCCAGGAACCCCCGGCCACGCGGCGCGGATTCGTCCACAGTGGACGCGTGCGTGTGGCCGTAGTACCCGACGGCGGAGGCGTTGACGAGCACCCCGACGCCGTGTTCGGCGACGGCTTCGGCGAGCACTTCGGTCGGCTCGACCCGGCTGTCGGTGAGCTGCTGCTTGCGCATCGCGCTCCACCGGCCGGGGAACAACCGCTGCCCGCCCAGGTTCACCACGGCGTCGACGCCCTCGAAGGCGCCGCTCGCGACGGTGCCCGACGGCGGGTCCCAGCGGAATTCGCCGCCTTCGCGGGCTTCGCGCCGCACCAGGCGGCGGACTTCGTGGCCTTCGCGCCGCAGGCGTTCGCCCAGCGCCGACCCGATCAAGCCGCTCGCTCCGGCGATCAGTACTCGCATGGTTCGATCGTGGCCCATCAGGGTCGCAGGCGCACGCCCAGGTCCCGCGCGAACGCGGGGAGGTCGGAGAGGATCGCCAGGCCCAGCCCGGGAAGCGGGACCTCGGGGAAGTCCGTGCCGGTGTAGAACATCGCGACGGTGCCGCCGTCCGCGGACAGCCCGAAGCCGCGGTTGCGGGGCAGGCTCCCGCCCTTGTACAGCGCGTCGCCGCCGAGCTTCCGGCGTGCGAGCGCGACAGCGGGCGTGTCCGCGGTGGCGAGGTGGCGGTGGAAGGCGAACAGCTGCGCCGCTGTGCCCTTGGCGGTCTTCTGCGTCCAAGCCCACTCCGCTTCGGCGGAGATCGGCTCGCCCCGGACGCGGCCGAGGACTTCCCGCCGGAACGCGGGAGAGGCGGTGAAGCGCGCGGTCAGGTCCGGGTGGCCGGGGAAGAACGAGCGGAGGGTTTCGCCGCAGAACCAGCGGAGGTCCGCGTCCGGCCAGCCGCCGTCCTTCGCCGCCGCCCGCAGCGCCTCGTCGCCGAGCCGGGCCCGGAGGTGGTCGGGGGCCGCGTTGTCGCTGACGGAGATCATCGCCGTGGCGATCGCGTCGAGCGGGACGAGCTGGTCCGGGTCGCGGGCGATGCCGTACTCGTCGCAGGCGATGCCCAGGGAGGTCAGGGCCCGGCGGTGCGCGCCGTCGCCGAGCGGGCCGTCGCCGTCGAAGGGGTGGAACGCGTCCCAGTCGCCGACCCGCACCGGCTCGTCCGGGTCCAGCCCGCCGGCCACCGCCGTCGTGTAGGCGAGCAGCTGGACGACTTTGATCGTCGAGGCCAGGACGCGTGGCACGTCCGGGAGGTGGCTGAGCCGGAGCCCGGCGCCGTCCTCGGCGACCACCGAAACATCGCCGCGGTGGCCGGCGAGCCAGGTCCGGAACGCCGCGAAGGGCTCCCCACCGGCTGGTGCGGAGCCCTTCGCGGTCATGCGGTCAGAGGCCGAGTTCGCTCTCGAAGTTGCCCTCTTCCAGGCGCTGCTTGATCGTCGTCAGGAAGCGGCCCGCGTCGGCCCCGTCCACCAGGCGGTGGTCGTAGGTCAGCGGCAGGTACGCCATCGACCGGACGGCGATCGTGTCGTTGCCGTCGGCGTCCGCGACCACGACCGGGCGCTTGACGACCGCGCCGGTGCCGAGGATGCCCGACTGCGGCTGCACGATGATCGGCGTGTCGAACAGCGCGCCGACGCTGCCGATGTTCGTGATCGAGAAGGTGCCGCCCGACAGCTCGTCCGGCTTGATCTGGCCCGCCCGCGCGCGGCCCGCCAGGTCGGCGATCCGGTGCGCGAGACCGGCCAGGCTCAGCTCGCCCGCGTCGTGGATCACGACCGAGAGCAGCCCGCGCTCGGTGTCCACCGCGATGCCCAGGTGCACGGCGCCGTGGTAGGTGATCTCCTTCGTGTCCTCGTTGTAGGACGCGTTGACGTTCGGGTGCTGCTTGAGCGCCTCGACCGTGGCCTTCGCGAAGAACGGCAGGAACGTCAGGTTGACGCCCTCGCGCTCCTTGAAGCCCGCCTTCGCCCGCTGCCGCAGCTTGGCGATCTTGGTGACGTCGACCTCCTGGACCTGCGTGAGCTGCGCGGCGATCTGCAGCGACTCGCGGGTCTTGGTGGCCGTGATCTGGCGGATCCGGCTGGCCTTCTGGACCGTGCCGCGCAGCGCCGCCAGCTCCGGCGACACCGGGGCCGCGGGACGCGCGGCGGGCGCCGACGGAGCGGCCGCGGCGGCGGGAGCAGCCGCGGGAGCCGGGGCGGCCGCCGCCTTCTGCTTCTCCTCGGCCGCGGCCAGGACGTCCTGCTTGCGGATCCGGCCGCCGACGCCGCTGCCGGTCAGCGACGCGAGGTCGATGCCGTGCTCCGACGCGAGCTTGCGGACCAGCGGCGTGACGTACGGGCCGTCCGCCGAGCCGTCCTTCGCCGCGGCGGCCGGGGCCGCCTCGGTGGCCTTGGCCGCGGGGGCGGCCTGCGGCTGCGGCTTCGGTTCCGGCTTGGGCTCGGGCTTCGCCTCCTGAACCGGCTCGGGCTTCGGCTCGGGCTTGGGTTCGGGCTTGGGCTCCGGCTCGGACTCCGCCTTCGGCGCCGCGTTCGCGTCGCCGATCACGGCCAGGACACCGCCGACCTCGACGGTCTCGTCCTCGCCCGCGCGGATCTCCAGCACCGTGCCGGCCACCGGCGACGGCACCTCGGTGTCGACCTTGTCGGTCGAGATCTCGAGCAGCGGCTCGTCGACCTCCACCGAGTCGCCGACCGCCTTCAGCCAGCGCGTGACGGTGCCCTCGGTGACGCTTTCGCCCAGCTCGGGCAGCTTCACCTCGGTGCCTTCGCCACCCGCCGCCGGCGCGGTGTCCGGCTTGCTCGGCGCGCTGTCCTCGGCCTGCGGCGCGGACTCCTCCTGCTGCGGCTCCGGCTCGGACTCCTGCTGCTCTTCCTGCGCCGGGGCGGAGGACCCGGAGGACTCCGGCACGCCGCCGGACCCGTCGTCGATCACGGCGAGCTCGCCGCCGACCTCGACGGTCTCGTCTTCCTGGGCGCTGATCTTCACGACCGTGCCCGCCACCGGGGAGGGCACCTCGGTGTCGACCTTGTCGGTCGAGATCTCGAGCAACGGCTCGTCGACCTCGACGGTGTCGCCCTCCTGCTTAAGCCACCGGGTGACGGTGCCTTCGGTGACGCTCTCCCCGAGCTCCGGCAATGTGACGGAGTAGGCCATCGTTCGCTGACTCCTCTTCCAAGTTCTGCGTGGTCTGGGTTCTGCTGGTGGGACGTCAGCTGTGCACGTGCAGCGGCTTCCCCGCGAGGGCGAGGAACGCTTCACCGAGGGCCTCGGTCTGGGTGGGGTGGGCGTGGATGAGCGGCGCGACGTCCTCGGGGAAAGCCTCCCAGCTGTAGATCAGCTGCGCTTCGCCGATCAGCTCGCCGACGCGGTCGCCGACCATGTGGACGCCGACGACCGGGCCGTCCGGGGCCTTGACCAGCTTGACCCCGCCGGAGGTCTTGAGGATCTGGCTCTTGCCGTTGCCGCCCAGGTCGTAGGTGAACGTCGTGACGTCCGAGCCGTACTTGTCCTTCGCCTGCGACTCGGTCAGCCCGACCGACGCGACCTCCGGGTGGGAGTAGGTGACCCGCGGGATGCCGCTCTCGTCGATCACGCGCGGGTTCTGCCCGGCGATCTCCTCGGCGACGAAGATGCCCTGCTGGAAGCCGCGGTGCGCGAGCTGCAGGCCGGGGACGATGTCGCCGACGGCGTAGACGTTCGGCAGGTTCGTGCGCAGCCGCTCGTCGGTGAGGACGAAGCCGCGCTCGATCTTGACGCCGGCCTCCTCGTAGCCGTGGCCCGCCGAGTTCGGCCCGCGGCCGACGGCGACCAGCAGCAGGTCGGCCTCGATGGTCTCGCCGGACTCCAGCGAAACGCTCACGCCGTTGTCGTCCTGCTTCGCGCCGGTGAACTTCACGCCGGTCTTGAAGGCGATCTTGCGGCGGCGGAAGGCGCGCTCGAGCTGCTTGGAGGCGAACTCGTCCTCGTTCGGGACCAGCCGCGGCAGGGCTTCGACGATGGTGACGTCGACGCCGAAGGAGGCCCACACGCTGGCGAACTCGACGCCGATGACGCCGCCGCCGAGGACCACGACCTTCTTGGGGACGTAGTCGAGGGCCAGGGCCTGCTCGCTGGCGATGATGCGGCCGCCGAGCTCCAGGCCGGGCAGCGTGCGCGAGTACGAGCCGGTGGCGAGGATGACGTTCTTGCCGGTGTAGCGGGTGCCGTCCACCTCGACGGTCGTGCCGCCGACGAACGTGCCGCTGCCCTCGACGAGGTTCACCTTGTGCGCCTTGGCCAGGCCCTGCAGGCCCTTGTACAGGCGGGCGACGATCCCGTCCTTGTACTTGTTGACCCCGGCGATGTCGATGCCCTCGAAGACGGCCTTGACGCCGACCGCTTCGGCTTCACGGGTCTCGTCGGCGACCTCGGCGGCGTGGAGCAGGGCCTTGGTCGGGATGCAGCCCCGGTGGAGGCACGTCCCGCCCAGCTTGTCCTTCTCGATCAGCGTGACGGAAAGGCCCAGCTCGGCCGCGCGGAACGCCGCGGCGTAGCCGCCCGATCCGCCTCCCAGGATCACGAGGTCGGCGGAGGTGTCGGTCACTTCATTAACTCCTCGGCAAGCAGTGGGGTGGTGCTCTGTCGTCGCCCCTGCCCGGTATAACCGCGCGCGCGACACCCGCCATCTTGTCACTACGCCGGACGGGGCTGCGAGCTAGCCGGGTGTGCGACGCCGACCACACGCGGAGTCCGGGATACTGAGTGGCGTAGGTCTCGGGAGAAGAGGTGGTCGAGGTGGGGCTCTTCGACTCGCTGCGCAGGCGGGCCAAGGGTGGACAGCGGGCCGGTACGCTGCGGAAAGCCAGCTCCGAGGACACTCGTCACCTGGAAGAGTGGATGGCCACGCGGCGGGGTGTCGAGGCGTTCGTGGAGCCGAAGACCAACATCACGGACACCACTGTGGTGTTGATCGCCCACGACGGCGAATGGACCCGCCGCCGCATCGGCAGCCTGGAGGCCGCGCAGCAGTTCGGCCACCGCCGCTCGATCCCGGTGTACGAGGTCGCGCGCGTCGGGTACCCGAAGCGGATGCGCGAGTACACCGAGCGGAAGAAGCGCGGCCAGGTCTAGAGGTCGATCCGGCCGACGACCTCGCCGTGGTGGGCCTGCCCGGTGGGGCGGAAGCCCAGCTTGAGGTAGAAGTCCTCGGGGCCGCCCTCGGCCGGGAGCCAGAGCACGGTCACGGCCGTGTTGCCCCGTCTTCGGGCTTCCTCCAGGACCGTCTCCACCGCGAAGCGGCCGTAGCCGCGGCCCTGTACCCCGGCGCCGACGTTGAGCCGCCAGATCCCGCAGCGGAAGAAGTCGAACTCGGCGTCCGGGTCGAACGCGCCCATGACGAAGGCGACCGGTTCCCCGTCCCGCAGGATCAGCCGGGGCCAGGCCACGTCCGGCTGGGTGTAGGCCTCGGCGAGCGAGACGGCAACCGGCGCCACGAAGTCCTTCTGGTGCGGTTCGACGGCCAGCTGGCACGCGGCGGCGACGTTGTCGCGGGTGATCTGCTCCGCGGTGAGAGTGGTCACCCGGTCCAACCTACGTGGCTTGGGCGAGCAGGGTGGCGTGCTGGACCAGCGCGGCGCGGAACGAGGGGTGCACGGTGGTGCCGAGGACCGGGTCGACCTCGACCACGTTTCCCGAAGAGAGCAGCAGCACCGCCGGGTCCGACAGCACCACGACACCGTCCTCGGCCCGCAGGTCCGCCGTGCCGAGCAGGCGCGGGAAGACCACGTCCGCGGGCAGGCCGTCGCAGGTGCGCAGGAATTCGCGGTGGTCCTCCGGCAGCGAAACACCCAGCCGCAGCTCGGCCGAGCGGATCGCCGACTCCGACGCCGGGGGCGGGGGCGTCACGCCGCCGCGCAGACGCAGGATCGCCGCGATCAGCTCCGGCCAGCTGCCCAGGTCCGGCGGGTACCGCTCGTGCAGGGCCGCGACCAGCGCCCCCGCGCACCCCGGCGCCCAGTCGCGCAGGCCGAGCGGATCGGCGCCGGCCACCAGCGCGGGCGCCAGTGCCCGGGTCGCCGCCAACGTGGCGACGTCGGGGTGCGGCCCGGCGAGCGAAGCCCAAAGCTCGAGGTCACCTTCGGCGAGAGCGGTGCGAACCCGGTCCGGGCGCGCGGGCGCGACGTGCTTCACCACCTCGGCGACCGGGCCGGGCGGGAGAACGCCCTCGAGGTCGGACACCGGACGACGCAGCGAAACCGTGTGCGCGCGCTCCTCGGCATCGAGGTCGAGCGGCGGCAACCCCTCGGCCCAGTCCGGACGCGCACCCCAAGCCTCGAAGAGCATCGCCCACGCGCGCGCCCGTACCGGGTCCGCGGCCAGGGCGGCCACCGGCCGTTCCGTGCGGGCCAGCCACTGCGTGACCAGCCGGTCGGCCTCGTCGAGGGCGCCGGCGACGGCGAGCAGCAGGGCCGCGTGGCCGACCTGGTCGTCGACACGCGGTTCAGCCGCGGTCAGGACGTCGCGGACCGCCGCCTCCAGGTACTCACCGGCGTCCACGCCACGACCCTAGCCCAGCGCTTGTCCGGCGCCCGGGTGCAGCGGTACCGGGTCGGTCTGCGTCGCCAGCTGCCGCGTGATCTCCTTCGCCGCCGGGTGCACCTTCGCCAGCTCCGCCTGCTTGTCGAAGATCAGCTTCGTGATCGCGCACGCGTTGCCCGCCGGGAAGTCCTCGCGCACCAGCAGCAGGTTGGGGACCACCACCGTCGGCACGTCGGCGGGCTGCGCGTAGGCCGCCTTCGGGATCACGGCCTGGTCGTAGACCGGGTTGACCTTCTTCAGCGCGGGCAGCAGCGGCGTGATGTCGAGGAACTTCACCTTGTCCTTCATGGCTGTGGTGATGTCGGTGATCTGCGCGGTCGGCAGCCCGCCGGACCAGACGAGCCCGTCCAGGGTGCCCGCCTTCATACCGTCCGCCGTCTTGGCCAGGTCCAGCCGCTGTGCCTGGACGTCGGTGTCGGGCTTGAGCCCCGCCGCCTGCAGGAGACGGTTCGCGATCACCTCGGTGCCGGACTTCGGCGAGCCGGTCGAGATCCGCTTGCCCTTCATGTCGGCGATGCTGTTGATGCCGGCGTCGGTGCGCACCAGGACCTGCGTCGAGTTCGGGTAGATCCGGGACAGGGCCTGGATCTTCTGCGGCTTGCCGTCGAAGGATCCCTTGCCGTTGACGGCGTCCGCGGCGGTGTCGGCCAGCGAGAACGCGACGTCGTAGTTGCCGGCCACCAGCTGCTGGATGTTCTGCACCGACGCACCGGTTTCCGCGGCCGTCGCGCGCAGCTTGGTGTTGTTGCTGATCAGCTGGGCCAGCCCGCCGCCCAGCACGTAGTAGACGCCGCCGCTGTTGCCGGTGGCGATGGTGATGCGGCCCTCGCCGGCTTCGCAGGACTGTGTTCCCCCGCCGGGAGCGGCCTGGTCGGTCTGCTGTTTCCCGCCGCAGCCGGTGACGGCCAGAGCGAGCACCGCGGCGGCGGCGACTGCGCGTTTCATGCTGTCCTCCTCTTGATCACGGCGTGGGTTCCCAAGGCGGCGGCGCCGCACCCGGCACCGATCGCGATCGGGATCGGCTCCAGGTAGAGCAGGCACAAGGCGGCGGGCACGAACAGCAATCGCACCGGAAGGCCGACCGGCCCGAAGAGCCAGCCCCCGGTGACCACCGCCAGCGCGGCGACGGCGAGCGCGGACACCGCCGTCACCCACAGCACGGTGACCACGTCGGACTCCAGCAGCAGCGCGGCGCCGTTGTCGGTCAGCACGAAGGCGATCGGCACCAGGAACGCCGGGAGCGTGTACTTCCAGCACTGCCACATGGTGCCGAGCACCGAGCCGCCGGTGATCGCGGCCGAAGCCACCGCCGCGAGCGCGGTCGGCGGCGTGACCTCGGACAGCACGGCGTAGTAGAAGATGAACATCGCGCGCTCGGCGTCGGCGACGCCGAGCGTCTCCAGCGCGGGGCCGATCACGACCCAGGCGATGATGAAGCTGGCGGTGACCGGCACGGCGAGGCCCAGCACGCCGACGGCGATCGCCGAGAGCAGCACGGTCAGGATGAGGATCACCGTGCCGTTGTCGGTGAGCGCGCCGGCCAGTTCCACCAGCGCGTCGGCGAGTTCGAGGCCCAGCCCGGTCTTGGTGATGGTCGAGGTGATCACGCCGGCCGCCGCGCAGACCGCGATCACCGGCAGCGCGCCCCGGACACCGGCCGACAGCGCGTCCACCATGTCCCGGGCCCACCCGCGCACGTCGTGACGCCGGGCGAGCAACGCGAACAGCGCGGCGACGCCGGTGGCGTAGACCACCGCGGCGAACGGCGGGATGTCCAGGGCGAGGAACACGACGATGATCGCCAGCGACAGGAAGTGATAACCCCCGCGCCGCAACAGCTTCCACGGGTCGTCGTGCGGGACGTCGACGGCTTCGGCCTTGAAACGCCGCGCGTCGGCCTCCATCGCGAACACGATGCCGAGGTAGTAGAGCAGCGTCGGGACGGTCGCCCAGATCAGCACCTTCAGGTACGACGTCTGCAGGTACTCGGCGATGATGAACGCGGCGGCGCCCAGCGTCGGCGGCGAGAGGATGGCCCCGATGCCGGACGCGGCGAGCAGGCCGCCCGCGTTTTCCTTGGGGTACCGGGCTTTCTGCAGGATCGGCCAGGTGATCGAGCCGAGGCTGACCGCCGTGGCCGTGCCCGAACCCGACACCGTGCCGAGCAGGAAGCCCGACAGCACGGTGGTCCGGCCCGGTGCCGTCCGCGACCGGCGGAACGCGGCGAAGGAGATGTCCACGAAGAACTTCCCGGCGCCGGAGGCGTTGAGCACCGCGCCGTAGAGGGTGAACAGCACGATGTAGCTCGCCGCGACGTCCAGGGGAGTGCCGTAGAACCCGCTCGCGTCGTTGAAGAGCGCGTTGACGATCTGGCTGAAGTCGACGCCGGCGTGGGCGATGCCCCAGTTCTGCGGGAGGAAGCCACCGTAGTAGGCGTAGGCGAGGAACAGCAGGCAGACGATCGGCAGCACCAGCCCGGTGGTGCGGCGGGTGGCTTCGAGGATCAGCACCAGCAGCAGCGCGCCGGCCACGATGTCCAGCGGGGACAGGATGCCCTGGCGGTTCAGGAAGTCGTCGTAGCCGACGAGCACCGGGTAGAGGCCGACGGCGAGGGCGACGACGGCCAGCGCCCAGTCGGTCCAGCCGGGGTCGTCACGGCCGCGCAGCCGCGGGCGGTAGCAGAGGAAGACCAGCGGCAGGGTCACGCCGAGGAAGAGCACGAGGTAGAACTGGTTGCCCTTGGCGAACGGGAAGAACACCTGCTTGAGCACGAGAACCGCGACGGCGAGGGCGACGAAGTAGACGACGCGGTCGGGAACGCGGGACAGCTTCCGCGCCGGGCGTTCCTCGTCGTGCTCGGCGGCGATTTCGGCGGGGGAGTCGCGTTCCACCGGCTCGGTCGTCACCCGGCCACGGTACGGTGTCGCGGATCACACCGAAAGGGATCTTCCGGCGGAAAACGCCGGAGGGCTCCCGCCGCGGCGGGAGCCCTCCGGGGGAAACGCGGTCAGCCGTTGGCGGCGATGTCCGCCAGCACCGCGGCGATCGAGCGCACCGGGACGCCGGTGCCGCCCTTGCCGGTGTAGCCCCACGGGGAGCCGGTGTTGAACGACGGGCCCGCGATGTCGATGTGGACCCAGTCGAGGCCGTCGGCGACGAACTCGCGCAGGAAGATGCCCGCGGCCAGCATGCCGCCCCAGCGGTGGCCGGTCACGTTGGCCAGGTCGGCCAGCCGCGAGTCGAGGTCGGCGCGCAGTTCCTCCGGCAGCGGCATGGCCCAGCCGTTTTCGCCGGTGGCCTGCATGACCCCGGCGACTCGGTCGCGGAAGTCCTCCGAGCCCATCACGCCGGCGGTGCGGTTGCCGAGCGCGACGACCTGGGCGCCGGTCAGCGTCGAGGTCTCGATCAGGTAGTCCGGGTTCTCCTCGGCCGCGCGCACCATGGCGTCCACGAGCACGAGCCTGCCCTCGGCGTCGGTGTTGAGCACCTCGACGGTCTTGCCGCCGTACATGGTCAGCACGTCACCCGGGCGGTACGACGTCCCCGACGGCAGGTTCTCGGCCAGCGGGATGTGCGCGACGACTTCCAGCGGGTACTTCAGCTTCGCCGCCAGCACCACCGAAGCGAGCACGCCGGCCGCGCCGGACATGTCCGAGGTCATGTGGTCCATGTTCGCCGCGGGCTTGAGCGAGATGCCGCCGGAGTCGAAGGTGATGCCCTTGCCGACCAGCGCGACCTTCTTGGCGGCCTTGGCCGGCTTGTAGGCCAGGCGCAGCAGCCGCGGCGGGCGCGACGAGCCGCCGCCGACGCCGAGGATGCCGCCGAAGCCCTTGCGCTTCAGGGCCTTCTCGTCGAGCACCTCGAACTCGAGGCCGTTGTCCTCGGCCAGCTTCTTCGCGCGGTCGGCGAAGGAAGCCGGGTAGAGGTCGTTCGGCGGGGTGTTGATCAGGTCGCGGGCGATGATGACGGCCTCGGCGATGGTGCCGGCCGCCTTCAGGGTCGCCTTGTGCTCGCGGGCGGTGCCGTCGGCCGGGCTCGTGAAGTCCGCCTTCGCCAGCGGGGCGTCGCCCTTCTCCGAGCGGTAGGCGGTGAAGACGTAGGAGCCGAGGATCGTGCCCTCGACGGCGGCCTGCAGGTCGAGCTCGGACAGGGTGACCAGCGCGCGGTCGGTGCCGGCCAGCGCGCGGCCGGCGGCGCCCGCGGCGCGGCGGACCTGCTCGGGGGTGACGGCGTCGGCCGCCTTGCCCAGGCCGACGGCGAGCACGACACCGGCGGGGAGCTTGCCCAGCGTCGGGACCTTGACGACCTCTTCGGCCTTGCCGCTCGCGCCGAGCGTGGCCAGCAGGCCGGCGAGCCGGCCGTCGAAGGCGGCGTCCACGGCGGCGGCGCCGGGGGCGAGCACGGGACCGTCCTCGCCGGCCAGGGTGCCGATGACGACCACGTCGGCGCGCGTCTTGGCCAGTGCCTCCCCGGTGTTGTCGGACAGGGCGAGCTTAGGCACGGTCACTTCTGGCTCCTCGCGCGTTCTCGGTGGTACCGGGCACCGGCCCGGTCGGGATCGTGAGCCATGCTAATGACGACGGAACCACGGGTGAACAGAGGTACGGGAGGGCCGCGTGCGGCTGGGCGGTGGACTGCTGGTGGCGCTGGCGGCCGGGGCGGCGGGCGCGGGCTGGTGGCTGCTCGCCGGGCTGGTGCTGGCGGCCGTGGCCGCCGGCGTGACGGCGCGGGTACCGGAACCCGGGGATGCCCTGGTGGACCGGGTCGTCATCGCCGTCGCGCGGCTGTCCGAAGTGGCCGTCTACGCGATCGCGTTCGGCGCCTACGTCTTCCCGGAGCACCGGGCGGCGGCCGCCACGGCGTTCGTCGTCGTGGTGACCGGCGCGGGGTTCGCCGGGCTGGAGATCCCGACGATCGTCGTACGGATCACGGGCGCGCTGCTGCTCCTCGCGGGTCTCGGGCTGATCGCGGTGTGCGTCGCGGTGCCGCCGGTGGCGACCGTCGGCGGCGGCCTCCGGCCCCCGGACTTCTCGGGCGTGCTCGTCGCCGCGGTGATCTTCCTCCCGTTCCTGCGCGCCCGGCGACGCGAGCACGCCGGGTGGCGGGTGCTGCTGCTCGGCGGGGTCGCCGTGCTGGTGGCCTTCGCCGCGCTCTACCAGCTGGGCGCGGTCCGGCTGGGGCTGTCCCCGACCTCGTTGCGGGACCTGCTGTCCGCCGCCGACGCGGACGCCCTGCAGCCGCTGCTCACCGTCGTCGCCGTGATCGCGACCGTCGTCCCCGCGGTGGTGGCCGGCAGTGACGTCCGGGTGCGGACGGGGGCGCCCGGGATCGTGGCGCGCATCGCGGCCGTGGTGGCCGCGTACCTGCTGCCGGTGCTGCCCGTGCTCGTCGTGGCCGGGTTGGCCACCGTGACCGAACTGCTACTGGGCGTACGCGCGCGCAGGTACAGTGGGGCGCGTGAGTGATCGACGGTGGCGGCCGGGGCAGACCGTGGTCGAACGCTTCCACCGCCCCGACGGCTCGATCGGCCAGGTCCACCCGCTGCGCGTCCTCGAAGACGACGGCCGCGTCCTGCGCGCCTGGCTGCCGGCGGGCACGCCGATCATCGGCAGCCGGCTCGCCGACGGCCGCCTGATGCGGGACGCCCCGCTGGACCAGCGGTTCCGCATCCCGCGGGTGGCGGTGCCGGACTCCTGGCACGGCGCGTCGACGCTGCGCCGGATCCCCGAAGACGAGTGGTCTTCGGTCTGGTGGTTCTTCGACCTCGAAGGCCGGTTCAAGAACTGGTACGTCAACCTGGAGATCCCGCTGGGCCGCACGGCGGGCGCGGTCGACCGGATCGACGGCGTTCTCGACGTCGTCGTCGAGCGCGACGGCAGCTGGCGCTGGGACGACGAAGACGAGGCCGAGGCCGCGCTGGAAGTCGGGCGCCTGACGCTCGAGCAGTTCGACCGGCTGCGCGTGGAGGGCGAGCGGATCGGCGCGCTGGCCGAACGCGGCGCCTACCCGTTCGACGGGACCGACACCGACTTCCGCCCGGACGGGGGCTGGCCGGCGCCGGAGTTGCCGGCGGAGCTCAGCCCGCGGTCAGGAGAAGGATCAGCGCCAGCACCGCGTTGACGACCGCGAGGATGACGACCGACTTGGTCGGGAGCACCTTCGGGAACGCCTTGCCGTGGATCTTCCGCCACCACACGACGCCGAATACGCCGCCGACCAGGCCGAGGAAACCGCCGAAGCCGCTGTCCAGCACGGCCCAGCCGACCATGCCGAGCAGGCCGACGCCGAAGGTCAGCAGCACCGCGGCGGCGAAGGTCTTGATGTCGGCGCCGGTGCTCTTGGGCCGGGGGACCGGCTCAGTGGAGTGGTAGGTCACAGAAGCATCCTAGAGGGGTCACGCCGCGGGCGCGGGAAACCCGGAACACATGGACATCCGACTAACGCGCGTCCGAGCAAGCGGTATCGTCTAGCCATGACGACCACGACACAGTTCGCCCATGCCCCGCACCCGAGTCCTGCGAGCGCGGACCGTGTCGCGGAGGTACTCGCCGCCCCCGGGTTCGGGGTGTACTTCACCGACCACATGGTCACCGTCAAGTGGTCCAGGACCGAAGGCTGGCACGCCGCCCAGGTCGGCCCCTACGCGCCGTTCACCCTCGACCCGGCGACGTCGGTGCTGCACTACGGCCAGGCCATCTTCGAGGGTCTCAAGGCCTACCGCCAGCCGGACGGTTCGATCGCGTCGTTCCGCCCGGACGCCAACGCCGAGCGGTTCCGCCAGTCGGCCGAGCGGCTCGCCATGCCCCAGTTGCCCGAGGAGCTGTTCCTCGAGTCGCTGCGGGAGCTCATCGCCGTCGACGGCCGGTGGGTGCCCACCCGGCCGGGTGATTCGCTGTATCTGCGGCCGTTCATGATCTCGACCTCCACCGGGCTCGGCGTCAACAGCCCGGCCGCCGACTACGTGTACACGGTCATCGCTTCGCCGGCCGGGTCGTACTTCGCCGGCGGTGTGAAGCCGGTCAGCGTCTGGCTGTCCACCGAGTACGTCCGGGCGGCTCCCGGCGGCACCGGCGCGGCCAAGTGCGCCGGCAACTACGCGGCGTCGTTCGTGGCGCAGGCGCAGGCCGTCGAGAAGGGCTGCGACCAGGTGGTGTGGCTCGACGCGGTCGAGCGGCGCTGGGTCGAGGAGATGGGCGGGATGAACCTGTTCTTCGTCTTCGGCTCCGGCGAAAACGCCCGGGTGGTGACCCCGGAGCTGACGGGTTCGCTGCTGCCCGGCGTCACCCGCAAGTCGCTGCTGCAGCTGGCTTCGCGGCTCGGGTACAAGGTCGAGGAGCGCCGCATCTCCACCGAGGAGTGGGAGAAGGCGGCCGCGTCCGGCGAGCTGACCGAGACGTTCGCCTGCGGCACCGCGGCGGTGATCACCCCGGTCGGCCACGTGAAGCACGCGGGCGGCGAGTTCACGATCGCCGACGGGCAGCCGGGCGCGCTGACCATGAAGCTGCGCGAAGAGCTGACGGGCATCCAGGAGGGCATCCGCCCCGACCCGGACCACTGGATGGTCGAGCTCGGCTGATCGCTTCCGCGAACCGGCCCCCGCACCTGGCGTGCGGGGGCCGGTTCCGTCAGGAAGCGGGAGCGGTGATCAGCGGCCCGGAGACGCCGGCTTGCTCGTGGGTGGCCGTCTCGGCGAGGACGCGGGCGGCCATCATCAGCAGCGGCAACGCGGTCACCGCGCCGGTGCCTTCGCCGAGCCGGACGTCCAGTTCCAGCAGCGGGCCCAGGTCGAGGTGCTCCAGCGCGAGGGCGTGCGCCGGTTCGGCCGTCCGCTGGCCGGCGACCCACCAGCGCCGCGCGCCCGGGGCGAGGTCCTCGGCGACGAGCGCGGCGGCGCAGGCCACCAGACCGTCGAGCACCACCGGCGTCCGGCGGACCGCGGCCTGGGTGAGGAACCCGGCCATCGCGGCGATGTCCGCGCCGGCCGTGGTGCGCAGCAGGTCGACCGGGTCGGCGAGCACCGCACGGGCCCGGCGCAGGGCGTCGCGCACGGCGGTGGCCTTGCGCATCCACGCGTCGTCGTCGATGCCGGAGCCGCGGCCGACGACGGCGACCGGCTCGCTGCCGGTCAGGGCCGCCACCAGCACCGAAGCCGGTGTGCTGTTGCCGATCCCGAGGTCGCCGGGGATGAGCAGGTCGGCCCCGCCGTCGACTTCGGCGTCGGCGATCGCGATCCCGGCGCGGACGGCGGCCTTGGCCTCGTCGGCGGTCAGCGCGTCTTCGACGTCGATGGAGCCCGAGCCGCGGCGGACCTTGAACTCGCCGATCGAGCGCGTCGCGGGCGCCTCGGTGTCGACGGCCAGATCGACGACGCGCACGCTCGCGCCCGCGGCGGCGGCCAGGACGTTGATCGCGGCGCCGCCGGTGAGCATGGTGCCCAGCAGCTGCGCGGTGACCTCGGCGGGGTAGGCGGAGACGCCCTTCGCGGCGATGCCGTGGTCCCCGGCGAAGACGACGACGCGCGGCCGGGTGAACGGCCGCGGCGGCGACTGTCCCTGGCAGGCGGCGATCCAGACGCCCAGCTCTTCCAGCCTGCCCAGCGACCCGGCGGGCTTGACCAGCTTGCCGTGCAACGCGATGGCGGCGGACCGCGCGTGGTCATCGGGCGGGGTGATCTCGGGGAACTCGATGTCTTCCGGCTCCACACCAGGCCCTTCGACTCCTTGGGGGGTCCGGGTGGCGGAGCCCCCGGCCCGGGGCGGAGCCCCGGTTTCAACGCTGCCACGGCAACGCTGTGGCCAACCTACCGGGCCGGGCCTGCCGGTAGTCTCGCGGCTCGTGGAGACGACGGCGGCCGCGGTGGTGCTGGCCAGTGGCGCGGGGACCCGCGTCGGCGCGAAGCTGAACAAGGTCTACCTGCCCCTGGCCGGGCGGCGGGTGGTGGCCTGGTCGCTCGACGCCTTCCGGAACGTTCCCGGCATCGGCGTGCTCGTGCTCGTCATCCGGCCGCAGGATCGGGAACTCGCCGAAGAAGTGGCCGGCGACGGCGTCGAGATCGTGTACGGCGGGGACACGCGCCAGGCGTCGGAGCTCAACGCGCTGCGCCACCTCGCCCCCCGAATCGCAGGCGGCCGGGTCGACGCCGTGCTGCTGCACGACGCGGCCCGGCCGCTGGTCCACCCCGAACTGGTCGGTGCGGTGTTGGCCCGGACACGCGAGGACGGGGGGGCTGTGCCGGGCCTGGCCGCGGACGACGTCGTCGAGGTGGATGCCGGGCACCTGGTCGCCCAGGTGCCCGGCGCGATCCGCGTCCAGACGCCTCAGGGCTTCCGGGCCGGACCGCTGCTCGAGGCCTACGAGAAGGCCGAGCGAGAAGGCTTCTTGGGTACGGACACTTCGTCGTGCATGGAGCGGTTCTCCTCCCTGCCGATCCGCTGGGTCCCGGGTGCTCCCGAGAACCTCAAGATCACCTATCCCCACGACCTCGTCGTCGCGGAGCGGCTGCTGGCCCGTTAGGCGCACGCGGGCGGGCCACCACCGTCATCTCCCTCCCCGAACGTTCCCGTCGGCCGGATGGTGACGTCGTGGCGCAGTTCGAGCGGGATCCGGCAATCCGGCTGTGGCCGGAGTGCCTGCAGCGGCGCGCCCGGGGTGCCGGGCTCCGCCAGGGTGAGCACCGCCCGCAGCGTCCACACCGGGGTGGCGTGGTACTGCCAGGTGACGACCCGCGGGCTGAACACGTCCGTGCCCGGGAAGGTCGGCACGCGGTAGGCGCTGGCCCGGTGCTCGTCGCGGAGGATGATGACGTCCGCGCAGGTCGGCCAGCGGTGTACTGCCGCGTAGATCTCCGGCGCCTCACGGCCACCGAACAGGTGCAGCACCCATTTGCGGCGCCGGAGTTCCTCGAGGAGTTCCTCGAGGCCCTGGCCGCTGGATCCGGAGTGTGCTGTGGGCGGGGACACACTTTCGAGGGTAACTTGCGTACTAGAGCACAGTCCAGTGCGTGTACTAGTACACCTGGGTGGTTCTGAACAGGCCTTTGTGGGACACCCCCCGGCGTGCTAGAACACTTGTGCGTGTTGTCCCTGTGAGGAGCCGCCTTGCCCACCCTCGATCGCCCCGAGCCGCCGTACCTGCAGATCGCCGGCCGGATCCGTGACGACATCCTGTCCGGCCGGCTGCAGGAGGGCGACGCGGTGCCGTCCGCCCGCGAGATCGCGCGCACCTGGGCCGTCGCCATGGCGACGGCCACCAAGGTGCTGGCCACGCTCCGCTCGCAGGGCCTCGTGCGGCCCGTGCGCGGGGTCGGCACGGTCGTCGACCGCGGCGGCCTGCACCGCACGGCCCGCGACCGCACCGCCGCCTCGGGGCGGACGGGCCGGATCTACCCGCCGGGCCACTACGCGGTGATCCGCTCGGCCGGTCTCCAGCCGGCGGCCGAACGCGCCGCGGCCGCACTCGGCCTGGAAGAGGGCGCCCCGGTCATCCGCCGCCGGCGGACCACCTACGGTCCCGACTCGCGACCGCTGTCGACGTCGACGTCGTGGTTCGACGGCGCGCTGTCGGCCAAGGCGCCGGCGCTGCTGGTGGCGGAGCGGATCGTCGAGGGCACCGCGGCCCACGCGGCCGCCCGGCTCGGCACGAAGATCGCGAGGACGCAGGAACGGCACGCCGCGGGCCGCGCGGACGAGGAGGAGGCGGCCGAGCTGGGGCTGCCCGCCGGGTCGCCGGTGCTGCTCGGCCGGAGCACCTTCCTGGCGGCCGACGGGACGGTCGTCGAGTACGGTGAATCCGCCGCCTTGCCCGACCACTGGGTTTTCTACGAGTACACGACTGAGGACGGCGAATGAAGCACATCCACGCGGGCAAGGTCCGTGACCTGTACGAACTCGACGGCGGGGACATCCTGCTGGTCGCGTCCGACCGCGTCTCGGTCTACGACGTCTCGCTGCCGACGCCGATCCCGGACAAGGGCAAGCTGCTCAACCAGCTCTCCGCCTGGTGGTTCGACCGGATGGCCGACGTCGTCCCGAACCACGTCGTGTCGACCACCGACGTGCCGGAAGAGTTCACCGGCCGCGCGATGCGCTGCAAGCCGCTGAAGATGGTCCAGGTCGAGTGCATCGCGCGCGGCTACCTCGCCGGGCTGGGCCTGCGCGAGTACCAGCGGGACGGCAAGATCTCCGGCGTCGCGCTGCCGCCGGGCCTGGTCGAAGGCGACAAGCTGCCGGAGCCGATCTTCACGCCGACGACGAAGATCTCCGACACCGGCCACGACGAGTTCATGACCTTCGACGAGGTCCTGAACGAGATCGGCGAAGACACCGCGAAGCGGCTTCGCGAGCTGACGCTGGAGATCTACACGAAGGGCGCCGAACACGCCGCGAAGCAGGGCGTCATCATCGCCGACACGAAGCTGGAGTTCGGCTTCGACGCCGACGGCACGCTGACCCTCGGCGACGAGGTCCTGACGTCGGACTCGTCGCGGTTCTGGCCGGCCGACGAGTGGGAGCCGGGCCGCCCGCAGCACGCGTTCGACAAGCAGTTCGTCCGCGACTGGTCGCGTTCGACGGGCTGGGACCAGACCCCGCCCGGGCCGGAGATCCCCGCGGACATCGTCGAGCAGACGCGGCAGCGCTACACCGAGGTCTACGAGCGGATCACGGGGAAGACCTGGGTCCGTGGGTGACTACGACCCGTACCGGCTGATCGACGACGTCGAGACCCTGCTCGTCTCGCACGGTCTCACGCCTTCCCGCGTGCCCGGCGGCGACCGGCTCGCCGGCGCCGGCCGCCTCCTGCGCGGGTTCGGCCTCGAGCCCGGGTGGCCCCCGAAGCCGCGTTCGACCTCGGGGTGCCGTTCCAGGGCCGGATCAACCAGGACTGAGCCTGCCGGCTAGGGGCTCTTGGTCAGGCTCGCGTCGCGCTCGACGACGTCACCGAGGACGTCGTCGATGGCGGTCAGCAGATCGGCGTCGAGCTTCTGGCCGGCGGCCTTGACGTTCTCGTGCACCTGCTCCGGCCGCGAAGCCCCGATGATCGCGGAGGCGACGTTCGGGTTCTGCAGCACCCACGCGACGGCCAGCTGGGCGAGGCTCAGGCCGGCCTGCCCGGCGAGCGGTTCGAGCCGGGCGACGCGCTCGAGGACGTTTTCGTCGAGGAAGCGGGCGACCATGTCGGCACCGCCCTTCTCGTCGGTGGCGCGCGAGCCTTCGGGGTAGGCCTGGCCCGGCTTGTACTTGCCGGTGAGCACGCCCTGGGCGATCGGCGACCAGACGATCTGGCTCAGGCCTTCGCGCTCGGAGGCGGGGATCACCTGCTCCTCGATGACGCGCCAGAGCATGTTGTACTGCGGCTGGTTCGACACGAGCGGGATCTTGAGTTCGCGGGCGAGGGCGGCGCCGCGGGAGATCTGCTCGGCGGTCCATTCCGAGACGCCGACGTAGAGCACCTTGCCCTGGTGCACGAGGTCGGCGAAGGCGACCATGGTCTCTTCGAGCGGGGTGTGCCGGTCGAACCGGTGCGCCTGGTAGAGGTCGACGTAGTCGGTGCCGAGCCGCTTCAGGCTGGCGTGCGCCGACTCCATGACGTGCTTGCGGGACAGGCCCCGGTCGTTGGGGCCCTTGGGGCCGGTGGGCCAGAAGACCTTGGTGAAGATCTCGAGGCTTTCGCGCCGCTGCCCCTTCAGGCCGCGCCCGAGAACGGACTCGGCGGCGGTGTTGGCGTAGGCATCGGCGGTGTCGAAGGTGGTGATGCCGACGTCGAGCGCGGCCTGGATGCAGGCGCGGGCCTGGTCTTCCTCGACCTGGGAACCGTGGGTGAGCCAGTTCCCGTACGAGATCTCACTGACGTTGAGGCCACTGCGGCCGAGACGACGAAACTCCATGGCCGTGAGCTTAGGCGGTAATCGTTTGCTTTGCTAACGACCCTGGAGTGGCTCCAGCCGCAAGCAGCAAGAAGCCGGGTGGAGGCTCGCTCCACCCGGCTTCTCGAAACCAGCTCAGTTCGGGATCGGATCCCCCGGCTTCAACCGCGGCTTCGGCACCCGCAGCCGGCGGATCTGGGACGCCCGGACGAACGCGTACCAGCCGATCGACCGGCCGTTCACCGCTTCCTTCGGGAACTTCTCCCGGACCAGCTTCGCGATCTTCCGGCCGTTCACGAAGCCCTCGATCGCCATCACCAGCAGCATCGCCGTGCACAGCAGCGTGATGTACGACTGGACCTGGGGCAGCGGCACCAGCAGCGCCAGGAACACCACGATGGCCAGCGGCATGAACAGGCCGAGCAGGTTGCGCCGGCTGTCGACCAGGTCGCGGACGTACGCCTTGACCGGCCCGCGGTCGCGGGGGAGCAGGGCCTTGTCGTCGCCGCGCATCATGGCGTCGCGACGGGCCTTCGCCGCCGCCCGGCGGTCTTCCTTGGTCTGCGGGTTCGCTTTGCGCAGCTCCTTGTTGCGCTTCATCGCCTCGCGCATCGTCGTGGGCGGTGGCGCCACCGGGCCGCGCCGCTTCGCCTCCGCCTCGCGGCGCTTCGGCGTAGCCTTGCCCTTACCGGGCGTGTACGCCTTGCCGGCGACGTCGACGGCTTCGGCCGACTCCGGCTCTTCGGCGGCGGTGTCTGTGGTGCTTCGGCGCAGGAACCTCACCTCACCAGGGTATTGCAGGCGTCACGCCGCCGGTAACCAGGGCGATCCATGTGCGACCATGGTGGGGGAACAGATCGGACGTCCCCGGTGTTGAACACGTCAGCACGAGGAGTATCCGCACCGAGTTCGAACTTAGAGGGAGTGCCATGACGACCGCTGAGCACGCCGGCGCGACGCAGGCCGAGACCGCCGAGGAGACCCACGGCGTCACGTTGACCGACGCCGCGGCTTCCAAGGCGAGGGCCCTGCTCGAGCAGGAGGGCCGCGACGACATGCACCTGCGCATCGCCGTCCAGCCCGGTGGCTGCGCGGGCCTGCGCTACCAGCTGTTCTTCGACGAGCGCACGCTCGACGGTGACCTCTTCCGCGACTTCGACGGCCTCAAGGTCGCCGTGGACCGGATGAGCGCGCCGTACGTGTCGGAAGCCGTCATCGACTTCGTGGACACGATCGAGAAGCAGGGCTTCACGATCGACAACCCGAACGCCACCGGCTCCTGCGCCTGCGGCGACTCGTTCCACTGAGTCGTCCGCAAGAGGGCGAATCGCGAGAAAGGCCCCGTCCCCCGGTGGGGGGCGGGGCCTTTCTCGTCGGCTGGGGGGCTACACGTACGCGTCGAGCTCGGCCACCTGGGCGTGGCACGCCTCGTCGACCTCCCACGGCTTGGCCGTGACGCGGGGCAGCGGCAGGCTCTCGGCCTGCAACGTCGCCGGGATGAGCGCGCAGTCGGCGATCAGCTCGGACAGGGTTTCGGGTTCGGTGACGGCGTTCACGGTTCGTAACGCTATTGATCCGCATTCGACTGGAGAAGGAGTACCAGCCGGTAGTGTCGGCTGGGTACGCGCGAACTACCCGGATGGGTCATGACCCAGGGGTAACTTCGCGCCTTTTGCCGTGAGGTCGAACACGAAGGAGCAGCCGGTGGCAGACAGGGCCAGGATCGCGGTGTCCGGCAGTATCGCGACCGACCACCTCATGCATTTCCCGGGCAGGTTCGCCGAGCAGCTGGTCGCCGAGCAGCTGCACCGCGTCTCGCTGAGCTTCCTCGCCGACGACCTGGTGGTCCGGCGCGGCGGCATCGGCGCGAACATCGCCTTCGGCCTGGGAGTGCTCGGCGTCCAGCCGGTCCTCGTGGGTGCCGTCGGCGCCGACTTCGCGGACTACCGCTCCTGGCTGGAGCGGCACGGGGTGGACACCTCGGGCGTGCACGTGTCCGAGGTCGCGCACACCGCGCGGTTCGTCTGCACCACCGACGAGGACCTCTGCCAGATCGCGACGTTCTACGCCGGCGCGATGGCGGAGTCCCGCAACATCGAGCTGCAGCCGATCGCCGAGCGCACCGGCGCGCTGAGCCTGGTGCTGATCAGCCCGGACGACCCGGAGGGCATGATCCGCCACGCCGAGGAGTGCCGGCAGCGCGGCTACGCCTTCGCGGTCGACCCGTCGCAGCAGCTGGCCCGGATGACCGGTGAGCAGGCGCGCGCGTTCGTCGCCGGCGCGAAGTACCTGTTCAGCAACGACTACGAGTGGGAGCTGCTGCTCCAGAAGACCGGCTGGACCGAGGCCGACGTCCTCGACCAGGTCGGCGTGCGGATCACGACGCTGGGGGAGAAGGGCGTCGAGATCGTCGGCAAGGACGGCGTCGCCCTGCAGATCGGCGCGGTCCCCGAGCGCACCAAGGCCGACCCGACCGGCGTCGGCGACGGCTTCCGCGCGGGCTTCCTGGCCGGCCTCGACGGCGGCCTGAACGTGGAGCGCGCGGCCCAGCTGGGATCGCTGATCGCGGTGCTGGTCCTGGAGACGGTCGGCACGCAGGAGTGGACGTTCGACCGCGCGGAGGCCCTGGCCCGCATCGGCGAAGCCTTCGGCCCGGACGCGGCGGAGGAGATCTCGGCGGTCCTGCCCGCGGCCTGACCCCGGGTGTGACGAAGGCCCCGCACCGGATCGGTGCGGGGCCTTCGCCGTGCGTCAGAGCTTCACCGGGTACACCGGCTCCGGGATCTCGGGCTTGATCCGGTGCTCGACGAAGATCCCGTGCCACAGCATGAACACGATCAGCGCCCACAGCTGGCGGCTGCGGTCCAGCTGGCCCGCCTTGTGCTCCTCCAGCAGCGCCAGGATCGCCTTCTTGTCCAGCAGCTCCTCGGTGCGCGAATCACTGATGATCCCGCGAGCCCAGTCGTACATCTCGTTGCGCAGCCACAGCCGGATCGGGACGGGGAAGCCGAGCTTGCGGCGGTTGAGCACGTGCGCCGGGATGATCTTCGCCAGTGCCTGGCGCAGGGCGTACTTCGTCGTCCCGTGGGCGAGCTTCTGGTCCAGCGGGATCGACGCCGCGACCTTGAACACCTCGGCGTCGAGGAACGGCACGCGCAGTTCCAGGGAGTTCGCCATGGTCACCTTGTCGGCCTTGACCAGGATGTCGCCGCGCAGCCACGTGTAGAGGTCGACGTGCTGCATGCGGGCCACCGGGTCCCAGCCGCGCGAGACGTCGTACCAGGGCGCCGTGACGTCCTTGAAGCCGACGCCTTCCTGGTACGTCTTCAACACGTTGCGCAGCTGGTCGTCGCGGAAGTTGCGGGCGTTGCCGTAGTAGCGGTCCTCCAGCGGGAGCGCGCCGCGGCGCAGCAGGTCCTTGCCGCGGGTGCCCTCGGGGATCTTGGTCGAGACCTTGCCGATGAGCTTGCGCATGCCGCCGGGGATCTTCTCGAACGGCGCCAGCGAAATCGGCTCGTTGTAGATCGTGTAGCCGCCGAACAGCTCGTCCGCGCCCTCGCCGGACAGCACCGCCTTGACGTGCTTGCGGGCCTCGCGGGCGATGAACCACAGCGGGACCAGCGCCGGGTCGGCCACCGGGTCGTCGAGGTACCAGACGATGAGCGGCAGCACCTCCATCATCTCGTCCGCCGTCACCGTCCGGACCACGTGCTTCACGCCGATCGCGGCGGCCGACTCGGCGGCGACGTCGACCTCGGAGTATCCCTCGCGCTCGAAGCCGGTGGTGAACGCGATCAGGTTCGGGTTGTGCTCCTTGGCCAGCGTGGCGGTGGCCGTGGAGTCGATGCCGCCGGACAGGAACGCGCCGACGGTGACGTCCGGGTCGGAGATCATGTGCTTGCCGACCGAGTCGCGCATCACATCGGCGATGCGCTGGTACAGCTCCTCGGCCTCGGCGGGCGAGTTCACCGGCTTCGCGCTGAACTGCGGGTGGAAGTAGCGGGTGAACTTCACCTCACCGCCGGGCACGACCTCGAACGAGGTGCCGGACTCGACGCGGCGGATCGCGGTGTGCAGCGACTCGGGCTCGGGCACGTACTGCAGCACCAGGTAGTGCTGCAGGGCCTTCCGGTCCAGTTCCTGCGCGACGCCGAGGACGTCCGACAGCTCCAGGAGGCTCTTCTTCTCGCTGGAGAAAGCCACCCCGCCGGGACCGGCCGAGTAGAACAGCGGCTTGATCCCGAACGGGTCGCGCGCGCCGAACACCCGCTTTTCCTGCGAGTCCCAGATCATGAAGGCGAACATCCCGCGCAGGCGCTTCACCCAGTCCGCGCCGAGGTAGTGGAAGCCGGCGACGATCGCCTCGCCGTCACCCTCGGTCTCGAACTTCGCGCCGTGCTTCTCGGCGAGCTCCGCCCGCAGCTCCAGGTAGTTGTAGATCTCCCCGTTGAAGTTCATGGTGTAGCGGCCCGGCGCCTCGGGCGGGCCCCAGACCAGCGGCTGGTGCGCGTGCTCGACGTCGATGAAGGCGAGCCGGTTGAAGCCGTAGACGACCTCGGCGTCGGCCCAGGTGTCCTGCTCGTCCGGGCCGCGGTGGCGCTGGCAGCGCATGGCCGCACCGACGGCGTCACGCGCGTTCGCCGCGCCGGTCTCGGTCGCGCAGATCAGTCCAAGCAGGCCGCACACGGGTACTCACACACCTTTAGGGTCTTCTTCGGGCTGGGAAGGTGCCCAGTATGCCGGGGCCGCCGTGGCGAGTACCACGCGCGTCGATGGTTACCCCTTGGTCAGCGGAGCGCGCCAACTCGGCTAGGCTCCGCACCAGTCACGAAGATCGGTCGTAGGAGGCTCTGGGTGAAAGGGCGAGGCGCAGTGGGACAACCCGAGCGCACCCTGGGGAAGCGGACCGTGCGGGTCGCCGCGCTGGCCGTGCTGGTCGCGCTGACCGCGACGGGCTGCTCCGGCGACGAGATCCTGCGGTTCGGCTGGCCGGTCGGCGTCACGCAGCAGGCGAACGAGATGCGCACGCTCTGGACCTGGGCCGTGGTGGCCGCGCTGGTCGTCGGGGTCATCGTGTGGGGCCTGATCTTCTGGACCGCGACGTTCCACCGCAAGAAGAAGACCGCCGACGGCGAGCCGGAGGAGCTGCCCCGGCAGTTCCAGTACAACATCCCGTTGGAGCTGTTCACGGTCGTCGTCCCGACGATCATGGTCTGCGTCCTGTTCTTCTTCACCGCGACGACGGAGTCGAAGGTCCTCGACAAGATCCCCAACCCGGACGTCAAGGTCCAGGTCGTGGCGTTCCAGTGGAACTGGGAGTTCAAGTACGAGGACGCCAACGCGGCGAAGCCCGACGGCAGCGGCCAGGTCAGCACGGTCGGCTCGTCCGGTGAGATCCCGCTGCTGGTGCTCCCGGTCGGCAAGACCATCCAGTACGACCTGGTCTCCACCGACGTCATCCACTCCTTCTGGGTGCCGGAGTTCCACTTCAAGCGGGACGTCTTCCCGAACCCGGAGAAGAACAACCAGGACAGTTCCTTCCAGAACAAGATCGACCGCGAAGGCTCCTTCGTCGGCCGGTGCGCGGAACTGTGCGGCACCTACCACTCGGTGATGAACTTCGAGGTCCGCGCGCTGACGGCGGACAAGTTCGACCAGTACATCTCGCTGCGCAAGCAGGTGAACCCGGCGACGGGCCAGACGTTCACCGCGGCCGAAGCGCTGGCGAAGATGAACTGCGGCGAGCTGTGCACCCCGCACGCGGTGACCACCCAGCCGTTCAACACCGACCGCACGGCGCGGACCGCGTCCAACTGACGCCAGAGCGACAACAGGAGTAGGACAGACCCATGAAGGTCGAAGCCCGCATCTTCTTCATCGTGGCGTTCTTCGCCGTGTTCATGGCGGCGGTCTACTGGGTGTGGACCGCGCTGGCCGCGACCCACGGTGCCGAGCCGGTGGGCATCGTCGCGCTGTTCCTCACCGGTGGCCTCGCGTTCCTGGCCGGCAGCTACATGCAGTTCGTCGCCCGCCGCATCGAACCGCGCCCCGAGGACCGCGAGGACGCCGAAATCAGCGACGGCGCGGGCGAGCTGGGCTTCTTCAGCCCGGGCAGCTACTGGCCGATCGGCATGGCGGCCACCGCGGCGCTCGGTGCCGTGGCGCTGGCGTTCTTCCACATCTGGCTGCTGGTCATCGCGCTGGTCGCGCTGCTCATCACGATCGGTGGCCTGGTGTTCGAGTACCACACGGGTCCGTCGCACGACTGAGTTCCACTTCGCGAACCGGCCGTCACGCTCCCAGCGTGGCGGCCGGTTTCGTTTCCGGGCGGCGAGTCAGCCGCGGAACGCCGTCCGGTAGGACGACGGGCTCGTCCCCCGCAGGCGGCTGAACTGGTGCCGCAGGGCCGCCGCCGACGCGTAACCGCACGCCGTCGCGATGTCCTCCACCGACCGGCCGCCCTCCTCCAGAAGGGCCTGGGCGCGGTCCAGCCGCCGTTCGGTGAGCCAGCGGTGCGGGGTGGTGCCCGTCGCCGCGGAGAAGCGGCGCAGGAACGTCCGCTCGCCCAAGCCGCTGCGGCGAGCCAGTTCCGCCACCGTGAACGGCTGGTCCAGCCGCCGCTCCACCCACTCCAGGGCCTCCGCGACCACGGCGTCGTCGCCCGCCGCCGTCGCCGGCACGGGTGCCTGGACGAACTGCGCCTGGCCGCCCGCGCGGTGCGGCGCCGCCACCATCCGCCGGGCCAGCGTCGTGGCCGCGGCGACGCCGCGCAGCCGGCGGACCAGGTGCAGGCACAGGTCGACCGCCGCGACCGTGCCCGCGCTGGTCAGGATGCCGCCGTCGTCGGCGTAGAGCGCCTGCGGATCCACTTCGGCGGCCGGGAACCGCTGCCGGAACTCCGCTTCGTACACCCAGTGGACCGTGCAGCGGCGGCCGTCGAGCAAGCCCGCGTACCCCAGCGAGAACACCCCCGCGCAGAACCCCGCCACCCACGCGCCCCGCCCGGCCGCGTCGCGCAGGACGTCCAGCACCGGTTCGGGGGGCGGCGCGGTCCGCGGCGCGCACGTCGGCACGATCAGCAGGTCCGCCGACGCCGCGAAGTCCATGTCCCGCAGGCGGGACAGCTCGAACCCGGACCAGCTCTCGACCGGGGAGCCGCCGGGGGAGCAGACGCCGAAGTCCCAGCCTTCGATGCCGTCGGCGCTGCGGTCGGTGCCGAACACCTCGCACGCGACGCCCAGTTCGAACGGGGAAACGCGGTCGGCGAGCACCACAGCGACCCGGTTGACGTCCATGGCGGCCAGTGTGTCACAAGTTTTGCGGTCGTTGTCATCTCTGACACTGGTTGCCCGGCTCGCGGACGGCGAACCTGGGCGCATGACGAATTCGGAAACCCGCCCGCTGCTCCAGTGGTCCGCGGCGATGGCGATGTCGGGCACGATCGGCGCCGTCGTCCTCGAGAGCGGCGCGGCCGCCCCTGCCGTGGCCTTCGCCCGCTGCTTCGTCGGCGGCGCCCTGCTCGTGCTCTGGTGCCTCTCCCGCGGCTGGCTGCAGGCGTGGCGGCCGTCCCGCCGCGACCTCGGCCTCGCCGTGCTGGGCGGGCTGTTCCTGGTCGGCAACTGGGTGCTGCTGTTCGCCTCGTACGAGCTGTCGTCGATCTCGGTCAGCACGGTCGTCTACCACACCCAGCCGCTGATCTTGGTCGGCCTCGCGGCGGCCTTCCTCGGTGAGAAGGTCGCCAAGAGCCACCTGGCCCGGGCCGGGATCGCGTTCGGCGGGGTGGCCGTGATCTCGCTGTCCGCCCACGGCGAGGACGGCAAGCCCGTCCAGCTCGCCGGGATCGCCCTGGCCCTCGGCGCGGCGTTCCTCTACGCCGGCGCGTCCTTCATCGCGAAGCAGCTGAAGCACATCCGCCCGCACCTCCTGGCCGCCGTGCAGACGACCGTGGGCGCGCTGGTGCTGGCGCCCGCGCTGCTGATCACGCCGCTGCCGTCGACGACGTCGGGGCTGCTCTGGCTGGTGCTGCTGGGCACGGTGCACACGGCCCTGATGTACGTGCTGATCTACGCGAGCATCGGCAAGCTGCCGACCACGACGGTGGCGCTGCTGTCCTACGTCTACCCGGTGGTCGCGGTCCTGGTCGACATAGCCTTCTACGGCCACCGCCCGACCTGGCCGGAGGCACTGGGCATGCTCGCGGTCCTGGCGGCGGCCCTGGCGCCCCAGCGCGGCCGCAAGCCCGCGGCCGCGCCGGAGGAGCCGTCCGGTGCGATGGCCGGGCCGGCCGCTCCCCAGCGGCTCAGCTGAAGGCGATCCAGCGGTCCAGCAGCGCGGCCGCGGCGCCCGAATCGATCGCCTCGGCCGCCCGGGTCAGGCCCGCGCGGAGATCGTCCTCCAGGGACTCCGAGAAGCCCGTGAAGGCGGTCAACGCGGCCGCCGCGTTGATCAGGACGGCGTCGCGGACCGGGCCCGGCTTGCCGCCCACCAGGTCGCGGACCACCTCGGCGTTCGCCGCCGCGTCGCCGCCGCGCAGGTCCTCCGCCGTCGCCCGGGCGATGCCCACCGAAGCCGGGTCGAAGCTGCGCTCGGTGACCTCGCCGTCCGAAACCACCCAGACGGTCGACGTCGTCGTCGTGGTGATCTCGTCGAGGCCGTCGTCGCCGCGGACCACCAGGGCGCGGGTGCCGCGGCGGGCGAACGTCTCCGCCAGCACCCGGGTCTTGTCGGCGTACGCGCAGCCGATCAGCGCGGCGCCCGGCTGGGCCGGGTTCGTCAGAGGGCCGAGCAGGTTGAACGTCGTCGGGATGCCGAGCTCGCTGCGCACCGGGCCGGCGTGGCGCAGCGCAGGGTGGAACGCCGAGGCCAGGAAGAACCCGATGCCGACCTCGGTGAGGCTGCGCTGGACGTCCTCCGGCGGCAGGCTGATCCGGACGCCGAGCGCTTCGAGGACATCCGCCGCGCCGGACTTCGACGACGCGCTGCGGTTGCCGTGCTTGGCCACCGGCGCGCCGGCCGCCGCCGTGACGATCGTCGCCATCGTGGAGATGTTCACCGAGTTGGAGCCGTCGCCGCCGGTGCCGACGATGTCGACCGCCGGGCGGTCCAGCTCGACCCGCCGGGCGTGCGCCAGCATCGTGGCCGCCATGCCGGCGATCTCCTCGGGCGTCTCGCCCTTGGCGCGCAGCGCCACCGCGAACCCGGCGATCCGGGCCGGGCTCGCCGCGCCGCTCATGATCTGGTCCATCGCCCACGCCGTGTCCTCCGCGGAGAGGTCGACGCCCGCGACGAGCTGCTTGAGCAGGGGTGGCCAGGTGCGGGGGACCGGGGTGGTCACCGGGCTCAGCCGTTCACGACGGGGACCCGTCGCGCGCGCAGCACGTCGGCGACGGTCTCCGCGGCGGTCAGCGGGTCCAGCGGGTGCACCAGCACGGCGTCCGCCTGCGACCAGGTGGCCAGCCACCGGTCGTCCCGCCGCCGGACCGCCACCACGATGGGCGGGCAGTCGGTGATTTCGGCCTTCAGCTGGCGGCACAGGCCGATGCCGCCGGTGGGCTGGGCCTCGCCGTCGAGGATCGCCAGGTCGACGTTCCCCGCGTCCACCTCGGACAGCACGTCGGCGATCCCGGCCGCCTCGACGTAGTCCACGCGCGCCAGATCGGCGGCGGGCCGCCGGCCGACCGCGTTCACGATCGCCTCGCGCACCTCCGCCTTGTGGCTGAACACCAGGACCCGCATCGACCGCTCGCCCATGTTGGACACGCCTCCATCTCGTCACCGCACGTCTACCGCGATCGTATCGGCCGAGACCGAGATCACGCGGGCGCCTCCGGCTGGAGCGCGTCCCAGCCGAGCGCGTCACCGCCCAGCCGTTGCGCCAGGCCCGCCATCCGGGACCGTTCCTGGGCGCAGTGCAGCGCGTCGAGCACCTGGACGCGGACCGCGTGCACCCGGGCGAGATCACCGGAAAGCCCCTGTTCCCGCAGCTCGTAGCCGTCCTGTGCGAGGGTCGACGCCGCCTCGGCGAGCCGGTCCGGCGGGAGCAGCAGGTGGTGCCGCAGGACGGCCGGTGCCGTGCTGACCCAGGCGGGTGAACCGGCGAGCACGGCGGAGTCCGCGACGACCGGGTCGAAGGCCTCGGCGACGATCTTCAGATCGGCTGCGTCGGCGCTCAGACCGGGCGTTTCCCGCTTCTTGACCAGGTCAAGCAGGCGGTCGAGTAAACCCATGAGTAGCTCTCACCTTCCCGGGCATCCGGTGTGATCGGTTACGCAGACGGCTCGCCGTGGACCCACCCGGCGGAGCGGCGGTGCGAGAGGACATAATGCGACGCGTGACAACGGCAGCTCCCACCATCAGTCAGCGGGTCCACTCGCTGAACCGGCCGAACATGGTCAGTGTCGGCACCATCGTGTGGCTGTCCAGCGAGCTGATGTTCTTCGCCGGACTGTTCGCGATGTTCTTCACCGTCAAGGCGCAGAACGCGACCGGCCAGTGGCCGCCGCCGCTGCACGACGAGCCTTTCAAGCTCAACGTCGGGTACGCGATCCCGTTCACGATCATTCTCGTGCTGTCCTCGCTGACCTGCCAGTTCGGCGTGTTCGCCGCCGAGCGCGGCGACGTCTACGGGCTGCGCCGCTGGTACATCATCACGTTGATCATGGGCGCGATCTTCGTCGGTGGCCAGGCCAACGAGTACCACAACCTGGTCGAAGAGGGGATGACGATCCCGTCCGGCCCGTTCGGCACGGTCTTCTACCTCGCGACCGGTTTCCACGGCCTGCACGTCATCGGCGGGCTCATCGCCTTCGTGTACCTGCTCATCCGCACGAAACTGAGCAAGTTCACGCCCGCCCAGGCCACGTCGGCGATCGTCGTGTCCTACTACTGGCACTTCGTCGACATCGTGTGGGTCGGCCTCTTCGGTGTGATCTACCTCCTTCCGTAGGTCCCGCCTCAGCCGCCACCACCTTCACCATCGGCCTGAACTGACAGCAAGGGTTGCCGCAAGATGACCACCAGCACCAAATCGTCGGAGCGCCGCTACCGCGCGCGGTCGAAGCTGCGGAGGCGGTTCGCCGGCCTGCTCGCGCTCGGCATCGCGCTGGTGGGCGCCGGCGCCCTGTACGCCGTGTTCGCCCCGGAGCCGCAGACCGCGCAGGCCCAGGGCACGCCGGCGCAGCTGCGCCTCGGCGAGCAGGTCTACAACAACACCTGCATCGCCTGCCACGGCGCGAACCTCGAGGGCGTGCAGGACCGCGGGCCGAGCCTGATCGGCATCGGCGACGCCGCGGTGTACTTCCAGACTTCTTCGGGCCGGATGCCCGCCGCGCGCCAGGAGGCGCAGATCGAGCGGAAGCCGCCGAAGCTGACGGAGGCCGAGATCGACGCGGTCGGGGCCTACATCCAGGCGCACGGCGGCGGCGTCCAGCGTCCCGCCGAGAAGGGCGAGGCCCTGCGCGGCGACGACCCGGCCCGCGGTGGCGAGCTGTTCCGCCTCAACTGCGCGTCGTGCCACAACTTCACCGGCCGCGGTGGCGCGCTGTCCGCCGGCAAGTACGCGCCGAACCTGGACCCGGCGAGCGAAGAGCAGATCTACACCGCCATGCTCACCGGCCCGCAGAACATGCCGAAGTTCTCCGACCGGCAGCTGTCGCCGGAGGAGAAGAAGGACATCGTCGCCTACGTGAAGTCGGTGTCGGACGGCAACAATGACCCGGGTGGTAACGGCCTCGGCGGGGTCGGCCCCGCTTCGGAGGGCGTCATCGCCTTTATCGTCGGGATCGCCGCGCTGATCGGCGTGACGTTGTGGATTGGATCGAAGGCATGAGTGCCGAGGGGCCGAAGCCGCCGACGGAGGCGGAGCTGGCTGAGATGGATCGTGACCAGCTGGTCAAGCTGGGTGGGGCGCTCGACGGCGTCGAGATCGTCGAGTACCCGACTCCGTGGCCGGTGGAGGGCACCCGCGCGGAGAAGCGGGCCGAGCGCCTGGTCGCGTTCTGGTTCGCCCTGTCCGCGCTGGCCGGGATCGGGTTCGTCGTTTCGCTGATCTGGTGGCCGTGGCAGTACGAGGCGCCGGACAACGAGAGCGGCCACTTCTGGTACAGCCTCTACACCCCGATGCTCGGCCTCACGCTCGGCCTGGCCATCCTCGGCCTGGGCATCGGCGTGATCCTGTACACGAAGAAGTTCGTGCCCGCCGAGGTCGCGGTGCAGCAGCGGAGCGACTCGGGCGGCGAAGGGTCGCCCGAGGTCGACCGCGCGACCATCCTCGCGCACCTGGCCGACGCCGGGACCCGCAGCACCATCGCCCGCCGGTCGCTGGTCAAGCGCACGGCGATCGCCGGTGCGGGTGCGCTCGGCCTCGCGGCCGCGGCGCTGCCCGTCGCGTCCTTCATCAAGGACCCGTGGAAGGACACCGAGACCCGCGATTCGCTGTGGCACACCGGCTGGCAGCCGAACTTCCCCGGCGAGAAGGTCTACCTGCGCCGCAACACCGGCAAGCCGGTCGAGGTCGAGCACGGCAAGGAGACCGAGATCTCCCTGGTCAAGGCCGAGGACCTCGACGCGGGCGCGATGGAGACGGTGTTCCCGTTCCGCGAGTCCGAGCGGAACGACGCGGAGGCGCTGGCCAAGGCGCTGACCCGCGTCGACAACCCGGTCATGCTGATCCGCCTGCGCCCGACCGACGCCGCCAAGGTGGTCAAGCGGGCCGGCCAGGAGGACTACAACTTCGGCGACTACTACGCGTACACGAAGATCTGCAGCCACGTCGGCTGCCCGACCTCCCTGTACGAGCAGCGGACCAACCGGATCCTGTGCCCGTGCCACCAGTCGCAGTTCGACGCGCTCCACTACGCCAAGCCGATCTTCGGCCCGGCGACCCGTCCGCTGGCCCAGCTACCGATCACGGTGGACGAAGAGGGATACTTGATCGCGCGAGGCGATTTCAACGAGGCCATCGGTCCGGCCTTTTGGGAGCGTAAGTCATGAGTTCACTCACCACGCCGACCAAGGGGTCGAGCCCGGTCGAGAAGGCGCTGGGCGACGCCGCGAACAACGCCGACCAGCGGTACCACCTGGCCAAGGGCCTGCGGCACCAGATGAACAAGGTGTTCCCGACCCACTGGTCGTTCCTGCTGGGCGAGATCGCGCTCTACAGCTTCATCATCCTGCTGCTCACCGGTGTGTACCTGACGCTGTTCTTCGACCCCTCCATGCAGGAGGTCGTCTACCACGGCAGCTTCAAGAACATGCAGGGCCTGGAGATGTCGCAGGCGTTCCGCACGACGCTGGACATCTCGTTCGACGTCCGCGGCGGCCTGTTCATGCGGCAGCTGCACCACTGGGCCGCGCTGATCTTCGTCGCGTCCATGGCCGTCCACATGCTCCGCATCTTCTTCACCGGCGCGTTCCGGCGGCCGCGTGAGGCGAACTGGGTGATCGGCGGCCTGCTGCTGGTCCTGGGTTGCTTCGAAGGCTTCTTCGGCTATTCGCTGCCGGACGACCTGCTCTCGGGCACCGGTATCCGCGCGACGCTGTCGGGCATCGTGCTCTCGGTGCCGGTGGCCGGCACCTGGATCCACTGGGCGCTCTTCGGCGGGGAGTTCCCCGGCGACCAGATCATCCCGCGCCTGTACACGCTGCACATCCTGCTGCTGCCGGGCATCATGCTCGCGCTGGTCGGGGCGCACCTGGCGCTGGTCTGGTACCAGAAGCACACGCAGTTCCCCGGCGTGCGCCGCAAGGAGACCAACGTCGTCGGCGTCCGGATCATGCCGTACTTCGCGCTCAAGGGCGGGGCGTTCTTCACGCTGGTCATCGGCGTGCTGGCGCTGATGTCGGGCCTGTTCCAGATCAACCCGGTGTGGAACTTCGGCCCGTACAACCCGGCGCAGGTGTCGGCGGGCTCGCAGCCCGACTGGTACATGGCCTGGGCCGACGGCATGCTCCGGATCTGGCCGGCGTGGGAGGTCTACCTCGGGAACTACACGATCCCGGCGGTGTTCTTCCCCGGCGCGGTCGGCATGCCGATCCTGATCGGGCTGCTGCTGGCCTACCCGTTCCTCGAGCGGAAGCTGTCCAAGGACACCGCGCACCACAACCTGCTCCAGCGGCCCCGGGACGTCCCGGTCCGCACGGCGCTGGGCGCGATGGCGCTGGGCTTCTTCATGGTGATCGAGCTGTCGGGCTTCAACGACATCATCGCCGACCAGTTCGACATCTCCCTGAACGCGACGACGTGGGCGGGCCGCATCGGCGTGCTCCTCGTGCCGCCGGTCGCCTACTACCTGACCTACCGGCTCTGCCTGGGTCTGCAGCGGGCCGACCGCGAGGTGCTGGAGCACGGCGTCGAGACGGGCATCATCAAGCGGCTGCCGCACGGTGAGTTCATCGAGATCCACCAGCCGCTGGCCGGCGTGGACAGCCACGGGCACGCGATCCCGCTCGAGTACCAGGGCGCGTCGGTGCCGAAGAAGATGAACAAGCTGGGTTCGGCCGGTCACGCGGTGCCGGGCACGTTCTGGTCCCCGGACCCGGCCGAGGAGACCGCGGCGCTGCAGCGGGCCAACGGCAACGGTCACGGGAACGGGCACTCGATCACCCAGGGCGAACCGGGTGAGTTCGAGAGCATCGAGACGGCCGAAGCCGCCAAGCGCTCCGAGCACTAGCCCCCACGTCGAAGGCCCACCTCTCGCGAGGTGGGCCTTCGGTGTTTCCGGGCTTCGGCAGGCGAGCTCAGTCCTCCACGCCGATCGAGAAGGCCGATTCGGTGTCGGCGCGGCTGTAGGACCGGAACGCGATGTGCGTGACGGTGTCCAGCACGCCCGGCACCTTCCCGATCCGGCCGGGGATCAGGTCGGCCAGCTCCTCGTGCGTGGACACCTTCACGGTGGCGATGAGGTCGACGTCCCCGGCGCACGAGTAGACCTCGCCGACACCGTCGATGTCGGCGATCGCCTGCGCCGCGTCCGGGATCGCGTCCGCCTCTACCTGGATCAACACGATCGCGGTGATCACCTGGGTCCTCCAAGACTCGTCTGCGGGTGTCGCCCGCGATCCTAGCTACGCCGCGGTGGTCTGGCCGGGTGCCGCGCAACTCGGCGAAGTCCGGCTTTAGGCTCGCCGTGACGGGGTCGCAGAGCGGCTCCAGCCACTCGGTGGTCGCGTCGGTGGCGTGGTGTCGTGCAGTGTCCGGCGCAGCCAGAACCGGGCCTGCTGGGGGCCGAAGAACGTCCACGCCGGCGGTCGTCGCGGCCTCTTGGAGGTTTTCGGCGCCCTCACCCCTCGGGCACGGGCCTGGACGGTGGAGGCGAGAGTCAGCCGACGTGTTCCAGGGAGTGGGCGTTCGCGACCAGATCGAGCCAGCCCCGCCAGCCCGCGACCGCCGCCGGCTCGGCCCAGGGACGGGTCGTGCGGACCAGCCTCACCCCCGGGCGGGCCAGCCAGCGCAGCAGCACCCCCACCTCCTCCGGGGGCGCGCCGTGGAGCGGGCCCGGGTCCGGGAGCACCGTCTCCGCCGACGCCACCAGCGCCTCCACCACCGGCATCGGCGGCACCCCGCGCCGGGCCACGCCGGCCGAGGCCAGGCGGCCGTAGCGGATCACCGACAGCTCCCAGCCGCCCGCTCCGTCCGGGGCCGCCGCGATCAGCTCGCCGATCGACGCCAGCGATGCCTGCCGGTGGGCCCGCCCCAGCGCCCGGATCAGGCCCGCCAGCTCGTCGCGGTGGCGGGCCGCCTGCTCGTAGTGCCGGCCCGCCGCCAGGTGCTCCACGTGCGCGGCCGCCGTGTGCAGGGGACCGCCGTCCCGGCCCGCGATGAGCTCCGACACCGACTCGACCGCCGGGCCGTACTCCGCCACGCTCTGCCGTCCCGCGCACGGCGCTCCGCAGCGTCCCAGCTCCGCCAGCACGCACGGGGTCCCGTTCGCCGAGCGCGGCGAGATCCGCTGCGTGCACGTCCGCAGCCCCGACGCCCCGGCCAGGGTGTCCGCGGTCGTGCGGGCGTCCGCCTGGTTGCGGAACGGGCCCAGCACCCCCGGCCGCGGCAGCCGCACCACCGACAGCCGGGGGAACGCCTCGTCGGTCAAGCCGATCCACCAGCCCTGGTGCCGGTTCTTCGACCGCCGGTTGTACGCGGGCCGGTGCGCCGCGATCAGCCGCAGTTCCCGCACCTCCGCCTCCAGCGCGTGCGCGCACACCACGTGGTCGACGCGCTCGGCCAGCGCGACCATCTCCCGGATCCGGCTCCGCCCCTCCGAACCCGTGAAGTACGTCCGCACCCGCCGCCGCAGGTCCTTCGCCGTGCCGACGTACAGGACCTCGTCCTTCGGCCCCTTGAACAGGTAGACGCCCGGCGCGGACGGCAAGTCCGCCGCCAGGTGCCGTTTCGCCCGCTGGGCGACGGTCACCTCCGGCAGGTACCCCATCAGCTCCTCGAGCGAGTGCACGCCCAGGTTCCCGACCCGCTCCAGCAGGCCGTGCAGGACGTCCACGGTGGCCCGCGCGTCGTCCAGCGCCCGGTGCGTGGGCCGCGTCCTCGCGCCGAACAGCAGCGCCAGCGCCGTCAGGTTGTAGCGCCCGACCTCGTCGCGCGGCACCACCCGCCGCGCCAGCCGGACCGTGCACACCACGGTCAGCTTCGGCCACACGTACCCGTGCCCCTCGCACGCCGCCCGCATGTGCGAGGTGTCGAAGCCGGAGTTGTGCGCCACCAGCACCGCACCCCCGATGAACTCGAGGAACGCCGGCAGCACCTCCTCGATCGGCGGCGCGTCGTAGACCATGGCCTGCGTGATCCCGGTCAGTGAGACGATCTGCGGCGGGATCGGCGCGCCCGGGTTCACCAGCGTCGCGAACTCGCCCAGCACCTCGCCGCCGCGCACCTTCACCGCCCCGATCTCGGTGATCCCCGACGGCCCCGGCGGAGCCCCGGTCGTCTCGAGGTCGAAGACGACGAAAGTGGTGTCCCGCAAGGGAGTTCCGAGCTCGTCGAAGGCGAGCTGAGCCTGGACCGAACGCATGGGCGGCACTGTAGGGGTGACCACCGACAGTTTCGGCGCGCAGCCGGTCCGTGTGGTGCGCGGGGCGGGATGCGGAGGCGGGGCCTACCCTGGACCAATGCACCCGCAGCCGCTCGTGCCGGAGCCGCCCGGGGACCCGGTCGGTCCCTCGGGTGTCGCGTCGCGCCCCGAGCCGGCCGAGGAGGCCGCTGACCAGGCCGGACATCCCGATCCCGCCACCTGGCCGGCGCTGCCCGAACCGGTGCGCGACCGCATCGCCGAGCTCGCCGCGGCCGCCGTCGCCAAGCTGCCCGCCACCGATGTGCCGCGCCAGCTGCGGCCCGTCGCCAAGTTCGCCCCCGCGAAGCGCGCCAAGCTCGGCGGCGCCGCCCTGCTCGCGGCCCTCGGCGACTCCTCCCAGTTCCGGACCGCCGTCATCGAGTGGCTGCGCGAGCACCGCACCGACGCCCTCGACCCCAACGCCACCGAATCCGTCGCCGCGGCGGCCGCCGCCGTCCTGCTCGGCGAGTCCGGGGCCACCGGGCGGGTCCGGCTGGTCGCCCGGAACGCCGAGGAAAACGCCCTGCGTGCCGAACGCGACGCCGCGCTCGCCCGCACCCAGCGGCTCGAGGCCGAGCTCGCCGGAGTCCGCGCCGAACTCGCCGAGGCGAAACAAGCCGCCGAGAACGCCCGGGGCGAGCGAGAGGGCGAAGTCGAGAAGCTCCTGAAGCGCCTTCGCGAACAAGGCGTCCAGTTGCGCCAGGCCAGGGACGCGGCCGAAGTGGCCGCCGCCGACGCCGAACGCGGTTCCGCCGCCCGCGACGCCGAGATCGCCGCCCTCACCGCCCAGCTCGAGCGCGAACGCCAGCGCGTCGCCGGCGAGCGCGCCCGCGCCGAGCGCGCGGTCACCGACGCCGAGATCGCCCGCCAGTCCGCGCGCGAGGCCCGGCAGGCCGACGAGGTGCGGCTCGCCCTGCTCATCGACACCATCGACGGCGCCGTCACCGGCCTCCGCCGCGAGCTCGCCCTCGGCGCGCGCGGCGCCCGCCCGGCGGACATGGTCCGCGGCGCCCGTTCCGGCACCGGCCAGGGCGGCAAGATCGCCGACGTGTCCGCCTTGGACCGCTACCTCGCACTGCCCAACGTGCACCTGATCGTCGACGGCTACAACGTCACCAAGACCGGCTACCCGGAGCTGGCCCTCGCCGACCAGCGCGACCGGCTGATCCACCAGCTGTCCGCGCTGGCCGCGCGCACCTCCGCCGAGGTCACCGTCGTGTTCGACGGCGCCGGCGTGCTGTCCGTCCCCGCCTCGGTGCCCCGCGGGGTGCGGGTGCTGTTCTCCGACCGGGGGGTGCTGGCCGACGACGTCATCCGCAACCTCGTCGCGGCCGAGCCCGCGGGCCGTCCCATGGTCGTCGCGACGTCCGACCGCGCGGTCGCGGACTCCGTGCGCGCCCGCGGCGCCCATCCCACGCCGTCATCGGTGCTGGTCAGCCGCCTCTCCCGGGTCTGACGCAGCTTTTCGGGGTCCGGGTGGCGGAGCCCCCGGCCCGGGGCGAAGCCCCGGCATGACACTGATCGCCCGAAACTGTCGGTGGTGGCCCCTACCGTGTGGAGCAGCAGTTCCCACGTGAGGAGGACCGCATGACCGGCACCCCCGAGCTGTCCGAAGTGGACGTCTCGCACATCGCCGTTTCGGACATCGAGAACCTGGTGGTCGATTGCGACCGCTGCGCCGTGCGCGGCATCTCGTGCCACGACTGCGTCGTGAGCGTGCTGCTCGGCGCGCCACCCGCTGTGGTGTGGGACGCGGACGAGCGGCGCGCGGTCGACGCGCTGGCCGAGGCCGGGATGGTGCCACACCTGCGCCTGGTCGAAGAACCGATCCGGCGCACCGCCTGATTTCCACCGTTTCGTGGCGGCGCGCCGAATGGTCGGTTGAATCGGTGAACGGTCGGTAGTCGAAAAGCGCCCCGGAGAAACCCCAGCGTGTAACGCCCATCACATGTTTCTTCCCGCCCTGGTCCGATGGTGGTCAGTGGCGTCACTCAGCGTTTTTGGCGGTGAGGTGGTGGACGTGGTGGCGCTCTTTTCGTAATCTGTCCGAGATCTCGTGGCCCCCGGCCGTCTGTGGAGGCGGCGACACGGGATCGCCGCCGGACGCAGCTTTGTCGGGAAGCTGGGAACCGGAACCACCACCGCGTGCTTCACCTGTTGCGGCTCGTGCATGGCAAAAGTGCACGGCTCGGGCGCGTGGTGGCGGGACAGCGGCGAAGAGGAACTCCCCGACCTCTTCGTGCCCCGGTCCCGTCGGCGGCCGAGACGCAAAGGAGACCCGCGCGACCGTGCAGTCGCATTCCCTCAGGCGCGTGGTTTCAGGTGCCCTGGCCGCGGCCTCGGTGATCACCCTCGTCACCGTGTCCCAGCCGATGGCCACCGCCGCCCCCGTCCCCGTTCTCCAGACCCCGCCCACCGGTTCCGACGCCCTCGCCAAGTACCGCGACCTCGCGGCCCAGGCCGAGAAGCTCAACGAAGACCTGCTTTCGGCTCAGGACGACCTGAAGAAGAAGCAGGGCGAACTCGACAAGGCCACCGGCGACGTCAACGCGGCGAAGCAGCAGGCTGCCCAGGCGTCCGAGAGCCAGAAGAAGTACCAGACCGAGGTCGACAAGTTCGCCGGCGCGTCGTTCACCAGCGGTGTCCAGCTGAACAAGCTGTCGGCGCTGCTGGCGGGCACGTCCACGCAGGACTTCCTCGACCGCTCTTCGGCCCTCGAGGTCATCGCGACCGGCAAGAACGCCGCGATGGGCAACCTCACCGGTGCCGTCCAGCAGGCCACCGACGCCGCCGCCAAGGCCAGCGACGCGGCGAAGCGCGCGCAGGACGCGCGGGACACGGCAGCCAAGCTGACCGAGGACATCAAGGCCAAGCAGAAGACGCTGCAGGACCAGATCGACCAGCTCAAGGCGGCCGACAAGAACCTCAGCACGTCGGACAAGGCCGCCCGGAAGGACACCGGCGGGTCCGCGCCCACCAACATCCAGGCCCCGACTGCGGCCGCTCAGGCGGCGGTCGAGGCCGCGCTGAGCAAGCTCGGCAGCGCGTACGTGTACGGGGCCACCGGTCCGGTCAACTTCGACTGCTCGGGCCTGACGTCGTGGGCGTACAAGCAGGCCGGGCTGACCATCCCGCGGACCAGCCGCGAGCAGTCGACCTTCGGCACCGCGGTGCCGCGAGACCAGCTCCAGCCGGGCGACCTCGTGTTCTTCTACTCGCCGGTTTCGCACGTCGGCATGTACATCGGCGACGGCAAGATGGTGCACGCGCCCGACACCGGTGACGTCGTGAAGATCTCGCCGCTGCAGAGCCAGTACTCGGGAGCGCGCCGCCCGACGGCGTGACCCTCGATCAGCGGCACGGAGGGGCGGTACCGCACACGCGGTGCCGCCCCTCCGGTGTGGATGGCTAGCCTTTGGGCGTGCTCAAGACCCTGCTCGTGACCAACGACTTCCCGCCCCGGCCCGGGGGGATCCAGAACTACCTGAACTCCCTCGCCACCCGGCTGCCGGCGGACGACCTGGTCGTCTACGCGCCGTCGTGGGAGTCGCGGACGGGGTCGCACGAGGAGTTCGACGCCGAGGCGCCGTTCGAGGTCGTCCGGCACCCGACGTCGCTGATGCTGCCGACGCCGGACGTGCTCCGCCGGGCGAAGCAGATCATGCGGGCGCGGGACTGCGAAGCCGTCTGGTTCGGTGCCGCGGCGCCGCTCGCGCTGCTGGGGCACCCGCTGCGCCGGGCCGGGGCGAGCCGCGTCGTCGCGTCGACGCACGGCCACGAGGTCGGCTGGTCCATGCTCCCCGGTTCGCGGCAGGCGCTGCGGCGGATCGGCGACACCGCCGACGTCGTCACCTACGTCAGCCGGTACACCCGCGGCCGCTTCGCCGCGGCGTTCGGCGCGATGGCCGGGCTGGAGCTGCTGCCCTCCGGTGTCGACACCGAGGTGTTCCGGCCGGATCCGTCCGCGCGCGCGGAGATCCGCGCCCGGCACGGCCTCGGCGACCGGCCGACCGTCGTCTGCGTGTCCCGGCTGGTCCCGCGCAAGGGCCAGGACCAGCTGATCCGCGCGCTGCCGGCGATCCGCGAGCGCGTTCCGGACGCGGCCCTGCTGCTCGTCGGCGGCGGCCCGTACCGCAAGAAGCTCACCGAACTGGTCGCCGAGCTGGGCCTGGAGCGCGACGTCGTGCTCACCGGATCGGTGCCGTGGGCCGAGCTGCCGGCGCACTACACCGCCGGCGACGTCTTCGCGATGCCCGCCCGCACCCGGGGCAAGGGCCTCGACGTCGAAGGGCTCGGGATCGTCTACCTGGAGGCCTCGGCGACCGGGCTGCCGGTGGTCGCCGGCAACTCCGGCGGGGCGCCCGAAGCGGTGCTCGACGAGGTCACCGGGCACGTCGTCGAAGGCCGGGACGTCGTCCAGCTGAGTGAGACCCTGGTCAGCCTGCTCGCCGACCCGGTGCGCGCGCGCCGGATGGGGCAGGCCGGCCGGGAGTGGGTGACGGCGAACTGGCGCTGGGACGTCATGGCGCGGCGGCTGGCCGGCCTGCTGGACGGCGATCCGGTGGCCGTGGTCCGTTAAGGCGTGTAGAGCGCCGGGTGCCGGGGGTCGTCGACCCGCACCACGACGTCGGCGAGCGAGCCCGGATCGACCTCTTCCTCGTAGCGCTCGTAGGCCGGGACCGCCCAGGCGTCCGGCACGCGGCGGCGCAGGGCGGCGGGGGAGAGCCACAGGTGCACGGCCAGGTCGAAGGCGAGCCCGGCGCCGAGCAGCAGTTCGCCGTCCAGGAGCACGACCCCGCCTTCGGGCAGCGGCACCCGTTCGGCGCGGGTCGCGCGGTCGCGTCCGGCGTCCCACAGCGACGGCAGGATCGCGCCGGAACCCTTCAGCGGCTCCAGGACTTCGCGGCGGAGCGCGCCGAGGTCGAGCCAATCGGTGTAGCGGGCGTCGGGGTTCGTGCGGCCGTGCTCGAAGCGCAGGGACGCGGGGCGCAGGAAGTCGCGGGCCGACACGCGCAGCGTCGCGCGGCCGCGCAGGCGCAGCGGATCGACCAGGGCGTCGGCGAGTTCCGCGGTTCCGGTGGCGCCCGCCGCGCCGTCGACGGCCACCGCGATCCGCGGCGAGGTGAGTGCGTCGATGCGGTCGGTGAGTTCTCCGGCGAGGACGGCGGGGGAGATCGGGCGGTAGCGCACGGGTTCCCATCCTCCACCCGGACCGGCCGCCGGTTTTGTCGTACCCCGGTGCGAGGATGCGGACATGACTTCTTCAGTGGGGAAGACGGCCGATGTCGGGTGGAACATCGGCGTTTCGCGCACCTTGCCGTACCCGGCCGAGGTGGTGTGGGACTTCCTGGTCAGCCGCGAGGGCGTCGCGATCTGGCTCGGCCCCGGTGTCGAGCTGCCCCGGGAAACGGGCGCGGAGTACGAAACGGCGAACGGCACGGTCGGCGAGATCCGCGGCTTCGCCGACGGCGACCGCGTGCGGCTCACGTGGCGGCCGAGCGACTGGGACCACGACTCGACCGTGCAGGTGCGGCTGAGCGGCGCGGGCGCCAAGACGACGCTGCGGTTCCACCAGGAATGGCTCGCGGGCGCGGAAGAACGTGCGGAACAGCGGGCATACTGGCAGGACGTGACCGAGCGCGTCGTGGCGGCACTGGCCGAGCGCTGACGCGGTGAGCGATGGGGGCTGACGTGACGACCGACGAAATCGTCGAGGTGGCCGAAGACTTCGCGCAGGATGCGCACCTGTTCTCGGAGCTGCTGCGCGGCGGCGGCCCGGTGCGCCGGGTGCGGCTGCCACCGCGGGGGCTGCCGTGCTACCTGGTCACCGGGTTCGCGGAGGCCCGCGCGCTGCTGGCCGATCCGCGGCTGCGCAAGCACAGCCAGGGCATCCGCGAGCTGTTCGAAGCGAAGCTGCCGCCGGAAGCCCGGATGACCGCGTTCGGGCAGGACCTCAGCCAGCACATGCTCAACTCGGACCCGCCGGACCACACGCGGCTGCGGAAGCTGGTGAACAAGGCGTTCACCGCGCGGACGGTGGCACGGCTCCGGCCGCGGGTCGAGGAGATCACCGCGGAGCTGCTCGACGCGCTGGCCGGGCAGGAGCGGGCCGACCTGGTGGCGTCGTTCGCCGCGCCGCTGCCGATCACGGTGATCTGCGAGCTGCTCGGCGTGCGCGCGGAGGACCGCACGGAGTTCTCCGGCTGGTCCAAGACCCTGCTGAGCGCGGCGGCCCGCCCGGAAGAGATGCAGGCCGCGGCGGGGAGCATGTTCGCCTACCTGACGGACTTGATCGCCCAGAAGCGCGCCGAGCCGGCCGAAGACCTGCTGTCGGACCTCGTGCACGCGAGCGACGACGGGGATTCGCTGTCCGAGCCCGAGCTGGTGTCGATGGCGTTCCTGCTGCTGGTCGCCGGGCACGAGACCACGGTCAACCTGATCGCCAACGGCGTGCTGGCGCTGCTGCGCGAGCCGGAGCAGCTGGCCCGGCTGCGCGCGGAGCCGGCGCTGCTGCCCGGCGCGGTGGAGGAGTTCCTGCGCTTCGACGGCCCGATCCACCTGGCGACGCTGCGGTTCACGGCGGAGCCGGTGGAGGTGGGCGGGGTGACGATCCCGGAGGGCGAGTTCGTCCTGGTCTCCCTGCTGGGCGCCAACCGCGACGCGGAGCGGTACCCGGAGCCGGACAAGCTGGACATCACCCGCGCGGCCGGGGGACACCTGGCGTTCGGGCACGGGATCCACT
Organism: Amycolatopsis sp. DG1A-15b; assembly: GCF_030285645.1. GTDB lineage: Bacteria > Actinomycetota > Actinomycetes > Mycobacteriales > Pseudonocardiaceae > Amycolatopsis. The sequence goes on from NZ_CP127296.1 coordinate 58,205, forward strand.
ACTGCGTGGGGGCGCCGCTGGCCCGGCTGGAGGCGGAGATCGCGCTCGGCGGGTTGCTGGAGCGGTTCCCCGGGCTGACGCTGGATGCGAAGGCGGACGAGCTGGTTTACCGGCCGAGTTCGCTGGTGCACGGGCTGGAGGCGCTGCCGGTCCGGTTGTGAGGCGGTGCGGCCCGTCCGGGCGCGGCAACCGGGCCGGGCTCGTGTCGTAGGGTCGGCGGATGGACTCCGCCGACCTGCTCGCCCTCGACGCCCAGCACGTCTGGCACCCCTACGCGCCCATGCCGGCGAAGGTGCCGTCGCTGCTGGTCACCGAGGCGAGCGGCGTCCGGCTGCAGCTCGCGGACGGCCGGGAGCTCGTCGACGGCATGTCCTCGTGGTGGTCCGCCATCCACGGCTACCGGCACCCCGTCCTCGACGCCGCTCTCGCCGCTCAAGCCGGGCGGATGAGCCACGTCATGTTCGGGGGCCTCACCCACGAACCCGCCATCACCCTCGCCAAGACCCTGGCCGACCTCAGCCCCGACGGCCTCGAGCACGTCTTCCTCTGCGACTCCGGCTCGGTCTCGGTCGAAGTCGCCGTCAAGATGTGCCTGCAGTACCAGCGTTCCCGCGGCCGGACCGGGAAACAGAAGCTGCTCACCTGGCGGGGCGGCTACCACGGGGACACCTTCACCCCGATGAGCGTCTGCGACCCCGACGGTGGCATGCACTCCCTGTGGCGCGGTGTCCTGCCCGAACAGGTCTTCGTGCCCGCGCCGCCGTCCGGCTTCGACACCCCGCCCGACCAGTCCTATGTGGACCTCCTGGCCGCGGAAATCGAGCGGCACCAGGCCGAACTCGCCGCGGTGATCGTCGAACCCGTGGTGCAGGGCGCCGGCGGGATGCGGTTCCACCACCCCGCTTACCTGCGTGCCCTCAGGGAAATCACCGAAGCGCACGACGTGCTGCTGATCTTCGACGAGATCGCGACCGGCTTCGGCCGCACCGGCGCGCTGTTCGCCGCCGGGCACGCCGGTGTCACGCCCGACGTCATGTGCGTCGGCAAGGCGCTCACCGGGGGCTACCTGAGCATGGCCGCCGCCCTGTGCACCCCGGAGGTCGCCGCCGGTATCGCGCGCGGCGAACTGCCCGTCCTCGCGCACGGCCCGACCTTCATGGGCAACCCGCTCGCCTCGGCCGTCGCCAACGCCTCCCTCGGCCTGCTCGCCGACGGCGGCTGGCGAACCGACGTCACCCGGCTCGAAAAAGCCCTGCTCGACGGCCTGGCCCCGGCGCGCGACCTGGCGGCCGTCACCGACGTGCGGGTGCTGGGCGGGATCGGCGTGCTGCAGCTCGACCACCCCGTCGACATGGCCGTCGCCACGGACGTCGTCACCGCGCACGGTGCCTGGCTGCGGCCGTTCCGGGACCTCGTCTACGCCATGCCGCCGTACGTTTCGACTGACGACGACCTCGCCGTGATCACCCGCGCGATGCTCGCGGTCGCGGAAAAGGCCTGAATTCAGCACATCGGGTGTGACCACCGGCACACCGAGACCCGAAGGTGCCTCACCGTCGCGCTGCGTGGCAGACCATGATCGAAACCACGCGAACGGCGGAGGGGCAAGTGTGACAAGACGGCTCCCGCCGGTCCATCCTGTGCCCGGGCGAACGCGAGAAATGCTTGCGTAGCGGACTTTTCGCGCGGTTTCGGCGATCCTGCCTCCATGATCGAGATCGTTCGTGGCGAGCACGACACCGGACCCCCGAAGCACTCCGAACACCTGGAGAACCTCAAGCACGATTTCCTCGCGTCGATAGTCGTCTTCCTCGTCGCCGTCCCCCTGTCCCTCGGCGTGGCCTTCGCCGCCGGGGCGCCGCTGCTCTCCGGCCTGATCTCCGCCGTGGTCGGCGGGCTGGTCGCGAGCCTCTTCGGCGGATCGCCGCTGCAGGTCAGCGGCCCCTCCGCCGCCCTCACCGTGGTGCTGGCCGACACGATCGCCACCCACGGCTGGCCGGTCACCTGCGCGATCACCGTCGCCGCGGGCCTGCTCCAGATCCTCTTCGGCCTCACACGGGCCGCCCGCGCCGCGCTCGCCGTGTCCCCGGCGATCGTGCACGGCCTGCTCGCCGGCATCGGCGTCACGCTCGTGCTCGGCCAGCTGCACGTCGTCCTCGGCGGCTCGGCCCAGGGTTCCGCGCTGGCCAACGTCCTGGCGCTGCCGGGGCAGGTCGCCGCGCACCACGACCAGGCCGTGCTGATCGGCGTCGTGACCCTCGGCGTCCTGCTGGCCTGGCCGCGGCTGCCGAACGCCGTCCGCCGGGTGCCCGCGCCGCTGGCCGCCGTCGCGCTGGCCACCGGCCTTTCCCTCGCGACCGGCATGACCCTGCCGCGCGTCGACCTCCCCGGCGGGCTGCCCCCGCTGCACCTCGTGCCGCGGCTGCCGGACGGCGGCTGGAGCGGCTTCGCCGTCGCCGCGGTCACCATCGCGCTCATCGCCGGCCTGGAGAGCCTGCTGTCCGCGGTCTCGGTGGACAAGCTCCGCGGCGGCCCGCGCACCGACCTCGACCGCGAACTCATCGGGCAGGGCGCGGCGAACGTCGCCGCCGGCGCGCTCGGCGGCTTCCCCGTCACCGGCGTCATCGTGCGCAGCATGACCAACTTCGAGGCCGGCGCGCGCACCCGGGCGTCGGCGATCCTGCACTGCTGCTGGATCCTGGCCGCCTGCCTGCTGCTGACCGGCGTGCTGCGGATGATCCCGCTGGCGGCGCTGGCCGCGCTGCTGGTGTACGTCGGGACGAAGCTGGTGAACCTGCACGGGCTCAAGGAAGTGCGGCGCCACGGCGACCTGCCGGTGTACGCCGTCACCTTGGCCGGTGCGGTGGCCGTCAACCTGCTCACCGGCGTCGCGGCGGGGGTCCTGCTCGCGCTCGCCATGATGCTGCGGCGGATGATCTTCTCCGGAATTCACGCCGAAAGGGAAAGCGCAGGGAGGGACGGTGACCGGTACCGCGTCGTCATCGAAGGCGCGCTGACGTTCCTTTCCGTGCCGCGGCTGACCCGGGTGCTCGCCGACGTGCCCCCGCACGCCGAGGTCACCCTCGAGCTGCTCGTCGACTACCTCGACCACGCCGCGTTCGACTGCCTGCGCGGCTGGCAGCAGGCGCACGCCGGGCCGGTCACGGTCGACGAGATCGGGCACCCGTGGTTCGAACGCGGCCGCTCGGGGGAGCCGACCGTGCGCCGCAGCGTCGCCGCGCGCGTCGTGCCGCGGTGGCTCGCGCCGTGGTCGGAGTGGCAGGCCGAGCACGTCGTGCTGCCCGCCCAGCGCACCGCCAGTTCCCTGCTGTGCCGCGGTGCTTCGGAGTTCCAGCGCCGCACGGCGCCGCTGCTGCGCGACACGTGGAGCGGGCTGGCGCACGGCCAGCAGCCGCACACGTTGTTCATCACCTGCGGCGACGCGCGGATCGTGCCGAACCTGATCACCACCAGCGGGCCGGGTGACCTGTTCACCGTGCGGAACATCGGCAACCTCGTGCCGCCGGCCGACGGCACGGATTCGTCGGTCGGCGCGGCGATCGAGTACGCGGTCGGCGTGCTCGAGGTCGCCGAAATCGTGGTGTGCGGCCATTCCGGCTGCGGCGCGATGAAGGCGCTGCTCGGCCGGGCCCCGGCCGGGCTCGACCAGCTCGGCAGCTGGCTGCGCCACGGCGAAGCGACGCTCCGGCGCCGCAGCCGCGAGGCGCCGCTGCTGCTCGGCGGCGAGCGGCCGGCCGCCGAGGCCGACCAGCTGGCCCTGCAGAACGTGGTGCAGCAGCTGGAAATGCTGCGTGGCTACCCGGTCGTCGCGGCGGCCCTGGAGCGGGGCGCACTGCGGCTCACCGGGATGTACTTCGACGTCGGCGCCGCCCAGGTGTCCCTTTTGGACGACGCCGTGCGCGGGTTCGTCCCGGCGGGTGCGCTGGAGCACTGATCGCGGACCGAAGGCCGCTTCCGGGCACTCCCGTGCTCCGGAGGCGGCCTTCGCCGTACCCGGGGAAGCGCTTTCAGCCGGACGAGAGCCAGATCACGCTCGCATCCGACCGGCTACGGCGGCCCCTCGGCGGGCCGCTGTCGGCGTCCGCGACCGGGGCCGGAAACCCTTATATAGTCCCGGATTCAACTGTCACGTGACAGGCCGGCTGGGTGTTACCGCCGTGTTAACGACCTGTCCGATTTATGACAAAAGGGTGAAATATCGCCAGGCGTTCACTCGATCGGGTGGAACATAGCGGACATTTCACTCGATTTCCGGTTGCATGGTGATCATGAGACCCCTCGCCGTGCTCCGACACGACCTGCCGGCCTCACTGGTCGTCTTCCTCGTAGCTGTCCCCCTGTCCCTCGGCATCGCCCTCGCTTCGGGCGCCCCGGTCGCCGCCGGGCTCGTGGCCGCCGTCGTCGGCGGCGTCGTCGCCGGCGCGCTCGGCGGCTCCGTGCTGCAAGTCAGCGGGCCCGCCGCGGGCCTGACCGTGGTCATGGCCGAAACCATCCAGACGTTCGGGTGGGCCGTCACCTGCGCGATCACCGTCGCCGCCGGTGCGTGCCAGATCCTGCTCGGGCTGAGCCGCGTCGCGCGCGCCGCGCTGGCCATCTCGCCGGCCATCGTGCACGGCATGCTGGCCGGCATCGGTGTCACGATCGTGCTCGGCCAGCTGCACGTCATCCTCGGCGGCAAGGCCCAGAGCTCGGCCGTGGAGAACGTCGCCGAGCTGCCCGCGCAGATCGTCGCCCACCACGACTCCGCCACCATCGTCGGCCTGCTCACCATCGGCCTGCTGCTGATCTGGCCGAAGCTGCCGGCGGCGGTCCGCAAGGTGCCGGGGCCGCTCGCCGCGATCGCGGTGGCCACGGTGGTGTCGGTCGCGTTCGGGATGACGCTCCCGCGCGTCGAACTGCCCGGTGACCTGCTGAACATCCACCTCGTCCCGCAACTGCCCGACGGCGGCTGGAGCGGGTTCGCCCTCGCCGTCGTCACGATCGCGCTGATCGCCAGCGTGGAGAGCCTGCTCTCGGCGGTCGCGGTCGACCGCATGCACACCGGGCCGCGCGCCAACCTCGACCGCGAACTGGTCGGCCAGGGCGCGGCCAACATGCTCTCCGGAGCGCTGGGCGGCCTGCCCGTCACCGGCGTCATCGTCCGCAGCTCCACCAACGTCACCGCCGGGGCGAAGTCCCGGGCGTCGGCGGTGCTGCACGGCGTCTGGGTGCTGCTGTTCGTCGTCCTGCTCGCCGGGCTGATCCAGAGCATCCCCCTGGCCGCGCTGGCCGGGCTGCTCGTCCACGTCGGCGCGAAGCTGGTCAACCCCGGGCACATGAAGACCGTGCTGGCCCACGGCGACCTGCCGGTGTACCTGCTCACCCTCGCCGGTGTCGTCGTGTTCGACCTGCTCACCGGCGTGCTGGCGGGCATCGGGCTGGCGGTGGTGCTGATGCTGCGCCGGACGGTCTGGTCCGGCATTCACATCGAACGGGAAGGCGACGACTGGCGCGTCGTCGTCGAAGGCGTGCTGACGTTCCTGTCGGTGCCGCGGCTGTCGAAGGTGCTCGGGACCGTCCCGGGCGGGGTCACCGTGCGGCTGGAGCTGGTCGTCGACTACCTCGACCACGCCGCGTTCGAGAGCCTGCACACCTGGCAGCAGGCGCACGAGCGCGCCGGCGGCACGGTGGAGGTCGACGAGGTCGGCCACCCGTGGTTCGGCGAGGGCAAGGCGGGCCGCCCGACGCGGTCCCGGGTCGCCGCGAGCCGGGCGGTGCCGCGCTGGCTCGCGCCGTGGTCGGAGTGGCAGGCGGCGGAGGGCGTCGACATCCCGGCCCAGCAGACCCGCCGTGGCGCCACGGAGTTCCACCGCCGCGCGGCCCCGCTGCTGCGTGACACGCTCTCAGGGCTCGCCGACGGCCAGCGGCCGCGCACCTTGTTCATCACCTGCGGCGATTCCCGGATCGTGCCGAACCTGATCACGACGAGCGGGCCGGGTGACCTGTTCACCATCCGCAACATCGGCAACCTGGTCCCGCCGGGGCAGGCGGACCCGTCGATGAACGCGTCGATCGAGTACGCGGTGGGCGTCCTCGGGGTCGAGGAGATCGTGGTGTGCGGGCACTCTTCGTGCGGGGCCATGGCGGCGCTCGCCGACGGCCCGCCCCCGGGGCCGCTGTCGGCCTGGCTGCACCACGCGGAACCGAGCGCGCACCGGCTGGGCTCGGCCACCCTCGACGGCGGAGTCCCGGACCGGGAGGGCGATCGGCTGGCCCTGCACAACGTGCTCCAGCAGCTGGAGCACCTGCGCGAGTACCCGTCGGTGGCGGCGGCCGAGTCGGCCGGGAAGCTCCAGCTGACGGGGATGTACTTCCACGTCGGCGACGCCCAGGTGTACCTGTTCGACGCGGCCGAGCGGACGTTCCGCCCGGCCGGGGCGCCGGTGGTGGTGCCGGGCGCCTGACCCGCCGGGCGTGCTGTCCGGGGTTCGAGCCGGGTCCGCTTCTCGCGGGCCCGGCTCGGCTCGCCGGGTGGCCTGCGTCTCGACGGGCGGCCCGCGTGCGCGCCCGGCAGGCGTGCGGGTCGGGGCGGGCGGTGCTCTCGCGGGGCGTGGCCGCTCGGGCCGGCCGTTTCCAGCGCGACGGCCGCCGCCTCGGCACGGGCCCCCCGGCCGCCCTGACCACGGCTTGCGTGCGCGCCCGGGCGGCTGGGGCGCCGGTGGTGGTGCCGGGCGCCTGACCCGCCGGGCGTGCTGTCCGGGGTTCGAGCCGGGTCCGCTTCTCGCGGGCCCGGCTCGCTCGCCGGGTGGCCTGCGCCTCGACGGCCGGCCCGCGTGCGCGCCCGGCCGGCGTCCGGGGCCGGGGCGGGCAGTGCTCTCGCGGGGCCGTGGCCGCTCCGAGCGGCCGCTTCCACCGCGACGGCCGCCGCCCCGGCACGGGGCCGCCGGCCGCCCTGACCACGGCCCGCGTGCGCGCCCGGGCCCGGAGTCACTATGTTGATGGCCCGTGACCATGCTGGTGATGACGGGGACCGGGACCGGGGTCGGCAAGACGATCACCACGGCGGCGATCGCGGCCGTGGCGGTGGCCGGGGGACAGCGGGTGGCCGTGCTGAAGCCCGCCCAGACCGGGGTGCGGCCGGATGAGCCCGGTGACCTCCAGGACGTCGTCCGCCTCGCCGGGCCGGACGTCACCACGCGCGAACTGCGCCGCTACCCGGATCCGCTGTCACCGGAGGCCGCCGCCCGGCGCAGCGGGCTGCCGGCGCTCGATCCCGGCGAAATCGCCCAGGCCGCCTCCGACCTCGACACCGCGCACGACCTCACCCTCATCGAGGGCGCCGGCGGGCTGCTCGTGCGCTTCGACCGCACCGGCGCGAGCCTCGCCGACGTCGCCTGGTCGCTCGGCTCGCTCGTGATCATCGTGGCCGAGGCCGGTCTCGGCACGCTCAACGCCACCGCGCTCACCGCCGAGGTCGCCGGCAAGCGCGGGCTGACCGTCGCCGGCGTGATCATCGGCGCGTGGCCGGCCGAACCGGACCTCGCGGCGCTGTCCAACCTCGAAGACCTGCCGGTCGCGGCGGGGGCGCCCCTGCTCGGCGTGCTGCCCGCCGACATCGGCCGGTCCTCCCGCGAGGACTTCCTGGCCGCGGCGCGAGCCGGGCTCTCGCCGTGGTTCGGCGGCGAATTCGACCCGGAACTTTTCGCCGGTTGCGCTTCCGCCGGGAAGTGACGCGCATCGCTGTCACCTCGACGCACCTTCGTGCACGATGAGGGACGCTTTCCGCACCACCTCGATCAAGGAGCCACCGTGACCGCAGTCCCGGACACCGATGTCAGTGACAACCGGGGCTCCGCCCCGGGCCGGGGGCTCCGCCACCCGGAGCCCCCGAAGGACCTGCTCGCTCTCGCGCGCGAGGGCGTCCTCGAAAACGGCATCGGCCTCGGTGAAGAGCAGGTCCTCGACGTGCTCCGGCTGCCTGACGACCGGCTGCCCGAGCTCCTCGCCCTGGCGCACGAGGTGCGGATGCGCTGGTGCGGGCCGGAGGTCGAGGTCGAGGGCATCATCAGCCTCAAGACCGGCGGCTGCCCCGAGGACTGCCACTTCTGCTCGCAGTCCGGCCGCTTCCCGACGCCGGTGCGCTCGGCGTGGCTCGACATCCCGAACCTGGTCAAGGCCGCCCGGCAGACCGCCGAAACCGGCGCGACGGAGTTCTGCATCGTCGCCGCCGTCCGCGGGCCGGACCAGCGGCTGCTCTCACAGGTCCGCGAGGGCGTGAAGGCGATCCGCGCGGACGGGAACGACATCCAGATCGCCTGCTCCCTCGGCATGCTCACGCAGGAGCAGGTCGACGAGCTCGTCGACATGGGCGTCCACCGCTACAACCACAACCTCGAGACGGCGCGCTCGCACTTCCCGTCGGTGGTCACCACGCACACGTGGGAAGAGCGCTGGGACACCCTGCGCATGGTCGCCGACGCGGGCATGGAGGTCTGCTGCGGCGGGATCATCGGCATGGGGGAGACGGTCGAGCAGCGCGCGGAGTTCGCCGTGCAGCTGGCCGAGCTGAACCCGCACGAGGTGCCGATGAACTTCCTCATCCCGCAGCCCGGCACGCCGTACGAGCACTACGAGATCGTCGAGGGCAAGGACGCCCTGCGGACGGTCGCGGCGTTCCGGCTCGCGATGCCGCGCACGATGCTGCGCTTCGCCGGCGGCCGTGAGCTGACGCTGGGCGACCTCGGCGCGGAGCAGGGCATGCTCGGCGGGATCAACGCGATCATCGTCGGCAACTACCTGACCAACCTGGGCCGGCCGGCTTCGGCGGACCTGGAGATGCTGGACGAGCTCAAGATGCCCATCAAGGCCCTCAGTGACAGCCTCTGACGCACCCGCGTTCTGCGTCCACTGTGGACAGCGGGCGCCGGGTGGGGCGGACCACCCGGCGTGCCACAACCCCCGGACGGCGCTGGAACCGCCGCGGTACTGCACGTTCTGCGCGCGCCGCCTGGTGGTCCAGGTCAGCCCGCTCGGCTGGACGGCCCGCTGCAGCCGCCACGGAGAGACCGCGAGCGGCTGACGGCGGAGTGCGGTGACTAACCGGATCGTTCATCGAGCCGGCCGGCGCGGCGCGGTGACGGACCGGATCGTGCACCACGGCCCGCCCAGGCGACACGACCGGCGGCTCACCGCGCCCACGCGTCGACCGGTTACGCTCGGTGGCACTGATCGCAGGAGGGAGTCCGGGTGAGTGAGTCGTCGGGGCCCGCGCACCGGCCGTCGGCCGTCGCCGGCCCGTGGTCGGTGCCCGTGCTGTTCCGGGAGCGGCGGCCGCGCGTCGTCGTGAAGGGCGACCTGCTGCCCGCCATCAGCGTGCTCGGCACCCTGAGCCTGCTGAGCTTCCCGCTCGCCTTCGCGTGGTCGCGGCTCGCGCCGCCGGAGCGGGTGCGCATCGTCGCCGCCGACGGCACCCAGGGCGCCCTGGAGCTGGAGAGCTGGCACCGCTTCGACGACCTGGCCGTCTTCGGGTTCCTCACGCTCGGGCTGGGGATCGTCGTCGGCGTCGTCGTCTGGCTGCTGCGCGAGCGGCGCGGGCCGGTGGTGTTCCTCGCCGCGGTGCTCGGCGTCGCGCTCGCCGGCGCGCTCGCGATGCTGCTCGGCGTCGGCTGGGCGAACAGCCACTACGCCATCTCCAGCCCGCCCGCGCTGGGGACGGTGATCGAGCTGGCGCCGCGCCTGGAGTCGTGGTGGGTGCTGCTGACCGGCCCGCTCGGCGTGTCGATCGCCTACAGCCTGCTGGCCACCTGGAACGGGCGCGACGACCTGGGCCGCCGACTCGGCTGATCGCTTTCCCCTAAGGTGGTGTCCGTCACCTACAGGGGGGATCCAGCAGTGACCGAGGACATCGAGGTTTCGCGGCACAACGCCGTCCGCTTTCCCGGCATCAGCCCGCGCGCGTACGAGCACCCGGTGGACCGCGGCGCGCTCGCCACGTTGCGCGCGGTGCCCGGCTTCGCCCAGGTCGTCAAGGCCGTTTCGGGCTTTTACAACGAGCGCGGCGAGCGGCTGATGGCGCTCGCGTCGTCGATCCGCGTCGGGCCGAAGCAGTACCCGGAGCTCGACCGGCTGCGTCACGAATGCGCCGAGACGCTGGACCTGCCCGCGGTGCCGAACCTGTTCGTCTTCCAGAACGCGCAGATCCAGGCGCAGGCGGTCGGCATGGACGAGCCGTTCATCGCGATCAGCACCGGGCTCGTCGAGCTGATGAACCAGGAGTCCCTGCGGTTCGTGCTCGGCCACGAGATGGGGCACGTGCTCTCCGGGCACGCGGTCTACCGCACGATCATGGTGCGCCTGATCAGCCTGCAGCTGGCGATGTCCTGGACGCCGGTCAGCGCGCTCGGCATCCGCGCGATGATCGCGGCGCTGCGCGAGTGGTTCCGCAAGGCCGAGCTGTCGTGCGACCGCGCCGGCCTGCTGTGCAGCCAGAACCCGACGGCGGCGCTGCGCGCCCAGATCCAGGTGGCGGGCGGCATCGACCCGGCGCGCATCGACGTCCCGTCGTTCCTGCAGCAGGCCGCGGAATACGAGTCGGTCGAGGACATCCGCGACAGCTTCCTCAAGCTGAAGTCGGTCGAGACGGAGTCGCACCCGTTCGCGGTGGTCCGCGCGGCGCAGCTGCAGAAGTGGGCGGCATCGGAGAACTACCGCGCGATCCTGGCGGGCGACTACGCGCGCCGGGACTCCGACAGCCCGTCGTCGGACTGGAAGGACGACCTGAAGTCGGCGGCCCAGTCGTACAAGGAGTCGTGGAACTCCTCGACGGACCCGCTGACGAAGGTGTTCAGCGACGTCGGCGAGGCGGTTTCGGGCGCGGCCGGCAAGGTGTGGAACAAGTTCGGCAACGGGAACGGGAACGGCGCCGCGGACTGAGTCAGTTCAAGCTGGACGGACGGCTCAGATCGGTCAGCTCGCCCGGGGGCAGCGGCACCGCGCCCAGCGTGTTCAGGAAGCCCGCTTCTCGCGTGAGCAGGCGGCAGGCGATGCGGAGCCGGCGCAGGGGGTGGCGTTCCTCCAGCAACCGCTGGCGGTCCTCCAGCGGCAGCAGGCAGTCCGCCGCCAGCACGTAGGCCAGCTCGGCGATCGTCGTGTCCGGGTCCGGGGCGTGCCAGTCGTCGCTGCGCCACGCCGTTTCGCAGTACCGCTGGTGTGCGGCCCGGGCGACTGTCGCGAGGCGCTCGGCCATACCGCCGGACGGGGTCACCGGGTCGTCGTCGACCCACTCCACCGAGGCGATCAGGTACGGCGCCGAAACGCAGTCCAGGTCGCGCAGGCGGAAGCGGCGCTGGGCCTGCGTCACCACGTCGAACCGGCCGTCCGGCAGGCGTTTGGCCTCGCGCAGCACCGTGCTGCAGCCGATCTCGTACAACTGGTCCAGACCACGAACCTCGCGGGTCAGCGACGACCGCAGGGCGACCACGCCGAACTCGCGGCCCGGCACCGTGCCGCCCACCAGGTCCGCCATCAGCTGCCGGTACCGCGGTTCGAAGATGTGCAGCGGGAGATTGGTGCCGGGCAGCAGCACGGTCTGGAGCGGGAACAACGGCAGGATCGTCGTCGTCGCGGCACTTTCCGATTCCGGCTCGGTCACGCGTCAACGGTACGGGCATAACGCCTTCGCCGCAGGATGGTCACCGGTTGGGTGGTTTGAACACCGCAAAGGGGTCGGTGATCTGCATGCCCTTGCCGGCGAAGGAGAACAACGCCGCGGGACGGCCGCCCGCGCGGCCCGGCGCGGCCGTGTGGCCGGTCGGCACCAGCAGCCCGCGGCGGGACAGCACCCGCTGCAGGTTGGTCGCCGAGACGCGGTAGCCCAGCGCCGCCGAATACAGGCCGCGCAGCGCCGAAATCGTGAAGTCGTCCGGCGCCAGTGCGAAGCCGAGGTTCGTGTACGAAAGCTTCGACCGCAGCCGGTCGCGGGCGCGCAGCACGATCGCCTCGTGGTCGAACGCCGTGCGCGGCAGCTTCGCGACGTCGTGCCACTCGGTGTCCTCGGGCACCTCGGGGTCGACATCGGACGGAACCAGGCCGAGGAACGCCGTCGCCACCACCCGGGGCCCCGGGACGCGGTCCGGGTCGCTGAACACCGCGAGCTGCTCGACGTGCTTGAGCTGGCGGACGTCCACCTTCTCGGCGAGCTGGCGCCGGATCGACGTCTCGACGTCCTCGTCGGGCCGCAGCCGGCCGCCCGGCAGCGACCAGCGGCCGAGGTGCGGGTCGAGCGCGCGCCGCCACAACAGCACCCGCAGTGTGTCCGAGCGCACTTGAAGGACCGCGCCCAAAACCTCGTGGGCCAAGGGGGCCTGGGTGTTAAGATGACTTCGCACGGTTTTCGATTGTAAGGCGAAAACCGGAGACAGGTCCAGGAGGGCCAACATGACTTCGACGCTCGAACAAGACCTCACCCCCTACGGCGGGGTCGAGGCGAACGCGGCCTGGGCGGAGGAGGTGCGGCGCCTGGCGAAGCAGCGCGACGCGGTCCTGCTCGCGCACAACTACCAGGTCCCGGAGATCCAGGACATCGCCGACCACACCGGCGACTCCCTCGCGCTCAGCCGCATCGCGGCGAGCAGTGACGCGTCCACCATCGTCTTCTGCGGCGTGCACTTCATGGCCGAGACCGCGAAGATCCTGGCGCCGGAAAAGACGGTCCTGATCCCGGACGCGCGGGCCGGCTGCTCGCTGGCCGACTCCATCACCGGCGCCGAGCTGCGCGCCTGGAAGGCCGAGCACCCGGGCGCGGTGGTCGTCTCCTACGTGAACACCACGGCCGAGGTCAAGGCCGAGACCGACATCTGCTGCACGTCCTCGAACGCCGTCGACGTCGTCGCCTCCATCCCCGCTGACCAGGAGGTTCTCTTCCTTCCGGACCAGTTCCTCGGTGCCCACGTCAAGCGCGTCACCGGCCGGGAGAACGTGCACGTCTGGGCCGGGGAGTGCCACGTCCACGCGGGCATCAACGGTGCCGAGCTGGCCGAGCGCGCGGCCGCGGAGCCGGAGGCCGACCTGTTCATCCACCCGGAGTGCGGCTGCGCGACGTCGGCGCTCTACCTGGCCGGCGAGGGTGCCGTGGCGCCGGAGCGGGTCAAGATCCTCTCCACCGGCGACATGGTCCACGAGGCTCGTGACACGAAGGCCAAGACCGTGCTGGTGGCCACCGAGATCGGCATGATCCACCAGCTCCGCAAGGCGGCCCCGGGCATCGACTTCCGCGCGGTGAACGACCGCGCGTCCTGCCGGTACATGAAGATGATCACGCCCGCGGCGCTGCTGCGCTGCCTGCGTGACGGCCTCGACGAGGTCCACGTCGACGTCGAGACGGCCGCCCGCGCGCGGGCTTCGGTGCAGCGGATGATCGAGATCGGGCAGCCCGGCGGCGGCGAATGACCCCGCCGGTTAATGACCCACGGGCGAAAACCCCCGTGTGGGAAGCGCGCGCCGACCTGGTCGTGATCGGCAGCGGCGTCGCGGGGTTGACCGCGGCGCTGCGGGCGCAGGCCCTCGGGCTGCACGTCCTGGTGATCACCAAGGCCGCCGTCGCGGACGGCAACACGCGCTGGGCCCAGGGCGGCGTCGCCGTGGTCCTGGAAGACCAGCACGACCTCGACGACTCCGTCGCCAAGCACGCCGAGGACACGCTCACCGCGGGTGCCGGCCTGTGCGACGAGCCGGCGGTGCGCGCGATCCTCGACGGCGGCCCCGCCGCGGTCGCCCGGCTGCGGGCCGACGGCGCGCGGTTCGACGCTTCCGGGAACGGCCTGCTCGCGCGGGCCCGCGAGGGCGGGCACAGCGCGTTCCGCGTGATCCACGCGGGCGGTGACGCGACCGGCGCCGAAGTCGAACGCGCCCTGGTCGCGCAGGCCGGGCAGGCGGGGGTGCCGGTGCTGGAGCACCACATCGCCGTCGACGCGCTGCTCACCCCCGGCGGGCGGGTCGCCGGTGTGACGGTGCTCGACCGCCACGGTGTGCCCGGCGCCGTCCGCGCATCGGCCGTGCTGGTGGCCAGCGGCGGGCTCGGGCAGCTCTACCAGGCGACGTCGAACCCGGAGATCGCCACCGGCGACGGCCTCGCGCTCGCGCTGCGGGCCGGCGCGACCGTGGCGGACATCGAGTTCGTGCAGTTCCACCCGACCGTGCTCTATACCCCGGGCGCGCGCGGCCGCTGCCCGCTGGTCACCGAGGCGGTGCGCGGGGAGGGCGCGACGCTGGTCGACGGCGCCGGCCTGCCGGTGATGCGGGGTGTGCACCCGCTCGGCGACCTCGCGCCGCGCGACGTCGTCTCGGCGGCGATCACGCGGCGGATGGGGACCGCGCCGGGCGGGGTCGACGACCACGTCTTCCTCGACGCGACTTCGATCGCGGGGTTCGCGCAGCGGTTCCCGACGGTCTTCGCGGCGTGCGCGGCGCTGGGCCTCGACCCCGCGGTGGACCCGATCCCGGTGACCCCGGCGGCGCACTTCTCGTGCGGCGGCGTGGTGACCACTGTGGACGGACGCTCGTCGGTGGCCGGGCTGTACGCGGCCGGCGAGGTCGCGCGGACCGGGCTGCACGGCGCGAACCGGCTGGCGTCCAACAGCTTGCTCGAAGGCCTGGTCGTCGGGCAGCGCGTGGCGGAGGCCGTCGCGGCGGACCTCGCGGCCGGGTTGCTGGCCGATCCGGCGCGCGGGCGGCTGCCGTCGCGGACCACCGCGCCGGCGGCGGAACGCGACTCCCTGCAGCGCGTGATGAGCCGGTACGCGGCGATCGGCCGGGACGCCGACGGGCTGGCGGCGGCCGGTTCCGTGCTCGATCTGTCGGTTTCGGACACTCCCTTGTGGACGCACGCGGCGGTCGAGGACGCGGCGCTGACGGTGGTGGCGCAGGCGTTGCTGGCCGCGGCCGTCCGGCGCACCGAGTCGCGGGGCTGTCACGTGCGGTCCGACTTCCCGGCGCGCGACGACGGCTGGCGGCGCAGCCAGCACATCCGGCTCAGCCCGTCCGGCCAGCCCGTGCTGGCCGACCCGATCACCCTGGAGGGCGTGGCATGACGTTCCCCATCTCCGAAGCCGTCCGCCGGCTGATCGCGGCGGCGGGCCTCGACGTCGACGACGTCACGCGCGTGGTCACCACGGCGCTCGGCGAGGACCTGCGGTACGGGCCGGACGCGACGACGGCGTCGACGGTGCCGGCCGACGCGACCGCCGTCGCCGAGCTGACCCCACGGGTCGACGGCGTGGTCGCCGGCCTGCCGGTCGCGCTCGCGGTGTTCGACATGGTGCTGGGCGACGGCTACGAGGTGCTGGCCCGGCGCGAGGACGGTGACCGGCT
The DNA here is from genome assembly GCF_030285645.1 of Amycolatopsis sp. DG1A-15b. Taxonomy (GTDB): domain Bacteria; phylum Actinomycetota; class Actinomycetes; order Mycobacteriales; family Pseudonocardiaceae; genus Amycolatopsis. The sequence goes on from NZ_CP127296.1 coordinate 73,571, forward strand.
GGTCGCGGGGGAGCCCGCGCTGGTGCTGGCCGGCCCGGTGCGCGGACTGCTCACGGCCGAGCGCACGGCGCTGAACCTGCTGTGCCACCTCTCCGGCGTCGCCACCGCGACCGCCGCCTGGGTGTCCGAAGTGGACGGTACCGGGTGCGCGATCCGGGACTCCCGCAAGACGTTGCCGGGGCTGCGGCTGCTGCAGAAGTACGCCGTCCGCTGCGGTGGCGGCGTCAACCACCGGCTGGGCCTCGGCGACGCGGTGCTGATCAAGGACAACCACGTCGTCGCCGCCGGTTCGGTGACGGCGGCGCTGGCCGCGGCCCGGGCGCACGCGCCGGAACTGGCCTGCGAGGTCGAGGTCGACACCCTGGACCAGCTCGAGGAAGCGCTGGCCGCCGGGGCGGACGAGGTGCTGCTGGACAACTTCACGCCGGAGGAGTGCCGCCGGGCGGTGGCGCGCCGCGACGAAGTCTCCCCGAAGACGCGGCTGGAATCCTCTGGTGGGCTCACCCTCGACCGTGGTAAGGCCTACGCGCGGTCCGGTGTGGACTACCTTTCGGTGGGCGGGCTGACCCATTCCTCGCCCGCATTGGACCTCGGCATGGACCTTCGCTGAGAGGACGTTCCGGGCTAGACTGACGGTGGCGGAATTCCTTGTCCGCCACCGTCTTTCGGCTTCGGGGGTGCGGGTGCGGTTACCGGCGGTGCTCGCGGTGGCGGGCCTCGTGGCGGCCTCGGGCGCCGGTGGTGCGCCGGCCGCTTCGGCGCAAGGCTGCGCGAACCCGTCCGGCACCTACACCGGCGAGGTCCCGTGGGGCCAGCGCCTGGTCGACCCGGCGCGGCTGTGGCCGCTGACGCGCGGCGGCGGCCAGCTGGTGGCCGTGGTCGGCACCGGGGTCGACGGGCAGAACACGCAGTTCGCCCCCGGCCAGCTCGACAGCGGCGCCGGCACCGAGCGCACGGACTGCGACGGCCGCGGCACGATCGCGGCCGGGATCGTCGGCGCCCAGCCGGATCCGTCCACGACGTTCGCCGGCGTCGCGCCCGGCGCACGGCTGCTGCCGATCCGGTACACCACCGGCGACGGCGGTGATCCGGGCGAGCTCGCCGGGGCGATCGACCGGGCGGCGGACCGCCGGGCGGGCGTCATCCTGATCGCCGTGCCCGCGGCGTCCGACAGCCCGGCGTTGTCGGCGGCGGTTTCGCGGGCGCGTGCGAAGGGGGCGGTGATCGTCTCGGCGGCGTCGGCGACCCAGCAGGGCGCGCGGACGTACCCGACGGCGACGTCCGGCGTCCTGGCCGTCGGCTCGGTGAACGCCGCGGGCGAGCCGGTGCAGACGGAAGCGGGGGACCACGTCGGCGTCGCGGCCCCGGGCGCGGAGCTGGTGAGCACGTCGGCGGGGGCGGGCGGCGCGGTGGCGCACCGCTGGCCGGTGACCGACCCGAGCCTCGCGGCGGCGTACGTCGCCGGGGTCGCGGCCCTGGTGCGGGCCTACCACCCGGCGCTTTCCGGCGACCAGGTCGTCACGCGCTTGACGTTGACGGCCCACCGCCCGCCGTCCGGCGGCCACGACCCGCGTCTGGGCTGGGGAGTCCTGGACGCCTACGCGGCGGTGTCGTCGACCCTGCCGGCCGACGTCCCGCCGCCCGGTGCCCTTCCCCCGGCCGCTTCTTCGCCGATGGTGGTCCCGGCCGCGGCCCCGCCACCCCGCCGCTCCGACGTCCCGGCAGGCACGATCGCCCTGGCCGGCGTCGCCTTGGCCGCGGCCGCCGGCGTGACGATGGCGGCGGTCCGCCGCGCCCGCCGCCGAGGCTGGCGCGCGTCCCGCTTCACCCCGTAGCCCGCAGCGACCGGTAGGGGTCAGAGCCGGAAGACCTCCTCCAGCCAGCCGGACACCGTCTCGCCGCGCAGCATCGAGCGGCGTTCCTCCCGCGACGACCTCCCCGGCCCGGTCAGCGCCGCCTCCATCGCCTCGCTGGTCGCGGCCAGGTCGAACGGGTCGACCGGGACCGCGAACCGGCTCAGGTTTTCCAGCACGCCCGCGTTCTCCGAAATCAGCAAGGACGCGTTGTCCGGCAGCACGTACGCGGCTTCCTTGGCGAACAGGTTCAAACCGTCGTAGGTGGAGTTGACCACCGCCGCGTCGCTCATGCTCAGCCCCGCGAGCACGCAGTGGCGAGAGTCGTCGTCGGCGGCCGGGCGGACGAGGGAGACCGCTTCGGTGCCGTCGACGGCGAACCGCTCGTTGATCCGCCGCACGACTTCCTCGGTCGCTTCCGCGTACGCCAGGTGGCGGCCCGTCGCCCGGCTCGGGGTGGTCACCACCGCCGCGAACCAGCACTCCGCGGCCAGCTCCGGACGGCGTTCGAGGAGCATCTCGTAGGCGCGGAACCCGCGAGGCAGGTTCTTCCACAGGTCCAGGCGGTCGGCGCGCAGCATGATCCGCCGCCCCCGCGCCGCCTGCGCCAGCCGGCCCCGCCACTTCTCCATCGGCGGCTCCGCCACCATCTTGTCGATCGTGCCGGTGTCGAGCGGGAACGGCGTCGCGACGAGATCGGTGCGGTGCCCGGCGTGGTGCACCGTCCGCCCGTCGATCACCGCCCCCGGCAGCTCGCGGGCGCAGCAGCGCAGGAACGCGTCGGCCCAGCGGGACGCGTGGAAGCCGACGACGTCGCACCGCAGCAGGCTGGTCAGGAGCCGAACGCGGATCGGCCGCGGGATGAGGGAGAAATAGTCCGGCTCGCACCACGGCGTGCCGAGGAAGTAGGCCAGCCGCCGCCGTCCCGGCCGTTCCGCGGCGAAGAACTCCGGGACCAGCATCAGGTGCGGATCGTTGAGGAGGACGAGCTCGTCGTCCCCGCCGCCGGACACCTCGACGAGGCGCTTGGCGTAACGGCGGTTCACCTCTTCGTAGCCGGCCCAGGCGGCCCGCATCCGGTCGTCGAACACCGGCTGCTCCGAGGTGTCGTGCAGATAGTGCAGCAGACCGAGGATCAGCCGGATCGACACCTCGTCGTAGTGCTGCCGGCGCAGCTCCTCACCGGGCTCGATCGGGTGCAGGACGACGTCATCGCCGATCCGCACGGTCTCCGGGGTGCCCGGCCGGTCGGGGGGCAGGGTGAAGATCCAGTCGCCGCCGTGCTGGTCGAGCAGGGCGATGACCATCGGCACCAGGCCACCCGGCGAACGCGGGGAGATCTTCCCGGCTTCCCAGCGCGGGCAGCTGTTGCTACAGGTCAGGATTTTCATGGCAGGCGCCTCCGGAGGCGAGAGCAGACGACGGCCAGGCCGGCCGCGGAGAAGACAGCGAGCGTGGCGGCCAGGCCCTGGTAGCCGCCGAGCACCGAAACGAGGCCGGCCAGCGGAGCGGCCACCCCGGCCGCCACGCCCATCGCCGCCTCGCCGATGCCTTCCAGACGGGTGCGCAGCTCCGGCGACGCGGTCCGGCCGAGCAGCGCGCTCCCGCCCACCACTCCGCCGTTCCAGCCGAGGCCGACGAGGACCAGGTGGCCGGTCATCAGCACCGGGTCGTGCCCGCCGGCCAGTACCCCGAGCAAGCCGCCCGCCAGGAGCACGACGCCGCCGGCCGCGATGAGGTACCCGGGGTGGTACCGGTCGGCGAGGGCCCCGGTGACCAGCGAGGGGCAGAACATGAACACCACGTGCAGGGCGACCACGACCCCGACGACCGTCAGCCCGTCGCCGCCGACGTCGAGGTGGACCGGGGCCACGGTCATGAAGCCGACCATCGCGAAGTTCGTCACCGCGAGCGCGGCGACCGCGGGCAGGGCGCGGGAAGACCGCAAGGCCTTCAGCGTCCCGCCCGCCGGGCTCTCCTCCGGCAGGCCGGAGGAGAGCGAAGCCGCGCTCGCACCGAAGCGCGACAATGCCCCGAACATCAGCGCCGCGGCGCCGAACGCCAGGATCGCCACCAGGTACGCCCCGGCCGGGCGGAGCAGGCCCGCGCCGGCCGCCACCGCGCCGCCCGGGCTCAGCAGCATCGGGCTGGCGATCGCGCCGGCGGCCGTGGCGAACAGCACGCGGCCGAGGGCGCGCCCGCGGCGGTCCGGGGGTACCGCGGCCGCCGCGGCGTACCGCGCCAGGAAGACCGCCGCGTTCGCCGCCCCGAGCAGCACGCTGCCCAGCAGGACCAGGGGAAAGCTGCCCAGCGTTGCGGCCAGGACGACCAGTGCGGCGCCGCCCGCGCCCGCGGCGAACCCGAGCGCCAGGCCCGGGCCGCGCCGGCCGAGGGCGGCCAGCCGGGACAGCACGAGCGCCGCTCCCGCCTGACCCGCCAGGTTCATCGCGACGGGGACACCGGCCAACGCCGCCGAGCCGGTCATCGCCGTGGCCACCAGCGGCCCCGCCGTCCCGCCCGCGGCCAGGCCGGTGCTGCCGACCGCGGTCGCGACCGCCACCAGGCCCGGGACGATCGAACGGGCGGGCGGTGGGGGACCGGCCGACCGGTGCGGGCGCACCGGGACTCCGGACGACACCTCTTCGCTCCTTCCCCCGGCCACGCCTCAGGCAGCCAGTTCCGACATCGGGCCGGACTCGTGCGACAGCAACCCGGCCAGCGCCGCGTGCCGCATGGCCGCGGCCATCTTCAGCGGTTCCCGGGCGCGCACGAGCGCCGTGTTCACCAGCGTGGCCGCCGCGCCCAGCTCCATCGCCTGTGCGACGTGCCGGGCGCTGCCGATGCCGCCCTCGACGATCACCGGGATCCCCACTCGGCCGATCACCGCTTCGATCGGGCGGGGATCGACGATGCCCCGGCCGGAGGCCACCGGCGCCGCCATCACCCGCAGCGCCGCGCACCCGGCGTCTTCGAGCTCTCTCGCCGTCTTCAGGTCGGGCAGGATGAACGGCAGCAGCTCCATGCCCTCGGCCCGCAGCTCCCGGGCGGCTTCCACGGTGCCTGCGTTGTCGGGCACGTTGTCCTCGCCGCGCACGTCCAGCTTGAGGATGTCGATCCCCAGCGAGTCGCGCAGGATGCGCGCGCTGCGCAGCGCGCTCTCCTTCGACCGGGCGAACGACGTCGTGCCGATCCAGGTGAACCGGTCGAGCGGCAGTTCGCTCTCGAGGTCCATCAAGAGCAGGCTCGACCGGCGGTTGTCCGGGTCCACCGTCGTGATGAACACGTCCGCGCCGGCGGCGGTGAGCACGTCCCGCACGAGCGGAACCGAGTCGTACTGCTCGATGCCGACGACGACCCGCGAGCGGAACTCCCGGGTGCCGATCTTCAACCAGGCCTGTTCAGTCGCCGGGCCGAGGTTCGAAATAGTCACGATCCGTCCGTCCTTTCCCACCGTTCACCTGTCGGAATTCGCTTCCCCGCGGCCGGGCGGAGGGCGGTGCGTCAGCCGATGCGAACAGTTCGGGACGGGCGCGGCCGGCACCGGCCGGATTCCGGAATCGGCAACGATTCTCTGCCCGCCCGAATGACGCATCGGTGCCAGTGTCCTGGGATCGGAAAATCATGACAATGCGAAGGCGGAAATCGAGCACTACAGGAACAAAGCGCGGCCGCGTCGCCGGAATGCCGGCCGGGGCGGGCCGGACCCCGTCAGGCGGGGACGGGGCGGGTCGAGCCGATGATCGTCACGGCGCGGGCGACGTGGATCGTGAAGTCCGCGCCGTCGCGGGTGAAGCGGGTGATGTGCTCGGCGGAGGTGCTGCGGTCTTGGGACTGCCAGCCGTCGCCGTGCAACGCCGGGAGGAGGGACGTCAGGCGGGTTTCCGGGGATGCCGGCTGCTCCACGCGGACGCCGTACTGCCAGCACAGCAGGTGGCCCGGGGTGGTCGGGTCGCAGTCCAGCTCGCCGTCCAGAGTCCGGTCCGCCGGGCCGAAGGCCGCCGCGACGTCGTCGATCACCGAGGTCAGCTCGTCCGCCAAACCGCGGAGTTCCGGGGTCACGGGGCCACGCTCCCACCACCGGTGAGGACGCGGTAGATGTTCGTCCACGAATCGGACCCCGGCTTCAGCACGTCGTTGTGCGACGACACGCCCCACAGCGGCGAGCCGTCCGCCTGGTCGCCGGTGCCCAGCTCGGTGACGCCGGGGAAGACGTCCGGGTCCGCGCCGTGGCCGATGCCGGTCCACTCCAGGCCCCACGCGTTGCCCTGCGCGAGCACGATCGGGTCGAGCGGTGCCGTCATCGAGAACCGCTGGACACCCGCCTGGCTCGGCGGCAGGTCCGCAGGCGACCACACGCCGTGGCCCATGCCGGCCGACTCGACGTGCAGGACGCGGTCGACGTCGAGGCCGTGCGTCTCGGCGAGCCCGACCGTCGCCCCGCCGTAGCTGTGCCCGATCGCGGTCAGCGTGACGTCGGAACCCGCGTGGCTCGCGATCTCGCCGCGCAGGTCGTCGGCGAAGTGCTTGAGGTCCGGTGCCATCACCTGCGCGTACCCCGCGTCCGGTCCCTGCGCCACCGGGCCCTGCGGGAACACCCCGTCGGCCCAGACGACGACCGCGGTGCGCCCGGCCGGGTCCGCCGCCACCAGACTGCGGCCGAGGCCGGCGTAGGCGTCGAAGTTCGCCATCTGCGTGTTGACGCCGGGCACGAACAGCCCGACGTTCCGCGTTCCCGGCTCGATGTGCCCGACGAGCTCGGCGATCCGCCCGCTGCCGGACGGATCGAACCGGAGGATCTGCCGGTCGTGCGCGAGGATGTCTTCGTACAGCTTGATCCGCGCGCGCGACCGCGCGATCTCGTCCGCGTCGGTCAGCACCGCGAGCCTAGAACGTTCGGCGGTCAGCGCATCGGCGACCTTCACGCGGTTGTCCGCGATCGCGCGCGCCCACGACCCGGTGTCGGCCGAGCCGCCGATCCCGGCGGGATTTCCCGCGCGCGGCAACGGGTCCTCGGGCAGCAACGCCCGGTACATCGCCGCGACCCGGGCGTCCGCCCGCCGGTACCCCGCGGCCGACGCGGTGAGTCCACTTCGGATTGTTCGCAGCCGCGCCACGTGCGAGCCGAGCTTCCCGCCCAGCTCCGTCATGGTCTTCTCGAACGTCTTCGCGGCGGCGGCGGACTCGCTCACCCGGCCGAACGCGGTGGCGGGCACCTGCTCGCCCGCCACCGCCGACTGCGCCGCCGAAAGCGCCTCGGCGCGGGAGCCGGACTCGCCGGCCACCGCGTCGAGGCGGGCCGGGGCCACGCGATAGCCCGCCGCCGTCATCAGGAGGCGTCTTCGCCGATGACCGGCGGCGCGACCGGGGCCGACTGGCCCCAGACGTTCTCCGTCTCCACCAGCCACGCCGGGATCCGCCGCCCGGACCCCATGTCACCGCCGCCGCCCATGCCCATCGGCATCATGGGCATCATCGGCATCGCGCCCTTGGCGGCCGCTGCGCCCACGGCCCCGGCCGCGCCGCCGGCGAGCCCGCTCAGCGCGTTGCCCGCGCCGCCGTCGCCGGCCAGGCCGGAATGCGCCGCCGGGACGTCGCCGGGGCCGGTGAGCCCACCGCCGCCGACCGGGACACCGGCGCCGCCGCCGCCGAGCGAAGGCGCGTCACCCCCGCCGATCGGGATGCCGCCCCCGGAGCCGCCTTCGACGCCGGCGCCGCCCCCGCCGAGCTTCGTGCCCGGCGGTTCTTCCTTGTCGTCCTTGGGATCCTTGCCGGTCGCCCACGACGGCACCTTCGGCATGATCGAGCCGAACCGGCCGAACGCGGCGGCCGAAGCCGCGGCGAGCCCGGCGGTGAACATGTCGCCGAACAGCGGGTTCGACGTCGGCACGGTCGTCCCCGGCGACAGCGTCGTCCCGCCGCCACCACCGGGCAGCGGGTGCCCGTCGGTGGGGGTGACGACGACACCGGGACCGCTCAAGCCGTTGCCGACCAGCCCCGGCGACCCGGCGCTGCCCGCACCCCCACCGGCGGGTGGGGTGGTGGGCGTCGGCACGGCGTTCGGCGAAGCCGGGATCGACTCCTCGGCGACGGTGTACTCCCCGGCGAGCTGGGTCATCACGACGATGGCTTTGCCGTGCGCGGACCCCGCGGCGTTCGCGGCGGCCTGCTGCGCTTCGACGTTCGCGATCGCCTGCTGACGCTGTTGCGCCGCGGCCTGCACGACGGCGGGTGAGGCGTCCGGCGGCAGCAGCGGCGGGTTCACCGCGAGCGCGACGTCGGCGGGAGCGACGTCCGGCACCGCGACCGGCGGCGGCATTTCCTTCTTGGCCTTCACCAGCGCGTCGGCGGCGTCGCCGAGCGTCACGTTCATCGCCTCCGCGGTCTGCGCCACCTTCGAGATGCCGTTCGCGAGGTCGATGATCATCCGCTGGTACTGGTCGGCCGCGCCGCCGGTCCACTGGTCCTTGAACTCGGTGAGCTCCGAGTTGAGGTTGTGCGCCTGCTCGTGCAGGTGCAGCGCGGCGGACTTCCACTTGTCGGCGGCGTGCCGCGCGCTGTTCGGGTCGCCGGCCTGCAGCATCGCGTACAGCTGCTGGTGGCTGTACGCGGCGAAGTTCGTGTGCGCGGTGTTCGTCATCCCTTGCGGCTCCCGTCCGTGTCTCCGCCGCCCAGCAGGCCCAGCACCGGGTCGAGCAGGCCGGTGACGGCGCCCGACGCGTGCAGGTCCCCGGCCACCGACTGGTCGGCGTTGGAGTAACCGTCGGCGACCGTGGTGGTGACGTCCTGGGCGAACCCGATCGCGCTGCGGACCTGGTCGAGCAGGCCCTGCATCTCCGAGACGGCGGCGCGGTGGGCGTCGGCCAGCGACCCGGCTTCGCCGAACTCGCCGAACAGCAGTGGCTCCTCGCCGAGGGTGAGCAGGAAGTCGTTCGGTTTCGACATCGCGTGGATCTGGGTTTCCAGTTCCCGCACGAAGTCCTTCAGCGATTCCAGGTGGACGTAGTACGACTGGTCTGGCATCGGTCCCGGCTCTCTGGGCGCGACTTGCGGACAGGAGGGAAGCCGGTCGGCCGGTGCGAGCGGGGGGTTTCCCGCACCGGCCGACCGACGTCTGGGGCGCGGATCAGCCCGCGAACAGTCCCTGGTTGCGGTTCTCCAGCGACTGCTGGAGGTCGTGCGCCTCGCCGACCTTCCCGCCGAACTGCGCGATGATCGCGACGATGTCCGCGGTGGCCTGGCGCAGGCGCGTCTCGGCCTGGCGGGCGGCGTCACCGGCGGAGCTGCCGGAGGCGTACCAGGTCGCGGTGATCGGCTGCAGGTTCTGGTGCAGCTGCTCCAGCTGCGAGGTGAGCGCCTTGGCCTTGGCGGCCAGGGATGCCGAGCTGTGCTGCAGCGCGGCGAAGTTGATTTCGACGACGTCGGCCATGGTGGGCGTCCTCTCGGGTCAGGGGTTGAGGCGGGGGAGCACGCCCGAGCCCTCGAGGGTGTGGCCGACCCCCTGGAAGCTCTGGTGGACGTCGGCGTCGCCGCGGCCGTAGTTCGCGTGGCTGGTGTGCACGAGCTGCGACATCGTGTCGAGCTCCTTCACCGCGGCGGTCATCTTCTCCTGCAGCCGCCGCTGGAGGTCCCAGAAGGCCACGGCCTGGTCACCCTTGTAGTTGCGCAGGGCCTCGGTCAGCTCGGACTCCAAGCTGGCCATCGTGGACTTGGCGTTCGTCGCGGTTTCCTCGAAACCCTGGACGGCGCGCGTCATGGCAGCGGAATCTGCCTGGAATCCCGGACTGGACATCGACGGGCCACCTCCTTCCTGAAGCGAATTCCCCTGGCGCGGTGGTCCGCGCGGTGTGAAAGTCACGCTAGGAAAGAGGCCAGTGTGGTCAAACGGCACAACTGCCGGTCGCACTGACGGCACTATTACCCACGCGAGCGGTGGTAGGGCCTTCCCCACCGCGGCACGGTGGTGCGCTCCAGTGACCCCGCGCCGCCCCCGCGCCAGGCTTGAAGCCATGGCAGACAAGGGAAATCCGCTGGTCACGCTCCGCGCGTGGCACCGCCCGCTGGTGGTGCTCGCCGGAGCCATGGGGGTGCTGTGCGCGGTCTCGCTGCTCGGACTCCTCTTCGATGATCGCACGCTGGTCAACGCGCCGATCTGGCTCAAGCCGTTCAAGTTCTCCGTGTCGATCGGGTTGTACGCGCTGACGCTGGCGTGGCTGCTGACGCACGTGCGCCGCGGCCGCCGTGCCGGCTGGTGGTTCGGGACGCTCTTCGCCGCGGGCATCGGCCTGGACTTCGCGCTGCTGGCGTGGCAGATCATCGTCCGCGGCCGGACACTGCACTTCAACCAGTCGACGCCGGCGGACGCCATGGTCAACAACCTGGTCGCCGGCGGGGCGTACACGGCGTGGTCGATGACCGCCGCCGTCGCCGTGCTGCTGCTGTTCCAGCGCATCCCGGACCGCGCGCTGAGGTCGGCGTTGCGCTGGGGTGCCGCCCTCGCCGTGGTGGGGATGTACGTCGCGACGCTGATGTTTTCGCCCACCCCGGCGCAGCAGGCGGGGCTCGAGGCGAACGGCAAGTTTTCGACGTTCGGGGCGCACTCGGTCGGCGTCGAGGACGGCGGCCCCGGGCTGCCGGTGGTCGGCTGGAGCACGGTCGGCGGGGACCTGCGGATCCCGCACTTCGTCGGCATCCACGCCCTGCAGGTGCTGCCGCTGGTGGCGTTCGGGCTGCTCCTGCTGGCCCGCCGCTACCGGGCGCTCGAGTCCGACGTCGTCCGCCGCCGGCTGGTCCGGACCACGGGCGCCGGCTACGCGGGGCTGATCGCGCTGCTCACCTGGCAGGCCGAGCGCGGCCAGTCCATCGTGCACCCGGACTTCTGGACGCTCGCCGCCGCCGCCGGCCTGATCGCGGCGCTCGCCGTCGCGGGCACGCTGTCGCTGCGATCGCTCCCGCGGAGGGAGCAGGTCGTTTCTGCCGAAATTCTGAGATCCGCCCGGTAGACCGGACGCCCCCGGGCGAGAGGCGGTCACGATGGTCCACCCGCAGGCACTCCTGGACGAGCTGGAACGCGCTCCGGAAGTCCCCGCGTTCGAACACGGCACCCGGGTGACCACCCGCGGCGACCTGCGGGAGCTGATCGGCCGGTTCACCGCGGGCCTGCGGGCGGCCGGGCTCGGGCCGGGCGACGGCGTCGGGCTGGCCACCGCCGTCACGCCGGAGGGGTTCGCCGCGCTCGTCGCGGTGCACGTGCTCGGCGCCCGCGCGGTCGCGGTGCGGCCCGGGCTGCCGGAGGCGCAGCTGCGGCACATCCTCCGCGACGTCGGCGCCCTGGTCACCGATGCGGAACCGGTGGCCGACGTCGGGGTGCCGGTGTTGCGGGTGGGGCCGTCCCTGCTCGCCCGCTACACCGAGCCGGTGCCGCAGGGTCGGCTCGACGACATCGCGACGGTCGTGTTCACCAGCGGCAGCACCGGTGTCCCGAAGGGCGTGGCGTACCGCTACCGCGCGCTGACCGAAGGCCGGGTCTGGCGGCCGCCGGTGCCGGGCTCGGCGCACGAGCGGCTGGGCACGGGATTCGGCCGGTACCTGCTGTTCGGCTCCCTGGCCAGCGCGGTGATGGTCGAGCAGCTGGGGGTGTGCCTGTTCGCGGGCGGCACGGCGGTGATCCCCGAGGGACCGCCGGACTTCCCGGGCGTGCTGCCGCGGCTGGGCATCACGGCGGCGCTCACCACGGTGCCGCGGCTGCACCAGATCCTCGACGTGCTGCGCGGCTCGGACGTCGACCTGAGCTGCCTGCGGAGGCTGATCGTGGCCGGTTCGCCGGTGCCGCCGCACAAGCTCGCCGAGGCGGCCGAGCGGATCGGGCCCGCGATGCACCACGCGTACGGGCAGACCGAGACGGGGATGCTGACGATCTGCCGCGCCGACGAGGGGCTCGGCTCGGTCGGGAAGGCGTGCGACACGGTGGAAATCGCGGTGCGGGAGGGCGAGGTCTGGGTGCGCACACCGTCGGCGTTCGCGGGCTACTGGCGTGACGAGGCCACCACGGCCGAGGTGCTGCGCGACGGCTGGGTGCGCACCCAGGACCTCGGGCACCTCGACGAAGCGGGCTACCTGCACCTGTCCGGCCGCGCGCGTGACGTGGTGATCGTGAACGCGATCATCCACTACACCGGCCCGATCGAGCGGGCGATCGCCGCGTGCCCGGACGTCGACCAGGCGTACGTCGTCGCGGTCCCGGACGCGCGGACGGGCGAGGCGGCGCACGCGTTCGTGGTCCCGGTGCCGGGTCGTGAGCCGGACCTGGGTGAGGTGCGCAAGGCGGTGGCGGCCGAGCTGGGGGAGGCGGCGGTCCCGGCGCGGTTCAGCTTCGTGGCGTCGGTTCCGGTGGCGCCGTCGGGGAAACCGGACAAGGCGGCGCTGCGGGCGTCCCTTGTGGAGTGACTACGGCTTCCCGGCGCGCAGATCCGTGATCACCTTGGCGACGCGCTGTTGCCGGGTCTCCGCGGTCTTCGCCTGCCCGATCGGCAGCACGAACCGCTGCTTCGCGCTGTAGGAAAGGCTCTCGAACCGGGCCCGGGCGGTGTCGTCGGCGGCGAGCGCTTCCGCGAGATCGGCGGGGATGTCGAGTTCACGGGGTGCCGTGTCGAGCGTGATCTCGACGTCGACGTCGTCCCCCGCGGCGACCCCGGCCTGCTCGCGGTTCTCGGCGCTGAGCGGCACCAGGAACTGCCCGCCGCGGCTCGCGACCGTCGTGCGGTAGGTGTGGCCGCCGAGCGTCACGGTGACCGCGGGCTTCTTGCCGGCGCCGAGCGCCTCGACGACGTCGCCGGGCACCGGCAGGCCGGTCGCGGTCTTGCCGCCGAGCAGCACGGTCGTGCGGAACTTCATGCCGCGAGTATGCCGCGTGCCGGCCGCCCGGTGGGGAGGCCGGCACGCGGGTCCGGTGCTCAGACGCCGGTCGTCGTGCGGATCCAGCTGCGGCTGGAGGCGATGCTCGCGTAGTTCTGCGTGCCCTGCGGGTTCGAACCGGAGTTGCTGCCCGTCGAGCAGACCCCGACCTGGGCGCCGTTGTACAGCTCCGGGCCGCCGGAGTCGCCGTGCCACGCCGAGCCGTTGATGCCCTGGCTGGCGATCGCCGTGCCGCCGTAGGCGTCCGAGCTCAGGCCCGTCACGCGCACGTTGGCCGTCTTCAGGGTGCTCGACGGCGGGCTGCTGCCCTGGGTGCGGCCCCAGCCGTAGATCTGGTTGGTCGACCCGGTCGGCGGGTTGCCCGTGCCGAGCTTCATGTACGTCGTGTTGACCGCCGTCGTCAGGTGCAGCAGGGCGATGTCCCCGTTCGGGGACGCCTTCTGCTGGTCGACGTTCGCGTTCGTACCCTGCTGCAGCGTCACGTTGCCGACCTTGACGTGCATGCCCGGCGAGTTCAGGCAGTGCTGGGCGGTCAGCACCCACTGCGGGGCGATGATCGTCCCCGAGCACTCGAAACCGCCGTACGTCGTCACGTTGTTCCAGTAGATCTGGGCGCCCCACGGCGCGGAGGAGACCGTGCTCCCGCCGATGATGTCCTGCTGGGCGTCCGCCACCCCCGCTGAGACCAGACTCAGCGCCGCGGCGGCCGCACCCACCGCGGCTACAGCCCTCGACATTCGCATGAAAATGCCCTTCGGCCCAGGTGATCCGGATATCCGTCCCGAACGGGACGACCAGCCCAACGTAAAAGCCGTGAAGGATTTTCGGAACCTACCGAAGTCGGTAACCCGCCCCCCGGGACGCGGTCCCGGGGGCGGGCACGCTCACAGGACCGTGATCGCCCGCGGGACGGGGACTTCGCTGTTGTAGGCGAAGTTGTCGTGCCACTTGGCGCTGGTGCCGAACTTGGTCCCGTCGGAGAGCGCGACGAACACGTCGGCCGCGGTGCCGCGGACGAACAGGGCGATGTCGTCCTTGCCGTCGCCGTTGAAGTCGCCCACGGCGGGGACTTCGGCCTGGATGCCGAAGTAGTCGTGCCAGAGCGCCGAGGTGCCGAACTTGGTTCCGTCGGAGAGCGCGACGTAGACGTCGCCGGCGGTGCCGCGGACGAAGACGGCGATGTCGTCCTTGCCGTCGCCGTTGAAGTCGCCGACGGCGGGGACTTCGTTCTGGATGCCGAAGTAGTCGTGCCACTTGACGCTGGTGCCGGTGAACTTGGTCCCGTCGGAGAGGGCGGCGAACACATCGCCGCTCGTGCCGCGGGCGAAGACGGCGATGTCGTCCTTGCCGTCGCCGTTGAAGTCCCCGACGGCGGGTTGCTCGTCGTTGAAGCCGAAGTCGCCGTGCCAGAGCGCCGAGGTGCCGAACTTGGTTCCGTCGGAGAGCGCGACGTAGACGTCGCCGGCGGTGCCGCGGACGAACAGGGCGATGTCGTCCTTGCCGTCGCCGTTGAAGTCGCCCACGGCGGGGACTTCGGCCTGGATGCCGAAGTAGTCGTGCCAGAGCGCCGGCGTGCCGAACTTGGTGCCGTCGGACAGGGCGACCACGACATCGCCGCTCGTGCCGCGCTTGAAGACGATCGCGTCCACCTTGCCGTCGCCGTTGAAGTCGCCGCTCAGCGGGATTTCGGTGTCGAACGCGAGGTTGTCGTTCCACTGCTGGGTGGTGCCGACGAACCTGGTGCCGTCCGAGGCCGCGGCGAAGGCGTCCCCGGCGGTCCCGCGGGTGAAGGTGGCGATGTCGTCCTTGCCGTCGCCGTTGAAGTCGCCGCTCAGCGGGATTTCGGTGTCGAACGCGAGGTTGTCGTTCCACTGCTGGGTGGTGCCGACGAACCTGGTGCCGTCCGAGGCCGCGGCGAAGGCGTCCCCGGCGGTCCCGCGGGTGAAGGTGGCGATGTCGTCCTTGCCGTCGCCGGTGAAGTCGCCGGCCGACCGGGCCGTCGTCGTGGCGGAGACGGTGGCGCTCGGTTCGCTCGAGCTCCCCCGGGACGGGCGTGCGGTGACCCGGTAGTACCAGGTCTGCTTCGCGGGCAACGACGTGTGGACGTACGAGGTCGCCGTGGTCTCGCCGAGCAGGTGCGCCGCGTCGGTCGGCACCTGCGGGTCGGTGCTGCCGTAGACGGTGTAGGTGGCCTGGTCCTCCAGGCGCAGCGGTGACCACGAGACGGTGACGCTGTGGTTGCCGCCCCTGGCGGTCGGCGCGAGGACCTGCCCGCGGATCCACCGGGAGAGGTCGTCGATGCGCTGGGCGGTGGTGCCTTGGCGCGTCTCGGTTTCGCCGAAACAACCGTGCTGCCACGACGTCGAGGCCACCGCGAACAGCTCGGTGACGCCGCCGATCTCGCGGATGACCGGGCCGCCGGCGTCGCCCTTGCACGCGTCCGCGCCGTTCGCGCCGGTCAGCGTGAGCGTGCCGGTGGTCCCCGCCGCGCTGGTGAAGACCGCGGAGTGCGGCTGGTCCGGCACCCACTCGGTCGACGTGCGGCCGTAGCCGATGAGCCGCAGCGGCTCTCCGACCACCAGTGACGTCGCGGGCAGCGCCACCGCCGGGACGTCGGTGAACGTGGTGTCGAGGCGTGCCAGCGCGACCCCGCGATCGGCGCGGACGACGACGTCGGTCACCTTCGCGGTGCGGCCCGGGCGGCCCACGAGCGCCGTCGTGGCCTTGGCGGGGACGCCGCCCTGCGGGTTCTCCGGGAAGCAGCTCGCCGCGGTGAGCAGCCAGCCGGGTGCGACCAGCGCGCCGCTGCAGGCCCGGCCCTCGGCGGTCAGTCTGGCCGCGAAACCGTAGGCGTCGGTCCCGGTTCCGCCGGAGACCGCGGACGCGGGGACGATGCCGGCCGCGGTGGCGGCCAGCAAGGCGGCCGAAACCGCCGTGAGTCTCAACGGGGTGCGCGAACGCATCGAATCTCTCCTCGATGTGGGGGCCGGGGTCAGCCGCTCAGGCGGCAGGAGTCCGGTGCGGCGGTCACGTGGATCTCGGTGTTCCAGCCCGAGCCGATCGTGACGCCCATCTGGTCCGGGCCCGACGGGGCCCACGTGTCGGTGTTGTCGGAGTAGCGGTACCAGCGCAGCACCGGGCCGGTCTGGCCGTCGAAGGGGCTGGTGCCGGTGCTGCCGCGGCCGTAGAGGATGTCGCCGCCCGGCGAGAAGATCTCGCTGAACATCTGCCAGCCTGCCCCGGCCGGCTTGTCACGCTGGGTCCACGCCGACGCGGCGAAGTCGTACTTGAAGCGGAACAGTTCGCCGCCCGGCTTGCGCGCGTACAGCACGCCGTCGCCGGCCGCGGTGATCGAGTCGAAGCGGGACCAGCCGGTGTCGAGGACGTCGCCGGCGCCGTTGACCCACCAGCCCGTCGCGTCGTCCCAGAGGTAGTACTTCAGCCGGCCCTGGTCGTCGATCATGAAGATGCGGTTCTTCTCGTCGACGGTGATCCGGTTCTTGTATTCGTTCGTCAGGTAGCGGTCCCACCCGCTGCCGACCTGGCCACCGCCGCCCAAGCCGCTGCCGGTCGAGTACACCCAGCGCTTCAGGGTGCCGTCCGGGTACGGGTCGCCCGCGCTGTTGTGGCGGTGGATGTCCCAGATCACGCCGTCCTTGCCGGCCAGCACGCGGCCGGTCCAGCCCGAGCCGTCCGGGGCGCTCGCCTGCGTCCAGCTGACCGCGCCGTCGGCCGGGCCGAGGTGGACGTAGCGCCAGAGGCTGCCGTCGGCGCGGGCGGCCCAGATCGGCGCGCCGGCCGGGCACGACACCGGCGTCGGCACGATCTGCTTCCGGATCCAGTCGCCGAGGTCGTCGACGCGGGTTTCCGTGCCGCCTTGGCGGGTTTCGGTGACGTCGAGGCAGCCGTGCTGCCACGACGTGCTGCTCAGGGCCACCAGCTGGGCGGTGCCGCCCGACACGCGGAACGCGGGACCGCCCGCGTCGCCCTTGCAGGCGTCGGTGCCGTTCGCCGAGGAGACCGACACGGTGGAGCCGTTGACGCCCGAGACGGTGAACGACGCGACGCGCGGCCGCGCCGGCACCCATTCGGTGGTGGTCCGGCCGAACCCGGCCACCTGCAGGGTTTCCCCGGCCTGCGGCGCGGTGGTGCCCAGCGGAATCTGCGGGACACCGGTCGCCGGCTTGTCCAGCTTCGCCAGGACGACGTCCCGGTCAGTGCGGCGCACGACCTTCGTCAGCTTCGCGGTGAAGCCCGCGCCGGTGCTCACGTCGACGTCGCCGACCGCGACGGTCGCGGCCTCGACGGGAGCGCCGGAGTCCGTCGCCGGCAGGCAGGTCGCCGAGGTGAGGATCCAGGACGGGTCGACCAGAGCGCCCGAGCACGCCTTCGTCGGCGTGGCGATCCGGGCGAGGAACGGGTGGGTGCCGACGGGCACCACCGTGCCACCGGACAGGGCCTCGGCGGGGGTCGCGGTCAGCAGACCGCCCGCGAGCAGGGTGACGGACAGAGCGGTGAGCCTCGTTCGGCCGCGTGGGTGCATCGGTTTCCCCTCGGTGGATCGGTGGTGGCGCCCCGGCGGGACGCCACCACCGCGGTGCTACAAGATCGTCGACTGGGCGGCGTTGAACGTGCCGTTGCTGCTCCACTTGACGCCCTCGTGGTCGAAGCCACCGGAGGCGTTCGCGTGGAAGCGGAACAGGTTCGTGTTCGAGCCGCCGTAGTCGTAGGAGGCGACCAGGTCCGTGCGGCCGTCGCCGTCGAAGTCGCCGGTGCTCCACTGCGACTGGGGGAGGTTCCAGTTGCCCGGCCCGCTCGTCCACTGCGTGACCGGCGCGTCGACCCCGGTGGCGGTGGCGTGCCAGGTGCGGAACGTCAGGTTCGTGCCGCCCAGGTCGATCGCCGCGCCGAGGTCGGTGCGCCCGTCGCCGTCGAAGTCGCCGGAGACGAACTGCGCCTTGCCGGACGGGATGCCGCCGTTCCACTTCGTGCCCTGCGAGACGAGCTCGCCGGAAGCGTTGCCGTAGAAGAGGAACAGGTTGGCGGTGTTGTCGCGGTAGTCGTAGAACGCGGCCAGGTCGGCCCGGCCGTCACCGTTGAAGTCGCCGCCCCGCCAGCTCGACTGGGCGAGGTTCCAGTTGCCCGGCCCGGTGCGCCACTGCGTGACCGGGGCGTCGAAGCCGGTCGCCGCCGCGTGCCAGGTCAGCATGCTCAGGTCGGCGTTGCCGTTGTCGTAGGCGGCGGCGATGTCCGTGCGGCCGTCGCCGTCGAAGTCGCCGGCGGTGAACCGGGCGTTCAGCGGCCGGAAGGCGCCGCTCCACCTGATGCCCTGGCTGTCGAACCCGCCGGCGGCGTTGGCGTACCAGAGGAACAGGTTCGAGCCGCCGTCGAGGTAGTCGTAGAAGGCGGCGATGTCGGTGCGGCCGTCACCGTTGAAGTCGCCGGTGACCCAGCGGGCCTTGGCCGCCTCCCAGCCGTCGGCGCTCCACTTCAGCTCGGGGGCGCCCACGCCGGCCGCGGTCGTCGGCCAGACGTACACGCCGGTGCGGGCGTTCTTCAGGTCGTACGCCGCGCCCGTGTCGTCCTTGCCGTCGCCGGTGAAGTCGTTGCCCGCCGAGACCGGAGTGGCCGCCGAGACGACCTCGGTCGGCGTGCTCGTCCAGCCGTCGGTCGTCGCGACGACGACGCGGTAGTAGCGGGTTTGCTTGGCGGGCAGGCCGGTGTGCGTGTACGACGTGCCGTCGACGCTGCCGAGCAGGTGCGCGCTGTCGACCGGCACGTCGGGGGTGGCCGAGGCGTAGACGCGGTAGCCGGTGCGGTCGCTCACCGGGTGCCAGGTCAGCGTGATCGCGTGCCCGACGGCCTTGGCGGCCGGCGCCAGCGCCTGCTGGCGGATCCAGCCGGCGATGTCGTCGACGCGGGCGGCGGTGGTGCCCTGCCGGGTCGTGGTCTCCCCGAAGCAGCCGTGCTGCCACGACGCGCTGGTCACGGCGACGACGTCGGTGCGGCCGCCGGCGTCGCGGAAGATCGGCGCGCCGGCGTCGCCCTTGCAGGCGTCGGTGCCGTTCGTGCCGGTGAGCGCCAGGGTGGTCGCCGTCGACGACGGCGCCTTGAACGTGCCGACGTGCAGCGTGTCGGGCACCCATTCGCTCTCGGTGCGGCCGTACCCGGCCAGGGTGAGCGTCTCGTCCCCGCCGGGGTAGTTGACCGGGATGGTGCTGAGCGGCAGGGGAGCGATGTCGGTGACCGGCGTGGCGAGCCGGGCCAGCGCGACGTCGCGGTCGGCGCGGACGACGACGTTCGTGACCGGCACGACGTGCCCGCCGGTGCCGCTCAGGCTGGTCCGCCCGATGGTCGCGGTGGTCGCCTTGGCCGGTGCTTCGCCCTGCGGGTTCTCGGGGAAGCAGCCGGCGGCGGTGAGGACGAGGTCGGGCTCGACGAGCGCGCCGCCGCAGGCCCGTCCGTCGGCGGTGAGTTTCGCGGCGTACGGGTAGGCACCCTGGGCGGCGGCGGTCCCGCCGGAAACGGCTTCGGCGGGCACCGTGGTCAGCAGCCCGGCGGCCAGCAGGGCCGTGGTGGCCGCCACGACCCTGGTGGGACGAATGGACATGCGGATTTCTCCCCTCGTACTTCGGAACAGGACGGCGAGCAGGGCGCGGGTGGATGCCGATGCCGGCGTTCGCGGAATGGCGAAATCGACGGTTTTCGCCGCCGCGGGGCGTGGTCCCGCTCATCGGAAAATGGCGCGTCCGGGGAATGGGCTGGTAGACGTTTCCCGCGCGGCAACCGGCCCCCGACCGGATTTCCTCCCCTTAGTCGATCCCTCCCGGCCTGTCCATACGCCGAACGTCGCAACCGCTGTGACGGCTATTGCGGTCGCGCAGGTCAGGTCCCCCCTCGTGGGGCTTTCGCCCGGTGATCCCATCGACAGGAAACCGTGAATATTACCGGACCGGGTGGTGATTCACCTCACATTCCGGCTCGACCAGGCGTTCGGATAGTGTGAGAAAGGCTGTCGCTCCGGCGACGGTGAAGAGGGGTGTTCAATTCTTTTCCGCATGCCAGTTTCGGCGTGCCGCAATTCGTGTGCCGCCGAGCGGGCCGGGGAGTGTTCGATGTCGGGGACCATCAGGCGGACCGGTTCACCGGACCGGTGGATCGCCTCCAGCGGCACCTACTACTGGGTCCTGGACCACCTCGCCTCGGCCGTCACCGACGAAGGTGTGGCGGAGCGGTTCCGGGCGGCTTCCACCCACGGCTTCCGCACGGTCGACCTCGGCGACCTGACCGCGGCGCAGCGGCGGGAGGTCCTGGACCTGATCCGGGGATCGCTGGCCCCGGCGGTGGCGGCGCGCTTCCCGGGCCCGGACGGCGAGGCGGTCCGCAAGTTCGTCGCCGAGCTCGAAAAGGTGGCGGAGTCCTGGGCCGATTCCGCCTAGGCTGCCACCGCGCCGGACCACAGCCGGTGCGGCCGGCTGCCCGCGCCGGCGCGGGAGGGGGAACCATGTCAGCACCACAGCACGATCCCGAGCTCTTCGACGAGCTCATGCGCGCCGAGCTGCGCAACCAACCGATCAGCCGCTACGCGATCGCGACGCTCGTCTCCGGGTTGCTCGGCGGGCTGCTCGCGCCGGTCTTCGGCGCCGTCGCGATCTCCCGGATCAGGAAGCAGAAGCAGCGGGGGCTCGTGCTCGTCATCTGCGGGCTGGTGGCCTTCACCGCCTGGACGGGCGTGGCCGCGTACCGGATCGCCATCGGGGCGGCGTGGTGGCAGCAGCGGCAAGCAGGCCAGGGACGGCTGCCCGAGGGCGTGGCGCACGGGCTCGACCTCGCCGTGGGCGAGTGTTTCCGGGCCCCGGCGGTCTCGGGCGAAGCGGACGTGTTCCGGATACCGTGCACGGCGCAGCACACCGGCGAGGCGTTCGAAGTGCTCCCGCTGGGCGAGGGCCCGATGCCCGACATCCTCGAGGTCTACCGGAACACCCTGGCCCGGTGCGAAGCCGACGCCCGCCCGGTGCCCGGCGTCCGCGTCCAGGTCGTGACGCCGACGTCGTCGAGCTGGGAGGGCGGCAAGCACCGGGCGGTCTGTTATTACCACTTCGCCGCCGAAGTGACCGGGCCCGTGCGGTGAGGTGCGCCGGGCCCGCTCCGGTGGGGCGACCGCCGAGTTCGGGGCCACGGCACCGGAGATCGAGCGGGCCGCGGGGTGATGGCGGATGCACCGCCCGGCTCGCGGCCGGGCCCGGTGAAGCGTGGGTCGGGGACGATCCGCTCCTCGCGGACTAGGAATCCGCCGGTTTCGTCCAAGCCACCTGGACCAGGCCCGTCCCGTGCCGCCGGGACACCAGCGTTCCGCGGCCCGGCGGCTGCGGTGACGGCTTCACGTCCGCCAGCAACGCGCCCTCGTCCTTCGTCCCGGACATGATCAGCCCCGGCGAGCCCAGCTCTCGCAGCCGCTGCAGCACCGGCTCGAACAACGCCCGCCCGGCGCCACCCGATCCACGCACGAGCACCAGGTGCAGGCCGATGTCGCGGGCCTGCGGCAGGAACTCCAGCAGCGGCTGCAACGGGTTGCGCCCCACCGTTGCCACCAGCTCGTAGTCGTCCACCAGGACGAACAGGTCCGGCCCGCGCCACCACGACCGGTTCCGCAGCTGCTCGGGCGTCACCGAGGGCCCGGGCAGCCGGTTGCGCATCGCCTGGGCGCACTCGCCGATCAGGTCCGTCAGCTTGCCTTCCGCTCCCGCGTACCCCAGCAGGTGCGGCTCCGGCACCGCCCCCAACAAACCGCGCCGGTAGTCCGCGACGATGATCGCCGCCTCGTCCGGGGTGTACGCCGACGTGATGCCGTGGGCGATCGCCCGCAGCAGCGAGCTCTTGCCGGACTCGACGTCGCCGAAGGCCATGAAGTGCGGGTCCGCCGCGAAGTCCAGGTACACCGGGCGCAACGTCGATTCGGCGATGCCCAGGGTGACCTGACGCGAAGGCGCCGCGGGCAACCCGTCCAGGGGCACTTCCGGCGGCAGCAGCCGGACCCGCGGGGCGCGCGGACCCTGCCACGCGTCCGAAATCCGGCGCACCAGGTCGACGCCGCCCGCGCCGACCGTTTCCGGGCGCTGGTCGGTGTCGATGCGCGGCAGTGCCGCGAGGAAGTGGAGCTTCTCCGCGGTGATGCCGCGGCCCGGGCGGTCGGCGGGCACGTTGGCCGCCACCTTGCGGTCGATGGAGGAGTCCATCGGGTCGCCCAGGCGCAGCTCGAAGCGCGTGCCGATCGCGTCGCGCAGCTGGGCGCGGACGCCGATCCACTGGTTGAGCGAGACGATCACGTGGATGCCGAAGCCGAGCCCGCGGGCGGCCAGCCCGGTGATCTGCTCCTCCAGCTGCTCGTACTCCTGGCGGATCGTCGTCCAGTTGTCCACGAACAGGAACACGTCGCCGAACTCGCGCTCGTCCGTGCTCTCGGTGAACTCCGGACGGTGAGCGCGGAACGCCGCCATCGATTCGATCCCCTGCGCGGCGAAGAACTCCTCGCGCTGCTCCAGCAACGTCGTCAGCTCGGCGACGACCCGGCGGCAGCGCTGGGCGTCGCGGCGGGTCGCGTACCCGGACACGTGCGGCAGCCCGGCGATCGGGGCCAGCGCGCCACCGCCCATGTCCAGCACGAACAGCTGGACCTCGGCCGGGGTGTGCGTCAGCGCCAGCATGCCCGCGATGACCTTCATCAGCGTCGACTTCCCGCTCTGCGGCGCGCCGACGATCAGCGCGTGCCCGGCCGCGCCGGAGAAGTCGGCCCACAGCAGGTCGCGGCGCTGCTCGAACGGCTTGTCCACCAGCGCCACCGGGATCGTCAGCTTCCCGTTGCCACCCCAGCCGAGCGGGCACAGCCCGCGCGCGGCGTCCTCGCCGAGCGGCGGCAGCAGCTGGTCCAGCGTGGGCGGTTCGGCCAGCGGCGGCAGCCAGATCTGGTGCGCGTCCGGGCCGCGGCCCTCCAGGCGCGACAGCATCGCGCCGATGATCGTCTCGCCGGTGCCTTCCTCCGAAGGCGTCGCGGACACCTCGGTCGTCACCGGGATCTCCACCGGGGCCAGGGAAAACGGCAGCACGCCCAGCTCCTGGCCGTCCTCGCGCACGATCGTGCTGCGCGGCGGCAGCTCGCCGGAGACGTAAGCCGCCTTGAGCCGGATCAGCGTCTCGGTGTCGGACTTCAGGTACGCCGAGCCCGGGACCGGCGGCAGGTGGTAGGCGTCCGCGACGCCCAGCACCGCGCGGCTTTCCGCCGCGGAGAACGTCCGCAGCCCGATCCGGTACGACAGGTGGGAGTCGAGTCCGCGCAGCCGGCCCTCTTCGAGCCGCTGCGAGGCCAGCAGCAGGTGGATGCCGAGCGACCGCCCGAGCCGGCCGATCGCGACGAACAGGTCGATGAACTCCGGGCGGGAGGACAGCAGCTCGCTGAACTCGTCGATGATCACCAGCAGCGACGGCAGCGGGTCCAGCGGCGCGCCGTCCGCGCGGGCCTTCTCGTAGTCGCGCACCGACGCGTAGTTCCCGGCCGCGTGCAGCAGTTCCTGGCGCCGCAGCAGCTCGCCGTTGAGCGCGTCGGCCATGCGGTCGACCAGCGCGAGGTCGTCGGAGAGGTTGGTGATGACAGCGCACGTGTGCGGCAGCCCGGTCATCCCGGCGAAGGTCGCGCCGCCCTTGAAGTCGATGAGCGCCAGGTTGAGCGTCTCCGACGAGTGCATCACGGCCAGCGCCGTCACCAGCGTCCGCAGCAGCTCGCTCTTGCCGGACCCGGTCGCGCCGATGACCAGGCCGTGCGGCCCCATCCCGCCCTCGGCCGACTCCTTGAGGTCCAGTTCGACCGGACGGCCTTCGGGGTTGACGCCCAGCGGGATCCGCAGCCGGTCCCGGGCCGCGCGCGGGGCCCACGTGACGGCCGTGTCGGTGTCGCGCGGGTCGCCGATGCCGAGCAGGCCGGCCAGGCCGAAGGTCGCCGACATCGGTTTCTCGCCGACGACCGCGGAGGGCGTGTGCAACGGCGTCAGCATCCGCGCCAGGGCTTCCGCGGCGCCGCGGTCGAGGACGTCCGGGCGGCCGAGGAAGCCCAGCCGCTGCTCGCCGCCTTCGCCGACGACCATGCCCAGTGACTCCGGTGCGGTGTGCAGGCTCAGCAGCCGCTCGGTCGACGACGCCCGCGGGTGCTCCTGCCCGACCTCGATCACCGTGACGCCGAGCCGGCCGTCCTCACCGATCAGCCGGGGCTCACCGTGGGCGTTGCCGCCGTCGACGAGGACCACCAGGTGGGGCAGGTCGAGCTCGGCGGCCGCGCGGCGGCTGAACGCGGGACGTTCACCCAGGTCGGCGCCCAGCAGTTCGGCCAGCCCGGCCGCGGTGCCGGCGGCCAGCCGCCGCGAGCCGACGGCGTCGGCCGTGCCGGCCGCCGTCGCGTGCGGCAGCCACTTCGCCCACTCCCAGTCGTGCTGCCGGTCCGGCGACACGCAGACCGCGACCCGCAGGTCGGCGGGGGAGTGGAAGGTGACGAGCTGGCACAGCAGGGCCCGCACCAGGCCGAGCACGGCGGGGCGCCGCCCGGCCACGGTGACCGCGGCGAACGACCGCAGCGACAGCGCGACCGGCAGGCCGTCCACCGTCGAGTAGGTGCGGATGAAGTGCTTGAGGCTGGTCGAGGACACCGGGTCCAGGTCCTCCAGCGGCACGGTCTGCGGCGCCTTCAACGGCGTCGCGAGCCGCTGCGGCCCGGTGCCCGCGCGCACCTGGGCGAACTGGCCGTCGGTGCGCCGCCGGTCCCACAGCTTCCCGGTTTCGACGTAGGCCCACAGGTCGGCCGGGTCGGGCTGGACGGCGATCATGGCCGCGCGCTGGCCGTCGGCGATGTCGCGGACCTGGGCGCGCAGCCCGGAGAGGTAGCGCTGGTAGTCCCGGCGCTCGTCGTTGATCTGCGCCTTCTTCGCCATCCCGCCGCGGCCCAGCGACATCACCACCATGCCGCCCATGGCGCAGAGGAAGAGCGCGCCGAAGATCCAGGTCATCACGCCGCCGTCGCGTCCGATGTAGACGAACGACATCGCGCCCATGCCGAGCATCATCGGCAGGAACATCATCAGCTGCACCATCCCGCCGGACGAGCTCTTCGGGAGCATCGGCGGGGACTGCAGCACGATTTCGCTCGGACGGTCGGACGGCAGGCTCATCTGAACAGGCTGCTCCAGTTCGGGGGCGGTCTGACCGGTATTTTGGCCACTCGCCGCCACGCCGCGGTGGGTACTTTTGCCGTCCGCCCGCTTCCGGGGCCGAACTTACGCTCAGCCGAGCAAGCCACCCGGAAGGAGACCCATGGCCGGCGAGTACCGGGCTGAGCCCGAGGCGATGCGCTCCGCCGTGGGCAACGTCGGGGGCATCATCGCCCACGGCATCAACGCCGTGGCCGACCTCGAACGGCTCGTCGTGCAGCCGATGTCGTTCGCGACGTTCGGCAGCTCGGTCGCCGCAGCGAACGCGGCCCTGCACTCCGGCCAGATCACCGCCGTCCGCACGCTCCTGCAGCTGCTGCAGCAGGTCAACGGGCTCGTCAAGGCCAGCGCCGACGCCTATCAGGCGGCCGACCGGGACGTCGCCGCGGGCTACGGCGGCGGGCACGCTCCGACGAGCACCGCGTCGTCGATCTGGGGCAGCTCGCACGCTTCCGAGCTCGCCACCCTGGCCATCAACGACAGCGCGGGCGCCCACGGCGAGCCGTCGTCGGTCGGGAACGTGCTGCGCTACCTGGGGGACGCGCGGCTGGGCAAGCTCGGCGACCACCCGATCACCGACACCCGCTTCCACGGCGTCGCCGACTTCAACGACTGGCTGGCCGGCGACGCCGACAACCAGGCGCGGATCGGGTTGATCGAGGTCTACGCGGGCACCGCGCGGACGTTCTCCGACGTGCCCGGCGGCGTGCACAGCGGCGACGTCGTGGTCGTGGAGCCATTGCTGTTCTCCGACCGCCAGCCGGTCATCGGCGTCGCCGGCGACGGCGGCCGCCTCTACAACCACGGGTTGCTCGACGCCCGCACCGGCGGGCTGGCGAGGGTCAGCGTCTACCGGCCCGCTTCCGTCGTCTGAACTCCTTGAACCCTTGTGAGGACCGATGCTGACTTTCCCGAACTCCAGCGCGATGGACGCGACCGCGTCTTCGGGTGGGCCGATCACCATCCTGCCGCAGATCGTCACCGGCCGGCCGGAGCAGATCGCCAAGCACGTGGCCGACCTGGTCCGCAAGGCCGAGCAGTTCCTCGGCATGTACAACGAGCTGACGAAGGCCGCCGACCAGCTGGGCAAGATCTGGTCGGGGGCGGCGAGCGAGTCGGCGCTGAAGAAGATCAGCGACTCGCTCGGCCAGCTGACGAAGATCATCGACGTCGTCCAGAAGGGCGCCGAGCTGCTCGGCGTCTCCGGCACGCTGATCAAAACGGCGCAGGAGGCCTACCGCGCGGTGGTCGCCGCGGTGAACCCCACGGTGGCCGCGTTGATGTCGAACTGGTGGACCTACGGGGCCGCGGTCGCTTTGTCGACCGCGACGAGCGCGTCGCTGCGGGCGTTCATCACCGCGATCGGCGCGCTGCTCAAGGCGCTCGGCGCGGTGGACCTCGCCCAGCAGGTCACCACGCTCGCGCAGGTCATCGGCGAGATCGAGAAGCTCTTCCACCACGGTTCCGGCAGTTCGGGCGCGACGACGCCGTCGATCGGGAACACCCCGGTCACCGCGCCGCAGACCCCGCCGCCGGTGGCGAGCCCGTCGGGGCAGCAGGCGGTGGCGGGCGGGAGCGGCGGGGGGATCCCGCAGCAGCCCTCGTTCACTGACTACACCCCGCCCGCGCTCGCCACCGGCGGCGGTTCCAGCGGTTCCGGCGGCGCGGCGAACCCGGCGAACAGCTGGATTCCCGTAGACCACCCGGTGACACCGCCTTCGGTGCCCGCACCCGCGCCTTCGGTTCCGGCGCCCGTGGTGCCCGCCCCGGCCTCCGGGCACGCCGACGAGGTCGTCATCCACACCAACCTGACCACCGGCGAATCCACTGTGGAGGCTCCCGGCGGCCAGGACTTCGACCTCGACATCGCGCTGGACTACAACGGCAAGCACTTCAGCCAGCACGTCGGCTACGACGCGGCCGGGAACTGACCGGTGGCGGGCTCGGGGGTCCTCGACGCGTCCGGGGTGGTCAGCTCGGTGCTGTCCGGGTACCGGCGGGTGCTCGTCGAGTGCCGCCGGCGGGTCACCGGCGATCCCGGGGCGCTGAGCGCCGCCGCGCAGCGGGCCGCGAGCCGGGCGTCGGCGATTTCGGGCCGGGCACGGGAAATCGACGAGTCCGCCAAGGCCCTGCACGCGGACTGGGACGGCGACGCGTACACGGCGTTCGCGACGGCAGCGGGTGAGCTCGGCCGGGAACTCACCGACACCGCCACGAAGCTCGACGACCAGGGGAGGCGGCTCGGTACCGCGGCCCGGCTCGTGCAGTCCGCCGAAGCCGCCGTCGATTCGGTGCTCGCGCAGTTCGACCAGTACGCCGCCCAGCTGACCGCCCAGGCCCGCGCGGTGAACTCCGCTTCGGTCGGCGCGTTCATCCAGGCCGCCCGGCAGCTCGGTGAACAGAGCGCCGCCGCGGCCCGCCAGGTCGTCGACGAGTTCTCCGACGCCCTCGCCGAGCTGTTCCCGCCCGAAGGCGTCGGGCGGCTCGAGCACGAGCTCGGCAAGTGGGCCCGCGGGCCGCTGCACTGGCTCAACGGCGAGCCCCTCGACGGCCGGAAGCGGCCGCGGACCGTGCCGTCGTGGTTCGGCAACTCCGGCTGGAAGAAGCTGACCTGGGACGGCCTCGAAGGCACGCGGGCGCCGAAGAAGGCGGACACGCCGTTCGGGCAGCCGGAAGCCGAGGGCCTGAAGAACAAGATCGGCCGCAACACCGAGATCACCTACTACAAGTTCCAGCACGAACAGGACGGCTTTTCCCCGGAGTACGACGGGAAGATCACGTCGAAGGGCTGGGACGCCGGCGCGTCCGGGCACGCGGAACTCGCGGCGCTGCACGGCGAGGCCGAACTCAAGAAGGAGTGGGGCGTCGCCGAAGCCCACGCCAAGGGCACGGTGTTCGCCGGCGGAGAGGTGAGCGCGTCCGGCACGATCGGCGCCCACGGCGTCGGCGCGCACGCCAACGCGTTCGTGGGCGGGAAGGTCGAGGGCGAGGTCGCCGCGGACGTCGCGGGCATCGGCGTCGGCGCGAACGGCACCCTGCAGTACGGCCTGGGCGCGCAGCTCGACGCCCAGGCCGTCTACGACGCCGGGCACCTCAAGGTGAACTTCAAGGCGGGTGCGGCGCTCGGCCTCGGCCTGGGCGTCGGCGCGAAGATCGACATCGACCTGCCGAAGCTCGGCCACACGATCGGCGAGTACGGCGGCGCGGCGGTCGACGCCGTCAGCCACGCGGCCACCGACGCCGCCGACGCCGTGGGCTCCGCTTGGGACGACGCCGTTTCGTACGTGGGGCTGTGATGACCCTTCCCCTCGACTTCGTCATCCCGGACGGCTGGACCGCCGTCGACCCGGGCGACTCGGGCGCGGTGTTCGTCGCCGTGCACCCGGTGCCGGGCGAGGAGTTCACGCCGAACATCACGGTCAGCGTGCAGCAGCGGCCGGACGAGGCGTCGATCGACGCCATCGCCGCCGAGGCGGTCGAGCGGCTTTCGCGCACGCTGGCCGGGCTCGAGGTGCTGAGCCGCCGCGACGTCGGCGACCCGGCCGCGCCCGCCGTCATGCAGCTGCTGCGCCTGCGCACCGGCGAAGGCACCGAGCTGATCCAGACCCAGGTGCACCTGACGGTCCCCGGGGCCACCCCGGAAGACCGCCTGGTGCTCGAGCTCGCCTGCACGGCCGCGCCCGCGGCCGCCCGGGCGCTCTCACCCGGTTTCCAGCGGTTCGTGGCCAGCGTCCACGTCCGCCAGCACGAAGGGAAAGCACAGTGACCGATCCGTACGCGGTGCCGGACATGGACGAGCTGCTGGCGCAGGTGCGCAAGCAGACCGAAGAGGTCCAGCGGATCCAGCGCACGGTCGAGGCGATGGAGATCAAGGCGCACTCGCGGCAGAACGAGGTCACCGTCACCCTCCGCGGCGACGGCCGCTTCACCTCGATCGACATCGACCCCCGCGCGATCCGCGAGTACGACGCCCGCAACCTCTCGGAGATCGTCCTGGAGGCGGTGAACGCCGGGCTGCAGAAGCTCGCCGAGGCGAGTTCCGCGAAGTTCGCCCCGGTGATCGCGGCCGCGAAAGACGTGTGATGACGCCCGCCGACGTTCTCTTTCCCCCGGAGGCGGCATGAGCACCGCCCTGACCGGTACCACCCGCCGGGTCACCGTCGTGACGCCGCGGGCCCGCGTCGACGTCGCCCTGCCGCAGCAGTCGACGTTCGCCGAGCTGGTGCCGCAGCTGGTCCGGCTGGCCGGGGCGTCCGGGCAGGCGTCGGCCGAGCACCCGGGCTGGGTGCTCTCGAGATTGGGCGGCGCGCCGCTGGCTTTGGGGTTGAGCGTCGCGGCGGCCCAGATCCGCGACGGCGAAGTGCTGCACCTGACCCCGCGGGAGCGCCCGCGGGGTCCGCTGCTGTTCGACGACGTCGTCGACTCGATCGCCAGCGTCGCCGACGCCGACGGCGGCTGGGGTCCGTCGGTGGCTCGGCGGTCCGGCCTGGTGGCCGCGGTGGTCCTGCTGCTGGCGGGCGGCTTGCTGGTCCAGGCGGCGGCGTCGGGCAGCGTCCTGGCGCCGATCGGGACCGGGCTGCTGGCACTCGTGCTGCTGCTCGGCGGCGGCGCGCTGAGCCGCGCGTACGGCGACGCCGAAGCGGGCGCGGCCGGGTCGCTGGCCGGCGTCGGCGTGGCGTTGCTGGCGGGCATGTCGGTGCTGCCCCCGCATCCGCTGTTCTCGCTGTCGGCGGGCCCTTTGGCGGCGGGCTTCGCGGCGGTGACGGTGTACGGCGTGCTGGCGGCGGTCTCGGTGGCCGATCGCCTGCCGTGGTTCGTGGCGATCACCGGTGCGGCGGGTTTCGGCGCGGTGACGACCGGCGTGGTGCTGCTGGCCGGTTTCTCCGCGCTGTCGGCCGCCGCGGTGGTCGCGGTGCTGTGCACGGCCCTGGCGGCGGTGGCGCCGATGCTGGCGTTGCGCCTGGCCCGCCTGCCGCTGCCGCGCGTGCCGGACGACATGGCGGCGTTCCGCGCGGACGAACAGCCGTCGCTGGGCACGGAGATGATCGGCCGGACCTCCCGCGCCCAGGCGGTGCTGACGGGATTGCTGGTGGCGCTGGGCCTGGTGGTGCTGGCGGCGTCCGTCGTGCTTTCGTCGGGTGGACCGTGGGAAGCGGGCTTGGCGGCACTGCTGGGCGTGGCGTGGATCCTGCGGTCGCGGTCGTACGCCGGCCGGGCGCAGCGGCTGGTCTTGATCGGCTTCGGCATCCCGGCGCTGGTGTGCGCCGGGGTGTGGCTGGTGGCTTCGGGCCACCGCACGGCGGTGTTCGCGGTGGGCTGCGCGGTGGTGCTGGCGGCGGTGGTGTGCCTGGTGTACGCGACCCGGGTGGCGCGGGGATTGCGTTCGCCTTACTGGTCGCGGCTGCTGGACGTCTCGGAGTTCCTGGTGCTGCTGTCCCTGGTACCGGTGGTGGCGATGATCGCAGGGGTGTACGAAGCCGTCCGAGGCTGAGCGCCCGGCGGCCGTCGATGTATTCGAATGAAGGTTTCATTGACGGTGCGGCGCGGCCACTGTTAAACCTGTGTCGGGAGCGCTCCCAGGCTGTTCGCCAGTCGACTCCAGGGAGATGCCATGTCACCACGCCAAGACCGTTCCGAGATCGAGGGTTCGCCGCTCCTGCGCCGGCGGACCGTGCTGGCGGCGGGCGCCGCGCTGCCGGTGCTGGCGGCCGCGACACCGGCTGAGGCGGCCACCGCGGTGGTCGTCGAGCCGTCGAACGTGCAGCAGACGATCCTGGGCTTCGGCGGGATGAACCACACCGTCTGGATCAGCGATCTCACCGCCGCCCAGCGCGAGACGGCGTTCGGCAACGGGACGGGACAGCTGGGCTTCACCGTGCTGCGCATCCCCGTCCACGAGGACCGCAACAACTGGAGCCGCGAGGTCGCCACGGCCAAGCGGGCGAGCCAGCTCGGGGCCAAGGTCATCGCCTCGCCGTGGAACCCGCCCGCCTCGATGACCGAGAGCTTCTCCGGCGGCAAGCGGCTGAAATACAACTCCTACGCCGCCTATGCGCAGCACCTCAACGACTTCACCGCGTTCATGGCGAACAACGGAGTGCCCCTGTACGGGATCTCGGTCCAGAACGAGCCGGATTACGCGCAGCAATGGACGGCGTGGACCGCCGCCGAGATCGTCAAGTTCCTGCGCGAGAACGCCGGCGTGCTCACCACCAAGGTCATCGCGCCCGAGTCGTTCCAGTACCGCAAGGCGATGTCCGACCCCATCCTCAACGACGCCACCGCCCTGGCCAACGTGGACATCATCGGCGCGCACCTCTACGGCACCCGGTTCGCGGACCTGCCCTACCCGCTCTTCCAGCAGAAGGGCGCCGGCAAAGAGCTGTGGATGACCGAGGTCTACTACCCCAACAGCACCGACTCGGCCGACCTGTGGCCGCAGGCGCTCGACGTCGGCGAACACATCCACCGCGCGCTGGTGGACGGCCGGTTCCAGACCTACGTGTGGTGGTACATCCGCCGCTCGTACGGTCCGATGCGCGAGGACGGGCAGATCAGCAAGCGCGGCGCCTGCATGGCGCACTTCTCGAAGTGGGTCCGCCCGGGCTACTCGCGGATCACCGCGACCGCGAACCCGCAGGCGAACGTCTACGTCTCGGCGTTCAAGAGCGGAGCCAGGATCGTCGTCGTCACCGTCAACAAGAACACCTCGGCGGTCGACCTCGCGTTCACCCTCCGGGACACCGGCTCCGCGACCGCCCAGACCTGGCTGACGAACGAAAGCGCGAACCTCGCGCGCTACACCGACGTCACCATCTCGAACGGAGCGTTCAACGCTCAGCTGCCGGCCCGCAGCATCAGGACGTTCGTCGTGAACTGAGCTGGTGCCGCACGTCGTTCAGGAGTCCAGCGCGAGCGGCAGCGTCTTCCGGACCGCCGCTCCGTGCCGGCCGTGCAGCGGGACCACCGGGAGCCCCGGCGCCGGAGCCGGGGCCCCCGGCCGCGCGCCCACGCGGATCGTCACTTCCGCCTTCTCCTTGCCGCCCGCCGTCCGGGTCAGCGTGTACGACGTCGCCGTGAACGCCGCGCCCGGCACCGAAAAGTCCACCAGCCGCGGCGAACGCGGGGAGAAGCACACCTGCGTGGAATCGCCCCACACCCACGACTTCCACCGGTCGGGCGGCCCGGACGCCGGACCTTGGACCCCCAAGGCCACCCGCAGCTCCTTCGCCAGCTCCCCGGCCTCCAGCACCGTGCTCTGGTACCCGGCTTCGGCCAGCGCGCCCATCAAGCTCAACGCCGCCGACGCCGTGCTCCGCAGCGCCCCGAGATCACCGCCGCCGCGGGCCAGCGCCGCGATCGGAGCCAGGTCCGGCCGGTAGCGCACCGCCAGCCAGCGCACCCGCAGCACCTGGTCGCCGTGCGGGATCGCCCAGGTCAGCAGCTGGGCCGACGCCAGCGGGACGTCCGTCCGCCGGTACGCCGACCGCAGGGCCTCGACCAGCGGGCCCGGTGCGCCCGGGTCCGGCGTCAAGCGGACCAGCGCGCTCCACCCGCCGTCGATCTCCGCGACGCCGAAGCGGTTGCCCGCGCGGTCGACGTGCTGGCGGACCTTCACCGGCCCCGCCACCCGCAACAGCGGGTCCGGGCTGTCGCGGCGGGTGTCGTGGCGGCGCAACCGGAAGGCCGTCCACGTCAGCGCCCAGCCCGCCGGGTGCCGGCCCGCGAAGCGCACCGACGTCAGCAGCACGAGCAAGCCCGCGCCGATGGCGGAACCGATCCGCACCGGCTGCGTGACACCGTCGACCAGCCACGCGAGCAGCACGGCGATCGCGGCGAGCTCCCACAGCGCCGCCTGCAGCGGCCGGATCGGCAGCAGCCACGGCAGTGGCGCGGCCGTGGACCGGGACGGTGCCGGGCGGACGGCGCCGGCGGTATCGACGGACACGGGCTCCCCTTTCCCCGGCCCTCGACGCTACTGGCTGCCCGGATACCGCGTGGGCGTAAAAATTACCCTCGCCGCCCGCTGGTGCGGTGCCTAGCATCGAGCACTCGGAGGGTCGACGGACACAGCCGGGGGCACAGCAGCGTGTGGACGCAGCGGGACCAGATCCAGGCGTACCAGTTCCTCCGCCGCAGGCTTGTCTCCGCGCTCGTCGCCGCCGACGCCAACCACCCCGTCTCGCCCAGCCGCCGGCTCGTGCTCGGCACCGTGCTGGGCGTCGTGGCCGCCCTCCTGGTCACCGCCGTCTTCGGCATCATCGGCCTGCTGAACCCCTCCGGCGGCAAGGACTGGCTGGCCGGCGGCAAGGTGATCGTCGAGGAGGGCAGCGGCGCGCGGTTCGTGCTCGGCGCCGACGGCGTCCTGCACCCGGTGCTCAACTACGCGTCCGCGCGGCTGCTGGCCGGCGGGAACGGCGACGCGACCGTGTCCGTGTCGCCGGAGAACCTCGGCAAGGCGGGCCGCGGCACCGAGATCGGCATCCCCGGCGCCCCCGACTCGCTGCCGGCGTCGGGCGCGCTCGTGACCACGCCCTGGACGAGCTGCAGCCGGACCACCCAGGACGCCCCCGCGTCGGCCGAGCCGCGCACCGCCGTCCTGCTGGCCGCGCCCGCGTCCGGTGTCGAGCTGCCGCGGGACCAGGGCGTGATCGTGCGGCTGCCGAAGGGGGAGCGCTTCCTGCTGGCCGGGGGACGGCGCTACCGGCTGAGCGACGAGGCCGCGACCGCGCTGCAGTTCGACAGCTACCCGACGATCGCGGTGTCCTCGCGGTGGCTCGACACCGTCCCGGCCGGCCGCGACCTGACCGCGCTGCCGGTCGCCGGCGCCGGTAGCCCGGGGCCCGCGGTGGGCGGCCGCGGCACCCGGGTCGGCGAAGTCCTCGCCGTCGTCGACGCGATGGCCGCGCCCGGCGCCGCCACGTCGTACTACCTGGTCCGCCGCGAGGGCCTCGAGCCGGTCGGGCAGACCGAGGCGAGCCTGCTGGTGACGACGGAGGCCAACGCCGCCGCCTACCCCGGGCCGCCCGCGCCGGTGGAGGTCCGCGCGGCCGACGTCGCCGCGGTCGCGAAGGCCGCCGCGCCGCGCGCCGGCGGTGCCGACCCGGCCGCCTACCCCGACCGCATCCCCGGCAAGGCGCCGATCACCGGCAACGCCGTGGCGCTGTGCGTTCAGGGCAGCCGGTTGCTCGTTTCGGCCGAATTCCCGCTTCCCGCCGGCGCCAAAGCCATCCAGGTCGCCACCCGGACCGAAGCAAGGGTGGCGGACGAGGTGTTCGTGCCTCCCTCGGGAGGAGCTGTCGTCGTCGAAGCCGGTTCGGTCACCGCGTACCTGGTGACCGACACGGGCCGGAAGTACCCGGTGGTGAACACGCAGGCCTTGGCCTCGCTCGGCTACGGAGGGGTCGCCAAGCCGCCGGTCACAGGTAGTTTGCTGGCATTGGTGCCGACGGGCCCCGCGCTGGACCCGGCCACGGCCGGACGGCCGGCTCCGTCGGGTGGAACGGGGTGAAAGTCGTGCACATGACAGAAGAGCGTTCGACCGAGGGTGAACTGGGCCAGGGGCGGGTCCGGGTCGCGGTCATCGAAGACCACCCGCTGTACCGCGTCTCCGTCGCACGCGTGCTGGCCGAAGCCGACTTCGTCGAGCTCGGCGCGGTCGTCGATTCGGTCGCCCGGTTCCACGTGCACCGGCAGCCGCCGGGCAGCGTGGTCCTGCTGGACCTGGGCCTGCCGGGCGTCGCGGGCGCGGCGGCCGTGCTGGAGGTGTGCGAGCTCGGGCACCACGTGCTCGTGGTTTCCGCGCAGGCGGAACCGGAGGTCGTGCTCGGCGCGATCGCGGCGGGGGCGCGCGGGTTCCTGTCGAAGGACGTCGACGCGGACGAGCTGCTGATCGCGATCAAGACGGTCGCCGACGGCGGCGCGTACGTCTCGGCGGTGGTCGCCGGGATGATCATGAAGGACAACGCCGACCGGCCCGCCGTGTCGGCCGAAGCCGAGCTGTCGCCGCGCGAGGAGCAGGTGCTGCGGCTGGTGGCGGCCGGGGAGCGGGACGTCGACATCGCGCTGATCCTCGGCATCGGCGTCCGGACGGTCCGCGGCTACCTCGACCGCATCCGCGACAAGACGGGCGAACGGCGGCGGCCGGGCCTGGTCAAGGAGGCCATCCGGCGCGGCCTGATCGGCGACGCGAACCCCCGGCGCGGCGGCCGCAAATGAGCGAGCCGGCGCGGATCTCCGTGGGCGTGATCGAGGACCACCCGCTCTACCGGTACGCGCTGACCCGCGTGCTGACCGAGGCGCCGGACATCGAGCTCGGCGCGGTGGCGGACTCGGTGGCCCGGTTCGCGGTCCAGGACCAGCCGGCGGGCAGCGTCGTCGTCCTCGACCTCAAGCTGCGCGGCGTCCAGGACGCGGCCGCGGTCCTGGAAGTCGGGCAGATGGGGCACAAGGTGCTGGTGGTGTCCGCCCACGCGGAGCAGCCGGAGGTGCTGGGGGCGATGCAGGCGGGCGCGAAGGGCTTCCTGTCGAAGGACGTGGACGGCGACGAGCTCCTGCGCGCGATCCGCACGATCGCCGACGACAACGCGTACGTCTCGCCGACACTGGCCGGGATGATCATCCAGGACAGCGAAGAGCGCCACGCGGGCCCGAAGATCGTGCTGTCGGAGCGGGAGAAGCAGGTCCTCCGCCTGGTGGCGGCGGGGGAGCGGGACGTCGACGTGGCGGAGATCCTCAACATCAGCGTCCGCACGGTGCGGTCGTACCTGGACCGCATCCGCGACAAGACCGGCGAACGGCGGCGCGCGGGCTTCGTGCGGGTCGCCATCCGCGAAGGCCTGCTCCGCTAGCCGGATCTCGCGTGATCGAACCCGTCACCCGCGTGACGGAACCCGTAACTCGCGTGATCGGAGCCGTATCTCGCGAGTTCCGGCGCCAATCACGCGAGTTCCGGCCTCGATCACGCGTGATCCGGCCCGGATCACGCGAGTTGCGGGTTCAGAGGCGGCGGTTGGCCAGGGCTCCCGTTGCCGCGCGGGCCTGGGCCGACACCGCCGGGTCCACGTCCACCAGGAGCGTCTCCGGCGCCGCTCCGGCCTGGGCGACCACCCGGCCGAAGCCGTCCGCGACCAGCGAGTACCCGATCCCCGTCGGCGCCTTCGGTTTGACCGTGACGCCCGTCGCCGCGGGGTCGGCCTGGCCGCAGCCCAGCACCCAGCAGCCCGAGTCCAGCGCCCGCGCGCGCACCAGGACCTCCCACTGCTCGCGCTTGCCCTCGCCCGCGCCCCACGACGTCGGCAGCAGCACGACGTCGGCGCCGTCGTCGGCGAGCGCGCGGAACAGCTCCGGGAACCGCACGTCGTAGCAGGTCGCGACGCCGTGGACGACGCCGTCCAGTTCGAAGGTGGTCGCCGCGGCACCGGGCGCCACCGTGTCCGACTCCGCGAAGCCGAAGGCGTCGTAGAGGTGGATCTTGTGGTAGCCGCGGTGGTGCCCGCCGCCGGTGATCAGCAGCGTGTTGCGGACCCGCCCGTCGTCCGCCGGGGTGAACATGCCGGCGACGACGACCACGTCGTGCTCGGCGGCCACCGAAGCCACGGCCGACGCCCACGGGCCGTCGAGGGGCTCCGCGACCGGCTCGAGCGGCCGGCCGAACCGGGCCATGGTGGCTTCGGGGAACACCACGATCCGCGCGCCGTCCGCCGCCGCGGTCTCGACGCCGGAGCGAATCAGCTTCAGGTTCGCCTCCGGATCGTCACCCGAGTTGACCTGGCACAACGCGATTCGCGCCACCGCTGCCTCCTGCATGCTGGGATCGGCCGTCACCGGGGAGTATCGCCGAAAACCCGTTCGGTGTGACCTCGTACCCTGGTGGGCATGTTGAACCGCACCGACCTGCGCGGGCAGGTCCCGACCGCCGCCGAACTGCGCGCCACGCTGCCGCGTGCCGAATACGACGTGGACGCGGCGCTGCATCACGTGCGCCCGGTGGTCGAGGCGGTCCGCGACCGCGGTGTCGAAGCCGTCATCGAGTACACCGAGAAGTTCGACAAGGTGCGTCCCGCGTCCGTGCGGGTGCCGCGGGCGAAGCTCACCGAGGCCCTGGCCGAGCTCGACCCGCAGGTGCGGGCCGCGCTGGAGGAGTCGATCACCCGCGCCCGGAAGGTGCACGCCGAGCAGCGCCGCACCGACGTCACGACCACCGTCGCCGAGGGCGGCACGGTCACCGAGAAGTGGGTGCCGGTCGAGCGCGTCGGGCTGTACGCCCCGGGCGGGCTGGCCGTGTACCCCTCGACCGTGGTGATGAACGTCGTCCCGGCGCAGATCGCCGGCGTCGGGTCCCTGGTCGTCTGCTCGCCTCCGCAGGCCGCGTTCGGCGGCCTGCCGCACCCGACCATCCTCGCCGCGGCCGAGCTCCTCGGCGTCGACGAGGTCTGGGCGGCGGGCGGCGCGCAGGCCGTCGCGCTGCTGGCGTACGGCGGCACGGACACCGACGGCGCCGAGCTGGCCCCGGTCGACATCGTCACCGGCCCCGGCAACATCTACCTCACCGCGGCCAAGCGGCTCCTGCGCGGCCTGATCGGCATCGACGCCGAGGCCGGGCCCACCGAGATCGCCATCCTGGCCGACGAGACGGCCGACCCGGTGCACGTCGCCGCCGACCTGATCAGCCAGGCCGAGCACGACCCCCTCGCCGCGAGCGTCCTGGTGACGACGTCGCCCGAGCTGGCCGACGCCGTCGACAAGGAGCTGGTGAACCGCGTCGCCGCGACGAAGCACACCGAGCGGGTCGCGGAAGCCTTGGCCGGCAAGCAGTCCGGCGTCATCCTGGTGTCCACAGTGGAGGATGGTCTGCGCGTCGTCGACGCCTACGCCGCCGAGCACCTGGAGATCCAGACGGCGGACGCGCGCGCGGTCGCCGCCCGGGTCCGCAACGCCGGCGCGATCTTCGTCGGCGCGTACGCCCCGGTGTCGCTGGGTGACTACTGCGCCGGGTCCAACCACGTCCTGCCCACCGGCGGGTTCGCCCGCCACTCCTCGGGCTTGTCCGTGCAGAGCTTCCTCAAGGGCATCCACGTCGTGGACTACACCGAGGACGCGCTGCGCGAGGTCGCCGGCCGCGTCGTCGCGCTGGCCAATGCCGAGGACCTGCCCGCGCACGGCGAGGCCGTCGCCGCGCGCTTCGGAGGCGAGGCCCGATGACCATCGGCGAAGAGGTCACCCTGGACCAGCTGCCGCTGCGGGACGACCTGCGCGGCAAGTCGCCGTACGGCGCGCCGCAGCTGGACGTCCCGATCCGGCTCAACACGAACGAGAACCCGTACCCGCCACCGCCCGAGCTGGTCGCGGACATCGCCGAGGCGGTCCGCGCGGAGGCCGCCGAGCTGCACCGCTACCCGGATCGCGACGCGGTGGCGCTGCGGCAGGACCTGGCCGACTACCTGAGCGTGTCGACGCGGGTCGTGCTGTCGGAGGCGAACGTCTGGGCCGCCAACGGGTCCAACGAGGTGCTGCAGCAGATCCTGCAGGCGTTCGGCGGTCCCGGGCGCAGCGCGCTCGGCTTCGAGCCGTCGTACTCGATGCACCCGATCATCGCCTCGGGCACCCGCACCGAATGGGTGCCGGCGCCGCGCCGCGCCGACTTCACCCTCGACACGGCCGCGGCGGCCGCGGCCATCTCGGAACGGCGTCCGGACGTCGTGTTCGTCACCAGCCCCAACAACCCGACCGGCGCCTCGATCCCCGTCGAGGAGCTGCGGGCGATCCTGGACGCGGCCACCGGGATCGTCGTGGTCGACGAGGCGTACGTGGAGTTTTCCTCGCAGGCCAGCGCGGTACACCTGCTGGCGGACTACCCTTCGCGGTTGATCGTGTCGCGCACGATGAGCAAGGCGTTCGCGTTCGCGGGCGGCCGGCTCGGCTACCTGGCGGCGGCGCCGGCGGTGGTCGACGCGCTGCAGCTGGTGCGCCTGCCGTACCACCTCTCGCGGCTGACGCAGGCGGCGGCGCGGGCGGCGCTGCGGCACGCGGACGCCACTTTGGACAGTGTGCACAAGCTGGCCGCGGAACGCGACCGCGTCGTGGAAGCGCTGGCGGGCCTGGGTTACGACCCGGTACCGAGCGATTCGAACTTCGTCCTCTTCGGACGGTTCAGTGACCCGCACGCGGCCTGGCAGTCCTATCTGGACGCCGGGGTGCTGATCCGCGACCCGGGCATCCCCGGTCACCTGCGTGTCAGCATCGGCACCCCGGAAGAGAACGACGCCTTCCTCGAGGCGAGTAAGGAAGTTTCCCGATGACCCGCATCGGCAAGGTCGAACGGACCACCAAGGAGTCCTCGATCTCCGTCCAGCTGGACCTCGACGGCACGGGCGAGGTCGACATCTCGACCGGCGTCCCGTTCTACGACCACATGCTGACGGCGTTCGGCGTGCACGGCTCGCTCGACCTGAAGGTCGAGGCCACCGGCGACGTCCACATCGACGCCCACCACACGGTGGAGGACACGGCGATCGTGCTGGGCCAGGCGATCCGCCAGGCCCTGGGCGACAAGAGCGGTATCCGCCGCTTCGGCGACGCGTGGATCCCGATGGACGAAACGCTGGCCCACGCGGCCATCGACGTCTCGGGCCGGCCGTACTGCGTGCACGTGGGCGAGCCGGAGCAGTTCAACACGTTCACGATCGGCGGCAACTACCCGTTCGTGCTGACGCGGCACGTGTTCGACTCGCTGGCGTTCCACGCCCAGATCGCGCTGCACGTGCGGGTGATCCACGGCCGCGACCCCCACCACATCGCGGAGGCGGAGTACAAGGCGGTGGCCCGGGCACTGAGGGCGGCGACCGAGCCGGACCCGCGCGCGGGCGGCATCCCCTCCACGAAGGGCGTGCTCTAGAACACGGCGCCGGGCGTCGCGACCTCGACGCTTCCCTTGTGGACGGTCGCGGCGCGCTCGGTGGCCTCGTCCGGTGTCAGGAACGGGCCGAGGTGGGTCAGCAGGAGCCGCCCGGCCCCGTGCGCGGCGCGGGCGGCGTCCTCCGGCGTGAGGTGGACGGCGGACGGCTCCGGACCGTCGGCTTCGCAGAGGAAGAGGTCGGCACCGTTGGCCAGTTCGGTGAGGGCGGCGCACGGGCCGGTGTCGCCGGAGTAGGCGAGCACGCGGTCGCCATCGGTGACGCGGACGCCGAAGGCGGGGAAGCCGTGTTCGACCGCGGTCGTGGCCAGGGTCAGGCCGTTCACTTCGGTGACGTGGCCGTCGTGCAGCTCGTGCACCTGAAAAGCCTGCTCGATCGGCGCCGGGCCGGTGTTGCTGAGGAAGTCACGCAGCTTTTCGCGGATCCCGGGCGGCCCGTGGAGCGGCAGCGGTTTCCCGGGCCGGAGATCGGCGAAGAGCAGCGCGTACACGGCCGGCAGCAAGTCGGCGACGTGGTCGGCGTGCAGGTGCGAAATCCAGATGGCGTCGACGTCGGTGAGCGCGGTGTGGTCCTGCAGCGCGGCGAGGGTGCCGGGGCCGGCGTCCAGCCAGACGGTCGCGCCGTCTCCGCGGACGAGGTACCCGGAGCACGGCTCGCCGGGGCGGGGGTACGGGGTCGCGCTGCCCAGCACGATCAACTCCAAGGACATGTGGCACCCTAACCCGCATGAGCAACGGAGTCGTCGGCGTCCTTCTGCTCGCCCTGGGCGGTTTCCTGGTGGGCGGCGTGTACTCGACGTGGAAGACGGCGAAGTTCATGGCCGTGGTGCTGGGCGTCGCGGCCGTCCTCGCCATCGGTGGCGCGATCTTCTGGTTCTCGAGCTAGCTGTCGGCCAGCCGCTGGATGGTGGCACTCAGCCAGGCCTCGAGCTCGCCGGGATCGCCGAGCTCGGACCGCAGCACCCGGCGGCGCGTGGAGACGCCGAGCACGAACGCGTCGATCGCCGCGGCCCGGTTGCGGGCGTCCGCGTCGGTGAGGCCGCTGTCGCGCAGGTAGCGGTGCAGCGGCTCCAGCGAGTTCGTGTCGAGGAACGCGGCCAGCGCCTCCGCCGCTTCCGGGCGCTCCCCGGACGCGCGGTGCAGCACCAGCAGCGGATCCTCCCCGGGCGCGCCGAACCAGCGCCGGACGATGTTCGCCGCGAGGCGGGTGCCCAATGTGGAACGGTCGCCGTCGAAGGAGCTCGTGACCGGGATCTCCACGCGGGTCGCGGCCAGGAAAAGGCCGTCCTTGCCGCCGAAGTAGCGCGTGATGAGGTTGGGTGACACGCCGGCGGCGTCGGCCA
Source organism: Amycolatopsis sp. DG1A-15b (assembly GCF_030285645.1). Lineage (GTDB taxonomy): Bacteria > Actinomycetota > Actinomycetes > Mycobacteriales > Pseudonocardiaceae > Amycolatopsis. The sequence goes on from NZ_CP127296.1 coordinate 114,840, forward strand.
CGCCTTTGACCGTGACCGCCGTGTAGCCGTGGCGGGCGAACTGGCGTCGGGCGTGCTCCAGGATCCGCTGCCGGGTGGCGGCCGCGTCGCGCGAACTCATGTGTACGAGCATACACATGATGTGTACGCTGATACACATGGACGACGAGATGCGTGACCGGCTCCGGCGGACCAGGCGGGTCACGACCCCGTGGAGTGCGGACCGCACCCGCGGCATCGGCGGCACCCGCCTCGACGCGCTCCTCGCACGCTGGGCGAACGGGTACGACTGGGAGGTCCACCAGCGCCGCATCGGCGCGTACCCCTGGGTGACGGTGCGGGCGGAGGGCACCGACCTGCGAGTCATCCACCAGCGGTCCGCGGATCCCGGCGCGCCGGTCGTCGTGCTGCTGCACGGCTGGCCGGACTCGGTGCTGCGGTTCGAGCGCGTCCTGCCGCTGCTCGCGGACACGCACGTGGTGGTGCCCGCGCTGCCGGGCTTCCCGTTCGCGGCCCCGCTCACCACGCCCGGGATGTCGGCCGGCCGGATGGCGGGGCTCATCGCGGCTGCTCTCGCCGAGCTCGGTTATGCGAGGTACACGGTGTCCGGCGGGGATGTGGGTGGCACCGTCGCGGAGATCCTCGCGGGCGAGCACCCGGACCGGGTGGCCGCCCTGCACCTGACGAACGTCGCCCCGCAGCGCGTGCTCACGGTGGATCCGGCGAAGCTCGCGCCCGATGCCGCGGCCTACCTCGCCCGGGCGGGGCAGTGGTTCCGGACCGAGGGCGGGTACATCGCCGCGCAGTCGACGCGGCCGAACACGCTCGCCGTCGCCCTCGGCGACTCACCCGCCGGCCTCGCGGCGTGGATCGCCGAAAAACTCGAGTCGTGGTCCGACGAGGGGGCGTTCACCGAGGACGAACTGCTCACCTGGGTCACCGCTTACTGGGTCACCGGCGCGATCGGCACCTCTCTCGCCACCTACGCCGAACCGGCGGCGCTGCCCGCCCGGGTCGACACGCCGACCGTGCTTTCGGTGTTCCCGCGGGACACCAAACCGGAGCCGCGGAGCTACGCCGAAGTGTTCCTGAACGTCCGCGAGTACGTGGAACACGGTGCCGGGGGCCACTTCGCGGCCTGGGAACAGCCGGCGGCGTACGCCGCCGACCTGCGCCGGGCGGTCGAGCTGGGCGCCGAACCTGCCCCCACCCTCCCGGCAGGGTTCCGGCAAAGTCGTGTCGTTGCAGGCAGGCACGGCTCTCGGTGCTGATCATGTGGTTGTCGAAGCCCATGACCCTGTGAGAGAGCCGTGCCTGCCGTTGCATCTTCTCCCATTCCTGCCTGTTGACCGACTGGCCTCCGCCGACCTCGTTCAGGTAGCTGACCTGCGTGAATATCCGGCTTTGGTGCCCGACCCGCGACAGCGACGCGGTGTGCGGCACTCCTTGGCATCCATCCTGGCGTTGGCCGCGGCGGCGGTCGCGGCGGGCGCACAGTCGTTCACCGCGGTCGGGGAATGGGCCGCAGACGCACCACAGCGGGTACTGGCCCGTCCAGGCACCCGGTTCGACCCCCGCCGCGACCGGCACGTCGCCCCGGACGAGGCCACCATGCGGCGGGTGCTCTACGACATCAACGGCGACGACCTCGACGCGGCGATCAGCGGCTGGATCACCACCACGGACACCCCACCGGCGATCGCGGTGGACGGCAAATCCCTGCGCGGCACCTTCGCCCGCACCGGCGGAGCCGGGGTCCATCTGCTGTCCGCGCTGACCCACCACAACGGCACCTGGACGCAGCCCCTGTTGGACACCCTCGGCCTGACCGGCGTCGTGGTCACCGCCGACGCCCTGCACACCACCCGCGGACTGGCCCGCTACCTCACCCGCCGCGACGCGCACTACGTGTTCACCGTGAAGGAAACCAGCACCGCCTCCACACCCGGCTCACCGCGCTGCCCTGGCCACAAGCCCCCCGCCACACCAGCACCGGGATCGGGCACGGACGGCTCGAGCAACGCACCACCGAAGTCCTGCTCGCCCCCCCGACGACCTCGGCTTCCCCGCCACCACGCAGGTTTCCAGATCACCCGCTACCGCACCGATCGCACGACCGGCACCCGCGGAACCCATATCGCCTACGGCATCACCAGCCTGCCCGCCAGCACCGGCCCCGCACACATCGCCCTGCACCTACACCGACACTGGGAAATCGAGAATCGGCTGCATTGGGTCCGCGACACCGCCTACCGCGAAGACGCATCCCGCGTCCGCACCGGCACCGCACCCCGAGCCATGGCCACCCTGCGCAACCTCGCCTCAGCGCACTACGCACCGCAGGCCACACCAGCATCGCTGCAGCACTGCGATACATGGCCCGAGACACCGCCCGGCCACACTCTTCGGAATCACCACATGACCAGCACAAACGACTTTGCCGGAACCCCCACCCTCCCGGGGGGCGTCCCACGTCCAGTCTATCGGTAGGGCCCGACAAAACCCGTGGCCGAAGCCTGGTTGTCCACAACCCCGCGGGGTTGTGGACAACCAGGGTCAGCGGCTCGCGCCGACCAGTTCCCGCTGCTCCGGCTCGTCGAGCTGCTTCGTGAGCTTCTCGCCCTCGACGTCGACGTCCGGCAGGATCCGGTCCAGCCACTTCGGCAGCCACCACGCGCCGCGGCCGAGCAGGGACATCACCGCCGGGACCAGCGTCATGCGGACCACGAACGCGTCCACCAGCACGCCGAACGCCAAGGCGAAGCCGATCGACTGGATCAGCGACGACTCCGCGAGCACGAACCCGGCGAACACGCTGATCATGATCAGCGCCGCCGCGACCACCACGCGCGCCCCGTGCCGGAAGCCGGTGACCACCGCCTCCTGCGGCTCCGCGCCGTGGACGTGCTCCTCGCGCATCCGCGTCACCAGGAACACCTGGTAGTCCATCGCCAGCCCGAACAGCACGCCGATCAGCAGGATCGGCAGCATGCTCATGATCGGGCCGGTCGACGCGACGCCGAGCAGGTCCGTCAGCCAGCCCCACTGGAACACCGCGACCACCGCGCCGAAGGTCGCCGCGACCGAGCCGAGGAAACCGATCGTCGCCTTCAGCGGCACCACCACCGAGCGGAACACCAGCATCAGCAGCACGAACGCCAGCCCGACGATCAGCGCCAGGTACGGCAGCATCGCGTCCGACAGCTTCTCGGAGACGTCGATGTTCGCCGCGGTCTGGCCGGTGACGGACAGCTTCGCGCCCGTCCCGGTCTCCAGCGCGCCGGAGCCGGTGCGGATCGCGGCCACCAGGTCCTCGGTCTGCGAGCTGCTCGGGCCGCTCTTCGGGATCACCGTGAGCAGCGCGGTGTCACCGGCCTGGTTGACCCGCGGCGGGGTGACGGCGGCGACGTCCGGCAGCTTTTGGATGTCGGCCGCGGCCCGGCCGAGCGCGGCCTGGCGGTTCGTGCTCGAAGAGACGTCGACGACGACCAGCAGCGGCCCGTTCGAGCCTTCGCCGAAGCTGCGGCTGGCGATCTCGTACGCCTTGTGCTGCGTCGACTCCGGCGCGGCCGTGCTGTCGTTGGGCAGGCCGAGCTGCATGCTCAGCGCGGGCAGCGCGACGACGGCCATCCCGGCCAGCGCGACCAGCAGCACCGGGATCCGGTGGCGGCCGACGAACCGCGCCCAGCGTTCGCCGTGCGTCGGTTCGACCGGCTTGCGGCGCAGCCGGATGCGGTCGCCGGCGACCCGGGCCCCGGCGAAGCCGAGGATCGCGGGCAGCAGCGTCAGGGCGATGAGCACGGCGACCGCGACGGTGACGGCGGCGGCGACGCCCATCTGGCCGAGGAACGGGATGCCGATCACGGTGAGGCCGGCCAGCGCGATGATGACGGTGAGCCCGGCGAAGACCACGGCGGACCCGGCGGTGCCCGCGGCGCGGCCGGCGGCTTCTTCGGGGTCGCGGCCGATGCCCAGTTCGTGGCGGTAGCGCGAAACGATGAACAGCGCGTAGTCGATGCCGACGGCCAGGCCGATCATCAGCGCCAGGACCGGCGTGTTCGAGTTGAGCTCGAGGAAGCCGGAGGCGAGGAAGATGCCCGCCATTCCGGTGCCGACGCCGATCAGCGCGGTGAGCAGGGGGATCCCGGCCGCGAGCAGCGAGCCGAACGTGATGACCAGCACGACGGCGGCGACCGCGACGCCCAGGCCCTCGGTGGCCCCGGTCGCGGGCACGCCCTGCACGGCGTCACCACCGAACTCGATGGTGAACCCGGCGGTCCGGCCGGCGTTCGCGGTGTCCAGCAGCGCCTGACGGTCCTCGTCGGTCAGCTCGTACGCCTTCGCTCCGTAACTGACCTGGGCGAGCGCGACGCGCTGATCGGGTGAGATCGACTGCACCTGGAACGGGTCGACCACGGCGGCGACCTTCGGTGCCGTCTTCAGCTGCCTGACGAGGGCTTCGACGGCGGCCTTGCCCTTCGCGTCGGTCACCGTGCTCCCGGCCGGGGCCTCGATGACGACGCGTGCGGTGGCGCCACCCGCGTTGGCCTGCGGGAACTTCTCCGTAAGCTGGTCGATCGCCCGCTGCGACTCGGTGCCGGGGATCGTCACCGAGTTCGACAGCTGGCCCGACAGCGTCAGCGCGCCCAGGCCCAGGGCCACCAGGACCGCCGCCCAGACGGCCGCGACCAGCGCTCTGCGCCGGAAGGAAAACCGGCCGAGCCGGTACAGGAAGGTCGCCACGAGTCAGCTCCGTTTCGCCCGGATGGGCTCGGTTCACTCCATCAGGTCTTTCCCAAGCTAGCCGATCGGCTAGGAAACGTCCAAGCCGATCGGCAAGTATGTGACTTGCCGAACAGCAAGGTTTATCCCTAGCCGTTCGGCTAGTAAGGCGGTTTGCCGATCGACAGGGAGTGACGTAGGCTCCGACGGCTGCTGAGGAGGAAGAATGACCGCCGGCCCGGCCGAGGACACCCGGACCCGACTGCTGCAGACCGCGCTGCGCTTGTTCACCGAACACGGGGTCGAGGGCACGTCGCTGCAGATGATCGCCGACGCGCTGGGCATCGCCAAGGCGGCTGTGTACTACCACTTCAAGACGAAGGCGGAGATCACCGAGGCGGTCGCCGAGCCGGGCGTCCGCGACCTGGACGAACTGGTCCGCCGGGCGGCGGCGCAGAAGCGCCGGGGTGCGCAGGTGGACCTGCTGCTGGAGGGCTTCGTCGACCTGGTGATCCGCCACCGGGCGCTGGTGGCGCTGTTTTCGAGCGACCCGGGCATCGCCCGCGCGATCGAGAAGTCGGCCCACGGCGGCATGGAGGGCTTCGGCCGGGCGTTGCTGGCCATCCTGTCGGGCCCCGACCCGGACACGGCGGCCCGCGTCAACGCCCTGGTGACGTTGACGGGCATCGCCATGGCGGGCGGCTCCCCGGACCTGGCCGGCCTCGGTGACGAGGAGCTCCGCGCGGAGCTCCTCGACGTCGGCCGCCGCCTCCTCGGCCGCCCCCGCCGCCGAACCCTCACCCCCGTGTCGACCCTCTGATCACGCGAGATGACCCGCCAATCACGCGAGATGCCCGCCTGATCACACGAGTTCCGCGCTCAATCACGCGAGTTCCGCCCGCAGTCACGAGTTCCGGCCCCAGTCACGCGAGTTCCGCCCGCAGTCACGCGAGTTCCGTGCTCAATCACGCGAGTTCCGTTCGCAGTCACGCGGGTTCCGGCCTCGGTCACGCCAGTGGGCGTGACAAGTACTCCGGTGGCACCGCCGGCGTCAGCCAGACTCCGTTCGCGCTCACCTGGAACGCGTGGCCGGCCGCGGTCATTGCGGCGGCGTCGATCCGGAGGATCACCGGCTTGCCGCGGCGGGCGCCGACGATTCTTGCCGTTTCCACCGTCGCCGAGAGGTGGACGGCGTGGCGGTTCATCGGACGGAGGCCCTCGCGGAAGATCGCGTCGAGGTACTTGGCCACCGTGCCGTGGTAGAGCACGGCCGGTGGCGTCGCGTCCGGTAAAGCCAAGTCGACCGTGACGCTGTGGCCCTGGCTCGCGCGGATGCGCGTGCCCGTTTCGTCGAAGGCGAAGCGGCGCTTGTTGTTCTTCTCGACCACTTCGTCGAGCTCCGCGCGGGTGATCGCGAGGGCGCGCACGAGCGCGTCGACCGAGGCCCAGCCGTCGGTGGTGAGCGTGAGGCCGAGGGCGGCGGGATCGTGGCGCAGGTGCCGTGACAGCCGCTTCGAGATGCGGATCAGTTCCTTTTCGTTCATTGCCTTCCCAGCATCCCGCCGGGCGCAAGCGGTTTAGATGCCGCCCTCGACCGCGGGACGCAGTTTGCTCGCGCCCGGCCCGAAGCGGGCCAGCTCGTCGTCGTTGTTGTACAACGCGCAGCTGCGCAGGGACAGACAACCGCAGCCGACGCAGCCGGTGAGCCGGCTGCGAAGCCGCTGCAGGGCGTCGATGCGCGCGTCGAGCTCGTGCTGCCAGTCGCGGGACAGGCGGGCCCAGTCCGCCTTCGTCGGCGCGTGGTCCGCCGGCAGCGTGGCCAGCGCCGCGCTGATGTCCTCGAGGGAGAGCCCGACCCGCTGCGCCGCGCGGATGAACGCGATCCGGCGCAGCACCGAACGCGCGTACCGGCGCTGGTTGCCCGCCGACCGCTCCGAACTGATCAGCCCCTTCTCCTCGTAGAACCGCAGTGCCGTGTGCGGAACCCCGCTGCGTTCCGCCACCTGTCCGATGCTGAGATGTTCAGCGAGCCTGGTCACCAGGTCAGGCTATCCTTGACTTCGAGTTTAGTCGAGGTTGCATCGTCGGGTCATGACCACTGTGACCGAACCGGGCTACGCCGGTCTGCCCCGGCTGATATCGCTGATGACCGGCGACGAAAAGCACAGCGCCGCCGCGGAGTCCACTTTGGACGTCCTGTGGGTGCTCTACGACCGCGTGCTCGACATCACGCCCGAAAACTTCCGCGAGCCCGGGCGCGACCGGTTCCTGCTGTCCAAAGGGCACGGGCCGATGGCGTACTACGCCGTGCTGACTGCGAAAGGCTTCATCGCCGAGGCCGAACTGGCGACCTGGTCCGACCCGGTCTCGCGGCTCGGCTACCACCCCGACCGGCGCCGCATCCCCGGCGTCGAAATCTCCAGCGGCTCCCTCGGCCACGGCCTGCCGATCGCCCTCGGCACCGCGCTCGGCCTGCGCGCCCGCGGCCTGACCGGCGCGAAGGTCGTGACGCTCGTCGGCGACGCCGAGCTGGACGAGGGCTCGAACCACGAGGCGATCGTCGTCGCGGCGCGCGACAACCTCGAAAACCTGACCACGGTGGTGATCGACAACCAGTCGTCGACGCGCGGCTGGCCCGGTGGCATCGCTCGCCGCTTCGCCGTCGAAGGCTGGGAGACGCGCACGGTGTCCGGCCGCGACCACGACGCGTTGTACGAAGCCTTCACCACCACCCACCCCGGCCGGCCGCTGGCCGTGGTCGCCGTCGTCGAACCGAAGGGCTGAACACGATGCCGATGCGGGAAACCTTCCTCGCCACCACCGAACAGATCATCGACGCCGACCCGGACGTCGCGGTCGTGCTGGCCGACATCTCGGCCGCGCAGCTCGCCGCCGCCGCGCGGCGGCACCCGGACCGGGTGATCAACGTCGGGATCCGCGAGCAGCTGCTGGTCGGCGCGGGCGCCGGGCTGGCGCTCGCGGGCCTGCGGCCGATCGTGCACACGTTCCCGTCGTTCCTGGTGGAGCGCGCTTTCGAGCAGATCAAGCTGGACTTCTCGCACCAGGAGGTGGGTGGCGTCCTGGTGTCGTGGGGAGCGTCGTACGACATGTCGACGGCGGGCCGCACCCACCAGTCGCCGGGCGACGTCGCCCTGATCGATTCCCTGCCGGGCTGGACGGTCCACGTACCGGGCCACCCGGCGGAGGCCCGCCGGTTGCTGCTGGAGTCGATCCCGGGCGACGGCCGCGTGTACCTGCGGCTTTCGGCGCAGGAAAACGCTTCCCCGCACCTGGGCGTCGGGTTCACGAGGCTGCGTTCCGGGTCGGCCGGGGTGGTGCTGGCGGTGGGGCCGGTCCTGGACCGCGTCCTGCGCGCGACGGCGGCCCTGGACGTGACGGTGCTGTACGCCTCGACGATCCGGCCGTTCGACGGCGCCGGTCTGCGCTCGGCGGTGCTTTCCGCCGCGGCCGACGTCGTGCTCGTGGAGCCGTACCTGGCGGGGACGTCGGCGCATTGCGTGGCGGAGGCGCTTTCCGAGGTACCGCACCGGTTGAAGGCACTCGGGGTCCGGCGGGACGTGGAGGTGCGGACGTACGGGGAGATCGCGGACCACGACCTGGCGCACGGGCTGGATGCCGGGTCGCTGGGGTTGGCGATCAGGGAGTTTTTGGGGGAGTAGGCGGGGTGTCGCCGGCGCTGGGGGTGCCGGCGGCAGGGTGCTTGTAACGCAGATGTTCGGGCTCGCCGGCGAGAAACCTCATAAGCTTTACATTGCTCTCGCGCTCTTGTGCCGCGGTCGGTGGCAGCGGCAGGTGCAGGCTTTCGTACATCTTGAACCGATTCAGGTCCAGTACGGTGCTCACGATGCCCATGTATTGCTCCGCCGCCGCCACGGACGCGCGATAAGCGACGTAGGCGAGGAAGTACGGGCCCAACGCGAGCAGGAGCCACCAACCGCCGGTCACCAGGAACCCCGCTGTTTCCACGGTCACCACGAACGCCACCACGCACAGCCGCGCCGAGGTGTCGAGCTGCTGCCGGGCATCGTCAATGTAGTCGAGATGGCTTTGCGGCGCGACGAGACCGATGTGGGGTGCGGTCTTGACGACATCGAGCCGATATTGCCGCCCCGCCTTGTCTTCACCGGATCGAAGGGCGTTGCCGAGCCTCGTCGGCATCATTCGTGACACGTGGGGATAGCGCGCCACGGCACGCGGGATGGTCGACCACGCGGCGTGGATTCCGCTGAGGGATTGCCCGGCCGGACTTTCGAGCATCGCCTCGCGCGCGTCCTGGAGCTGCCGCTCCGGCAATCCGGCGGGATCGGGGTCGTCCTCGCCTTCCGCCAGGGTTTTCCGGTGGGCAGCCGCCATGAGCCGGTCGAGTTCACGGTCGCGCGTTGCCTGGAGGAGGTCTTGACGATCCTCCAGGCGTTCCCGGCGCCTCCGGTACCTGGTGATGCGCACGCGGAGCAGGAAGACCGCCAGGCGTGAGCTGCCCCAGTACCCCTCCAGCAGGCGGGTCATGCCCAGCTGCAGCGGATGCAGGAACAAGGCCACGAGGATCGTCACCAGGATCAGCCAGGCGGCGCCGCTGAGGTTCAAGCCGCCGAGCCGGCGCACCATCAGCGCCACATCGGGGTGCCCTCGCCAGGCCTCGCTGGTCACGAGCGCGGCGGTCCACACGACGAGGAACAGGGCGGGTAGCACGCTGACCACGCTGAAATAACGGCCGATGCGAGAGCCGAGCCCGACCGCGGCATCGGGCAGCGCGGAGCCGGCCACTTCAGCCGTTTCCCGGGGGCTTGTAGATCACCCTGGCGCACTTGCGGCAGTACGACTTGCCTTCGCGCCGTCGGAGGATTCCGCCGCACCGCGGGCACTTGCTGCTGCCCGTCTTGTCTTCGCTTTCCCCGGGCGGCGGGAGCGGGCCTTTGCCGTAGCCGAAGAGATCGGGCAAGGCCAAGACGACGAGGAGCCGAAGCCTGCGCATGCGCCTCACCCCGCCCTCCAGGATCCGACCATGTTAGGCCAGCATTCAGGCCCAGTCGACAAGCGAGGACGAGGTGATCATGGGGCCGTCGCCCTGGGCGGTGCCCGCTGTGGGCATCGTGGTTGTGGCCTTCGCCGGTGTGTGGGGGAGCGGGAGGGCCTGGCTTGCCGTCGGGGTGCTGGCCGTGATCGGTGGGGGGTGGGCCGGCCGGCTCGTGCTTCGGGAGCCGCGGGTCGATAGCGTGACGACCATGCCTTCCATCAGGCCGATCGCCTTGGGGATCATCCGGCGCGGCGACTCACTGCTCGTCTTCGAGGCGCACGACGACGTCAAAGGCGAGACCTACTACCGGCCGCTCGGGGGTGGGATCGAGTTCGGTGAGTACGCCGAAGCCGCCCTCAAGCGGGAGTTTCTCGAGGAGCTCGATGCCGAGATCGAAGTCGGTGAGCTGCTCGGGGTGCTCGAGAACGTCTTCACCTGGCGGGACCGGCCCGGGCACGAGATCGCCTTCCTCTACGCCGCCGAGTTCGCCGATCCGGGCCGTTATGAGCGCGAGGAGATGAAGATCCTCGACGATCCCGCCACCGCGCGGTGGGTCGACTTCCGGGACGGCAGCAAGATCCTCTACCCCAAGGGGCTCACCGAACTCCTCTCAGCGGATCAGTGACCGCGAAGTCGGCACCAGCTCGAAAGACGCAGGCGAAGCGACGCGGCTGAACCACACCGAGAACGGGCCGTCCATGCGGACCGGCAGCTGCGGGAAGTCGTTCGGAGCCGGCTCCGTCTCGAAAGCCGCGAACGCCGACTCCGGTGGGGGCGCGGGCGGGGAAACCGTCACGTGCACACCCGTGCCCGGTGGTGGCGAAGCCAGGCCGCGGCGGACCGGGCGCAGCAGCAGCACGTTGTCGGAGTCGAGCATCGTCTCGTTCGCCGCCGAACGATGCGCCTTCCACGCCGGGCCGAAGTAGAACTCCTCCAGCGCCGCCTTGCGCTCGGACATCGTGCGGAAACCGCGCAGCCACACGAACTCGTCCGGTGACGCCCGCGAGCGGAACAGGCCGAACAAGTGCGCGCCCGCCGCTTCCTGCGGCTCGACGAACTCGCGCTCGAACAGCTCGATCAGCTCGTCGCGCCGGCCGGGGTGCAGGGTGTAGCGCCGCAGCTCCACCACGGTTTCGAACTCGGAGAACAACTCGGAGAAAGCCATAGCGCAGAAGCTAGCGGCCACCACCGACAAAAAACGATCAGCGGAACGCCGCCAGGCCGGTGACCGCCTGGCCGAGGGACAGCGCGTGCATCTCCTCGGTGCCTTCGTACGTCAGCACCGTCTCGAGGTTCGCCATGTGCCGCATCACCGGGTATTCCAGCGAAATCCCGTTGGCGCCGAGCATCGAACGCGCGGTCCGGGCCACGTCCAGCGCCGACCGGACGTTCGCCATCTTCCCGAAGCTGACGTGGTTGTGGTGCAGGGCGCCGGCGTCCTTGAGCCGCCCGATCTGCAGCGCCACTAGCCCGGCGCGGTTGACCTCGACGAGCAGGTCGGCGAGCTTGCGCTGGGTCAGCTGGAACCCGGCGAGCGGCTTCCCGAACTGCGAACGCGCGAGCGTGTACTCCAACGCGGCTTCGTAGCACGCGCGCGCCGCGCCGACGACGCCGAACAGGATCCCGTAGCGAGCTTCGTTCAGGCAGGACAGCGGCCCGCGCAGGCCGCGGACCTCGGGAAACGCGGCCGACGAAGGCAGCCGGACGCCGTCGAGCACCAGTTCCGCGGTCAGGGACGCCCGCAGTGACAGCTTGTGCTTGACCTCGTTCGCGGTGAAGCCCGGCGTCGACGTCGGGACGACGAAGCCGCGGATCCCGTCGTCGGTCTGCGCCCAGACGACCGCGACGTCGGCGACGGTCCCGTTGGTGATCCACATCTTCGTGCCCGAGAGCACCCAGTCGGACCCGTCGCGCACCGCGCGGGTCCGCATCGAACCGGGGTCGCTGCCCGCGTCCGGCTCGGTCAGCCCGAAGCAGCCCAGCGCGTCGCCGGTGGCCATCCGCGGCAGCCACTCCTGCCGCTGCTCCTCGCTGCCCCACCGGTGGATCGCGTACATCGCAAGCGACCCCTGCACCGAGACGAAGCTGCGCAGGCCCGAGTCGACGGCCTCCAGTTCGCGGCACGCGATGCCGTACGCGATGGCGCTCGTGCCGGCGCAGCCGTAGCCCTCCAGGTGCATGCCGAGCAGGCCGAGCGAGCCGAAGCCCTTCGCCAGCTCCGCCGCGGGGAGCGCGCCCGTTTCGTACCAATCGGCGACGTGGTCCAGCAGGTGGTCCTTCGCGTACCCGCGGACGGCGTCGCGGATGGCGCGTTCCTCCTCGGCGAGCCCGGCGTCGAGGTCGAGGAAGTCGTGCGGATCAGGGGTGCGGCTGCTCATGAGGGCTCCCGGGGACGCGTCGATGCGGCTCCCGCAGGAAACCACAGTCAGGCGTCTGTTCTCCGCGTGGCGTTCGTCACGCGCGCGGCAGACGCGCTCGGCGTGCACCGCGGGCGGGTCTGCTGGCGGGGGATCAGCAGCTCGGTGAACTGCGGAAACGGCACGCTTTCGATGTCGTCACGCCAGGCGTGCAGCATCTCGGACAGCAGATCGTCCTCGGCCATCTTCGCCTCCCTGGCGTCCGGTCGTGGCGGGCTGAGCGCACACGATCGGGTGAAGTGATACCCGGCGAGCGGGACGGTCAAACCGAGTTCCCCAAGATTTTTCCGGGCGGTGTGCGCTCTGTGGCAGGATGACTTCGCCGCCGCCAAGGCCTCAACTCCTCCAGGAGCGCACATGCGCGCACTGCGGACGGCAAGTCTGCTCGCCCTCACCACCGTCACCCTGCTCGCCGCCACCGGCGTCGCCACCGCGCACGGAACCCGCTGGCAGCAGATCGGCCACACCACCGCCGAGAACCGGATCAGCGGTGAGGGCCTCGCGACCCTCCGGCTGCCCGGCCACGCCCCCGAGATCGTCTACCGCAACGGCGCCACCATCCCGCAGCCGCTCAAGGACGAGGGCTGGGGCCACGTCGGCGACCCCGACTCGCTGCGCGGGTACGTCTTCGACGTCTACCAGGACACGCGGACCCCGGCGCCGGCCACGAAGATGTACCTGGTCACCAAGCCGGACGGGACGACGACGGAGTTCGTCCACCCGCTGCAGCCCGACGAGCCGGCCGCCAACGCGAACGCCCAGGTCGCGGCCACCCCCGACGGGCAGTGGCTCGTCTCCGGCCCGCTCGGGGAGATCGATCGCTTCTTCGTCTCCCCGACGCCCTTCCTGAACCCGCGCGGCCCGAAGGTGGCCGGCGACCTCCCGGTCGCCGCCCGCATCCACCTGGACCACCACGTCCGCAGCGCCCAGGGCTGCGACTTCGTCGGCGCGACGCGCCTGATCTGCGCGACCAGCGACCCGTACAACGACCTGTACCCGACGAACCTGCAGCTCCTGCAGATCGACCTCGCGCGGCCGCTGAACGGCCACGACGTGACCGCCCGGGTGCACGAGATCGGCCAGGTTCCGCTGGTCAGCACCTGTACGGGCACCTTCACCCCGGAAGGCGTCGACTACGACGACGGCGTGCTGCGCGTCGAGGTCGTGCCGCCGTCACCCTGCAACACGGTGACCGACGTCTATTCCTTCGAGCGCCGCTGAGGGCGACGGCTACGCTGGGTGGCGTGTCTCGTGTGGTGATCCTCGACTACGGTTCCGGCAACCTCCGCTCCGCCGAACGCGCTGTGGCGCGCGCCGGAGCCGACGTCGAGGTGACCGCCGATCCGCATGCCGCCGTCGAAGCCGACGGGCTCGTCGTGCCCGGGGTCGGTGCCTACTCCGCCTGCATGGCGGGGCTGCTGGACGTCCAGGGGCACCGGATCATCGGGAAGCGGCTCGCCGGCGGCCGCCCGGTGCTCGGCATCTGCGTCGGCATGCAGGTCCTCTTCGCCCGCGGGGTCGAGCACGGCGAGGAGACCGAAGGCACGGGGGAATGGCCCGGTGTCGTCGACCGGCTGCACGCCGACGTCCTGCCGCACATGGGGTGGAACACCGTGCGCGCGCCCGCGGACTCGCAGCTCTTCGCCGGTCTCGACCCCGAGGAGCGGTTCTACTTCGTGCACTCCTACGCCGCGCGCACGTGGGAGCTGGACGGCCTGCCCGGGCAGGAACCGAAGGTCACCTGGGCCCACCACGGCGAGGACTTCGTCGCCGCGGTCGAAAACGGGCCGCTGTGGGCCACCCAGTTCCACCCGGAGAAGTCCGGGGACGCCGGGGCGCAGCTGCTGCGCAACTGGCTGGACTTCGTGGCGAGCTGAGTGACCGAGGTCCCGGTGGCCGACTTCGTCCGGTTCTTCGGCGACGGCGGTATCCGCGTCCGGCTGGACTGGAGGAGGCTGGCCACGGAATGCCGGATCGAGGCGATCACCAGCCGGTCGGCGGCCGTGCTCGGTGACCTGCGAACGGTCTGGTACGCCGGGCCGGACGGCCGGAACAGCGAATTTCGCGACGCGGGCGCCAGACCGTTGCGGGTCCGCGAGGCCGCCCTCACCGAAGCCTCCTGGCCGGCCAAGCGCGCCGCGCGGATCGCCGAGTTCGAGGCCCGTTTCCGCGCCGACGCCGGATCCGTCCAGCTTCCGCTCCCGGTCTACGTCCTCGGTGACGGCGGGTTCCTGCTGCTGGACGGCACGCACCGGGCGGTCGCGGCCCACCGCACCGGAGGGAACCTGCGGTTGCTCCTGTTCGCCGTCCACGGCCCACAGGATGAGGACATGCTGCCGGACCTGCGCTTCTAGCCGGCCACTCGTTCGGCCTCGGCCCGCTGGATCACGGCTTCGAACGCCATGTTGCGCAGTGCTTCCCAGCGTTCCGCCCGCCGCAGCCGCCGAATCGACCGCAGCAGGGCGGTGCACACCAGCAGCCCGGCCGGGACCGCGGCGATCCGGATGGTGACCAGCTCGTCGCCGACGGCCAGCACGTCGACGGTGCAGAGCAGGACCGGAACCAGCAGGCCGGCCAGGACGTTGATCTCCAGCTCGAGGAAGTCCAGCCGGAACGCCGCCGACCGGCCGCGCAGCCACAGCTTGCTGTAGACGAACACCTCGAGATCGGCGTCGGCGACGTGCCCGCCACCCACACCGGTCCAAACTCCGACGGACTTGCCGTCGCCGTCGACCAGTTCGAGCACCGGATGCTGCCGGACGAGCGCGTCGGCCGCTTCCTCGCCCACCAGCTCCCGCACCCGCGGCCAGCTCGGCGAATCCGGGTGCCGGCGGCGACTGCGTTTCTCCAGCCTGCCCACCGTGACGAACGCCAGCTCGCGGGAGAGGTAGCCGAGCACGAACGCGCCCGACAGGCCCACGGCGGCGAACAGCACGATGCCCGCGCCGCGGACGCCGGACAACGCGTCGACGAAGAACCCGAGGTCCGTTCCGGGGTGCCGGGCGTAGTGGATCCCCAGCAGGGTCACTTCGGTGAGCACGCCCGCTCCCGGCAACAGGACGCTCACCAGCTGGACGACGACGTAGAACGGCAGCCGCTCGGAGAAGGAGTACCCGGCTTCCTTGCCCGTCGCTTCCACCAGGCCCCCTTCCGGAACCGCAGTAAGAGTACGGCCGCGCGGCGCGGGCGGCTATCGGCCGAACTGGTCGGCCGGCGACCCGCTGACCGGGTGATCCGGGTCGCCGCCCTAGAGTTACCCGCGTGACTTTCACGCTGCTTCCCGCCGTTGATGTGGCCGATGGCCAGGCCGTGCGACTCGTCCAGGGCGAGGCCGGCACCGAGACCTCCTATGGCAGCCCGCTCGAGGCCGCGCTCGCCTGGCAGCGCGACGGCGCCGAGTGGATCCACCTGGTCGACCTCGACGCCGCGTTCGGCAAGGGCAGCAACCGCGAGCTGCTCGCCGAGGTCGTCGGCCGGCTCGACGTGCAGGTCGAGCTCTCCGGCGGCATCCGCGACGACGCGTCGCTGAAGGCCGCCCTGGACACCGGGGCCCGGCGGGTCAACCTCGGCACCGCCGCGCTCGAGGACCCGGAGTGGACCAGCCGGGTCATCGGCGAGTACGGCGACCGCGTCGCGATCGGCCTCGACGTCCGGATCACCGAGGCGGGCCACCGCCTTTCGGCCCGCGGCTGGACCTCCGACGGCGGCGACCTGTGGGACGTCCTGGAGCGCCTCGACCGCGACGGCGCGTCCCGCTACGTCGTCACCGACGTCAGCAAGGACGGCACGCTGCGCGGCCCGAACCTCGAGCTGCTGCGCGACGTCGTCGCCCGCACGGACGCACCGGTGATCGCCTCCGGCGGGGTGTCCAGCGTGGCCGACCTCGTCGCCTTGGCGGGCTTGGCGTCCGACGGCGTCGAGGGTTCCATCGTCGGCAAGGCGCTCTACGCCGGCGCGTTCACGCTGCCGGAGGCGCTCGCCGCGGTCGCGAAGGTCTAGTCCGAGCACGGCGCATCGATGCCGGATGTCGAACTCCTCATGACCAGGCTTGCCCGAGCCGGTGTCACGACGCTGATCAAAGCTGACGATGAACGCATGGCCGAGGGCGGCGAGACCTGGACGGTGATCTTGTCGGGTCCGGGACTGGCGGATCGAGGGGGGATTCGAGCCGAGTCGCCCGAACTGCGCTCGGCCCTGCGGGATGTGCTCGATCGGCTTGCGGCACGACCGGGCGACTGGTCGTGGCTGGCCGAGTTCAGGGACCAGCTAGCCGAGCAGCGACACCGCGGTCCGGCGGGGCAGTAGCCCGGCGGCCGCGGTGATCACCGCGTTCGGTCGCCCGGACACGACGGTGGGTCCTTCGCGGCGGCGCACCGCTCGGAGGGCCCGCGCCGCGACGTCCTCCGGTGTCTGCACCAGCCACGACGGCACGCCATCCGCGTCCTGCGATTCGGTTGTCGTCACGCCCGGGCACAGGGCCAGCACGTGCACGCCGCGGGCTTTCTGCTCGTGCCACAGGGTTTCGGAGAACGACCTCACGAACGCCTTGGTGGCGCTGTAGACGCCGAGTCCCGGCTTGGGCGTGAACCCGAGCGTCGAGGACACGTTCACCAGCGCGGCACCCGGCCGCGCCCGGGCGAGGAAGGCGTGGGCCAGCGTCACCACCGCGCGGCAGTTGAGGTCTATGACGGCGAGGGAGTCTTCGAGCGAGGTTTCCGCGAAGCCGCCGTGGACCGCGATGCCCGCGCTCGCCCCCGTCACCAGCGCCTTCACCGCTTCGGCTTCGTTTCCGGCGCGAACGCGAACGAGACGCGCTCCATCAGCGGCTTCCGCCGGGTGTTGTGGAACGCCGCGACGAGCCAGCGGCCGCCGTCGCGGACCAGCGTGTACGTCTGGACCTTCGACAGCTTCTTCGGCGCGTCGCCCTTGTACGTGTCGCCGCCGGTGCTCACCACCGCGACTTCCGCGCCGAGGAACCGCACGTCGAGGACCTCGTGCGCGAGCTTGGTGCCCTTGAGGAACTTCTCGAACAGGACGCGGTGGCTGCCCGCGATGTCGTCGCGGCCGGAGTACCGCGTGCCGACGAAGGTCACGTACGTCGCGTCTTCGGTGAAGTGGGCGCCGTAGGCGTCGGCGTCGCCCCGGCTCCAGGCGTCGGCGAGCGAGTCGAGCACGGCGGTGACGGCGGTCCGGTCGGTGGTCATCATGGTCGTCTCCTATACGAGGAGGAGTGGATGGCAAGCGAGCGGCACGGGGTGTTCCGGCGGTACCTGGACGCGGTCGGCCTGCACGGACTGGCCGGTGCGGAGGCGGCCGGGCTGCACGCCACCGAGTGGTACGCGCTCAGCCTGCTCGACCTGGAGGGCCCGCTGACGTCGGGCGAGCTGTCCACGCGCACCGGCCTCACCACGGGTGCGACGACCCGGCTGATCGACCGGCTGGAGCGGGCGGGCTACGTCCGCCGCGCGGCCGACCCGGCCGACCGGCGCAAGGTGGTGGTCGAGCCGGTGCCGGACGCGCTCGCCGGCGTGGAGGCGATCGTCGGGCCGGCGCGCGGGCGGATCGCCGAGGTCATCGGCCGGTACTCGCCGGAGCAGCAGGAGGTGCTGTTCGACTACTTCGCCCGGGCGGCGCCGGCCTATCGCGAAGCGTCGGAAGAGGTCCGGAAGGCGACGCGGGGCCGTCAGGCCGGACGGTAGGTCGTGACCGTGCCGCCGTGGCCGAACGTGAGGACTTCGGTGGGCGTGAACCCGCGCGGCCCGAAGCCGCCGCCGAACATCGGCACTCCGCCGCCCGCGACCACCGGGTAGGACTTGACCACCAGTTCGTCGATCTCCGGCAGCAGCTGCCCGGCCAGATCCGCGCCGCCGCACAGCCAGATGTCCAGGTCGCCGTCCTCCGCCTTCAGCTGCTGCACGAGTGCCAGTGGGTCGCCGGGCACCAGCGTGACGGCCGGGTCGGCCTCGGTCAGCGACCGCGAGACGACGTACTGCCGCAGGTGCGGGTACGGGTCGGGGACGCCTTCGGCCAGGGGGATCGAGTAGGTGCCGCGGCCCATGATCACCGTGTCGTACCGCCGGTTCGGCGTGTCCGCGGCCATTCCGATGAGCGGCCGGATGTGCCGTGGCATGGTCTCCGGGAACTCCGCGCGCACATGGGCGACCATGTCCGGGGCGAGCGGGTGGAAGTCGGTCTCACCGCCGGGTCCGGCGATCATGCCGTCGATGCTGACGCCGATGAAGTAGACGAGCTTGCGCACGGGGCCCCCTGTCGAAATAACTCCGGATGTAGTACTTTGCATGAAGTGGTGCCGACCATAGTACTACGTCTGGAGTGGTGTCAACGTCATGGTGCGACGCAACCCCGAGCGGCGCGCGGCGCTGCTCGACGCCTCGATCGAAGTCCTGGCCAACGAAGGCGCGCGCGGGCTCACCTTCCGCGCGGTCGACCAGCAGGCCGGCGTCCCGGTCGGCACGGCCTCCAACTACTTCTCCAGCCGCGGCGAAATCCTCAAGCACGCGGGGGAGCGGGTCTACGAGCGGCTGGTGGACGACGCGGTGATCGCGGGCGGCCTCGAGGGGCCGCGTGACCGGGCGCGCGTCACCGAGCTGATGCACGAACTCGTCGACCGCGTGGCCGCGTTCCCGACGGGTTTCCTGGCGCTGCTGGAACTGCGGCTCGAAGCCGCGCGCCGGCCGGAACTGCGGGACGTGCTGACCCGCCGCATCCGCGCGGACGTCGACTTCAACGTCGAGTACCACGAGAAGTCCGGCCTGCCCGGCGACGGCACGATGGTGGTCCTGCTGTGGCTGGCCTTGAACTGGCTGATCATGGAACGGCTGACCCTGCCGGACCTGTTCACCGACGAGCAGCGCCACGACCTCGTCACGGCGCTGGTGGAGCGCCTGCTGGACGGGCAGCCCGCCTTACCTCCGGGGTAATCGACGCCGTGCCGGCGGCGGGCCAGGATTCCTTCCGGGACAACAGGAAGGATCGCCATGACCGCCTACGGACTCGCCCACCTGCGCCCGCCCGCCGTGTTGCCGGAGGAGGCGTTCGAATACCTGGAGCGCATCCAGGCCACGCTCGACCCCTACGGCGGCAAGTTCCTCGTGCACGGCGCGCCGGTGCAGGTCATCGAAGGCGACTGGCCCGGCAGTCTCGTGCTCATCGAGTTCCCGAGCCTCGCCGCGGCGCGCGAGTGGTACGCCTCACCCGCCTACCGGGAGATCCTGCGGCTGCGCGCGGACCACATCCCCGGCGACCTGATCCTGGTCGAGGGCTGCGGACCGGACCACGACTCGGCCGCCATGGCGGCGGCCCTGCGCGGCACCGGTTGAGGCCGAAAAGCGGCTGACAACGATCCCCCCGAGTCGTAGGTTGCCGCGGGTGGAGGAGATCGTCACCCAGCTCGAAATGACCGCCGCCAGTCAGCTCAACCCCGCTCCGCTCGTCGACGGTGTCGCGCTGCGGACCACCGGACCGGGGCCGCTGATCCGCGAGCTGCACGTGCGGATCGGGACGCCGTACCGGTGGCCGTCCGCCACTCGCGGTGACGACGAATGGGACCGCTGGCTCGCCGCGCCGCACCGGGAATACCGGCTCATCGAGTACCGCGGCGAGGTCGCCGGTGCCGCGGATTTCGAGCCGCAGCCCGGGAACGACGTCGAAATCACCACGTTCGGCCTGGTGCCGGAGTTCGTCGGCAAGGGATTGGGCGGGTTCGCGCTCACCCTCGTGGTCGCCGACGCGTGGGCGCTGCCCGGGACGCGGCGCGTCTGGCTGCACACCTCGACCCTCGATCACCCGAACGCGCTGCCGAACTACCTGCGGCGCGGTTTCCGCAGCTTCAGCCGTCCACTTTGACCGCGATGCCGACCGTCCGGTCCTCCGGGCCGCGCAGCTTCGAGAAGAACATCGTGACGCGCCCGACGATGCCGTATTTGCGCGCGATCGCCCGCCGGGCCCGCTCGGTGTCCGCGGCGTCCAGCAGCCGGGCCTGGCCGGAGACCTTCGCGCCGTGCGTCTTCTGCCCGCGGACGTCGCAGGCCTGGACCTCCACCCGGCCGTCGTTGCGGATGCGCTTCACCTTGCTGGTGTCCCGCGCCGACCACAGCACGAGTTCACCGCTGTCGCCGGCCACCCAGATCGGGGTCGGCACGGCCCGCCCGTCGCGCCGGAACGTGGTCAGGACGACGTAGCGCTCGGCGGCGAGGCGGTCGGTCTCGGAGGTCATGCGCCCACCGTAGCCGGGTGGCCGCCGGTGCCCGGCCGCCGGCTTCGGTCTCCGGTTGCCGCGAACCGAGGCCGGCGATCCGCGCCCAGCGCAGCGTCCACTGTGGACTCAGGTCATGGCCCACCGTGACCGGCGTGAAAAATGCCTAGGCCTTTCGGCGCCAAAACCCCACACGCCTGGCCGAAGCGTTTCAACTAATCCATCTGCAACGCTTTCTGAGCTGCATTCCCGCACCCTGGAGGGCATCGATGGCGGTCAGACAGCAAGTACCGGTTCATCCGCAGGCAGGGTTCTTCGGCGCCGGGCCGTATCCCGCGCGCCGGGCCGTCGTCGCCCTCGTCGCCGTCGTGGCGGGGTTCGTGCTGACCGCCATCTGGTCGGCGCCGTTCGTCGACTCCGTGATCGGCGACAGCGTCGCGAACGGGCTCCTCGGCTACGACGCGAAGGCCACTCCGATCAGCGGGGTCCTCGCCGGGACGCTCTTCGCGTTCGTCTCCGGTCTCGCGGGGTCGTTCACCGCCTGCAACATCGCCGCCTTCGGCGCGGTCGCACCGCTGGTGGGTGACCAGGCAGGGGAGAAGCGGAGCGCGCTCAAGCCGCTCGGCTGGATCGCCGCCGGCATGCTCACCGTTTCGGTCGTCTACGGCGTGATCGTCGCGCTCGTCGGCACGCGGATGCCGCAGTTCGACACCGCGAAGACCACCGGGCTCTCGCCGCGCAGTGTCCAGTCCATGATCGCCTTCGGCGTCGTCGGCCTGGTCTTCCTGCTGATGGGCCTGATCGCCCTCGGCATCCTCCGCAACCCCTTCGCGAGCTTCACCCGCCGCCACCCGGCGGCGCCGCTGGTGCTGATGGGCGCGCTCATCGGCGGGTTCCTCATCGGCCGGCCGTACCCGCTCTTCCGGATCATGTTCCGCAGCGCCGCCGAGCAGCACAACGTCCTCTACGGCGCCGCCGCGTTCGCCCTCCAGTCGGTCGGCAACATCGTCGTCATGGCGGTGCTGTTCCTGATCCTCACCCGCGCGACGGGCGGGCGCGTGCAGCGCTGGCTGGCCGCGAAACCCGCGCGGATCGCGACCGTGACCGGCGCGGCGCTGCTCGTCGGCGGCACGTTCACGCTGCTCTACTGGGACGTCCGCGTGCTGGGCCGGCTCGGGATCATCTGGTTCCCGATGATCAACTGGTAGGCCGCCCGAGCCAGCGGTAGTCGGGTGCCGGGTCGAGCTGGACGCCGTTCGCGACGGCGATCAGCTCGGCCTCCGGCCGCGCACCCGACACCGTCAGCCAGCGTCCCGACGGCAGCCGGACCGCGACCATCGCGTCCCGCCCGGTCGCCGGCGCCACGAAGAAGCCTTCGCCGCCGCGGACCGTCGCCGGTTCGGCACCCTGCACGCCGGGGGCATCGCGGCCGGCGACGGCCCGCACGACGGCCACCGACGGCCGGGCCGGGTCGGCCGCGGTCAGCTCGGTGCGCGCGTCGCCGGGACCGGAGCCCCGCACCACGGTCGACCGTTCGGCCAGTCCCGCCGGCAGCGGGCCGAACCGCAGCTCGCCGCGGACGCCGACCGGGCCGGCGGCGACCGAGTCGGCGACCCGCTGGGCGACCGCGCGGGCGTCCGGGATCCCGAGGATCTGCACGACCAGCACGTGCTGCTCGTCGGTCAGCCAGGTGAGTTCCGCGGTACCGCCGGACCCGGTGAGCATGGAGACCCGGCCGTGCACCAGGGCCTGGTCCTTGATCGCGGCGATCTTCAGCGCCGTCTGCGACCACTCGGGGTCGGCGGTGGAGTACGCCATCAGCGTGATCCTGGACGGGCCGGCCAGCCACTGCCGGACCTGCGGGGTGATCCCGGGCCCGCCTTCGCGGTACTGCTCGGTGAAGCCGTCCGGCAGCCACTCGGGGCCGTAGCCGAGCACCGGGCGGCTCGCGGCGGGCGCCACGTCCGGCCGGGTCAGCAGCTGCGTGCCCGAGACGACGCCGACGACCACCACGACCACGGCGGCGGCGGCGAGGGCCAGCCGGGCCGCCGGCCGCCGCTTCCGCCCGGCGCGGGCGAGGGCGTCGCGCACCGCGTGGCCGTCCGGGGCGCGGGCGGCGAGGCGGTCCAGGCTGTCCCGGATCAGCGTCTCGGTCTGGTGCTCGCTGCGGGTCATTCGGGGACTCCGGTGGGGACGACGGTGTGGTTCAGCCCGGCTTGGCGCAGGGTGGCCAGTGCACGCGAGATCTGGCTGCGCACGGTGGAGGTGCCGCACCGCAGGAACGCGGCGATCTCGGTGTCGGAGTAGTTCTCGTAGTACCGCAGCACGACGGCCGCGCGCTGCTTGCGCGGCAGCGTCGCGAGCAGGCCGAGCATGGCGTCCCGCTCGTCGTAGGCGGCCGCCGGGTCGGGTTCCGGCGGGCCGAGCGCGTCGAGGACGTCGTGGCTGCTGGCCACCATCCGCCGCACCGCCCGCCGCCGCCACGACAGGTACTCGTTGGTGATCATCCGCCGCACGTAGGTCGGCGGCGCGGCGATGCCGTCCCACCGCTGCTGGGCGCGCAGGAGCACGTCCTGGACGATGTCCTGCGCCAGGTGCGGGTCGTTCGTCAGGACGGTGGCGTAGCGGAGCAGCCCGTCGAGCCGCTCCGCCACGAACTCTTCGAAGATCACACGCGTCCTTTCGGTCACCACTGTGGACGCGCGAGGGGGCCCGGCCGCTGCGTGGCGGGCGGAAGTTTTTCGGGGGCTCCGGGTGGCGGAGCCCCCGGCCCGGGGCGAAGCCCCGGACGTCACTGCGCTTTTTATCGCCCGAGGACGTCCTCCAGCCGGACGAAGGCGAAGCCGGTGGTCGGCAGGTCGCCGGCCGCGGGGCGGCGCTCGCCGTCGTGGACCACCAGGAGGCCGTGCGGGAAGCGGCGGCCGAGGGGCGCCGTGCTGATCGCCGAGCCGTCGGAGTGCTCGACCGAGTCCGTGCCGCGGCCCGCGACGATCCGCAGGTCACGGACGTGCCTGCCGTACACGACGAACCGCGAGTCGCCCTGGCTGGAGGCGAACAGCGTGCCGTTCGCCACCGCGAGGCCCTCCGCGTCGGCGGTCAGCCACCGGCCGCCGTAGCCGGGGTCGGGGCCGTCGGGCACGCAGGCATCGTCGTTCCAGCGCCGGGGCACACCGAAGGAGCGCACCCGGTCGACCAGCTCGGGCCGTCCGAAGCCGGACGGCGTCAGCGGGATCCGCCAGATCCCGACGTCCTCCTGGGCGGTGTAGAGGACACGGCCGTCGAACACCGAGCCCTCCAGCTGGGGCCGTTCGCCGGGTTCCTCGCACGGCGACCAGGCCGAGCCGTCCGGGAGCCGGAAC
Source organism: Amycolatopsis sp. DG1A-15b (assembly GCF_030285645.1). Lineage (GTDB taxonomy): Bacteria > Actinomycetota > Actinomycetes > Mycobacteriales > Pseudonocardiaceae > Amycolatopsis. The sequence goes on from NZ_CP127296.1 coordinate 138,567, forward strand.
GTCGACGGCAGGTCCACGGTGGCGACCGGCTCGGTGCCGACGGTGCCGCCGGGCCGGTCGGCCAGGCGCAGCAGCGCCACCCGCGTCTCGTGCCGCCGGGTCACGGCCACCCACCGGAGGCCGGTGCGCGGGTCCCGGCCCGCGGCCAGGCCGTAGGCGGTCCGCTGTTCGTCCACTTCGGACTCCGACGCGGAGAACACCGGCGCGGCGGCGGGGTCGGTGACGTCGCGCAGCACGTGCGCGCCGGCGGCCGAGCCCGCGGGGTCGATCCGGTAGACGCGGACGCGGTCCCGCCCCCGGTCGCTGACGACCGCCAGGTCCCCGACGACGTCGACGTTGTTGAACCGCCCGCCCGGTCCCGCGGGCGCCAGCTGCAGGGTCCGCGCGCCCAGGTCGAACGCGGCGAGGCCGCCCTCCTTGAGGGTGCCGAGGACGACGCTGCGTTCAGGGTCGCGCGGGTGCACCCAGATCGCGGGGTCGTCGGCGTCGGCATCGGCGGGGGAGGCGCCGGCGTCGTCGACGAAGGCCTGCGTCTGGAGGACGGGCGCCGGATCGCGGGGCGCGGCCGAAGCGGGGACGGCGGTCAGGAGGGAGACGGCGGCGACGGCCACCGGGAGGAGTCTGCGCACGCCGGGAAACTAGACGAATCGGGTGGCCGGGGAGTGAACGGCAGATGCCGGGCCGTGCCATCGGCGGAGGTCCCGACCCCCTTGACTACGCTGGTGGCCATGTCTGTCGCGGTGCGGGTGATCCCCTGTCTCGACGTCGACGCGGGCCGGGTGGTGAAGGGGGTCAACTTCGCCGGCCTTCGCGACGCCGGTGACCCTGTCGAGCTGGCCCGGCGCTACGACGCCGAAGGTGCCGACGAGCTCACCTTCCTCGACGTCACGGCCTCCTCCGGGGACCGCGAGACCACCTACGACGTCGTCCGGCGGACCGCCGAGCAGGTCTTCATCCCGCTCACCGTCGGCGGCGGGGTGCGCAGCAACGACGACGTCAACCGGCTGCTGCGGACCGGGGCCGACAAGGTCAGCATCAACACCGCCGCGATCGCCCGGCCCGAGTTCCTCAGCGAGGCGTCGAGGAGGTTCGGCGCCCAGTGCATCGTGCTGTCCGTCGACGCCCGCCGCGTGCCCGAGGGCGGCGAGCCGACCGCCTCCGGCTTCGAGGTCACCACCCACGGCGGCCGCCGCGGGACCGGCATCGACGCCGTCGAGTGGGCCGCGCGGGGCGAGGAACTCGGCGTCGGGGAGATCCTGCTGAACTCCATGGACGCCGACGGCACCAAGAACGGCTTCGACCTCGAACTCATCGAACTCGTGCGCAAGGCCGTGCGCGTCCCGGTGATCGCCAGCGGGGGCGCCGGGGCCGTCGAGCACTTCCTGCCCGCCGTGCGGACCGGGGCCGACGCCGTGCTCGCCGCCAGCGTGTTCCACTTCGGACAGTTGAAGATCGGGGACGTCAAGGACGCCCTGCGCGAAGGCGGGGTCGAGGTCCGGTGAAGGGCTGGCAGGCACCCGCCGAGGTGAAGGTCACCGCCGGCCTGCTGGTCGGGCTGCCCGTCGCGTGGGCGCTGCTCGACCTGATCCCGGTGCTCGGCGCCGGGGCGGGCCTGGCCATCTACCGGATGCCCGCGCTCGCGCTGATCCTCGGCGGCGTCGTCACCACCGGGCTCGTCCTCCGACACGGCAGTGCGCGGATCGGCGGCCTGGTCGTCGCGGTAGTGTTCGCGCTGCTGCACGCGTTCCTGCTGCTCGGTGCCGAGCTGTGGTTCAACAAGCTGTTCTCCGGCCTCTCCTTCGCCGGCTACGGCTACGCGTTCGTCCTGCTGAATTCGATGCCGCTCAAGCGGCACATCCTGGGAGCCAACGCATGACCCTCGACGCGGGCGTCTCGGCGCGCCTCAAGCGCAACGCCGACGGCCTGATCGCCGCGGTCGTCGTCGAGCACGCGACTTCGGACGTGCTGATGATGGCCTGGATGAACGACGATGCCCTCGCCGCCACCCTCGCCACCCGCCGCGGGACGTACTGGTCGCGCAGCCGGCGGAAGCTGTGGGTGAAGGGCGAGACGTCCGGCCACTACCAGCACGTTCGCGAAGTGCGGATCGACTGCGACGGCGATACGGTCCTGCTGCGCGTCGACCAGACCGGCCCGGCCTGTCACACCGGCACGCACACCTGTTTCGACACCGAGGAACGCCTCCTCCTGGCCGATGAGAAAGAGCTCGCGTGACCATCGTCGCCGACATCCTGGTCGGGCTCGTCGCCCTGATCCACCTCTACATCGTCGTCCTGGAGATGTTCCTCTGGACGACGCCGCGCGCCCGCGCCGGCTTCGGCTTGACCAAGGAGTTCGCGGAGCAGACCAAGACGCTCGCCGCGAACCAGGGGCTGTACAACGGCTTCCTGGCGCTCGCGCTGGTGTGGGGCCTCATCGCGAGCGACCCGACCGGGTTCCAGCTCAAGCTGTACGGCATCGTCTGCGTGATCGTCGCGGGCCTCTACGGCGCCGCGACGGCCAGCAAGCGGATCCTCTTCGTCCAGGTGGTCCCGGGCGCGCTGGCGCTCATCGCGCTGCTGCTCGCCCGCTGAGCCTGCTGACTTGCACGCCCGGCGTGCCCCGGGGGTTGCCCCGGTGTGCGCTTCCCCCATTCCGGCGCTGAGCTGGGGGTTTCCGCTTTAGGCTGCCGCCATGGATACGGGGAGGGACGCCCAAGCCGCCGTTCGGCGGCTGTCGCGCCGAAGAACGGCGTGGGCGCTGACCACGGGCTTGTGCGCGGCCGTCTTCGTGCTCTTCGTGATCGGCACGGCGGTGTCGCTGGCCGACCCCGCCTACGTCTTCGCGGACGGCGAACTCGCCGCCGACTTCGGGACGCTCGCCGGTTCGGCGGCGCTGGGCGCTCTGGCGGTGTCCCGCAACCGGGCCGCCGACCGCCGGGCCGAGTCCGTGCTGGCGCAGTTGTGCCTCGAAAGCTGGCTGCCGCCGCCGGAGCCGCTCGACGGCGGTGTCCGGGTCGACTTCGACGTCGAAACCGCCCGGCTGCGCACTCTCGGCCGGCGTGCCCTGGCGCTCGCGCTGCTCTGGTTCGGGGTGCTGGCCGGCGGCATCGCGGGTCTCGAGGCGATCGAGAACGCCGCCGAGCAGCTCCTGGCCACCGGCGCCCGCACCGGCGGTGAGGTCGTCGAAGTCGTCAACCCGCGCAGCGGCCGGGGCGCGCCGTCGATGTGGGTGCGGTACTCGGCCGGCGGCACCGTGTTCACCGAGGAGATCGTCCGGGAAAGCAGCCGCGCCTACACGCCCGGCGACAGCGTGACGGTGGTCTACGACCGGGCGGACCCGGAGCACGCCCGCACGGTGGAGGAGCCGAACGACGACCAGTACCTGGTCGGGTTCTGCGTCGTGCCGATGCTGATCGCGCTCGTCGCGGTGCCGTTTTCGGTGGTGGGCGCATCGCGGTGGCGGCAGCGGCACCGGGCCGTGCGGCACACCGGCTGGCGCCTCGCCGCCGTGACGGTGGTCCCCGACTACCCAGTCCGCAAGGGCCGGCACAGCCCCGACATCCACGTTCGCTACCGCGACGACTCGGTGATCGCGTTGCGCGCTGCCGCCTCGACGCACGGCGCCACGGTGCTGAAGGACCGGCCGGACCGGCAGGCCTGGGTCGGCGGCTGGGGACGCGACATGGTCGTGCTGTTCCCGTACGCACCGCTGCGGAAGCGGCCTTATGCGGTCCCGGCGTACGCGAGGTCGCTGCGGAGAGCCGGTTAACCTTTCCCCATGGGGGACTGGTTGCCGCCGCCGGAGCGCGGCGAGCCGGAATGGGCGGCCTGGGGTTCGGCGACGCTGCAGGCGAGGTTCGCGCGCTGGGTGTTCGCCACCGTGGCCGGGATCTTGATCGCCGCGGCCTTCCTGTTCGCCGGTCTCGTGGTGCCCGCGGTGGGGGCCGCGGTCCTCACCGGAGTCCCCGGTTACTGGAGTGTCGCGTGTCACCGGCGGACGGTCGCCGCCCGCCGGACGGGCTGGCGCACCGCAACGGTCACGCTCACCGGAGTGTGGTTCACGACGCTGAGGCGGCCCCTTGGAGGCACCGTAGCCGTGCGGTTTCCGGATGGCAGCCGCATCGGCCTCCGGCCGTGGGAGACCAACAGCGCGGTGCGGGCGCTCTCGGAACTGCCGGACCTGCCCGCCCTCGTCGCCGGGGAAGGGTCCGCGGCGCTGACGGTGCTCATCCCGCCCAAGCCGCCCCGGCGGGAGAAGCCGGTGCTGTTCGGGGCCTGCGCCGACACTTACCGGTGGCTGCCGGAATCCTGAGCCAGACGGTCGAGAACGAAACGCCACGCCCGGGCGGAAACGGTCAGCTGACCGGCCCGGCGGGCCTTCGTGTCCCGAACGCCCACGACCGGCCCCAGCGCCACCTCGACGCAGCTGTAGTTTTCCCCGCTGTGCGAGGACTTCCGCCAAACGGCCATGTGGTCGCCTCCGCTAGTGTGCAGCCTCCTGGAGCAGCTCCCGGGAGGCGGCTTCGCTCAACGCCTGCTCGCCCAGCATCTTAACCACCCGCTGGTGGGCGAGGGTTTGCGTCTTTTCGTGCAGGAACGCGCTCGAATGGGCGTGCTCGACGAAGGTGATCGGGGGCGTGCCGGGGAATTCGTAGATCTCGAACGGTCCCAGCAGACCGGTGTGGTAGCCGAGCCCGGCCGGAACGACCCGCACCGAGATGTTCGTTCGCTGCGATATTTCGAGCAGATGATCGATTTGGTCGGACATGACGGCCGGGCTGCCGATGGTTTCCCGGAGCGCCCATTCGCCGATCAGGGCACGCAACGCGACCGGGTCCCGCCGCGTGAGCACTCCCTGCCGTTTGAGCCGGATCCGCAGGCGCTTGTCGGCCTCTTCGACCGCGACCGAGGAGGCCTCCATGATCGACCGGATGTAGTCCGGGGTCTGCAGCAATCCGGGCACGAGCAGCGGTGACCAGGCGGTGATCTTGGTCGCGGTGCTCTCGAAGGTCAGCAACGCCGTGAGGGCATGGGAGATGTCGGTGTTGCTCGACGCCAGCCAATTGGGCTCTCGGGCGTGCCGGGCCAGCGTGCGGATCCGGTCGCGCTTCTCCCCGCGGATGCCCAGCAGCGCCAGAATCGCCGACACGTCCTCGACGCTCGGCAGGCGATGCCCCTTCTCCCACGCCGACAACAGCTGGGGCAGGATGCCCAGTTCGTCGGCGAGAACGCGCAGACCGACTTTGCGTCCTTCGCGTTCTTCGCGCAGCGAAGCGGCGAGAGTTCTCGCGGCGGGCCCCGAAGACGTTGGCTTCATGAGCCGATAATACGAATCCCGTCGATTCCCCGATTGTGCGAATGGTGTCCACGAATGGCGATGGAAAGCCATTCCCTCCGGCATCCGGGTGACCCGCACGCCCCTGCTCTAAGCTCGGCTGATGGATCCCCTGCGCGAGCTCGTCCGGCGGCGCTCGCGGTGGCTGGCCGTCGCGGCGGGCGGGGTGGCCGTTTTCGGGTTCTTCGTGGTGGCCGTGACGGCTTACCTGCTCGTCGTCGCGGATGCCGGCTTCGGCTCGGGGGACATTTCCGCCTTGATTGTCGTTTTTGCGGCTTCGCTCGGTTTCGCGGGTCTCGGCGCGTGGCGCCTGCGGACGCTCGCGCACCGGATCCGCGGCACCGCGAGCGAAAACGGCTTCGGTGCCTGGCTGCCGCCGCCGAGTGCCGCCGACCACGATCGCCGGATCGACTTCGACGTCGAAACCGGGCGGGTGGGCCGGACCGCCCGGCGCGCCGCGGCGCTGCTCCTGATCTGGGTTGCGCTGGTCACGGGCGGGCTCACCGGGATGCACCTGCTCGATGAAGCCGCCGACGAGCTCCTCGCGACCGGTGCCCGGGTCCCCGGCGTCGTGCTGTCCGTGTACACCCCCGACAAGGGCACCCGGTCGATGCAGGTGCGCTACGGCGGCCGGACCGCGAAGATCGTCCGGGACTCCGGGCACCGCTACCACGTCGGCGAGGCGGTCACCGTCGTCGTGGATCCCGCCGATCCGGAGCACGTGCGCACCACGGAGGAGACGAACGAGAACCAGTTCGTCTTCGGCCTCTGCATCGGTTCACTGGTGCTCGGCCTGGGCGGGACGCCGGTCGCGGCCGGGGCGGCGCTCGGCTGGCGGCGCCGGGCCCGCGCGGTCGCGGTCACCGGGTGGCGGGTCGCCACCGTGGACGTCGTGCCCGACCGCTCGGCCGGCGGCCGCAAGCGGCCACCCCCCACCATCCGGGTCCGCTACCCCGACGGCACCGGGCTCGCGCTGCGGACGATGCCTTCGACGCACGGCGCCAAGGCACTGGCGGACTTCACCGACCGGCTCGCGTGGGTCGGCGGCTGGGGGCGGGAAATGGTCGTCCTCTTCCCGAACGGCCCGCGCCGCCCGGGACCGTACGCGGTCCCCGCGGCCGCGAAGGCGCCCCGCGCGGTGGGCGCGGGCCGCCGCTGAGCGGACGGTTTTCGTCCTGACATCGGCTGATGGAGCTGCGGTGGGGATGGCTCGTGGTGACGGTGGCCGCGGTGCGCGTCTTCCTGTTCTTCGGCGCGGGCACGGCGTACTCCCTGCTGACCCCGGACTACGTCTTCACGGACGGCGAACTCCCCGGCGAGGCGCTCATCCTGACCGGCTCCGCGGCCCTCGCCGCGTTCGCCGCCCACCGCCTGCACGCCCCGGACCGGCGGCGGCGCGAAGAGGTGCCGGACTTCGGTGCCTGGCTGCCCGCGCGGGGCGGCTCCCACGGCGAAGGCCGGATCCACCTCGACGCGCAGACCGCGCGCCTGCGCCGCACCGCCCGCCGGGCCACCGCGATCGCCGCCGCCTGGGCCGTGCTGTTCGCGGGCGGCCTGGCCGGGGTGGTCGCCGCCGACCGCGCCGCCGCTGCCCTCCTGGTCACGGGCGTCCGCGTCGACGGCTCGGTGATCGAGGTCTTCGACCCGGCCAGGGGCGCGCCGACGATCCGGGTGCGTTACGAAGCACAGGGTGCTTCCCGGGTGGCGGAGATCACCCGCGACTCCGGGCACGAGTACCACTCCGGCGAACCGGTGATCGTCGTCCACGACCCCGCCGACCCGGCGCACGTCCGCGCCACCGCCGAAGCGAACGAAGACGGGGTCCTGACGGGCTTCGGCGTCATGTTCCTGGTGACCGGCTTCTTCGTGCTGCCGTTGGCGGCGACCGCGGCGCTGGGCTGGTGGCGCCGGGCCCGCGCGGTCGCGGCCACCGGGTGGCGGATCGCGAGGGTGACCGTCGTGCCGCACCTCCCGCGCGGCGAGGAAATCGAGGCCCGCTACCGCGACGGCAGTGAGATCGTGCTGCGCCGCGTGCCGTCGCTGCTCGGCGCCGGCACCGCGGTCCGCCGCCGCGCCTGGATCGGCGGCTGGGGACGGCGGATGGTCGTCCTGTTCCCGGCCGGCCCGGACCGGACCGGCCCGCGCGCCGTCCCGGTGTACGCCACCGGGCCGCGGGCTCAGCCGATTTCGCCAGTGAGGTAGCGCTGCAGGTTCGGCGCGATCGCCCGCACGAGGACCTCGACGTCCTCGGTGGCGAGCGGCGCGAACTTCGCCACGTACCGGATCATGCCCAGGCCCACCATCTGGGTGGCGCACAGGTTCATCCGCAGCGGGATGCGGTCCGAGCCGATCGAGGTGATCAGCGCGCTGAAGAACCGCTGGAAGAAGTCGCGCAGCACGTGCCCGGCCTGCTCGTGGCCGGTGATGCTGCGGATGAGCGCCACGAACACGCCGCCACCCGCGGTGTCCCAGCGGGTGATGAAGGTGCGGACGATCCGCTCCCCGAGCTCGTCGTCGGGGCCTTCGCGCAGTGCCTCCTGCAGTTCCATGGGGTCGAACGGCAGCTCGAGGACCGCCTGGGCGAACAGGCCTTCCTTGCTGCCGAACCAGTGGTTGACCATCGCCGCGTCGACGCCGGCGCGGGTGGCGATCGCGCGTACGGTCGCACCGTCGTAGCCGGTTTCGGCGAACACGGCCCGCGCGGCTTCGATCAGCGCCGTGCGGGTGTCCTGGCCGGCGGGCCGGCGTCCGCGGCGGCGGCCCGTAGTCTCGGTGTTGTCCGTGGTGCTCACCGCTCCATCATGACCCATGCACCCCGGTAATTCAACACTCATTGAATTACGGCCCGGCGCGGCCGGGATCCGCCGGGGCGGCACAATGAGGTCCATGGTCAGCGCATCCGCCGGTTCGACCGGTCCCGGCACGGTCAGCCCCTCCCGCGAAGACTTCCGCGCCCTCGCCGAAAGCCGCCGCGTGATCCCGGTCGTGCGCCGGGTCCTCGCCGACGGCGAGACGCCGATCGGGGTGTACCGCAAGCTCGCCGCCGACCGGCCCGGCACCTTCCTCTTCGAGTCCGCCGAGAACGGCGCGTCCTGGACCCGCTGGTCGTTCATCGGGGTCCGCAGCCCGGCCGCGCTCACCGTCCGCGACGGCGAAGCGGTCTGGACCGGCACCCCGCCGGTCGGCCTGCCCGGCGGGGGCAACCCCCTGGAAGTCCTGCGCGAGACCATCGAAGCCCTGCACACCGAGCCGCTGCCCGGCCTGCCCCCGCTGACCGGCGGCATGGTCGGCTACATCGGCTACGACGCCGTGCGCTGGCTGGAAAAGCTGCCGGAGCTGGCCGAACGCGACCTCGACATCCCCGAGCTGACCATGCTCCTGGCCACCGACCTGGCCGCGTTCGACCACCACGAGGGCACGGTCACGCTCATCGCGAACGCCGTCAACTGGGACGACTCGCCCGAGCGCGTGGACGCGGCCTACGACGACGCCGTCGCCCGGCTGAGCGCGATGACCGAGCAGCTGCAGGTGGCCGCGCCCGCCACCGTCGCCGCGTTCGACCGACCCGTGCCGGAATTCACCCGGAAGCGCTCGAAGGCGGACTTCCACGCGGCGGTGGAGAAGGCCGTCGAGGCGATCAAAGCCGGCGAAGCGTTCCAGATCGTGCCGTCGCAACGGTTCGAGATCCCCACCGCCGCCGACGCGATCGACATCTACCGCGTGCTCCGGACGTCCAACCCGAGCCCGTACATGTACCTGCTGCGGCTCGACGGCTTCGACATCGTCGGCTCCAGCCCCGAATCACTGGTCACCGTGCGGGACGGCCGCGCGACCACGCACCCGATCGCGGGCACCCGCTGGCGCGGCGCCGACCCCGAAGAGGACGCGCAGCTGGCCAAGGACCTCCTGGCCGACGAGAAGGAGCGTGCCGAGCACCTGATGCTCGTCGACCTCGGCCGCAACGACCTGGGCAAGGTCTGCAAGCCGGGCACCGTGCGCGTCGTCGACTTCTTCCAGATCGAGCGCTACAGCCACGTCATGCACATCGTGTCCACCGTCACCGGTGAGCTGGCCGACGGCAAGACGGCGTTCGACGCGGTCACCGCCTGCTTCCCGGCCGGGACGCTGTCCGGCGCGCCGAAGGTCCGCGCGATGGAGCTGATCGAGGAGCTCGAACCGGTCCGCCGCGCGCTGTACGGCGGGGTCGTCGGCTACCTCGACTTCGCCGGCGACGCCGACACGGCCATCGCGATCCGCACGGCCCTGGTGAAGGACGGCGTCGCGCACGTCCAGGCCGGCGGCGGGGTGGTCGCCGACTCGGTGCCGGACTACGAGGACACCGAATCGCTGAACAAGGCCAAGACCGTGCTCTCGGCGGTGGCCGCCGCGCAGACGATGGTGGCGGCGGGCGCCCTCGACCCGGCCGCGGACGCCGCTCATGTCTGACACGCCGGACGCGCCGCTGCGGCAGGACACGGCCGCTCCGGCGGTGGCGACGGCCTCGAGGCGTCCACTGTGGATGATCGTGGCCGCGCTCCTGCTGGGCGCGCTCGCGCTGTGGGGTGCGTCACGGCTGACCTGGTTCGCCGAGTTCCGCGACGGCGGCGTGCGGGGGATGGTGCTGCACCGCGAGACCGGTGAGCAGCGCGCCACCGCGCTCGTGCCGCTGGCGCTGCTGGCCCTGGCCGGCGTGGCCGGGCTGGTGGCCACGGGCGGCTGGGCGCGTCGCGTCCTCGGCGTCGTGCTGGCGCTCGCCGGGGCCGCGGCGATCTGGGCCGGCGTCGCCGGGGTCCGGTTCGGCGGCTACGCCGACGGGCTCCCGGTGGCCGAGATGCTGCTGGGCCGCGGCCTCGCCGTGCTCGGGGGAATTCTCGTCGCCGCCGGCGGGTTGGCAGCCCTCAAGGGCGCGGGCCGGGCCGCGCGGCTCGGCGCGAAGTACGCGGCCCCGGCGACGCGGAAGAAGGCGCGTGACCCGGACGCCGAGCTGTGGGAAGCGCTGTCCGAGGGGGAAGACCCCACGGACGTCCGGGGCAGGCATTCGGAGTAACGCGCACACCCGGAACCGGGCGGTTCGGATGCGGGGGTTAGCATCGTTTCGGCGGGAAGGGGAAGGTTTTTGTGAGCGACCTTGCGAGTGAATCCGTGAGCACGTACCCAGGCGGGGGCGTCCGGTGACCGTGCTCGAAGACATCGTCGCCGGCGTGCGGGAAGACCTCGCCGTGCGGGAATCCGCGCTGCCGTTCGACGAGCTGAAGATCCGCGCGGCCGCCGCCCCGGCGCCGCGCGACGTGATGGCCGCCCTGCGCGAGTCCGGCATCGGCGTGATCGCCGAAGTCAAGCGGCGCAGCCCCTCGAAGGGCGACCTGGCCGACATCCCCGACCCGGCCGCGCTGGCGAAGGACTACGAGGCCGGCGGGGCGCGCGTGATCAGCGTGCTCACCGAGCAGCGCCGCTTCGGCGGTTCGCTGGCCGACCTGGACGCGGTCCGCGCGGCGGTGGACATCCCCATCCTGCGCAAGGACTTCGTCGTCAGCCCCTACCAGGTGCACGAGGCCCGCCTGCACGGCGCCGACATGGTGCTGCTGATCGTCGCCGCGCTGGAGCAGAACGCGCTCGTCGCGCTGCTCGACCGCGTCGAATCGCTCGGCATGACCGCGCTGGTGGAGATCCACAACGCCGAGGAGGCCGACCGGGCCCTCGAGGCGGGCGCCAAGGTCATCGGCGTCAACGCGCGCAACCTGCACACCCTCGAGGTGGACCGCGACGTCTTCTCGCGGCTGGCCCCCGGCCTGCCGATGGACGTCTACAAGGTCGCCGAGTCCGGTGTCCGCGGCCCGGGCGACCTGATGTCCTACGCCGGCCACGGCGCCGACGCGGTGCTGGTCGGCGAGGGGCTCGTCGCCTCCGGCGACCCGAAGGGCGCCCTGGTCAAGCTGGTCACCGCCGGTTCCCACCCCGCCTGCCCGAGGCCGTCGCGGTGACCCAGGAGCACGACAAGCACGACCCGGACGAACGGGGCTACTACGGCCCGTACGGCGGGCGGTTCATGCCGGAGGCGCTGATCGGCGTCGTCGACGAGGTCGCCACCGAGTACGACAAGGCCCGGCACGACCCGGAGTTCCTGAACGAGTTCAACCGCCTGCTGAAGGACTACGCGGGCCGTCCGTCGCTGCTCACCGAGGCCAAGCGCTTCGGCGAGCACGCCGGTGGCGCGCGGGTGTTCCTCAAGCGCGAGGACCTGAACCACACCGGCTCTCACAAGATCAACAACGTGCTGGGCCAGGCGCTGCTCACCAAGCGGATGGGCAAGAAGCGGGTCATCGCCGAGACCGGCGCGGGCCAGCACGGCGTCGCGACGGCCACCGCGTGCGCGCTGCTCGACCTCGACTGCGTCGTCTACATGGGCGAGGTCGACACCGAGCGCCAGGCGCTGAACGTGGCCCGGATGCGGCTGCTCGGCGCCGAGGTGATCCCGGTCAAGACCGGGTCGCGGACGCTGAAGGACGCGATCAACGAGGCGCTGCGCGACTGGGTCACCAACGCCGACACCACGCACTACCTCTTCGGCACGGCCGCCGGCCCGGCGCCGTTCCCGACGATGGTGCGCAACTTCCACCACGTCATCGGCACCGAGGCGCGGGAGCAGATCCTCGAACAGGCCGGGCGCCTGCCCGACGTCGTCGCCGCGTGCGTCGGCGGCGGGTCGAACGCGATCGGCATCTTCTCCGGCTTCTACGACGACCCGTCCGTGCGGCTGGTCGGCCTGGAGCCGGGCGGCGAGGGCATCGAGGGCAACCGCCACGGCGCCACCCTGACCAAGGGCACCCCGGGCAGCCTGCACGGCGCGATGACGTACCTGCTGCAGGACGAAGACGGCCAGACGGTCGAGTCGCACTCGATCTCGGCCGGGCTCGACTACCCGGGCGTCGGCCCGGAGCACGCGTGGCTGAAGGACACCGGCCGCGCCGAGTACCGCCCGATCACCGACGCCCAGGCGATGGACGCGTTCAAGCTGCTGTCCCGCACCGAGGGCATCATCCCGGCGATCGAGTCGGCGCACGCGCTGGCCGGCGCGCTGGACCTGGGCCGCGAGCTGGGCCCGGACGGGCTGATCGTCGTGAACCTGTCGGGTCGCGGCGACAAGGACATGGACACGGCGGCCAAGTGGTTCGGACTGGTGAACGGATGAGCGGGCTCGACGACCTCTTCGCCGCGACGCGCGCCGAGGGGCGTGCCGCGCTGATCGGCTACCTCCCGGCCGGCTTCCCGACGGTCGACGGCTCGAAGGACCTGATCGCGGCCTGCGTCGACGGTGGCGCGGACCTGATCGAGGTCGGCGTCCCGTATTCGGACCCGGTGATGGACGGTCCGACCATCCAGGCCGCCTCGGTGACCGCGCTGGACAACGGCTTCCGCCTCAAGCACCTGTTCGAGGTGGTCGAGTCGGTGTCGGCCCGCGGCGGCCGCGCGGTGGTGATGACGTACTGGAACCCGGTGAACCGCTACGGCGTGGACCGCTTCGCGCGCGACCTCGCTTCGGCGGGCGGGCTCGGCCTGATCACGCCCGACCTGATCCCGGACGAGGCCGGCGCGTGGATGACGGCGTCCGAAGAGCACGGCTTGGACCGGACGTTCCTGGTCGCGCCTTCGTCGTCGGAGGAGCGGCTCGCGCTCACGGCGGCCGCGTCGTCGGGCTTCATCTACGCGACCGCGGTGATGGGCGTGACGGGCGCACGCGACCAGGTCGGCGCGGGAGCCGAGGCGCTGGTGCGCCGCACGCGGGCCCACACGGACCTGCCGATCGGCGTCGGCCTCGGCGTCCGGTCCGGTGAGCAGGCGGCCCAGGTGGCCTCCTTCGCGGACGCGGTGATCGTGGGCTCGGCCCTGGTCACGGCGGCGGCCGAGGGCTCGTCCGGGGTTCGTGCCCTGTCTGCCGAGCTGGCCGAGGGCGTGCGCCGGGCGGTCGCCACCGCTTGACCCGGAGTGCCCTCCCGGGTGCCGGGGCTCGGGTGCCTTCGCGGATTCCCGGTCGGCCACGATTGCGGCTGAACACCATTCTTCGCCGTTTTCCTATTTGCGGACCGATCCGTTGGGAATTGACTTCCCGGAAACGGCGGAGACCGGGGAAGATGCGCCGCCGAAATTGACTCTTACGAACGGGAAAGATCGGCGCTAGGGTCTTGCTCGCCGCAGGCGACGCTCCCCAGCCGACACCACGGCAGTCGCCGTTCACCCTCCAGCCCATTGCGCGCGAACCCGGGCGCGCCTCCCGCGCACCGCGCGATATCGGGTGTCCTGTCTCCGACCGCCCCACGAGGACCTGATCGATGTCAGTGCACTTGCCCGCTCCCGATCAGGCAGCGCGCCTGCCGGTGGGCCGAGCCCTGTTCGTTCTGCCGGCCGCGATCGTCATCACCGGGGGCCTCTGGTGGTGGATGACGGCCGCGGTGCCCGCGGCGGACCGGACGTTCGTGGCCTGGTACGGCGGGGTGGCCGCCGCTGTGGTGTGTGCGGCCGTGACGATCGCCGCGTACTGCGCGCAGGCGGCGCGCCGCTTCCGTGACCGGATCACGGTCCTGGACGCGGGGGTCGCCCGGCTCGCCGACGACACGCTGCCCGCGGTGGTCCGGCGGGTGCGCGACGGCGCGTCGGCGGACACCGCGCTCGCCGCGGTGCCGGATTCCGTCGACGGTGCCCACCGGCGGCTGCTGGAGACGATCGCGCGGGAGATCAGCCGGGGAGAGCGCATGCGCGCGGCCACGACGGCGGCCTGCGCCAACGCCGCCGGCCGCGTTCAGGCCCTGGCCACCAGCATGCTGGCCGACCTGCGCGAGATGGAAGGCCGGTATGACGAAAACGTCCTCGGCGACCTGCTCGAACTGGACCACCGCACCGCGCAGGCGGGCCGCCTGGCGGACAGCATCGCGGTCCTGACCGGAGCGCGGTCCGGCCGGCGCTGGACCAAGCCGATCGTGATGGAAAGCATCCTGCGCGGGGCGATGGGACGCATCAGCGCCTACCAGCGGGTGCGGACGCACTCGACCAGCACCGTCGCGGTCGCCGGGTACGCCGCCGAAGGGGTCATGCACGCCCTGGCGGAACTGATGGACAACGCCACCAGCTTTTCCCCGCCGTCGGAGGACGTGCACGTGTACGTGGAGGAGGTGCACGCGGGTGTGGTGGTCACGATCGAGGACAGTGGCCTCGTCATGGGTCCCGCGGCGCTGGAGCGTGCCGTGCGTGCGGTTTCCGCCGAGCCGCTGGACCTCACCACGCTGTCCGGGACCCGGCTGGGCCTGGCGGTGGTCGGGTGCCTGGCGCGCAAGCACGGTCTGAGCGTGCACTTCAGGCCGTCCGCGCGGGGCGGCACCGGAGTGGTGGTCATGATCCCCCGGACCTTGATCACCCAGCCCGAACCGGTCGCTCCGCCGGTCACCCCGGCCCCGGCGGCGGTGCGCGCCGAGCCCGCCGAAGCGCCTCCCGCCGCACCTGTGTCCACTGTGGAGGGTGGGCTGTCCGGGCTGCCGCAGCGACGTCGCGGGCAGACGCTGGCGGCCGCGCCCAAGGCAGCGCCGCCGCCGGCGGCGAAGCCCGCACCGGCTCGGGCCGACGCCGGAGCGCGGTTCAGTGCTTTCCACGCGGCCGGCCGGGGAACCCGCCCTTCTGCTCCTTCGGAGGACAGCCGATGAACACCACGGACCACGATCTCGACTGGCTGCTGGAGAACCTCCTGGGCAAGACGCCGGGCACCCGGCACGCCCTGGTGCTGTCCAAGGACGGTCTCAAGCTCTGCCACACCCGCGGGCTCACGATCGACCAGGCCGACCAGCTGGCCGCCATCGCCTCGGGCATCCAAAGCCTGGCGTACGGCACGTCCATCGAGTTCGGCGACGGCACCGGCGGCGTGCGCCAGTCCATGACGGAGTTCCACGGCGGGATGCTGTTCATCGTGGAAGCCGGCGCCGGAGCCCACCTCGCCGTGATCGCCGCCGACGACGCGGACGTCGGCCTCATCGGCCACAACATGAACGAGCTCGTCGAGCAGCTGGGCGAGTACCTGACCGCGCCGGCCCGCCCCCAGCAGCACACCGCGGCCGGATGACATGACCCGGGAAGACCTGCACCGCGAAGACCCCGACCGGTTGTACACCGTCACCGGTGGGCGCAGCCGCGCGAACGAGAGCGCGCTCGACCTGGTGACGCTGATCGTGAGCGAAGGCGATCCGGTTCCGGGCATGCAGTCCGAGCACGTCAAGATCCTGCGCCTGTGCCGTCACCCGACGGCGATGGTGGAGGTCGCCTCGGAGCTGGGCCTTCCGGTGAGCGTCGTGAAGATCCTGTTGTGCGACCTGCTCGACACCGGCCGGATCACCGCCCGCCACCCGTCCTCGGCTCCCGTGGACACCGACCTGCCCGATCTCGAAACCCTGAAGCAGGTACTCGTTGGACTGCAGAAGCTCTGACCAGGACGTCCGTACTCCGCTGCCGAGCACCGCCAGGGACGGGCTGAAGATCGTGATCGTCGGCGGGTTCGGCGTCGGCAAGACGACCATGGTCCGTTCGGTCAGCGAGATCCGCCCGCTGAGCACCGAGGAAACCATGACGCAGGCGGGCGTCGGGATCGACGAGGGCGCCTCGCCCGGCAAGACCACCACCACGGTCGCGTTCGACTTCGGGCGGATCAGCCTGAACGAGCACATGGTGCTGTACCTGTTCGGCGCACCGGGCCAGGAGCGGTTCTGGTTCCTCTGGGACCGGCTGTTCGCCGGGACCCTGGGCGCCGTCGTGCTGGTGGACACCCAGCGGCTGGCCGACTCCTGGTACTCCATCGACCGCCTCGAACACCACGGGACGCCGTTCATCGTCGCGCGCAACAACTTCGGCGAGCCGCAGCACTCCCTGGACCAGGTGCGCCAGGCTCTCGACCTGTCCGCCGACGTCCCGCTGATCGACTGCGACGCCCGCCGGCGCGATTCCAGCAAGACCGTCCTGCTCTCCCTCGTCAACCACCTCTTCGCCCTGTCCTCCGCACGGGAGACCACGCCATGAGCACCCCTCAGCCCGCACTCGCCACGCCGTTGTCCGGGCCGCTGTTCCAGCAGACGTCCGCGGATCTCTACGCGGAGATGCGGCGCGCGCACGGGCCGGTGGCCCCGGTCCTGCTCGACGGGGATGTACCGGCGTGGCTGGTGCTGGGCTACCGCGAGGTGCAGCACGTCGTGAGCAATCCGGAGGTCTTCGGGCGGGACTCACGGCGGTGGAACGCCTGGGACCGGGTTCCGGCCGACTGGCCCTTGCTGCCGCTGCTGGCCTACCAGCCCACGATGATGTTCGCCGAGGGCGCCGAGCACCGGCGGCGGGCCGGGGCACTCGACGAGGCACTGGGCGCCGTCGACCAGTTCGACCTGGGCGCACGGGCCCAGCAGGTGGCCGACGAGCTCATCGACGCCTTCGCCGGATCCGGCGAAGCGGACCTGATCACCCAGTACGCCGACGGGATACCGCTGCCCGTCGTGGCCCAGATGATCGGCGTGCCGGACGCCGAGACCGCCGACTTGGTCCAGGACGTCTACCGGACGCACGCCGCCGGCGAGGGCGCGAACGACGCCTACGCGCGCGTCCGGGACAAGGTGCGGCGCATGGTCGAGGCCAAACGACGCGCCCCCGGGCCGGACGTCACGTCGCGGCTGCTGGCCCACCCGGCGGCGCTCGCCGACGAGGAGATCACCGAGGACCTGCTCCACCTGATGAACGCGGGCCAGCTGCCCACCGCCTACTGGATCGGCAACACCCTGCGGCTGATGCTCACCGACGACCGCTTCGCGATGACCCTGTCCGGCGGACGCCGGAGCGTCGGCCAGGCGCTGAACGAGGTGCTCTGGGAGGACACGCCGACCCAGAACTTCCCGGGCCGGTTCGCCGTCCACGACCTCCGGCTGGGCGGCCGGCAGATCCGCCAGGGCGACCTGCTGATCCTCGGGCTCGCCGCGGCCAACCAGGACCCGCTCGTCCGGCCGGTCCCGCAGGCCTCGACCGGCAACCAGGCGTACCTGTCGTTCAGCCACGGCGAACACCGGTGCCCGTACGCCGCCCAGGAGATCGCCAAGGTCATCGCCGAGGCGGCGATCGAAGTCCTGCTCGACCGGCTCCCGGACGTGGTCTTGGCGGTGCCGGCCGACGCGCTGGAGTGGCGGCCGTCGCCGCTGTTCCGCGGCTTGGCGGCGCTGCCGGTGAAGTTCTCCCTGGCCTGGTGACGCCGAGCGCCACAACGCGGATATCGAGCTCATCTGGCCCTTCACCACCACAATCCGCCCCGACTGGCCGGCTTTTGTACGAAAGCTGTACGCCGCCGCGGAAGGGTCCGCGGCATGGACATCGCACACCTCCCGCGGCGCAGCTTCCTCCGCGGTGCCGCCGGGCTCGCCGTCGCCGGTGCCGCCGGACTGGTCCTCCCGAAAGCCGCCCGGGCCGCCACCGCGCCGCCGCGGATCTACAGCTGTGCCGAGTGGGGTGCCCGGCCGCCCGCCGATGCGCTCACCACGCTCGACCACCCCGCGAACCGCATCCTCATCCACCACATCGCCAGCGCCAACAGCACCGACTACTCCCTGGCCCACGCCTTCCAGGTCGCGCGCGACGACCAGCACGACCACATCGACAACAACGGCTGGTCCGACACCGGCCAGCACTTCACCGTCAGCCGCGGCGGGTACCGCCTCGAAGGGCGCCACGGCAGCCTGGACGCGCTGCGCGGCCGCACCACGATGATCCAGGGCGCGCACTGCCCGGGGCAGAACACGAACACCATCGGCATCGAAAACGAAGGCCTCTACACCAGCGTCGAGCCGCCCGAGACGCAGTTCGCCTCGCTCGTCGTCTTCTGCGCCTACATCTGCCGCCAGTACGGCATCCCCGTCGAAGAGATCAAGGGCCACCGCGACTTCTACAACACCGAATGCCCGGGCGACCGCCTCTACGCGAAACTCCCGCAGCTGCGCAGCGAGGTCGCCAAGGCGCTCAAGTCAATGTAGGTACCGCATCACCGCGCACAGCTCGTCCGGCGGCAGGGCGCCGAACCGGTCGAGCTCGCCGCGGCGGACGTCCACCAGCGTCGTCGCCAGCTCCGGGCCGAACGCGGAAGTCAACGCCGGGTCCGCTTCGAACGCCGCCACCGCGTCGGCCAGCGAGGTCGGCAGCCGCTCGGCGGAGGGGAGCGTTCCGGGGTCGACGTCGACCGGCTCCGGCAAGCTCTCCCGGGCCTCGACCCCGGCCAGGCCCGCGAAGATCAGCGCTGCCACCACCAGGTACGGGTTCGCCGTCAGGTCGAAGCACTTGACCTCGAAGTTCGCCGCCCGCTCGCGCTGCCCGGCCGGGCCCTGGACCAGCCGCAGCGGCGCCTCGCGGTTTTCCAGGCCCCACACCCGGAACACCCCGGCCCAGTGGTGCGGCTCGAGCCGCAGGTAGCTGACCACCGAAGGCGCGCCGATCGCCAGCAGCGCCGGCAGCCGGGAAAGGATCCCGGCGCCGAACGCCTCCGCCGTCTCCGTGAGCCCGAACCGCCGGTCGCCGCCGGCGCACAGGTTGCGGTCGCCGTCCCACAGGCTCAGGTGGACGTGGCCGCCGTTGCCGACGCCGTCCGGGGCGAACTTCGGCGTGAACGACGCCCGCAACCCGTGGTGCTCGCTGACCGTCCGGATGGTCTCGCGCGTCAGCACCGCGACGTCCGCCGCGCGCACCGGGTCGCCGGCCGCCACCGACACCTCGAACTGCCCGGCCGCGTACTCCGGGTGGATCTGTTCCACCGCGACCCCCTGGGCGGCCAACGTGGACACCAGGGTGCGCAGGTAGCGCGCCTGCGAAGACAGCCGCGCGTAGCCGTAGGCCGGGCCCGCGGTGGCCGAGCGCGGGTCGTCCGGCGCGTCGGCCGCCGTGATGACCCACTCGATCTCGAACGCCGTCCGCGCGTTGTAGCCCAGCTCCGCGAGCCGGGCCGTCGCGGCCGCGGCCAGTGCCCGCGCGTCCTGCGGGTGCGGCTCGCCTTCCTGGTCGTACCGCCACGCCGGCGCCCACGCCCAGCCGGGCTGCGCGGCCAGCGGCACGAGCGCGTCGAGGTCCGGGTGCAGCCGCAGGTCACCGACCGGGCCATGCGAATGCGTACCGCTCACGATGTCGTCGTTGGCCAGGAAGAAGTCGAACGAGTTCGACGCGCCGACGCCCCACGCAGCCGCCGACCACAGCCGGTCCACCGGCACGGCTTTCACCCGCGCGATGCCGCTGTTGTCCACGAAGGTCAGCGCGACGAGCTCCACGCCGGCGGCACGCAGGCCGTCGGCCCGGAGTGCGCCTTGTTGTGCGAGTTCCGCCCGATCGAGCTGGCTCATCCTGCCCCCGTGCCTGTTCACTGGATCCGCTCACCTGAGAAAGAGGTGAAGATCTTGTCAGACACCGCCGAAACCCGTCCAGGGCTGCGCCGGTCCCTCTCCGTCTGGCAGGCCGTCGGCCTGTCCGTGGCGTTGATGGCCCCGAGCATGGCCGCCAACATCAACCCCCAGCAGACCGCCGCGGCCGCCGGCCGCGCCGTGCCGCTCGCCTTCCTGCTCTCGGCGGTCGGCGTCCTGCTGGTCGCGTACGGCTTCGTCAAGCTCTGCCAGTACTACCAGCACGCCGGTTCGGTGTACGCGTTCGTCGGCGCCACCCTCGGCCCGCGCGCGGGCGTCATCTCGGGCATCGGTCTGCTCGGGACGTACACGTTCTACGCCGTCGTGACGAGCTCGGCCGCGGGCACGCTGGGCACGGCTTTCCTGACGCAGGTGGGCATCTGGCCGGACCCGCCGTCCTGGGGCCCGTTCGTGCTGACGGCCGTCGCCCTGGCCGGTGCCTGGCTGCTGTCCGTGCTGCCCGCCCGCCGCGGCACGAGCACCCTGCTCGCCGTCGAAGGCGCGACGATCGCGGTGATCCTGCTGGTCACCGTCGTGATCGGAGTCCGGCTCGTCGCCGGGAACGCCCCGGGCGGCGCCCGGTTCACGATGGCCGTCTTCGTCCCGGAAACCGGGCTGTCCGGCGTGTTCCTCGGCGCGGTCTTCGGGTTCCTGTCCTTCGCCGGGTTCGAAGCCGCCGCGACGCTGGGGGAGGAAACCCACGACCCGAAGCGCAACATCCCGCGCGCGATCCTCGGCACGGCGATCTTCGGCGGCCTCTACTTCGTGGTGGTGACCGCGGTCGAGATGATGGCGTTCGGCAGCGACGCGGGCGCGTTCCACGACTCGCCGTCCCTGCTCGGCGACCTCGGCAGCCGGTACGCGGGCGCCTGGGTCGGCGACGTCATCAGCGTCGGCGCCGCGATCAGCGCGTTCGGCTGCTGCCTGGCCTGCGTCGTCGGGGGTTCGCGGCTGCTCTACGCCCTGGGCCGCGACGCGGTCGGCGGCCGGGGCATCGGCCGGACGTCTTCGCGCGGCACACCGGTGGCCGCGGTGAGCGCCGTGACCGCCGCGGCGGCGCTGATCATCCTGGTGTGCGCACTGTTCTTCGGCGCGACGGCGTCGGACACGTTCGCCTGGTCCGGTTCGATCGGGACGCTCATCCTGCTGGTGATCTACCTGCTCACGACGGTCGGGGCGATCCTGCTGCTGTTCGTGAAGCGGAGGATGCGCGTGCCGGGGTGGCACCTCGTCTTCCCGGTCGGCGCGCTCGCCGTGCTCGGGTACACCGTGTACGTCAACGTGGTGCCGTACCCGACCGAAGGCCCGGCGCGGTGGTTCCCGGTCGTCGCCGCGGCGGTGCTCGCGCTCGCGGTGATCTTGGTGCTGTCCGCGCCCGCTTACGCTCGTAGGGTGGGGGAAAGGCTGACGAGTGTGGACGGAGGCGCATGACCGGATTGGTCCCGTTCGTCGCGGACTTGCCGCTGGTGGACCACCACTGCCACGGCGTCGTCACCCGGGACGTCACCCGCGCGGGCTTCGAGGCGATGTTGACGGAGGCCGACGCGCCCTCGCCGCTCGGCACGAGCCTGTTCGACACGCTCATCGGGCTGGCTGTGCGCGAACGCTGCGCACCCGTGCTCGACCTGCCGAAGCACGCCCCGGCCGAGGACTACCTCGAGCGCCGCGCCGAACTCGGCGCGGCCGAGGTGGCCCGGCGGTTCCTGCGGGCGACCGGCACGACCGATTTCCTCGTGGACGGCGGGTTCCTGCCGGACTCGCTGACCACGACCGCGGAGCTCGCCGGGCTCGCGGGCACGCGCGCGCACGACGTCGTCCGGCTGGAACAGGTCGCGGAGGCGGTGATCGGCGGGACCACCGCGGCCGGGTTCGCCGCGGCCTTCGCCGACGAGCTGGAGAGGCGCGCCTCGACGGCGGTCGGGCTGAAGTCGATCGCGGCCTACCGCGTCGGCCTGGAACTGGCGGGGGAGCGGCCGACGCCGTCGGAGGTCGAAGCCGCCGCCGGGCGGTGGCTCGCCGCGGGCGGCACCCGGCTGGCCGACGAGGTGCTGCACCGCCACCTCGTGTTCACCGGCCTCGACCTGGGCCTGCCGGTGCAGTTCCACGTCGGCTACGGCGACGCCGACGTCGACCTGCACCGCGGCGACCCGCTGCTGCTCACCGGGCTGCTGCGGGCGACCCGCGGCAGCGGCGTGCCCATCCTGCTGCTGCACAACTACCCGTTCCACCGCCACGCCGCGTATCTGGCGCAGGTCTTCGAGCACGTGTTCGTCGACGCCGGGCTCATCACGCACAACGCGGGGTTCCGGGCGCCGGCCGTGCTGGCCGAGCTCCTGGAGCTCGCGCCGTTCGGGAAGGTGCTCTTCTCCACCGACGCCTTCGGCCTGGCCGAGCTGTACCACCTGGGCACGGCCCTGTTCCGGCAGGGTTTGTCGGACTTCGTCCGCGCGGCTCTGGCCGCCGACGCGATGTCCGAAAAGGACGCCGTCCGGCTGTGTGCTTTGGTGGGACACGAGAACGCGAAGAGGATCTACCGCTTGGAGCACGTGTGAGTGATCTGTGGACCCGGTGGACGCAGGCGATCGCCGGCGAACTGCCCGCCGCCGTCGAGCTCCGGCACGCCGTGCACGCCGACCCCCGGGGTTCCGGCGACGAGGAGGACACCGCTCGCCTGGTGGCCGCCGCGCTCGGCGTGGGCGACGGCACCCGCGTCGCCAAGACCGGCCGGGCCATCCCGGTGCCCGGCGGGGACGGCCCGGCCGTGGCGCTGCGGGCCGAGCTCGACGCCCTCCCGGTGCTGGAGGGCACCGGCGTGCCGTGGGCGTCCGGGAACGAGCTGATGCACGCCTGCGGCCACGACGTCCACCTCGCCGCGCTGGTCGCCGTCTGCCGGGCCGCGGAGCGCGTCGGCGTGCCGCGGCCGATCCTGGCGCTGCTGCAGCCGCGGGAGGAGACGTCCCCGCCCGGCGCGCTCGACGTCGTCGAGTCCGGGGTGCTGGCCGAGCACGGGGTCGACACGGTGATCGGCGCGCACGTCCAGCCCCGGATCGCGCACGGCGTCGTCTCGGCGGCGCCGGGACCGGTGAACGCCTCCACCGACGAGTTCGAGGTGACCATGCAGGGTCAGGGCGGCCACGCCGGCTACCCGCACCTGCTGCGCGACCCGATCCTGGCGCTGTCGCAGCTGGTCGTGAGCCTGCAGCAGCTCGCGTCGCGCCGGATCGACCCGGTGTTCGGCGCGGTCTGCTCGATCGGCCGGATCCAGGCCGGCACGGCAGCCAACGTCGTCCCGAACAGCGCGAGCGCGTTCGGCTCGCTGCGCGTGATGCGCACGAAGGACCGCGAGCGCGCCCTGGAAACGCTTGCGGACATCGTGCACGGCACCGCGCGGGCGCACGGCTGCACGGCCGAGCTGGAGATCAGCCCGTGCGAGCCGGTCCTGGACAACGACGCGGCGCTGGCGGCGGGCGCGCAGCAGTGGCTGCGGCACGCGGGCTTCGTCGTCGACGACCAGTTCCGCTCGTTCGGCGCCGACGACTTCGCCCACTACTGCGGCGGCGCGACCCGCGGGCTCATGCTGTTCGTCGGCCTCGGCGACACGGCGGGCGTGCCGAGCCTGCACGACGACCGGTTCCTGCCGCGTGACCAAGCCGTCACCCAGGTCGCGCACGCGCTGGTGGCGGGGTACCTGGCCGCCTTGGATGCTCCGGTGCCTTAGCAACCCGGCCAAAAAGTAGGGCCGCCCCCTCCGAACGGCACGTGACCATTGCCGATAAGCCAGCGGCCGTAACTGCGGCCGGGTTGGTGACGAAGGGCACGCTAGCGCTACGGTGGCCGCGTGATGAGCGCCTACCTCGCGACGATCCCCAGCCCCGACCGCGGTGTCTGGCACCTGGGACCGATCCCGCTCCGCGCGTACGCCCTGTGCATCATCGCCGGCATCATCGTGGCGATCTGGTGGGGCGAGCGGCGCTGGGTGGCCCGCGGCGGCACCAAGGGCACGGTGGTCGACATCGCGGTGTTCGCGGTGCCGTTCGGCCTGGTCGGCGGCCGGTTGTACCACGTGATCACCGACCCCGAGCTGTACTTCACCGAGGGCCGCAACCCGTGGAACGCGTTCGCGATCTGGGACGGCGGCCTCGGCATCTGGGGCGCGATCGCCCTCGGCGCGGTGGGCGCGCTCATCGCCTGCCGCCGCAAGGGCATCCCGCTGCCGGCGATGGCGGACGCGGTCGCCCCCGGCATCGTCGTCGCGCAGGCGATCGGCCGCATCGGCAACTACTTCAACCAGGAGCTCTACGGCGCGCACACGGACCTGCCGTGGGGGCTCGAGGTCTTCCAGCGCTTCAACCCGGAGGACCCGGAGAACCTGCTGAACGGCGTCGCGACGGGCCACATCCCGCTGCCGGAGAGCCCGGTCCACCCGACGTTCCTGTACGAGCTGCTCTGGAACCTGCTGGTCGCGCTGCTGGTGGTATGGGCGGACCGCAAGTTCAAGCTCGGCCACGGGCGGGCGTTCGCGCTGTACGTGGCGGGCTACACGGTCGGCCGCGGCTGGATCGAGATGATGCGGACGGACACGGCCAACCACATCCTCGGCCTGCGGGTGAACGTGTGGACGTCGATCCTGCTGTTCCTCGGGGCGGCGGCGTACTTCGTGGTCGCGGGCAAGCGGGGGCCGCGGGAGGCGCCGGAGACGCTGGTGAGCAAGGACGCCCCGGGCCCGGACGAGGTCCCGGTGGCCGCGGAGGAGCCCGAAGCTTCGGAGGCCGACTCCGACTCCGCCACCGCCGCCGAGCCCGAGCACGCGAAGGTCGCCGCCGAAGCCCCGGCCGAAAAGGCCCCGGCCGAGGAGGCACCGGCGGAAGAGCCGAAGAAGACCGACGAGAGCTGAGAGCCCTATGCCAAGCGGCCTGGTTGTGGGTCCAGGTCCGGCCCGGGGCAAGGACTGGAAGATGGGCCAGGACGAGGGCATCGAACCGGTCGTCCTTGTTGCCGGCGCTGCCGTAACGGGCCCGCAGCGAGGTGACCTGCCTGGCCGAGATGACCACAACCTCGAAACCGTCTCGCAGCAAGTGTTCGACGACAGGCCCGTCACCACGCTCGATCCCGACCCGGCGCACCCTGTGCCGGGACAACAGGGCGGTGATTCTGCTCAGCCCGGCCCGCGAGTGGGCGAGAGTGGCTTCCTCGATCCGGCGTCCGATGGCATCAACGCCGGCAAGCCTTGGCGCATAGCCCTATGGCCGATCTGCACGTCCCGGGCCACCGGGCCCGGCAACTTTCAGCCAGGTCACCCCACCGGGTGACTGGGGCAGCCCGGCAGTGACCCGGCAGGCCCGAGGTGCAGACAAGACGCATCCGCCTGTCCTCCGCCAACGTCCACCAGTGAGGGTCAGAGGTCGGGCAGGCCCAGCTCGAGGTTCGGCGCCTGCAACCCGCCGTCGACCTCGAGGATCTTGCCCGTGATGTACCCGCCGGCCCGCGACGCCAGGAACACCACCGTCGCCGCGATGTCCTCCGCTTCGCCGATCTTGTGCAGCGGTGTCGCCGACTCCATCTTCGACTTCAGTTCCGGGTTGCCCACCACGATCTCCAGCGCCGATGTCGCCACCGATCCCACCGAGATCGCGTTGACCCGGACGCGAGGCGCCAGGTCCGCCGCCGCCAGGCGCGTGTAGTGCGCCAGGGCCGCCTTCGCCGTCCCGTACGCCGCGAAGCCGCGGCCGCTGACCCGGCCCATCACCGACGAGATGTTGACCACCGAGCCGCCCGTCTTCACCAGCGACGGTGCCGCCGCGACCGTCAGCGCGTGGGCCGTGGCCACGTTGAAGCGGAACGCTTCCTCCATGAAGTCCACCGTCGACTCCAGCAACGGGCGCGGGTACGTGCCGCCGACGTTGTTGACCACCAGGTCGAGCCGGCCGAACTCCGACACCGCCGTCTCGGCCAGTGCCGCCGCGGCTTCGGGGGAGGAGAGGTCCACCGGCACCGGGAACGCCCGGCGGCCCGCGTCGGAAACGCGCGCAGCGACTTCCTTGAGCTGGGACTCGGTGCGGGACGCGATCACCACGTCGGCGCCCGCTTCGGCGAGGGCCAGAGCGGTGGCCGCGCCGATTCCGCGTCCGGCGCCGGTGACCACCGCGACCTGGTCGGTGAGCTTGAACCGATCGAGGATCATGCGGCGAAATGTAACACGTTCTAGTGAGCGGGGACACAGTGCGCCGATCACGGCACAGTGGTTTTGAGCCGGGTTCGCGGGCCGTATACTTAGCGGAACGAACTACCGGGAACCCATCAGGAACTATGTCGTTCCGCGCAGCCAGATCGTTACCGTCCGACGTCGTCCGAGGCGCTCTGAAGTGCTGCTGCGGTGTTTCCCAGGTGTTAAAGTCGCGCTAACAAGCGGGCCATCGTCGTCCCGTGCGCTCCCCCGGCCGGTAGCCCGGCCCCGCACGACAAGACGACGAAGGAGGTCCCGTTGATCTTCTCCGCCATGCCCGGCAAGCAGGGTCTGTACGACCCGGAGACCGAGCAGGACTCCTGCGGTGTGGCCATGGTGGCCGACATCCGCGGGCGCCGCTCCCACGGCATCGTCACCGACGGCCTGGCCGCGCTGACCAACCTCGACCACCGCGGCGCCGCGGGCGCCGAGCCCACCAGCGGCGACGGCGCCGGCATCCTGCTGCAGCTGCCCGACGCGCTGCTGCGGGCCGAAGCCGGCTTCGAGCTGCCCGAACCCGACGAGCACGGGCACCCCACCTACGCCGCGGGCATCGCGTTCCTGCCGCAAGACGCCGAGCAGCGCCGCAAGGCCGTCGGGCTCGCCGAACGCATCGCCGTCGAAGAGGGCCTGGAGGTCCTCGGCTGGCGGGAGGTCCCCGTCGACGCCGATCGCGCCGACATCGGCCCGACCGCCCGCTCGGTCATGCCGCACTTCGCCATGCTCTTCGTGGCCGGCGACCGAAAATCGGGCGTGGAGCTGGACAGGCTCGCCTTCTGCCTGCGCAAGCGCGTCGAGAACGAGAGCGCGAACGCCGGCTGCGGCACCTACTTCCCGTCGCTGTCCTCGCGGACGATCGTCTACAAGGGCATGGTGACGCCGGAGCAGTTGCCGGCGTTCTTCGCCGACCTGCGCGACGAGCGGCTGGAAAGCGCCATCGCGCTGGTGCACTCCCGCTTCTCCACCAACACCTTCCCGTCGTGGCCCCTGGCCCACCCGTTCCGGTTCGTGGCCCACAACGGCGAAATCAACACCATCCGCGGCAACCGCAACCGCATGCGGGCGCGTGAGGCGCTGCTGGAATCCGACGTCATCTCCGGCGACCTCTCGCGGTTGTTCCCGATCTGCTCCCCGGACGCGTCGGACTCGGCGTCCTTCGACGAGGTGCTCGAGCTGCTGCACCTGGGCGGCCGGTCGCTGCCGCACGCGGTGCTGATGATGATCCCGGAGGCGTGGGAGAACCACGCCACCATGAAGCCCGAGCGCCGCGCTTTCTACCAGTTCCACGCCAGCTTGATGGAGCCGTGGGACGGCCCGGCCTGCGTCACCTTCACCGACGGCAGCCTGGTCGGGGCGGTCCTGGACCGCAACGGCCTGCGCCCGGCGCGCTGGTGGCGCACGGCCGACGACCGCGTCGTGCTCGCCAGCGAGGCCGGCGTCCTGGACGTCGCTCCGAAGGACGTCGTCGCCAAGGGGCGGCTCAAGCCCGGCAAGATGTTCCTGGTCGACACCGAGGCCGGCCGGATCGTGGACGACGAAGAGGTCAAGTCCGCGCTGGCCGCCGAGCTGCCCTACGACTCGTGGCTGCACGCGGGCCTGCTCAAGATCGCCGAGCTGCCCGACCGCGACCACGTCGTGCAGAGCCACGACTCCGTGCTGCGGCGTCAGCTTTCCTTCGGCTACACCGAAGAAGAGCTCAAGATCCTGCTCGCGCCGATGGCCGAGAAGGGTGCCGAGCCGATCGGCTCGATGGGCACCGACACCCCGCCCGCGGTGCTGTCGAAGCGGTCCCGGCTGCTCTACGACTACTTCAAGCAGAACTTCGCCCAGGTGACCAACCCGCCGCTCGACGCGATCCGCGAAGAGCTCGTCACCTGCATGGCGCGGATCATGGGCCCGGAGCGCAACCTCCTGGCCCCGGGCCCGGCATCGTGTCGCCACCTGAAGCTGCCGTACCCGGTCATCGACAACGACGAGCTCGCCAAGCTCATCCACATCAACGACGACGGCGACCTCCCCGGCTTCGCCTGCAGTGTCCTTTCCGGACTGTACGAAGTGGACGGCGGCGCCGAGGCGCTGGCGTCGGCGATCGAACGCGTCCGGCGGGAGGCTTCCGAGGCGATCGCGGCCGGCGCGCGCACGCTCGTGCTGTCCGACCGCGACTCCGACCACCGGATGGCGCCGATCCCGTCGCTGCTGCTCGTGTCCGCGGTGCACCACCACCTGGTCCGCACCAAGGAACGCCTGCGCGTCGCCCTGGTCGTCGAATCCGGCGACGCCCGCGAGGTGCACCACATCGCGCTGCTGCTCGGCTACGGCGCCGCCGCGGTCAACCCGTACCTGGCCTTCGAGACCATCGAAGACATGATCGGGCAGGGCGCGGTCACCGGCATCGAAGCCGCCAAGGCCATCCGCAACTACGTCCAGGCACTGGTCAAGGGCGTCCTGAAGATCATGTCCAAGATGGGCATCTCCACGGTCGGCGCGTACACCGCCGCCCAGGTCTTCGAATCCCTCGGCCTGAGCCAGGACCTGCTCGACGAGTACTTCACCGGGACGTCGTCGAAGCTCGGCGGCGTCGGCCTCGAGGTGCTCGCCGAAGAGGTCGCGACGCGCCACCGCCGCGCCTACCCGGAGAACCCGACCGACCGTGTCCACCGTGGACTCGACACCGGCGGCGAATACGCCTACCGCCGCGAGGGCGAGCTGCACCTGTTCACGCCGGAGACGGTGTTCCTGCTGCAGCACGCGTCCAAGACCGGCCGCGACGAGGTCTACCGCAAGTACACCGAAGAGGTGCACCGCCTCTACCGCGAGGGCGGCACGCTGCGCGGGCTGTTCGCGTTCAAGGACGGCGTCCGCGAGCCGGTGCCGCTCGACGAGGTCGAGCCCGCCGAGGCGATCTTCAAGCGCTTCAACACGGGCGCGATGTCGTACGGCTCGATCTCGGCCGAGGCGCACGAAACCCTGGCCATCGCGATGAACCGGATCGGCGGCCGCTCCAACACCGGTGAAGGCGGCGAGGACCCCGAGCGGCTCTACGACCCCGAGCGCCGCAGCGCGATCAAGCAGGTCGCCTCGGGCCGCTTCGGCGTCACGAGCGAGTACCTGGTCAACGCCGACGACATCCAGATCAAGATGGCGCAGGGCGCGAAGCCCGGCGAGGGCGGCCAGCTGCCGCCGAACAAGGTGTACCCGTGGATCGCGCGGACCCGGCACTCCACGCCGGGCGTGGGCCTCATTTCGCCGCCGCCGCACCACGACATCTACTCCATCGAGGACCTGGCCCAGCTGATCCACGACCTGAAGAACGCCAACGAGCACGCCCGCATCCACGTGAAGCTGGTGTCCGCGCTGGGTGTCGGCACGGTCGCGGCCGGCGTGTCCAAGGCGCACGCGGACGTCGTGCTCATCTCCGGCCACGACGGCGGCACCGGCGCGTCCCCGATGAACTCGCTCAAGCACGCGGGCACGCCGTGGGAGATCGGCCTGGCCGAGACCCAGCAGACGTTGCTGCTCAACGGCTTGCGCGACCGGATCACCGTGCAGGTGGACGGCGCCATGAAGACCGGGCGCGACGTCGTCATCGCGGCGCTGCTCGGCGCCGAGGAGTACGGCTTCGCGACGGCCCCCCTCGTCGTCGCGGGCTGCATCATGATGCGCGTCTGCCACCTCGACACCTGCCCGGTCGGCGTCGCCACCCAGAGCCCGGAACTGCGCAAGCGCTACACCGGCCAGGTCGAGCACGTCGTCAACTTCTTCAAGTTCGTCGCCGAAGAAGTCCGGGAAACCCTGGCGGCGCTGGGCTTCCGGACGCTCGACGAGGCCATCGGGCACGCCGAGCTGCTGGACACCGACGAGGCCGTCGACCACTGGAAGGCGTCCGGGCTGGACCTGACGCCGATCTTCGAGATGCCGTCGGAGACCCCGTACGGCGGCGCGAAGCGACGCACGCGCGGCCAGGACCACGGCCTCGAGCACGCGCTGGACCGCACGCTCATCCAGCTCGCCGAGGCGGCGCTGGAAGACGCGCACCACGTGAACATCGAGCTGCCGGTGCGCAACGTCAACCGGACCGTCGGCACGCTGCTCGGCTCGGAGATCACCCGCCGCTACGGCGGGGACGGCCTGCCCGAGGGCACGATCAACGTCACGCTCACCGGTTCGGCGGGCCAGTCGCTCGGCGCGTTCCTGCCGCGCGGCATCACCCTCGACATGGTCGGCGACGCCAACGACTACGTCGGCAAGGGCCTCTCCGGCGGCCGGATCATCGTCCGGCCCGACCCGGAGGCGTCCTTCGCCGCCGAGGCGCAGACGATCGCGGGCAACACCATCGCCTACGGCGCCACGGCCGGCGAGATCTTCCTGCGCGGCCAGGTCGGCGAACGCTTCTGCGTCCGCAACTCCGGCGCCACGGTCGTCGCCGAGGGCGTCGGCGACCACGCCTTCGAGTACATGACCGGCGGCCGCGCGGTGGTGCTCGGCCCGACCGGGCGCAACCTGGCGGCCGGCATGTCCGGCGGCATCGCCTTCGTCCTCGACGTCGACGCGAAGAAGGTCAACCAGGACATGGTGGACCTGCTGCGCCCGACCGCCGACGACCTGGCGTGGCTGAAGAAGACCGTGCAACAGCACTACGATCTCACCCGCTCCGCGGTGGCGGCCTCGCTGCTCGGCGACTGGCCGCGCCGGTCGGTGGCGTTCACGAAGGTGATGCCGCGCGACTACCAGCGGGTCCTGGACGCGGCGAAGGCGGCGCGCGCCGCCGGCCGCGACGTCGACGAGGCGATCATGGAGGCCGCTCGTGGCTGACCCGACCGGTTTTCTCAAGTACGAGCGCGAAGAGCCGAAGAAGAAGTCCAAAGAGGAACGGCTTTCCTCGTGGGGCGAGGTCTACGCGGACGTCGACCCGGGCGAGCGCAACGACCAGGTGCGCAAGCAGGCGTCGCGGTGCATGGACTGCGGTATCCCGTTCTGCCACTCCGGCGGCTCCGGCTGCCCGCTGGGCAACCTGATCCCGGAGTGGAACGACCTGGTCCGCCGCGGCGACTGGGCCGCGGCGAGCGACCGGCTGCACGCGACCAACAACTTCCCGGAGTTCACCGGGAAGCTGTGCCCGGCGCCGTGCGAAGCGGGCTGCGTGCTGTCGATCTCGCCGCTGTCGGGCGGCCCGGTGTCGATCAAGCGCGTCGAGCAGACGATCGCCGACCAGTCCTGGGAAGCGGGCTACGTCCAGCCGCAGGTGTCCGAGGTGTCCAGCGGGCGGCGGGTCGCCGTCGTCGGCTCCGGGCCGGCCGGGCTGGCCGCCGCCCAGCAGCTGACCCGCGCCGGGCACGAGGTCACGGTGTTCGAGCGCGACGACCGCCTCGGCGGGCTGCTGCGCTACGGCATCCCCGAGTTCAAGATGGAGAAGAAGGTCCTCGACCGGCGCTTGGCGCAGCTGCGCAAGGAAGGCACCCGGTTCGTGACGGGCTGCGAGGTCGGCGTCGACCTCTCGGTGGAGGACCTGCGCGCGCAGTACGACGCGGTGGTGCTCGCGGTCGGCGCGCTGCGCGGCCGCGACGACACGACGACACCGGGCCGCGAGCTGGCGGGCATCCACCTGGCGATGGAGCACCTGGTGCCGGCCAACAAGTACGTCGAGGGCGACGGCCCCCCGGCGATCGACGCGCGCGGCAAGCACGTGGTCATCATCGGCGGCGGCGACACCGGCGCGGATTCCTACGGAACGGCGACCCGCCAGGGCGCGCTGTCGGTGACCCAGCTCGACCAGTACCCGATGCCGCCGTCGGCCCGCGACGACGCGCGGTCGCCCTGGCCGACCTGGCCGTACATCCTGCGCACGTACGCGGCGCACGAGGAGGCGGGCGAGCGGAAGTTCGCGGTGGCGGTCAAGCGGTTCGTCGGTTCCGAAGGCCGGATCACCGGAGTGGAGCTGCAGCAGGTCCGCGTCCAGAAGGACCCGGCGACGGGCCGCCGCGAGGTCATCCCGGTCAACGACGAGATCGAGACGCTCCCGGCCGACCTGGTCCTCCTGGCGATCGGCTTCGAGGGCGTCGAGGAGATGCCCCTGCTGGACGGGCTCGGCTTGTCGTTGACCCGCCGCGGAACCCTGTCGTGCGGCGCGGACTGGCAGACGGAGACGCCCGGGGTGTTCGTCTGCGGCGACGCCCACCGCGGGGCATCCCTGGTGGTGTGGGCGATCGCGGAGGGCCGTTCGGTGGCCAACGCGGTGGACACGTACCTGACGGGCGCGTCGGACCTGCCGGCCCCGGTCCACCCGACGGCGCTGCCGCTCGCGGTCGTCTGATCGGTTCGTTTCGGAGGCCCCCTCGCCATTGGCGAGGGGGCTTTCGGCGTAGCGTCGGGCATTTCTGTAGCGACGCAGGGGAAGCCAGTGGATGGGGAGGATCGTCGATGGCCCAGCCGGCGGACGACGAGCCGGAGAGGATCGTGAACTCGGCCTCCGTCGGCAGAGTGGCCGGCGATCCTGCCGGTTCTGCAGCCGGACGAGCACCCCGGCCTGACCGAGGTCGTCGACCAGTTCATCAGGATGCAGGAGGCTCGAATGGGACCTGACCCCCAGCCCGGCTGACCGGCCTGAAAGCGTTACGCCGGACGGCGGCTGTGCAGTGTGTACACGGCCAACTACTTTCGAGTGGTTGTGTCGCCTTTGCGACGATTCACTTCTGCGGAAGGTGGGGCGTCTTGAAGCACACGAAACTCCGGGCCGCGGTGGTCACCGCCGTCCTCTCCCTCGCGTTCGCCCTGGTCGGCGGCCCCGCCCAGGCCGCGCCCAAACCGTTCTGGACGCCCGATGCCATGCGGGCGGCCGTGCCGATGGACTCGCTCGTCAAAGCCCCGGCCTTCACGCCGAAAGACGTGGCCGCAGGGCAGAGCGCGATCATCCGGAGCATCCCGAACGGCGGTGGGCCCTGGACCGGCGGCGGCAAGGTCACCACGACCGCCGGGCGCGTGTTCTTCCTCTTCAACGGCCAAAAGGCCTCCTGCTCCGGGGACGCCGTCACCAGCACCAACGGCAGCGTCGTCGTCACCGCCGGGCACTGCGTGAAGTACCAGGGCACCTGGCACACCCAATGGGTCTTCGTGCCCGGCTACAACAACGGCAACGCCCCCTACGGCCAGTGGACGGCGAAGACCACCCTCACCACGCCGCAGTGGGAAGCCAGCGAGGACATCAACTACGACGTCGGCATGGCCGTCGTCAACCCGCTGAACTCCCAGCGGCTCACCGACGTCGTCGGCGCGCAGGGCATCGCCTTCAACCAGCCGAAGAACCAGAGCATGTACACCTTCGGCTACCCGGCCGCGGCGCCCTACGACGGCACCAAGCTGATCTACTGCAGCGGCACCACCTTCACCGACTTCCTGCTGACCAAGGACCACGGCATGAGCTGCAACATGACCGGTGGCTCCAGCGGCGGCCCCTGGTTCCTCTCGTTCAACGAGGGCACCGGCGCCGGCGTGCAGGCCTCGGTGAACAGCTTCGGCTACAACTTCCTGCCGGGCTACATGTTCGGGCCGTACTTCGGCACCGACGCGCAGAACCTGTACAACCGCGCGCAAGCCGCGTGACCCACGTCAGCCCAGGGGCGGAGCCGGAGCTCCGGTCCCTGGGCTGACGTCCGCGCGGGCCCGCCGCGGCAGGGTCGGGGCATGCGAAAAACGCTGATCGCGCTGGCCTTCCTGCCCTTGCTCGCCGCGCCGCCTGCCGAGGCGGCCCCGAGACTGCAGTGGACGGCCCCCTGCCCGGACTACGGCATGTCGCCGTCCCCGACCGCCGGCCTGGAATGTGCCACCCTGCGCGTGCCGCTCGACTACGCGCACCCGGTCCGCACCATCGAGCTCACCCTGTCCCGCCGCCTCGGCACCCCCGGGAAGCGCCGCGGCGTGCTGCTGATGAACCCCGGCGGGCCGGGCAGTCCCGGGCTCGCCATGCCCGCCCAGCTGCAGCAGCGCATGGGCGGCTCCGGCCTGCCGGACGCCTACGACGTCATCGGCTTCGACCCCCGCGGCACCACCTACAGCACGCCGGTCACGTGCGGCATGACGACCCCGGAGGAGCGCGGCGCCGTGCTCGGCCCGTACGCCGACGGGCCGCGGGACGTCGTCGCCACGGCGGCGAAAGCGCGGGCCGTGGCGGTGCGGTGCGGCTCCGCGTCCACAAAGGATCTCTTGCCGCACATGACCACCGCGAACACCGCCCGCGACCTCGACCGGATCCGGGAAGCGCTGGGGGAGAAGAAGATCTCCTACTACGGTGTCTCCTACGGCAGCTACCTCGGCGCCGCCTACGCGTCGATGTTCCCGGGCCGCACGGACCGGATCGTGCTCGACAGCGTCCTCGGCCCGCGTGGTCTCGACGTCCGCGCCAACCAGCGCTTCGCGGAGGGGTTCGAGGACCGCTTCCCGGACTTCGCCGCGTGGGCGGCCCAGCGCGACGACGTCTACCACCTGGGGCGGATCCCGGCGGCGGTGACGGCGAAGTTCTTCGAGCTCGCCGCCGTCCGCGGGCCCGGGTTCCGGTCCGACACGTGGAACGGCCTCTACGACGACGCGTCCTTCCCGGCCGTGGCCCGGGAGTGGGCGGGCACCGCGCGCGCCGCGGCCGGGCCGCTCGACGGCGACAACCACGCCGCGCTGCAGCTCCAGGTGCTCTGCAACGACGCCGACTGGCCCGAGCAGGTCGGCTACTACCAGCGCGCGGTCGAATTCGAACGGGCGCGGCACCCGATGTTCGGCCCGGCCGCGGCGAACGTGAACCCGTGCGCGTTCTGGCCCGTCGAACGCGCGGAGCCGCCGGTGCACGTCGGCGGCCCCGGGCCGGCGAACGTCCTGCTGGTGCAGAACCTGCGCGACCCGGCGACCCCGCTGTCCGGCGCGCGCGAGACGCGGGCGGCGTTCGGGGCCCGCGCGCGGATGGTCACCGTCGACGCCGGCGGGCACGGGGTCTTCACGCGGGAGAACGCTTGTGGAAACGCGGCGGTGCTGGGCTACCTGCGTGACGGGGTCTTCCCCGCGGCCGACGGGTCCTGTCAGTCGGGAGGATGAGGGGGGTCATTTCCCTCGGAGGAAATGACTGCTGGCGGCGGGCCTGCCGGCGGCCCCTTCGGCGTCGGCCCGGACGGCAACTCCCGCTGCCTGCCGGCGGCCCCTTCGTCCAAGCCGCCGTTCACCGCGATCGCCGAACAGAACGGCGGTCAGGACGAGTGGTGCCTGTGCACAGCTCCGGACTACCGCGGCTCGTTGCTCAGGATCCCGCCGTTCTCCCGGGCGTACGCCGGCGCGACGTTCGCGTCCGGGCGGCCCTGCTGAGTTCCGGGGCCGGGTCGGGGCGGCGTGCGGACCCGCACCGGACCCCGGTGGCCAACCGGGCGGAGGGGGCCGCGGCGCGAACCTTATCCTGGTCTGCGTGAACTGGACTGTGGACGTCCCCGTCGACACACTGCCCGAGCTGCCGCCGCTGCCGCCCGAACTGCGGACGCGGCTCGACAAGGCGCTGGCGCTGCCGGCCGCGCAGCAGCCGGAGTGGCCCGACCCCGAGGCGACCCGGCGGGTCCGCGGCGTGCTGGAGAGCGTGCCGCCGATCACCGTCCCGGCCGAGATCGACCGGCTGAAGGGCCGGCTGGCGATGGTCGCCAACGGCGAGGCCTTCCTCCTGCAGGGCGGCGACTGCGCGGAGACGTTCGAGTCCAACACCGAGCCGCACATCCGGGCCAACCTGCGCACGCTGCTGCAGATGGCCGTCGTGCTCACCTACGGCGCGAGCCTGCCGGTGGTCAAGGTCGGCCGCATCGCCGGCCAGTACGCGAAGCCGCGCTCGGCCGCGACGGACGCGCTGGGCCTGCCGGTGTACCGCGGCGACATCATCAACTCCCTGGTCGCCAAGCCCGAGCTGCGCGTGCCGGACCCCGGCCGGATGATCCGCGCCTACGCGAACGCGGGCGCGGCGATGAACCTGGTCCGCGCCCTCACCGCCGCCGGCATGGCCGACCTGCACCAGGTGCACGACTGGAACAAGGACTTCGTGTCGGCGTCGCCGGCCGCGCAGCGCTTCGAGTCGCTGGCCAACGAGATCGACCGCGGCCTGCGGTTCATGAGCGCCTGTGGCGTCACCGACACCTCGCTGCAGTCCACCGAGATCTTCGCCAGCCACGAGGCGCTGCTGCTCGACTACGAGCGTTCGATGCTGCGCCTCGACAACGCCGACGCCGCCAACCC
The DNA here is from genome assembly GCF_030285645.1 of Amycolatopsis sp. DG1A-15b. Classification (GTDB taxonomy): domain Bacteria; phylum Actinomycetota; class Actinomycetes; order Mycobacteriales; family Pseudonocardiaceae; genus Amycolatopsis. The sequence continues at coordinate 174,807 of NZ_CP127296.1, forward strand.
GAAGCTCTACAACCTCTCGTCGCACTTCCTCTGGATCGGCGAGCGGACCCGCCAGCTGGACGGCGCGCACATCGCGTTCGCCGAGCTGCTGGCCAACCCGATCGGGTTGAAGATCGGTCCGACCACCACGCCGGAGCAGGCGCTGGAGTACGTCGAGCGGCTCGACCCGCGCTCCGAGCCGGGCCGGCTGACGCTCATCGCGCGGATGGGCAACGGCAAGGTCCGCGAGGTGCTGCCGGCGATCGTGGAGAAGGTCGAGGCGTCCGGGCACAAGGTCATCTGGCAGTGCGACCCGATGCACGGCAACACCCACGAGTCGTCCACCGGCTACAAGACCCGCCACTTCGACCGGATCGTCGACGAGGTCCAGGGCTTCTTCGAGGTGCACAACAAGCTGGGCACCTACCCCGGCGGCATCCACGTCGAGCTGACCGGCGAAGACGTCACCGAGTGCCTGGGCGGCGCCCAGGAGATCTCGGACGTCGACCTGTCGGGCCGCTACGAGACGGCCTGCGACCCGCGGCTGAACACGCAGCAGTCGCTGGAGCTGGCGTTCCTGGTCGCGGAGATGCTCCGCGGCTGAGGCCCGTTCACGCCCCGGCGCCGCCGTCGACCGGCACGATCGCGCCGGTCACCATGGACGCGCGGTCGCTGAGCAGCCAGGCCGCGGCCTCGGCGACCTCGCGGGGTTCGGCCATGCGGCCGAGCGGGATCGAAGCGTTGATCCGCTCGACGACCCCGGGGGTCGCGGCTTCCCACGCGTCGATCATGTCCGTGGCGGTGCCGCCGGGGGTGATCCCGTTGACCCGGATGCCGTGCGGGGCCCAGGTCACGGCGGCGGTCTCGGTGATGCTGTTCAGCGCGCGCTTCATGGCGCCGTAGGCGGGCAGGGCGGGGTTGGCGCGGCGGCTGCCGATGCTGGAGGTGTTGACGATCGCCCCGCCGCCGCTGCGGCGCATGAGGGCGGCCTCGGCGGTCATGGCGGTCCAGTGCGCGCGGAAGTTCACCGCGAACTGCTCGTCGATCTCGGCTTCGGCGGTGGTCTCCAGCGGACCGGGCTGCTGGATGGCCGCCCCGTTGTTGAACGCCCCGTCGAGGCGGCCGTGCAGCCGCTCGACGTGGTCGACGGCGGCGCGGATGCTCGCGGGATCGGCCAGGTCCAGCGCGACGGCGTCGGCGGTGCCCCCCGCGTCGCGGATCTCGCCGGCGATGCGGTCGAGGGAATCGGTGCCGCGGGAGGCCAGCACGACGGCGGCGCCCTCCCGGGCGAACAGGCGGGCCGCGGCCGCGCCGATGCCGCGGCTGGCGCCGGTGATGAGCACGACCTTCCCGGTGAGCAGGCCGATCGAAGGAAATTCGCTGGTGTTCGTCATGCCCACGACGCTGCCCCGGTCCGCGGCCGGGAGACAGGCATCATCCGTACCAGGATCGGGCACCGGAGGCGTCCGCATACTGAAGACATGGACAAACAGGAGCTCGGGGCGTTCCTCCGCAGCCGTCGTGAGCGGCTGCGGCCGCAGGACGTCGGCCTGCCCGCCGGGCCACGCCGGCGAACGCCGGGCCTGCGCCGCGAGGAGGTGGCGGTGCTCGCGCACATCTCCACCGAGTACTACGTCCGCCTCGAGCAGGGCCGGGCGCCGCGTCCGTCGGGCGAGGTCCTGGCCGGGATCGCCGCTGCGCTGCGGCTGACCGAAGCCGAGTCCGAGCACCTGCACGTCGTGGCGGGCACCGCGCCGATCCGGAGCGGCCGGCACCGCCGTGACGTACGCCCCAGCATCCTGGCGCTCCTGCAGCGGCTGCCGCAGACGGCCGCCTTCGTCATCTCCGCCACGTTCGAGGTGCTGGCCTGGAACGACCTGGCGGCCGCGCTCATGGAGGACTTCGCCGCGGCCTCTCCCGAGGGGCGCAACCTCGCCCGCAAGGCGTTCCTCGGGCCGGCCGAGCCGCCGTACGGGATCTCCGACGCCGCCGAGTTCCGGCTCACCGTCGTGATGGAGCTGCGCGCCACACTGGCCCGCTACCCCGCCGACCCGGCAGTGCGCGGGCTCGTCGACGAACTGCGGGCGGGCAGCGCCGATTTCACCCGGCTGTGGGACCGGCACGACGTGCAGGCGACACCGGTGCTCACCAAGACTTTCCGGCACCCGGTGGTGGGCGACGTGACCGTCGACTGCGACTCGCTCGCCCTGCCGGAGGGCGACCAGCACCTCGTGCTGTACACGGCACCGCCCGGCTCTCGGGGGGCCGAGGCGCTGGCGTTCCTGGAAGTGGTCGGATCGGCGGGCGTCACCCCCTGAGGAGCACCGTCAGGAGGCGTCGAGCAGCCGGGCCGCGGACTTCAGGACCGCGTCCCGCAGCGAGCCGACGTCCGGCACCGCCGCGCCGTTGGCCTGCAGTCCGATGTGGACCGAATCCCGGTACGTCGCGACCGCGATGCCGACCGCGTGGCGCGGGGCCAGCGGTACGAACGGGTAGACCTCCGCCATCCGGGCGCCGTCGAGGGACAGGCGGGCCGGGGGCACCGGGACCGTCGTGATCACCAGGTCGAACAGCATCGGCGCGGCCTGGCCCGCCGTGCGGGCGCCCAGGCGGTGCAGCAGCGGCGGGACGCGGCCGGCCAGCAGCGGCAGCGCGCCGGCGCCGCGGCTCGGGCCCGCCGCCTTGTTGCGGGTCATCGCCCGGCGGACCACCCGCAGCCGCTCGCCCGGGTCGTCCTCGCCGACCGGCAGGTCGCACAGGTACCCCGAAAGCTTGTTGCCGCCGAGCTGCGCACCGGCCCGGCCGCGCACGCTCACCGGAATCAGCGCGCGCAGCGTGCGGCCGTCGGCACGCTGCCCGCGGTTCACCAGCCACTCGCGCAGGGCCCCCGCCAGCACCGCCAGCACGACGTCGTTGGTCGTCCCGCCGTGGGCGCGGCGCACCTGGCGCAGCTCGGCCAGCGGCAGCCGGACGAACCCGAGGCGCCGCTCGGCCGACGGCGGGGCCGATACCGGCGAGAGCGGCGGGCGGGCGGCCCGCACCAGCGACGACGCGATCCCGGCAGCCTCGTGCGCCTGGCCCCACGCCGTGCCCAGCGCGCCCTTCACCGTGTCCAAAGTGGAGCGCGGCGAGGGGATCGGGTGGGCCGGCGCGGAGGTGCGTTCCGGCGGCCTGACGCCGTCGAGCAGCCCGGCCGCGACCGCGTACGCGCCGGCGCCGTCGGTCAGCGCGTGGTGCAGTTTCAGCAGCAGCGCGAACTTCCCGGCCGGCAGCCCGGTGACCAGGGTGAGGTCCCACAGCGGCCGGGAGGTGTCGAGCGGCTCGGCGATCCACCGCGACGCGTAGGCGGCCAGTGGGTCCGGCTCGTACAAGGAACTCAACACGACGTGGTGAATGTGGTCGCCCGCAACAAATCCCGGGTCGTCGGCCCAGCTGGCCGAGCCCGGCGGGAACAGTTCCGCGCGCGCCCGCTGGCGCAGTTTCGGCAACCGGCTGGCCCGCTGCGCGAGCAACGCCGTCAACGCGGCCGGGTCGACCGGGCCGCGGGCGGTGAAGGTGACCACCGCCCCCATGTGCATCGGAGTGGTTTCGCTTTCCAGGCACAGAAAAGCGACGTCGAGTGCGCTGAGCGGCGAGCCTGCCATGGGCGACCTTTCCGGGTTCGCGGGGGGCGCACGGCCACGTGCGTCGGAAGGGAAGGAACCCACTGCACCAGCCCGACGTGACGGCCGGGTGGTCGAAGTGTTTCCACCACGCTAACGAGCGACCCCGTTCATCCATTCGAGATACCCCGGGCCGCGGTGCCCGGGCTCACAGAACGAGAAAGGGATTCATTCCCCCGGCGCAGGGCGGGGTTCTTCCGCCCGGGCGACCGGCGTCCCCCAATCGGGGGTGAGCGCGACCTGCTTGCCGACGCGGCGCACCGGCAGGCCGTTCACCTGGCGCCGGCCGAGCCCCGGCCAGATCTCCGCGGCGTCCTTCGCCGCGGACCGGATCGCGCCGCCGTCGAGCGTCGTGCGGGTTTCCGGGATCTCCCGCTCCGTCCACTGCACGACCAGCTTCAGCGGGCCGGCCGAGGGCAGCGGCCACAGGAACACCTCGTGCTCGACGGCGAACCGCGTGCCGCCGACCGGCTGGGCCCGCAGCACCGGGGCCTCCGGTTCGGACGCGGACGGCACCGAGATCGTCTCGGAGCTCGCCCGGCTGCCGTCGGCGTAGAGCACGCCGATCAGCAGCCCGTTGTAGTCGGGCTTGCGCCGGTGGTCGATCAGCCCCTCGGCGGGGTCCTCGACCAGGCTGTCCCGGGAGTACACCGTGACGCGCAGTGTCACCGCCTCCGGCCACACCTCGATGATCCGCAGCGCGACCACCGTGCGCTCGGACCGGCCCAGCGGCTGCGCCCACGGCAGCACGGCCGGGACGATGTGCTCGCGCGGGGGATCGGTCCAGTGCCGTCCGCTGAACGCGTAAAGCTCCTGCTCCGGAACGGGGAACAGGGGACGCTCACGGGGACCGCCGGTGAAGAAGCTCATCGGACGGCCCGCGAACCACGGTCCGGCACCATGCGCCCACGGTAGGACAAGCGAGCGGGAATTTCCGCCCCCGAACGGGGGTACGGCCCCTGCGGCCCGTGATCCGGGACACAGAGGCCATACGCAGAGCGTGACGGATCAGTCGCTGAGCTTCAGTTCCCCGTTGCGCCGGGCGGACTCGTCGAGCTCCTTCTCGGCCGGCTTGCCCATGGCGTCCATCAGCTGCCGGGCCAGGCCGAGACCGGTCCCGCCGAGCGACAGCGCCTTGGCGAACATGTCGGACATGCCGTCGGCGCCGTTGAGCACGACCATGTGGTCGATGTTGCCGAACGCGCTCGCGCCCGCCTCGACGATCTCCGGCCAGCGTTCGGCCAGCTGCTGCGCGACGACGGCTTCCTGGTTCTCCGCCAGCGCCGCCGCCCGCGCCTTGATCGCGTCCGCCTCGGCCAGGCCCTTCGCCCTGGCCGACTCCGCTTCGGCGAGCCCCTTCGCCTTCGCGGCTTCCGCCTCCGCCAGGCCGCGGGCCTTGGCCGCGGCGGCCTCGGCCTCACCGGTCGCCCGGGTCGCGCCCGCCATCGCCTCGGCACGGGCCTTCGTGGCCTGGGCCTCGGCCTCGGCGGCCGTCTTCACGCGGGTCGCGTCCGCCGCGGCCCGCAGCTCGGTCTCCCTCGCCTCGGCCTGGGCCTTGGCGATCGAAGCGTCACGGGCGGCGTCGGCCGTGGTCCGCGTGTCGTAGGCCTTCGCGTCGGCCGGCTTGCGGACCTGTGACTGCAGCCGCTGCTCGGCCAGCGCCGCCTCCAGCTCGGCGGCCCGGGTCTCCTGGACGACGACCTCCTGGCGCGCGGTCGCCTCGGCGAGCGGGCCCGACTGCGACGCCTTCGCCCGCGCCTGGTCGACCTCGGCCTGGTAGCCGGCCTGCTGGATCTGGCTTTCCCGGACCGCGGCGGCCTTCTTCGCGGCCGAGACCTGCTCGACCTCGGCGGCTTCCTGGTCGCGCTGCGCCTCGGCGATCCGGGCCGACGCGGCGATCGCGGCGGCGTGCGGCTTGCCGAGGTTGTTGATGTAGCCGGACTCGTCGTCGATCTCCTGGATCTGCAGCGAGTCGACGATCAGTCCCAGCTTGATCATCTCGGTGGCCGAGGACTGGCGCACCTCGCCGGTGAGCGCGTCCCGGTTGTGGATCATTTCCTCGATGGTCAGCCCGCCCACGATCGAGCGCAGGTGCCCGGAGAACAGCTCGTGGATCGTGTCGTTCATGCCTTTTTGCTGGTCCAGGAACCGGCGGGCGGCGTTGGCGATCGAGGCGAAGTCGTCCCCGACCTTGTAGATGACGACGGCCCGCACGGTGACCGGCAGCCCCTGCTTGGTGACGCAGGAGACCTGCAGGTTGACGCCGCGGGTGTCCAGCGACAGCCGCCGGGCGGTCTGGAACCCGGGGATGACGTTCACCCCACGGCCGGTGATGATCTTGAAGCCCAGGCTGTCCGCGGTGTCCGCGCGGTCGACGCGGACCCCCAGCCCGGAGATGATCAGCGCCTCGTTCGGTTCGGCCACTTTGTACAGCAGCCGCAGGATCCCGAAGACGACGATCAGCACGGCGATGACGCCACCGGCGGAAACCAGCAGGATTTCCACGAGGCTCATGGCACCGACCCCCTCGCTCTTTTCTGTTGTGCGTGTGTTGGTGCCTCTTCCACGCCGTCAGCGGCTCAGGGGTTGCCACCGTTCGACATAAACCGTGCGCGGGGGTTCGAAGTCGACCACCAGCACCTGCGTTCCCGACTTGAACGTCTCCTCCGGGTCGGCCGGGTACGCGTAGAACGCCTCCGTGCCGCCCCGGACGTTCAGGAGCACCTCGCCGATGAGACCGGGGCCGATCGTGCCCGTCACGCGGCCCCGGCTGCCGATCATCCCCCGAAGCCCTTCAGCTTGACCTTGGAGTTCTTCGCCACGAACGTGCCCGGCTGCGGGTCCTGCTCGAAGACGAAGTCGAACCCGTTGCCGCGGCCGCGGCCGCCGTCACGATCGGCCTTCAGCCCGGCCTGCTCGAGGATCTTCTGCGCGTCGCCGAACGAACGGAACCGCACGTCCGGCACCTGGACGGCGTTGTTGAAGAACACGCCGATCCGCTTCGCCTTCGGCTGCGTGTTCGCCGGCGGGTCGGTGCGGGTGACGGCGCCGCCCGGGACGTCCTGCTTGAACTCCTCGCCCGCCTGGAACGGCTCGAACCCGGCCTGCTGCAGCAGCTTGAACGCGTCGTCCTTGGACTGGCCGGTGACGTCCGGGACCGGCGGCAGCGGGATCGGGCCCTTCGACACGATGATCGTGACCTGGCCGCCGATGGTCAGCTGGCTGCCCGCCGACGGCGTCGTGCGGATGACCGCACCCTGCGGGACCTCGGCGTCGAAGTCGTCGGCGCCGCGCACCGGCGTCAGCTGGGCCGCCTTGATCGCCTGCTGGGCGTCGGGCAGCGCGGTGCCCGGCCGGATGTCCGGCACCTGCGGGCGGCCCTTCGACAGCACCACCGAGACCGTCTCGTTCGGCGAGAGCGACGTGCCCTCGGCCGGGTCGGCGCGCAGCACGGTGTTCGACGGCGCCGTGTTGTCGTACTCCTGGCTGAACCGCGGGTTCAGCTTCACCGCCCGCAGCGCGTCGCCGGCGGCGGCCTGGTTCAGCCCGACGAGCCGCGGCACCCGCGCGGTCTTGTCGCCGCCGGTGTCGGTGAGGATGAAGGCGAACGCCCCGATCAGCCCGCCGAGCAGCAGCACCGCGGCCGCGATCACGAGGATCCGCTTGCGGTTGTCCCGCGGCTTCTCCGGCTCGGGCCGGCTGCGCTGCCGCGGCGGCGGGGTGAGCGACGGCGGGGCCGCCGGCAGCGGAGGTGCGGTGTGGCTCAGCGCCCGTGTCGCGTTCGGACGGTGCACCGGCATCGTCTTCGCGGTGTCCGGCACCTGCGGGATCCGCGGCAGCGTGCGCTCGGTGTCGGCGAGGTCGCCCTGGCCGTGGGACACCGGGATCGGCACGGTCACCGGCAGCAGCCCCAGCTGGGCGCGCACCGCGGTCAGCTCGGTGAGGAACTCCCCGGCGTCGGCCGGGCGCAGGTGCGGGTCCCGCCGCGTCGCGCGCACGACCAGGTCGTCGAGCGCCGGCGGCAGGTCCGGGCGCAGCTCGCTCGGCCGCGGCACGTCGTCGTTCACGTGCCGGTAGGCCACCGAGATGGCCGTGTCGCCGGTGTAGGGCACCCGGCCGGTCAGCATTTCGTAGAGCAGGATCCCGGCCGAGTAGACGTCGCCGCGCGACGACGCCGCGCCGGTCGCGACCTGCTCGGGGGAGAGGTAGGCGACCGTGCCGAGGATGACGCTCGAGCTGGTCGTGCCCGCGCTCGCGACGGCCCGCACCAGGCCGAAGTCCGCGACCTTCACCGCCCCGCCGGTCTGCTGCCCGACCCGGCCGATCAGCACGTTCTCCGGCTTCACGTCCCGGTGCACCAGGCCGGCCCGGTGCGCGGCGGCCAGCGCCGACAGCACGGGTTCGGCGACGCTCAGCGCCAGCGCGACGTCCAGCGAGCCGTGGTCGTCCAGCAGGTCGCGCAGCGTCCCGCCGTCGACCAGCTCCATCACCAGGAACGCCAGGCCCGACTCCGCACCCTGGGGCAGGTCGAAGCCCTGGTCGTGCACCGCCACGACGTGCGGGTGGTGCAGCTGCGCCGCGGACTGCGCCTCCCGCACGAACCGGTCCACGAACGACCGGTCGTCGGCGAAGCGCGGGTCCATGATCTTGATCGCGACCGGACGGTCCAGCCGGGTGTCCGTCCCCCGATAGACGGAAGACATTCCGCCGTGGGCGAGCAGCCGGTCCACCCGGTAGCGCCGCTCCAAAAGCGTGCCGACCAGGCTGGGTTGGGTGCGTGTCACGAGTATGGATCGTACGGAACCGCGCACGCCTCGTGGAGGAGACCTCGCGGGTCACCCATGCGCACTAGCGGGTGAGGGGACGGAATGTGGCACAGTGTCACCTGTGAGTGGGATTCCTGTCGCCGAAGACGTCCTCGACGCCGCCATCGCGGTCCTTCCGCTGCCGGAGGTGGCGACCGCCCTCGGGACGTCGACCAACAAGGTCCGGCAGATGCTGCGCGACGGGCAGCTGATCGCGCTGAAGCGCGGCGGTGAACTGTGCGTGCCCAGCGACTTCTTCGTGCGGGACGGCGTCGTCAAGGGGCTGACCGGGACGATCACCGTGCTCGCCGACTCCGGGTTCTCCCGGACCGAGATGCTGCGGTGGCTGTTCACCGAGGACGACACGCTGCCCGGGAACATGCCCATCAAAGCGCTGCGGACCAGCCACGGCACCGAGGTCAAGCGGCGCGCGCAGGCCATGGCGTTCTGACCTGCAGCTCTTTCGGGGGTCCGGGTGGCGGAGCCCCCGGCCCGGGGCGAAGTCCCGGATGTCACTGGTGAAAGAGGTTGTCGCCGCGAGGAGCTGAACGGCCGCCGCCGTCACCAGGCACGCGGGCAGCGACCACGCGGCCAAGGGACCGGCGACGGCCGCGCCCGCGGCCAGTCCCGTGATCTTCACGCTCGCCGCGGTCGTGAACACCTGCGCGCGGACGTGCTCCGGCGCCTCCCGGTGGCGGATCGCGAACAACGCCGTGAGCTGCGGACCTTCGGCGAATCCGGCCAGCACGGCCGCGATGACGACGCCGTGCCCGCTCGCGGCGACGAGGCAGCTCGCCGCCAGGAGGAGCGTGCTCAGCCCGACGATCCGGTCGGGGGCCCACGGCAGCGGTTTCTTCGCGAGGACGGCGTTGGCCAGCAGGGACGCCACCGCCAGGACGGTGAGCAGCAGGGCGCCGTCCGCCGGGCCGCGCAGGTGCGCCGCGCCCAGCAGCGGGTAACACACGGTGACCATGCCGATCCCGGCGCAGGAGATCGTCGAGGCGACGGTCGCGCGCCGCAGCGGTGCGTTGCGGACCACAACCCTGAAGCCGTCCTTGAGACGGGTCTCCCGGGGCGTCCGCTTCGGCAGGGACCACGCCACCGGGAGAGCCGCGGCGACCAGGCCGACCGCGGCCACGAGCCCGGCCGGACCGCCGAGGAGCCCGGCCAGCCCGGGCCCGGCGAGCGCGGCGGCGGTGAACGTCATGGCGTCGAGGCGGCTGGCCTTCGGCAGCGCGGGCCCGGCGACCGCGGGCAGCTGCGCGGTCCAGCCACCGGCGATGGCCGGGTTGAGCAGGCCGGTCACGACCGCCACGGCGACGACGGCTTCCAACGGCAGGCGGCCGAACACGGCGGTGACCAGCGCGATCCCGCCCGCGTAGCCGCCGAGGGCGACGGCGAGCAGCCGTCCCGGGGTCGCGCTGCGGTCCAGCAGGGCGCCGAACACCGGTCCGCCCACGGCGGCGGCCGCGGTCAGCCCGGCGAGCAGCGCCGCGCCGGCGTGCGGGCCCGCGGCCATCCCGAGCAGCAGCAGCGCGGGCCCGGACAGCTCGTCGCCGGTCCGAGCGAGCGTGGCACCGAGGAGGTAACGCCTTATCACTGGCAAGACGTTACAATGAGGAATGGCCTTTCCGCACCGGGATTCCGTGCAGCGCGCGGTGGATCTGCTGAACGTGTTGCTGGTTCCGGCCCCCGACCCGGCCTCGGTGGCGCGAGTGCTGCGCGATCACGGCGAACCGGAGCTCTCGCTGTCCCCGGAAGACGTCGCGGAACTACGCGCGGCGGCCCTGGAGCTGCGCGAGGTCTTCGCGGCGCCTGACGTGGCTTCGGCGGCTTCGGTGCTCAACGCGTTGTTCGCGGCGTACGCGGGCCCACCGCGCCTGACCGACCACGAAGAGGGCTACGGCTGGCACCTGCACGCGGACGCGGCCGACGACGGGCCATGGGGCGCGTGGCTGGTGACGTCGTCGGCGCTGGGCCTGACGGCGCTGCTGGCGGAGCGCCAGGGAGTGCCGGGCGGGCTGTGCGCGGCACCGACGTGCGGCAAGCCGTTCGCGCACACGGGCGGCGGCAGCCCGCGCAGGTATTGCTCGCCCCGGTGCGCGACGCGCGAACGCGTCGCCGCACACCGGGCGGCCCGCAAGTAACGCACTGGGGTCGTCCGGCCCGTCGACCCGGGTCTTTCGCCCTCCCCGAAAAGCACCCGAAGTGGCCGTGGGTCACCGCGGGACTGGCGGCCTTCGTCATCGTCGGCTCGATCTCGACCACCACCCGGCCCGAGCTTCGGAATCCACACGCCAGTCCTCGGAAGCCGCGGCCAGTTCCTCTGCCGCGGCCGAGGCCCGGCGCAGGGCGGACGAGGAGTCGGAGCGCAAGGCGAACGAGATCACCTACAGCGTCACGACGACGGGAGCGGGGATCTCGATGATCACGTACCTGAAGCCCGGCTTCGACATTTCGCAGGAAACCAGCGTCCGCGGGAAGAAGTGGTCGAAGACCATCGAGGCGGACGGGGACACCCTGGGCATCACCATGAACGCGCAGAACTCGGGTGACGGCACGATCACCTGCCGGATCGCCCGCGGCAACGGCAGCGTCCTGTCGGAGAACAGCAGCTCCGGCCAGTACGCCGTCGTCAGCTGCGGCTGAAGCGGTGGCCGGGGCCCGAGGCCCCGACCACCACCGACAGCTCAGCCCTGGGTCTTGTCGCGCCAGGCGATCCACTTCTCGAGGGCGCCCAAGTCGTAGTCCGGGCCGCCCACGCCGACCGTGAACGTCGTGACGCCCAGCTCCAGCAGCTTCGGGCCCAGCTCGTCCGGCTCGCCCTGGACGCCGCAGGAGCGCTCGATCTCGGCCGGGTCGCGGCCGACGTCCGCGCAGTGCTGGTCGAGGATCTTGACCTTGCGGCCGACGACCTCCGGGTCGCCGAAGCCGTGCCAGATGTCGCCGTGCTTGGCCACGAGGCGCAGTGTCTTCTTCTCGCCTCCGCCGCCGATCAGGACCGGGATCTTGCGGGTCGGCGCCGGGTTCAGCTTGGCCAGGCGCGACTCGATGCGCGGCAGGGACTCCGCCAGGTCGTCGAGCCGGCCGCCCGCGGTGCCGAACTCGTAGCCGTACTCGTCGTAGTCCTTCTCGAACCAGCCGGAGCCGATGCCGAGGATGAGCCGGCCGCCGGAGATGTGGTCGACCGTGCGGGCCATGTCGGCGAGCAGCTCGGGGTTGCGGTAGCTGTTGCAGGTGACGAGCGCGCCGATCTCCACCCGGGACGTCGACTCCGCCCACGCGCCGAGCATCGTCCAGCACTCGAAGTGCATGCCTTCGGGGTCGCCGTAGAGCGGGTAGAAGTGGTCCCAGTTGAAAACGATGTCGGCGCCGAGGTCTTCGGCGGCCGACGCGGTGCGCCGGATGCTGTCGTAGTCGGCGTGCTGCGGCTGGAGCTGCAGGCCGATCCGGATGCGTCGTTCGGTCATGATCGCAGCCTACGACCGCGGTCGAACCTCTCGCGCGCCCAGACGGTGGCCAAGGGGGGTAGTGCCACCACCAGCCGCCGCCGCTTCGGCACCACGGCCCGCCGCGTCAGGATGTCGTAATCCATGGCGACGATCTCGTCGAGGATCCCCTCGTACAGCGTCAACGCCGTCCGCGCGCACGCCCGCGATTCGGGACGCAGCAACGCCACGCCCGCTTCGGCCCGCCGGTACACCGCCCGGGTCCGCGCGACGAAGTACGCCAGCGCCGCCCGGATCCGCGGATCGGGCCGCCGCGCCTCGAGCAGCTCACGCGAAACGCCGAACGCGGCCAGCTCCGAAACCGGCAGGTACAGCCGTCCCCGGTCGAGGTCCTCGCCGACGTCGCGCAGGAAGTTCGTCAGCTGGAACGCCTCGCCGAGTGCCACCGCTCCCGGCTCGGCGTCGGCGAGCGGGCCGACCGTGCCGAACACCGGCAGCATCTGCAGCCCGATCACCGCGGCCGAGCCGTACATGTACTCGCCCAGCTCGGCGAAGGTCGCGTACTCGACCGGCGAAAGGTCCATCCGCATGGACTTCAGGAACGCGTCGAACAACTCACGCGAGAGGCCGTAGCGCCGCACAGTGTCCGACAACGCCACGAGCACCGGGTCGTCCGGGGTCCCGCCCGCGAAGACGACGTCGACCAGCTCGCCGACCCGGTCGAGGGACGCCGCCGGGTCGGTGCCCGGCGCCGGGTTGTCGACCAGTTCGTCGGCGATCCGCGCGAACCCGTACAGCGCGTGCGCGGCGGGCCGGGCCCGGGCCGGCAGCAGCCGCGTCGCGAGGAAGAACGTGCGTCCGTAGTGGGCGTTGATGCGCCGGCACTCGGTGTAGGCGGCGCGCAGGCCCGGTTCGGTGATGCCCGCCGCGTCGAGTTCGTTCACCGGCCGGTGATCCTTTCCGCCGCCAGTCGTCCGGAGATGAGCACCGGCGGGATGCCGACGCCGGGGGTGGTGCCGCAGCCGGCCAGCACGACGTTCCCGGCCGCGCGGACCAGGTTCGCCGGCCGGAACGGACCCGTCTGGCTGAACGTGTGCGCGAGCGAGAACGGCGTTCCGGCGGTGAGGCCGCGCGCCGCCCAGTCCGCCGGGGTGATCGTCTCGTCGACGGTGAACTCGCCGCCGAAACCGGTCAGCCCGCGCGCCTCCAGCGTGCGAAGCAGCTCTTCGCGGTACGGCCCGCGGATGCGGTCCCAGTCGATCGGGCCGCGACGCAGGTTCGGCGCGGGCGCGAGCACCGAGACGATCTCGCCGCCGCGCCCGGCCAGTCCCGGATCGGTCGCCGTGGGCCGCGTGACCAGCAGCGACGGGTCGCTCATCAGCTTGCCCTCGCGGATGATCTCGGCGAACGTCCGCTCCCAGGCACCGCCGAAGAAGATCGTGTGGTGGCCGAGGTCCCACTTCTCGCTCGTCCGCCCGTGCAGCACCACGGCCGACGGCGAGTAGCGCAGCGGCAGCGGACGGCGGGGCCGCGCGCCGAGGAGCCGGTAGGCCGTGCCCAGCTCGGTGGCCAGCACCACGGCGTCGCAGGTGATCCGCTCGCCCGAGCGCGTCCGGACCGCGCGCACCCGCGAATTCACCCGTTCGAGCCACGCGGCTTCGGTGCCGAACCGCACGTCCGCGCCCGCCCGCGCGGCGGCCCCGGTCATCGCGCGGCCGATCTCGCCCATCCCGCCTTCGGGGTAGTGGACGCCGCCGACGGTGTCCATGTAGGCGATGACGCCGTACGCGCCGATCGCGCGGGCCGGGTCGAGGCCCGCGTAGAGCGCCTGGAAGGTGAACAGCCGCCGGACCCGCTCGTCCCGCAGGTAGCGGGCGACGCGCGGGCCGAGCCTGCCGAACCCGCCCAGCGCGCCGAGCTTCGCCAGCTCGGGGCGGGCCAGGTCGAGCGGCGAGTCGAAGTTCGCCGCCAGGAAGTGCTCCTTCTGCACGGCGTACAGCTCGGTCAGCCAGCGGCGCAGCGCCCGGTAGCCGGCCGCTTCGCGGGCGCCGGCGAAGGCGCGGATTTCGGCCTCCATCGCGTCGCCGTCCGTGTGCAGCGCCAGCGAGCTGCCGTCGGCGAACCGCGCCCGGTACGCCGGGTCGAGCCGGGTCAGGCGCAGGTTCTTGGCCAGCGGCTCGCCGACCGCGGCGAACGCTTCTTCGAGGAGCTCCGGCATGGTGAGCACGCTCGCGCCGGTGTCCACGGCGTTGCCGTCGAAGCTCTGCTGCCCGGCCCGCCCGCCCGGGACGTCCGCCTGTTCCAGCAGCGTGACCCGACGTCCGGCGCCGAGCAGGTGCAGGGTCGCCGAGAGCCCGGCCAGCCCCGCTCCGATGACGACGACGTGGTCCGCGGGGCTGTCGATCGTCCGCACGTCAGTACGTCCGCTGGGTGGCCTTGACGACCAGCCCGGTCAGCGCGGCGGGCGCCGGCTCGGCCAGGTGCGCGCGGTCGAGGGCGGCCATCGCCGCCGTCGTCAGCTCGTCGATCCGCCGCTCGACCGCGTCGACCGCGCCGACCTGCTGCAACGCCATCCGGACGGTCTCGACGCCCTCGTCGGACAGGTCCGCGTCGCCGATCGCGTCCGCGATCACCGTGGCCGCGGCCTGCTCGCCCTTCTCCGCCGCGAGCTGCAGGCCGAGGGCGGCGAGCAGGGTGCGCTTGCCTTCGCGCAGGTCGTCACCGGCGGGCTTGCCGGTGACCGAGGGGTCGCCGAAGACGCCCAGCAGGTCGTCGCGCAGCTGGAACGCCACGCCGACCTCGCCGCCGAACTCCAGCAGCGTGGCGATCAGCTCGTCCGACGCGCCGCCGAGCGCGGCGCCCAGGTGCAGCGGCCGCTGCACGGTGTAGGCGGCGGTCTTGAGCCGGTCGATCTTGAGCGCGGCCTCGACGGAGGCGTCCCCGGTGGCCTGCGTGCGGACGTCGAGGTACTGCCCGGCGAGCACCTCGGTGCGCATCGCGCGCCAGGCCGGGCGGGCCGCGGCCAGGGTTTCGGCGGGCAGCGGCGCGTCGGCGAACATGTCGTCCGCCCAGGCCAGCGCCAGGTCGCCGACGAGCACTGCGGTGGCCAGGCCGAACGTGGCGGGGGAGCCGAGCCAGCCACGGTCGGCGTGCAGCTTCGCGCCCGCGATGTGCACGGTCGGGTTGCCGCGGCGGGAGTCG
Organism: Amycolatopsis sp. DG1A-15b; assembly: GCF_030285645.1. Lineage (GTDB taxonomy): Bacteria > Actinomycetota > Actinomycetes > Mycobacteriales > Pseudonocardiaceae > Amycolatopsis. The sequence goes on from NZ_CP127296.1 coordinate 189,903, forward strand.
GAGGAGTCGATGAGGTCGTCGTGGATCAGCGCGCACGCCTGGATCAGCTCCAGGCTGGCCACCGCCTGCAGCACGCCCTCCGCGTCCGGGCCGGCCGGGTCGCCGCCCGCGCCGCGCCAGCCCCACCAGGCGAACGTGGGGCGCAAACGCTTGCCACCGCCCAGCACGAACCCGCGCAGCGCGTCGATCCCGGCGGCCACGGTGGGCTCGGTTCCGAGGATCGCGGTGCCCGCCCGATCGAGGAACCCGGCCAGCGCGCGCTCGACGTGGGCGGGCAGGTCACTGTCGGCGGCGGGCGCGTTCATCCCGCCATCCTCGCCGAACCCGCGGGCGCGCGGGTGCGCGGGGCACCCGGATGTGGCGAATCAGACTCCGGCCGTGGCGGCCCAGAACGGACCGGTGAGGCCCGCTTCGGCGAAGTACGCGACGGCGTCGCGCGGTTCGCGCCGCCGGTAGCCGCGCTCCAGCCGGCCCGCGTACCAGCCGCGCGCGAGCCGCCAGAGGGTGACCAGGTCGAGCACGGAACCCTTGGCGTGCCCGGTTTCCGCCAGCCAGGCGTCCACACAGGACTCACAGCAGAAGAGGCGCTGGTTCGCGCACGTGTGCAGAACGTCGTCCCACATCCGGGCGGCGGGCACCAGGAAGTGCGCCACCTGAACGCCTTCGGGCGGCACGGTCCGGTTCACGACCAGCGCGTGCGGCTGCCCGCAGCCGGGGCAGCGGGTCGCGACGAGCACCTCCGGCTCGGCGTCGACCAGGTGCGGGATGGCGAACGAATCCCACGCGCAGCCGCCCCACCACAGCGTGTGCGCACCCATCACGGAGAAGCCGAGCGACTTCGCGGCGAAGGGGTGGGCCAGCACGACGTGCTCGCACTCGTCGAGCACCAGGTGGTGGGCGCCGGCGAGGCGGTGCAGGGCCTGCTTCGCGACGGCCAGCGACCCGCCCGCGGCGTCGGCCAGCTCCGGCGCGCCCGGCGCGCGGCCGTGGCGGGCGAAGGCGCGGTAGACCGCGAGGCGCACGTCCTCGTCCCAGCTCGCGTCGTCGTCCCGCACCACCCCAGCCTAATCCTCGAAGGTGACTCGAATGACTGTCCCGCGACGCGGACGGGGGCTCCCGCATGGCGGGCGGCGGCCCTTAACATGCCGGTATGACGTCGGTGATCGAGCGGTTGCGAGGAGACGGGCCGAAGTTCTCCATCGAGTTCTTCCCACCCCGGGACACGGTGGACGAGGCCGTCCTCTGGAAGGCGATCCGGGAGCTCGAGCCGTACGACCCCGCCTACATGTCGATCACCTACGGCGCCGGCGGCTCCAGCCGCGACGGCACGATCCGCAGCATCGCCCGCGTCGCGACCGAGACGACGCTGGTGCCGATGGCGCACCTGACCGCGGTCAACCACTCCGTCGCCGAGCTGCGCAACGTGATCGGCTGGTACGCCTCGGTCGGCGTCCGCAACATCCTCGCGCTGCGCGGCGACCCGCCGGGCGACGTCTACGGCGACTGGATCCCGCACCCGGAGGGCCTGACCTACGCCGAAGAGCTGGTCCAGCTGGTCCGGGAGCTGGGCGACTTCTGCATCGGCGTCTCGGCGTACACCTACGGCCACCCGCGCTCGGCAGACCTGGATTCGGACACGAAGTACCTGGTCCGCAAGCTGCGCGCGGGCGCCGACTTCGCGATCGCGCAGCTGTTCCACGACGCCGAAGACTTCCTGCGGCTGCGCGACCGGGTGGCCGCGACCGGCTGCGACGTGCCGGTGCTGCCCGGCGTCATGCCGCTGACCACCATGCGGACGCTGCAGACGACGATCAAGCTGTCCGGCGCCCCGGCGCCCCGCAAGCTCCTGGACCGGCTCGAACCGCTGGCCGACGACCCCAAGGCGTTCCGTGCGGCGGGCATCGACGTCACGACGGAGCTGTGCGAGAAGCTGATCGCCGAGGGCGTGCCGAACCTGCACTTCTACACGTTCAACCGCTCGAAGGCGACGCGCGAGGTGATCGCCCGGCTGGGCCTCGTCCCCGCCCGTGCTTAAGGCTGTGACAACCGGGGCTTCGCCCCGGGCCGGGGGCTCCGCCACCCGGACCCCCGAACTGAAGTCCGTACCACCGGGTACACGTGGCCCGGTAGCGTGCGGCGTATGGCTTCTACTGCTTCCGAAGGCGTGCACGAAATCTGTGACCGCTACGTCGACGACTACGTGGCCGCGGACCCGGTCGCGGCGACCGTCCACGGCGTCACCGGCCACGACCACCGGCTGACCGACTACTCGGCGGACGGCTTCGCCGAGCGCGCCGGCCTGGCCGCGCGAGCGCACGCCGCCGTCACCGCCGCCGAGCCGCGGGACGCCGCCGAGCGCGCCGCCAAGGCCGTGTTCACCGAGCGCGTCGGCCTGGAGCTGGAGATCCACGAGGCCGGCCTCGACGTGGCGAACCTGAACGTCATCTCCAGCCCGGTGCAGGACCTGCGGATGGCGTTCGACCTGATGCCGTGCGAGACCGAGCAGGACTGGGCGGTCGTCTCGGCCCGGATCGCCGAGGTGCCCCGGGCACTCGCGAACGTCCGCGGCGGTCTGCTCGCGGCGGCCGACGCGGGGCACGTCTCGGCGCTGCGGCAGGTCGCGAAGGTGGCGGAGCAGTGCGAGACGTGGTCCGGTCTGAAGGAGGAAAAGGGCTTCTTCACCGCGCTGACCGGCGGTGCGTCCTCGCAGGGAGAAGCCTTGAAGGCGGACCTCGCGCACGGCGCGCGGGCCGCGGACGAGGCGTTCGCGGAGTTCGCCGGGTTCCTGCGGGCCGAGCTGGCGCCGAAGGCCCCGGTCAAGGACGCCGTCGGCGAGGACGTCTACCGCCTGTGGTCGCGCTACTTCGTCGGCGCGGCGCTGGACCTGCGGGAGGCCTACGAGTGGGGCTGGGCGGAGTTCGCCCGGATCGAGGCCGAGATGCGCGCGGTGGCGAACCGGATCAAGCCGGGCGCTTCGCCGGCCGAGGCCGCGGCGGTCCTGGACACGGACCCGCGGTACCGCGTCCGCGGCCGTGCGGAGTTCGAGGCGTGGATGCAGCGCCTCTCCGACGACGCCCTGAAATCCTTGCGCGGCAAGCACTTCGACATTTCCGACCGCGTGCTGGCCCTGGAGTGCAAGATCGCCCCGCCGGGCGGTGGAGTGGGCGCGTACTACACGCCCCCGAGCGAGGACTTCGCGCGTCCGGGCCGCATGTGGTGGTCCCTGCCGGCGGGCCGCGACGAGTTCAGCACCTGGCGCGAGACGAGCACGGTGTACCACGAGGGAGCACCGGGTCACCACCTCCAGATCGCGACGGCGGTGGACCAGTCGAGCGGGCTGAACAAGTACCAGCGGCTGCTGGCGTTCACCTCGGGCCACGCGGAGGGCTGGGCCCTGTACGCGGAGCGCCTGATGGAGGAACTGGGTTACCTCTCGGACGACGGCGACCTCCTGGGCATGCTGTCGGAGCAGCTGTTCCGCGCGGCCCGCGTGGTGGTGGACCTCGGCATGCACCTGGAGCTGGTGATCCCGGCCGGAACGGGCTTCCACGAAGGCGCGCGGTGGACGCCCGAGCTGGGGCTGGAGTTCATGCTGACCCGCACGATCACGGACCAGGCCCACATCCGCGACGAGATCGACCGGTACCTGGGCTGGCCGGGCCAGGCCCCGGCGTACAAGATCGGCGAGCGCCTCTGGCTGGCGGCCCGGTCGGAGGCCCAGGCCCGCGCGGGGTCCGGGTTCGACATCAAGCACTTCCACACGGAGGCGCTGAAGATGGGCGGGATGGGGCTGGACACGCTGCGGGAGCAGCTGGCCGCCCTGGACTGAGCCGCTTGAGGGATCGGGCCGGCCCTGATCCCTCAAGGCTCCTCCGGCGGTGGTTTCCGGTCTTCGCCGGGCGTACTCCGCTCGTCCTCGACCGGCACCTCGAGCAGGGCACAGAGCAGCTTCTCCTGTCGTTCGGTGAACTCGCCGGTCTTCTTGGCGGACCGCTGGATCTGCCGCACGACTTTCCCGCGGCGACGCTCACGCAGGTAGGCGGGCCTCAGCGCCAGCCCGAGCACGAAGGCAAGGGCTGTGGCCAGCGGCACCGCATCGCCGACGCCGGGTCCGACGGCGGCGATGAGGATCTTCGTGAATCCCATGCTCGGCTCCCTGCCGATCGGGCGGGAGCCGAGGCCGGGTTAGGGCAGCGCTCCGCCGCGGATGACCATCGAGGACATCCGCGGTGCGCTGGGACCCCGGGGAGCGCAGCCGGCACAGCGAGGACGCATGCTGACTTCGCCGACGGGACTGAGCTCACGGGAGCGCCGCCTGATCCGGGCAAGTCCGCTGCGCGAAGCACTGGCCGCGCCGGTCCGCCACGAGAGGATGAGCAGGCGCTGGAGCAGAAGAATCCAGGGCGAAACCAGGTGGAAGAACGACTCGTCGACCGTTGCGCCGGCGGGCCGATGAGTTCCGGTGACGACTTCGGCCGCCCATTTGTCGAGGTCGGCCGAGATTTTCAACGCCGGGGCATCGACGAGCGCGACAACGTGCGACGCCGGTGACCAAGCCGGGTCGGCCTCCCAGTCCGCCAGGCTCGGACGCGACCCGTACTCCTCGGCGGGGTTCGAGCATCCGCTCGCGGTGGTGCATTCGGCGCTCGCGGAGCGGTCGCAAGAATTCTCGGAATCTTCTCCGAGCAACACTCGCAAGGCCGTCGAGAGGGAGTCCAGGGAGGCAGAAACCCGATGGCTGCCATTGAGAACGCCATTGAGGACGCAGGTCCAGTTCATCGGGCTGGGCCATGCGATCAGCATAGGCGTGAAAAAGTCGTCGGTGCCGTACCACCAGCGTCCGGAGGTCGACATCGGATTCACGAGCTCATCGTAACGGCTCTTCACGGCGGCAACCACAACTCCGCCGGACAGGCGACAACAGGCCTTGGAAAAACCCGGTCGCATCGGCCTGCGTGCGCCGCTAAGTTGCTTCCCGTGCGCCGAATCCTCTTCGTCACCCCACCGCCTCGCGGCTGAGCGGGGTGGTCCCTCGCCGCGTGGCCTCCAAGGCCCGCGGCTGATTCGTGGTGCGCACCGCCCCGCGTTCGTCGAATTCCCTTTCCTTCGACGCAGACGCAGGAGCGTTCATGTCCGTTGTCCTCCCCACGCGCGCCCGATCGTCGGCCGCGCTCGTTCTCGCCGGTGTCCTCTGGGGCACCGGCGGCCTCGCCGGCTCGCTGCTCGGCCGGCGAGCCGGCCTCCACCCGCTCGCCGTCGCCGACTACCGCCTGCTCGTCGGCGGCGGGGTCGCCACCCTCTTCGTCCTCCTGACCGGCGGCACCTTCCCGCGCACTCCCGAAGCCGTCCGGCGCATCCTCGCCGTCGGCGGGCTGTTCGCCCTGTTCCAGGCGAGCTACTTCGCCGCCGTCGCGCTCAGCTCGGTGAGCGTCGCGACCATGACGACGATCGGTGCCGCGCCCGTCTTCGTCACCCTCGCGTCGGTGCGGAAACTCCGTCGGTGGACGGTGGTGTCCGTGGCGGGCACCCTCGCCGGCCTGGTGCTGCTCCAGTGGTCACCGGGCGAAGCCTTCTCGTTCGGAGGCCTGGGCTGCGCCTTGCTCGCGGCAGCGGGCTTCGCGACCCTGACGCTGGTCACCGCGAAGCCGGTCGAAGGCCTGGAGCCGCTGTCGACGACGGCGTTCGGCTGCCTCGCCGGCGGTCTGCTGCTCGTCCCGGTCGCGAGCTGGTCCGGCATGGCGATTCCGCTGCACGCGGACGTCCTCGCGATCGTCGGCTACCTCGGCGCGATCCCGACCGCGCTCGCGTACGCCGCGTACCTGCGGGGCCTGGCCGACGCGCATCCCGTGCTCGGCTCGCTCTCGGCGGTGCTCGAGCCGCTGACGGCCGCGGTGCTGTCCGCCGCGCTGCTCGGTGAACGGCTGAGCGTCACAGCGTGGTGCGGCGCCGGCGTGCTGGTCGCGGCGCTGGGCGTCGGCTACTGGCGGCCCGAGCCACGCTGAGGAACGCTGCTCCTCGGCTCAGCGCGGGTCGAGGGGCAGTTCCCGCCCCAGGATCGCGAACGGCCGCGGGTCGCCCGCGAAGTGGTAGTCGCGCAGGACGTCGACGAAGCCGGTGCGGCGGTAGAGCTTCCACGCCCGGCTCGTGCCCTCGGGCGTCGACAGGAGCACGTTCGCGCTCGGGACGCCGTCCAGGAGGCCGCGTAGCAGGTCCTCGCCGATCTGGTGGCCCTGGTTCTCCGGCCGGACGTGGATCTCGGTCAGCTCGAAGTAGTCCGACAGCCAGCGGTCGGCCTCGGCGGCCCCGGAGCGGCGGCTCAGGCCGTGGCGCACCTGCTCGTGCCACCACTGCCCGGCGCGGCCGCGGTAGCCGTAGGCCACGCCGAGCAGGACGTCGTCGGCGTCGAGCGCGGCCATGCAGCGCCAGCCCTCGCGCAGCGCGTGGGTGAGCCACATCGGCGCGCGCTGCTCGGCGGTGCCGGCCGGGTACCGCATCGCCCGGACGTAGATGTCGAGCGCTTCGGGCAGGCGGGCGCGGAACTCGTCCGAGGAGAGCTGGACGTAGCGAGAGCAGCCGGCGGGCATCGCGGTCACGGCTGCCCATCTTCCTCCGCGCCGGCGAGCGCGCCCGGGGTGCCCCCGGTCAACGCCACCAGCCCGGCGAAGGTCGTGGGGAACACGGCCTTCGGGTGCCCGGCGGCGGCCCACACGACGTCGTGGGCGCGCAGCGCGGTGTCGACCAGGGTGGGCAGCGGCTCGGGGTGCCCGACCGGGGCGACGCCGCCGATCGGCTGCCCGGTGTGCGCCCGCACGAAATCGGCGTCGGCCTTGGCGATTTCGCCGCCGGCCAGCCGGGCGAGCGTGCCCGGGTCGGCGCGGTGGGCGCCCGACGTCAGCGCGAGGAGCGCTTTTTTGTCGGACCCCAGGCGGAAGATGAGGCTGTTGGCGATGGCCCCGACGGGCACGCCGAGTGCTTCGGCCGCCTGGGCGGCGGTCCGGACCTCGGCGGGCAGGACACGGATGCCCTCGGCGGCGGCGTGCTGTCCGGCTTCGGCCAGCGCGGCCGCCACCTTGGCGACGGCGGGGTGCTCCAGCGAACTCATGAACCTATGAGATCACGCCACCGACCTGGTGTGCCGCACACGTCCGGGGATCGGCCCCCTGGGGTTGAGCGGGCAGCGGGTCCGGGGTTACTCTGGAAATTGTTCGAACAGGCGTTCGACATCAGGTGAGCGCGTACCGATCAGGCGCCCGGAGCCGTCCCGGCTTCGGACACCCGCCGGGCTCACCCGCGCAGGAGGAGGGTCGCCATGTCCGTCGAGGTCGTGTCCCCCACGGATCCCGGGCAGCCGGAGCTGCCCATGTCGCCGCGCCCGCAGCCGGCCCCGCCCGGAACCCGGCGCGGGCGATCCCGCCAGTGCTTGTCGGCGCCGGCCGAGCCCCACCAGCGCGCATCGGCGGTGGACGCCCGCCAGCCTCAGCTGCCGATCGCCCTGTGCACTTCGGCCGCGGGGGTCGCGGATGCCGAGCAGCGGTCCTCGTCTTCGGTTGCCGCGGGTTCGGGGGAGTCTGGGGCGGTGGGTGCCCAGGCGGATTCGGGGTTGCGGGGTTCGCTGCGACCTTCATCTTCGGTTGTTGCGGGCTCGGCGCAGGCTCAGCCGGCGGGCGGCGCGGCGGATGCCGGGCAGTCCGAGCTGCCGCTTCCGGTCCCGGCGATCCCGGAGCAGGCCCGGCCTGCGCGCGCGGGCGCTGGCCGCCCTGAGTCGCCTACGGGTGCGGAGTCCGGGCAGCTCGAGCTGTCGGCTTCGGGGGAGTCCGGGCGGTCGGGAGTGGCGTCTTCCGCTGCCCGGCCGGTGACCGCCGGCGTCGACTCCGGCCGGACCGAGCCGGTCACCCTTGCCGAGTCCAGGCAGCCGCCCGTCGTGTCCTCGCCGGCGGAGTCCGGCCACTCCGAGCTGCCGGCTCCCGAAGCGCCGGTGCCGACCCCGGCCGGCGCCGATGGACCGTCCGAACTGCCCCTGTCCCTGCGGCCGCCCGGGGCCGGGTCCGACCAGTCCCAGCTGCCCATGTCCCTGCGCCCGCCCGCTTCTCCGGCCGCCGCCGGGTTGCTCGCGCAGGCGCGGCGCGGGCTCGCCGAGGCCGCGCAGGAAACCCGGCCCGCCGAACGCTTCATCGGTGCCTACCTCGCCGCCCTCAGGGGTGCTGCCGCCGTGCTCGCCGCTCGGGGGCGGCCGCACCGGGGGCGGGCTCGTCCCGCCAGCACCTGGGTGCTGCTCGACTCCGTCGCCCCCGAGCTGCGGGAGTGGTCGGCCTTCTTCGCCAGCAACTCGGCCACGCGCGCCGCCGCGCAGGCCGGGATCACCGGGAAGGTCACCGCCGAGTCGGCCGCCGGGCTGGTGGGGGCCGCCACGCCGTTCCTGGAACTCGTCCGCCGTCTCGTGCACGGCCTGCCGATCACCGGGGAAGCCCATGTCGCGTGAGCACGGCCCGGTCGACCAGGGGCGGTTGCTCACGGCGTTGGGAATCGAAGGCAGGCTGCTGGCCGAAGCGGTGCACGCGGCGCCGACCGAAGCGCCGGTGCCCGCCTGCCCCGGCTGGTCGCTCGGCGAGGTCGCCCGGCACGTCGGGAGCCTCTACCGGCTGGTCCGGCGCCGGCTGACCGACGGCCGGAGCCCCGACGACTGGCCGCGCGACCCCGAGCCGGGCCAGAGCCTGCAGGACTTCCTGGAAACGGGCCTGACCGAACTGCTCGACGAGCTCGCCGCCCACGACCCCGAGGACCGCGCCGACACCTGGTGGCCGGCGGACCGGACCTACGGGTTCTGGCGCCGGCGGATGCTGCACGAGACGGTCGTCCACCGGGTGGACGTCGAGCAGGCGGCGGGCGCGGAGCCGCACGGCGTGCCCGACGACGTCGCGATCGACGGCATCGACGAGGTGCTCACCCTGTGGTTCGGGCAGAAGCTGCCGATGCTCGGCCTGACCGGCACGAAGGCGGGCTCGGTCGGCGTCCGGACCGGCGCGCACAGCTGGATCGCGCGGGCCGGGCCCGTCACCACGGAGGCCTGGCGCTGTTCGGCCGAGGAGGCCGAGGCCGCGGACGACGTCGTCACGGCCAGGCCCGCGCAGGTCTACCTGTGGCTCTGGGGCCGCGCGTCCCTGACCTCGGTGACCGTGCGCGGCGTGCACGACCAGGCGGCCCAGCTCTGGGCACTGCTGCGGCTCGCGACCCGATGACCCGGCCGGTGGGGAAGCCGAACCGGAATTGTCGGAGGTGGCGGTTAGCCTGCGGCGCATGACCACGCGCCTGGTGAACCTGGTGATCGACGCGGCGCGCCCGGATGCCCTGGCGGGCTTCTGGGCCGCGCTGCTCGGCTGGCACGTCGCCGTCGAGGAGGCCGGCGAGGTCGACGTCCGTGCCCCGGAGAGCGACGGCTGGGACCTGGACCTCGTCTTCGTGCCCGTTCCGGAACCCAAGGAGGTCAAGAACCGCATCCACCTGGACCTGGCGAGCACGACCCGGGCGCACCAGGCCGAGCTGGTGGCGCGCGCCGTGGAGCTGGGCGGCCGCCGGGTCGACCTCGGGCAGGGTGACGTGCCCTGGGTGGTGCTCGCGGACCCGGAAGGCAACGAATTCTGCGTCCTCGAACCCCGCGAGCGGTACGCGGACACCGGCGCGGTGGCGTCGATCCTGGTCGACGCCCACGAACCGGAGCTCCTGGCGGGCTTCTGGGCGCGGATCACCGGCTGGCCGGTCCAGGCCCGCGAAGGCGGCGAACTGGTGGGCCTGCGCGCGCCGTCCGGCCGGGGACCGTGGCTGGAATTCCTGCGCAACGACGACGTCAAGCGGGTCAAGAACCGCGTCCACCTGGACATCGCGCCCCCGGCGAACGCCGGCCACGCCGCGGCGGTGACGGAGGTCGTCGCGGCCGGTGCGGCGCCGGCGGACCTGGGCGGTCCCGCGTTGCCGTGGCGGGTGCTGACCGACCCGGAGGGCAACGAGTTCTGCGTGCTGACCCCGCGCTGAGCTGGGATTCCCGACGGGCGGGGGCGCCGGATCGCCGGGAAACGCACCTCGACCGGCCGGACGGTCACGCCGGCGGCCGAGTTGCGGTCCGGGCTGGGTGTTTCGGCCGCGTTGCCGGGGCGCGTCGAACGCTGATCTGCGCGAAACACCGGCGTCCTGGGGCGGCAACAACCCCGGGGGACCGTGGAGGCATGGAGACTTCCAGAGCGTTGCCCCAGCCGGTCCGGACGGTCGCCGCCGAGGAGACGGCGGTGCCGTCGGCGTGGCGGGTGCGGATCCGGATGCACGACCACCCGGGCACCCTCGCCCGCATCGCCATCCGGCTCGCCGACCTCGAGTGCAACATCCTCGGCCTGTCCGTGCTGCCGGTGCCGGGCGGCGTGCTCGACGAGATCGTGCTGCGCCCCGCGACCGGCCTGCCCCGGCGGCACCTGGCCGACGCGATCCGCGCCGAGGGCTGCGAGTGCACGGCGATCATCGACGCCGACGTCCACGAGCTGGTCGACCCGTCGGCGTCGACGCTGCTCGCGGCCCGCCGCGCGGTCGACGCCCCGGCCCGCCTCGCCGAAGTGCTGAAGGACATCCTGGCCGCGGACGTCGTCACGCTCGTCCCCGCCGCCGAGGCGAACCCGGCGCGCACGGAGAGCGGGCACCGGGCCGTGTTCGCGCTGGCCGGCGGCAGCGCGCTGGTGGCGCGCCGCCAGTGGGCGCCGTTCGTGCAGCTGGAGCTGACCCGCGCCGAAGCGCTGGTGACCCTGCTCGCGGCGGCGGCCCGGAACGCGGCCGGCCCGGTGGTCCTGGACCGCCCGGACGGCGCGGCGATCGTCCTGCGCAAGGGCGTCCCCGGCGACGCCGACGCGGTGGCCGAACTGCACCGCCGGTGCTCGATGGCCACGCTGTTCCGGCGCTACCACACGGGAGTGCGGACGGTCCCGCGCCGCCGCCTGCACCGGCTGCTGGTGCCTCCGCGCGGCACGAGCGTGCTCGCCGTTTTCGGCCGCGAGGTGATCGGCCTCGCCCAGCTCATCCCGATGAATTCAGGCGGTGCCGAGATCTCCCTCCTGGTGGAGGACGACTGGCAGCGGCAGGGAATCGGCACGGCCCTGCTGGCGCGGCTCGCGTTGCTGGCGGAGGCCCAGGGCATCACGGAGCTGTCCGCGGACTGCCTGGCGGGCGACGACGTCCTGCCCCGCACGGCGGCCCGAGCCGGTCTGCGCACGGAACGCAGCATCGAGGACGGCGCGCGGCTGAGGATGTTCCTGCCGGCCTGAGCTCAGCGCTTCCAGAACCAGTCCTTGTCACGCGCTTCACGCAGGGCGGATTTCTTGCGCTCGGCGGTGAGCCGGTCGAGGTAGAGAATGCCGTCGAGGTGATCGGTCTCGTGCTGCAGGCATTGGGCCAGCACGTCTTCGCCTTCGACCTCGATGGGTTCGTTGTGGACGTCGACGCCGCGGACCTTCGCGTGCTTCGCCCGCTTGGTGGGGAACCACAGTTCCGGCACCGACAGGCAGCCTTCGTTGATCTCGTGCGTTTCTTCGGACAGTTCGACGATTTCGGGGTTGACGACGTACCCGGTCAGCCCGGCGACGTCATAGCTGAAGACGCGCAGCCCCACCCCGATCTGCGGCGCGGCCAGCCCGGCCCGCCCGGCGGGCTTGACGGAGTCGACCAGGTCCCGCACGAGCGCCTCGAGCTTCTCGTCGAACACGGTGACCGGGTCGCAGACGGACTTGAGGATCGGGTCCCCGAAATAGCGCAGTTCGCGCATCGCCATGAGCAGAACATCCTTCGTGCGTGTCGGACTGGCAGCTTAGGCCAGCGAGGAAGAAGGTCGCGCCGGAATAGCCAACCCGGCCCGCCCGGCGACGCACGAAGGCGCGCGGCGGCGAGTCGGCGCTGGTGGCGGATGGCCGGCGCCGGGCTGGATTGCCACGCAGCGGATCGATTCCGGCAGCAAGGCGGAGGTGCGGGCGAGCTGCCGGGCCTGCGGCTGGCGACCCGGCCCCGACCAGCAGCGCGGCCTCAGGCCCGTAGCCGCAGGCCTGAGGGCGTGGCTCGGAAGCCTGCTTCCTGGAGCACCTCCGCCAGTTCCGAGGTCAGTGCTTGCTCGCCGTCCGCGCGTTGGACCGACAGCTGGCCCAGCCAGCCCTCGCGGACCGCGGCCGACAGTGCCTTGGCCGCCTCCGACAACGCCTGGCGCTCCTCCGTGAAACTCAGCAGGGATCGGCCTCCTCGCTCCACATACAGGGCCGGAACCCCGTCGACCAGGACGGCCAGTGCGCCGGCCTTGCGGGCGGGGCGGTGCTTCGTGTCACCCGTGGCCGCCGGCCAGGGCAGCGCCGCGCCGTACGGCTGGGCCGGGTCCGCCGCCGCCAGGACCACCGGCCGGCTCGGTGCGGGGCGGCCCGGGCCCGACAGGGCGCGCAAGCGGTCCACCGCGCCCTTCGCCGCGAACTGGGCCGCGCCGAGGCCCTCCACCACGTAACCGCGGATCACCTGGCCCGTGTCCTCCATGCCGCGCAGCACCTTGTAGATCCCGGAGAACCCGCCCGTGACGCGCTCGGTGTCGAGCGCGCCGCGGGTCAGGACGCCGTGGCGCTCCAGGAACGCCTCCGTCCGCGCGTGCGCCCGGCGGGTCGCGTCGGTTTCGCGGGGCGGGGTCAGCGCCCACCGGCCCGCGACCGTCGGCGGTCCGGATCGCGAGGGCATCTGGGGCCGCCCCGCCCGCAGCCGTGCGTACCGGCCGCGGGGAGCCTGGCGCCGGGGCTTGTGGGCGCCGTGCCCGGCGACCTGGGCGCGCAACGGCCCCAGCGTGTCGCCCGTGACCAGGCCCGCCCAGACCAGGTCCCACAGCGCCGCCACGACTTCGGCGTCGGCCGGGGCCTTGTCCACCAGCACCGTCGCGCGGTCCACCAGCTGGCGGAAGAACAGCGCGCCACCCTCCAAAGTGGACACGATGGCGTCGTGCAGCGGGCCGGTCGGGATGTCCTCGACGACTTCGGGCAGCAGCAGGTCGGCCACATCGGTCGGGGCCAGGGCGATCCAGCCGTCCCCGCCGGAGAGCGCGCCGCAGCCCGCCCACGTGACCTCGCCCGCGGTCGTCAGCTCGTCCAGCAGCGCGGGGGAGTAGCCCGGCAACCGCCCGGGCAGGATCAGCGACTCCACCGCGCTCGCCGGCAACGGTGCCCCGGCGAGCTGCTCCACCACCGACAGGACGTCGTCGGCCGTCGGGGCCGCCCGGACGCGGCCGCCGAACCCGTGCCACGCGGGCAGGAACCGGCCCAGCGCCGCCGGTTCGACCGGCTCGACTTCGGCTCGCAGCTTCGCCAGCGACGCCCGCCGCAGCCGGCGCAGCACGGCCGAATCGCAGTATTCGACCCCGACCCCGTGGGTTTCCGGATGGCCGACCGGGCTCAGCTCGCCCCGCACCAGGCGGCCTTCCCCGGTCATCCGGTCGAGCACGCCGGTGACGACCGCCGTGCCGAGCCCGAACCGCGCGGCCGCGTCCGCCGCGGCGAACGGGCCGCGACCGCGGGCGTAGCGCGACAGCAGGTCACCGAGCGGGTCCGCGACCGGTTCGGTGAACGCCTCGGGCACGCCCACCGGCAGCGCGGTGCCCAGCGCGTCACGCACCCGGCCGGCGTCCTCGATCGCCAGGAATCGTTCCGAGCCGCCGATCCGCACCCGGATCGCCCGCCGCGCCGCCTCCAGTTCCGTGAGCCACTCCGCCTGGATCCCGCGCTCCGCGGCCTCCTCGGCGGTCAGGTCGCCGAGGAACCGCAGCAGGTCGGCGGCGTCTTCGGCCGAGCGCGCGTGACGCTCGGGATCGAGCCGCTGCAGCGACCGTTCCACTTCGGCGACGGCTTCGGGATCCAGCAGCTCCCGGATCGCCTCGGTGCCCAGGAGCTCGGCCAGCAGTCCCGAATCCAGCGACAGCGCCGCCGCCCGCCGCTCGGCCAGCGGCGCGTCGGTCTCGTACAGGAACATCCCGATGTAGCCGAAGAGCAGGCTGCGCGCGAACGGCGACGCGGCCGGCGTTTCGACCTCGACCAGCCGGACCTTGCGGGACCGGACGTCGGCCATCAGCTCGCGCAGGCCGCTGACGTCGTAGACGTCCTGCAGGACCTCCCGCATCGCCTCCAGCACGACCGGGAACCGCTCGTACTTCGCCGCGACCGACAGCAGCTGCGACGCGCGTTGCCGTTGCTGCCACAGCGGAGTCCGGCGCCGTGGGTCCCGGCGGGGCAGCAGCAACGACCGGGCCGCGCACTCCCGGAACCGGGCCGCGAACACGGCCGAGCCGCCGACCTCGGCGACGATCAGCTGCTCGACCTCCTCGGGGTCGAGCAGCACGTCGTCCGCGCCGATGGTCACCTCGCCGCCGTCGGCGTCCAGCGCGTCCGGCAGCCGCAGGACGATGCCGTCGTCGGAGTGCGCCACCTGCGCGTCCACCCCGCGGTTTTCCCGCAGGCGCGCGGCGATCGCGAGGGCCCACGGCGCGTTCACCTGCGCGCCGAACGGCGAGTGCACGACGATCCGCCAGTCGCCGAGCTCGTCGCGGTAGCGCTCCAGCAGGATCGTCCGGTCGTTCGGGACGTGCCGGGTGGCGGCTTTCTGCTCGGTCAGGTACGCGAGGAGGTTGTCGCACGCCCGCTCGTCCAGCCCGGCCGCCCGGGCCCGCTCGCGCGCCTTTTCGTCGTCCGAAGTGGACAGTTCGCGGACGAACTTCCCCAGTGCCCGGCCGAGTTCCAGCGGGCGGCCCGGCGCGTCGCCCTTCCAGAACGGCATCCGCGCCGGCTCGCCCGGCGCCGGCACCACGATGACCCGGTCGTGCGTGATGTCGGTGATCCGCCACGACGACGTGCCGAGCAGGATGGTGTCGCCGACGCGCGACTCGTACACCATCTCTTCGTCGAACTCGCCGACGCGCGAACCGGGTTTGTCGTCCGCGCCCGGGGTCATGACGGTGAACAGGCCGCGGTCCGGGATGGTGCCGCCCGACGTGACGGCCAGCCGCTGCGAGCCGGGACGTCCGCGCAGCTCGCCGCCGATGCGGTCCCAGGTGATCCGCGCCCGCAGCTCGCCGAACTCCTCGCTCGGGTAGCGGCCGGCCAGCATGTCGAGCACCGCGTGCAGGGCGTCGTCCGGCAGCGCGGCGAAGGGGGCCGCCCGCCGGACCAGCGACGCGAGGTCCGGCACCGTCCACGGTTCCAGCGCCACCATGGCGACGACGTGCTGCGCCAGGACGTCCAGGGGGTTGCGCGGGTAGCGGACCGCCTCGATCGCCCCGCTCGCCATCCGCTCGGCGACGACCGCGCAGGAGACGAGGTCACCGCGGAACTTCGGGAACATCACCCCGGACGACACCGCGCCGACCTGGTGCCCCGCCCGGCCGACCCGCTGCAGGCCGGACGCCACCGTCGGCGGTGCCTCGATCTGCACCACGAGGTCGACCGCGCCCATGTCGATGCCCAGCTCCAGTGACGACGTCGCCACCACGCACGGCAGCTGCCCGGACTTGAGCGCCTCTTCGACGTGGGTGCGCTGCTCCCGCGACATCGACCCGTGGTGGGCGCGGGCGATCACCGGCGGGGCGCCGGTGCTCACGCCGGACTGCCCGACGGCTTCCGCCGGGAACGCGTCGGCCGGGGTGAGCTCGGTCTGCTCGACGGCCAGCTCGTTGAGCCGGGCGGTGAGCCGCTCGGTGAGCCGGCGCGAGTTGGCGAAGACGATGGTCGAGCGGTGGGCGCGGATCAGGCTCAGCACCCGCTCCTCGACCGCCGGCCAGATCGACGGCCGCTGCACGGGGTTGCCGGCCATCTCTTCCAGGGTGCCCAGGCCGCCCGGTGCGATGTTTCCCGGCGGGAACGCTTCGGTCAGCGACTCCAGGGACTCCAGCGCGTCGAGCGGGCTGGGCGCCGGCCCGCTGCGCGGCGCGTCGAGGTTGCTCATGTCCTCCACCGGGACCTCGACGCGGACCTCGATGGTCTTCGCCAGCTTCGGCTGGACCACGCGCACCGGGCGGCCGCCGGCCAGGAAGGCGCTCACCTCGTCGATCGGGCGGACCGTCGCGGACAGGCCGATGCGCTGCGCCGGCTTCGGCAGCAGCGCGTCCAGCCGCTCCAGCGAGAGCGCGAGGTGCGCGCCGCGCTTGCCGCCGGCGACGGCGTGCACCTCGTCGACGATCACGGTCTCGACGCCGCGCAGCGACTCCCGCGCCGACGACGTGAGGATGAGGAACAGCGACTCCGGCGTGGTCACCAGCACGTCCGGCGGGGTCTTGCCGAACGCGCGGCGCTCGGCCGCGGTGGTGTCGCCGGTCCGCATGCCCACTTCGATCCCGGGCACCGGCAGCCCGAGCCGGCGGCTGGCCTGCGAGATGCCGGCGAGCGGGGCCCGCAGGTTCCGCTGGACGTCGACCGCCAGGGCCTTCAGCGGCGAGACGTAGAGGATCCGGCAGCGTTTCGTCGCTTCGGCCGGCGGCGGCTCCACCGAGAGCCGGTCCAGCGCCCAGAGGAACGCGGACAGCGTCTTGCCGGACCCGGTGGGCGCGACGACGAGGGCGTGCTCACCCGCGTGCGCGGCCCGCCAGGCCCCTTCCTGCGCCGCGGTGGGCGCGGCGAAGGCCCCGGCGAACCAGTCCCGGGTCGCGGGGGAGAAGAGGTCGAGCACGTCGGTTGCCACGTCATTCATGATGCGCGGCACCACCGACAATTTCCGGCGCCCCGGCGACGATCACGCTCTGGGCGAACCGCGGGAACACGACGTCGACCTTCGGCTCGTCGGTGATCAGCCGGTAGTCGCGGTCCAGCGGCGTCCAGTAGGAAAAAGGGGCCTGGTCCAGCTTGGAGTGGTCGGCCAGCACGTACGCTTCGCCGCCGGCGTGGAGCATCGCGTGCTTGACCACGGACTGCTCCAGTGACGGGCAGCACAGCCCCCGGCCGGCGACCACGCCGTCCGCGCCCAGGAACACCCGATCGGGTGAGATATGCCGCAGCTGCGCCAGCACGCTCTCGCCGAGGATCGCTTCGGTGGGGTGCCGCAGCCGGCCGCCGAGGACGATGAGGTCGATCCCGGAGAAGCCCGCGAGCTCGCGGATCGCCGTGACGCCGTTGGTCACCACGGTCAGCCCCTCGCGGTGGGCGAGGTGCCGGGCGAGCCTGCCGGTGGTCGTGCCCGCGTCGAGCAGCACCACTTCGCCGTCCTGGACGAGCGCGGCGGCTTCCCGGGCGATGGCGTCCTTGGCCGCCGCGTGCTCCCGGTCCTTCTCGAGGGGACTGCGCTCGGTGTCCAGCGCGCCGCCGTAGGTGCGGACGACGTGCCCGGCGCCGGCGAGCGACGCGAGGTCGCGGCGGATCGTCGACTCGGAGACGCCGAACTCTTCGGCCAGCTCCGCGATGCCGCCGGAGCCGTCGCGGACGGCCTCCAGGAGCATCGCGCGCCGATCACGGGTGCCTGGTCGCGGCTGGGGCATGCGCCGAGCCTTCCACAGTCACGGGTTTCAGCCCGAAGAACGCCAGCCCGGCGGCCACGGCGAGGAATCCGGCCAAGACGACGAACCCGGTGGTCGCGGTGCCGGTGACGTCGGTCAGCCAGCCGACCAGGTAGGGACCGGCGAACCCGCCGAGGTTGCCCAGCGCGTTGATCAGGCCCATCGCCACGGCGACCACTTCGAGGCCGAGGATCCGGCTGGGAATGGCCCAGAACGGCCCGTACGGCATGTAGACGCCGGTCGCCACGACGCAGAGCAGCCCCAGCTGCACGGCCGCCGGCCAGTGCCCGAGGTTGCCCAGCAGCAGCCCGGCGATCGCGACGAGCAGCGGCACCGTGACCGCGAGCCGCCGGTTGCCGGTCCGGTCCGACCAGTGCGCGCACGCGACCATCCCGGCCAGGGCGAGGACGTACGGCACGGCCGACAGGAAGCCGACGGAGGTGGCCGAGCCGCCGGTCATCGTCTTCACCACCGACGGCAACCACAGGCTGAAGCCGTAGAAGCCGGTGATCCAGAAGAAGTAGATGCCGATCAGCAGCAGCACCTGCCGGTTCGCCAGTGCCTGCCGGTAGCCCTGCTTGGCGAACGCCGGCTTCGCGTCTTCTTCGGCCTTCAGGGTCGTTTCGAGGTACTCGCGTTCCGCCGCGGAGATCCAGCGGGCCTGCGCCGGCCGGTCGGCGACCGCGAACCACCAGACGACCGCCCACACCAGCGGTGGCAGTCCCTGCAGGACGAACACCCAGCGCCAGGACATGTGGTCGAGCATGAACCCGGACAGCGGTGACATGAGGATCGCCGAGATCGGCAGGCACGTCATCCACAGCGCGTTCGCCCGCGCCCGTTCCGCCTGCGGGAACCAGGACGCCAGCAGGATCAGCACCGCGGGCCACACCCCGCCCTCGAACAGCCCGAGCAGCAGCCGGGCCAGGTGCAGCTGGGTTTCGTTCCGCACCAGTCCGCAGAGCACCGCCGCGAACGCCCAGGAGATCATCAGGATCAGCACGGTCTTGCGGGCGCTCCACTTCGCCGCCAGCACCGCCGCGGGGATCTGCAGCACCAGGTAGCCGACGAAGAAGATGCCGCTCGCCAGCCCCTTCGCGCCGGCCGACAACGGGAAGTCGTCGCCGATGTAGGGCAGGATCACCGCGACGTTCGTGCGGTCGAGGTAGGCCAGCATGTACATGACCACCGCGACGGGGATGACGTACGCCCAGCGCTTGCGGGGGATCACCGGAGGCCCGGTGGGTAGATGACCGGCAGCTTCCGCGCGTACGGCGCCAGGGTGGCCGCGGCCTTGAATGCCGCCCGCATGGTGCCGTGCGACGCCCGACCGGTGCCGGCGATGTCGAACGCCGTGCCGTGGTCGACCGACGTGCGCAGGATCGGCAGGCCGACCGTCACCGACACCGTGCCGTCGAAGTCGTAGGTCTTCGACGCGATGTGCCCTTGGTCGTGGTAGAGCGAGAGCACGCCGTCGAACCGGCCCTGGATCCCTTGGTGGAACACGGAATCCGCGGGGATCGGGCCGACCACGTCGAGCCCGGCGACCCGCGCGGCGGCGACCGCCGGGGCGATCGCGATGATCTCCTCGTCGCCGAACTTGCCGTTCTCCCCGCCGTGCGGGTTGAGCGCCGCCACGGCCAGTCTCGGCTTCTCCGTGCCGAACACTTCCAGCGCGGTGTACGCCTCCCGGATCGCGTGCTCGATGTTTTCCCGGGTGATCTGGTTGATCGCTTCGCGCAGGGAGAGGTGCCGCGTGGCGAAGAAGATCTTCAGCCCGGAGACCCAGAACATCGTGTTGAACCGGGTCGACCCGGTCAGCTCGCCGAGCATCTCGGTGTGCCCGAGGTGCTGCGAGCCCGCCGCCCAGATGGCCTCTTTGTTGATCGGCGCGGTCACCACCGCGTCGACCTCGCCGGCCAGCGCGAGCCGGGTGGCGACCTCGATCGCCCCCACCGCCGCGGCGCCCGCGGTCGCGTTCACCTCGCCCCACGGGAGGTCTTCGGTGACCACGCCGAGGTTGAGCACGTCGATCACGCCGGTGGTGAAGCGCGCGTCGGCGACCGTGGCGATCGGGTTGATCTCCAGGTGCAGGCCCAGGTGCCGGACCAGGCGTTCCAGCACGATCGCGTCGCCCACCGCCACCCCGTGCGCCATCTGCAGGGCCTCGGGCTCGGCGAGGGTCTTCAGGGTGATCTCCGGGCCGATGCCCACGGGGTCGCCGAGGGTGACGGCGAGGATGGGGAGGTCGCTCACGGGTGATTCCTTCCGGTGGCCAGGACGTGGTTCAGGTGTTCCGGGCAGGTGACTGTGACAACCGGGGCTTCGCCTCGGGCCGGGGGCTTCGCCTCGGGCCGGGGGCTTCGCCACGCTGCCCCTCGAAAGCGGTCGCGCCTGCCGATCCGGTGCTTGTCCGGCATCAATCGGGCGGCCTCTCACGGCCCGGAGCCCACCGAGATCCACCGCGAGCCGGGCCGTGGTGAGGTGCCGGTTCGTCGTGGCGTCGCAGACGACGATCCCGGCGGGTCGGCGCCGGACTGCTTCGACCGCGTCCACGGGTTTCACCGTGAGCTCGACGGGCCCGACGAGGTCGATGGCTTCCCGTACCGCCTGGGCGGCGTGTGGTGACGAGGCGTGCCGGGTACCCAGGTTCACCACCGGTGCGTCGCAGTTCCGGCATCCGACCCTCCCGTCTTGCGCACTTCGGTCAACTGAGTTACGCGAACTGTGCAACTATCGTGCACCTTGATCGCCGTCCTCGTCAAGGAGCAGTGACTTTCCCGGGTCCGCACGCACGGTGACCGCGCGCATGGCAGCATCACGCGGGCGCCGTCGGGGCGTGTTTTTCGCGAAGGGGAGTGCTGTGCGGATCCTGTCCGTGGACCTCGGGACGTCCAACACCGTCGCCGTGCTTTCGGCGCACGGGATGCCGCCCCGGGTCGTCGAGGTGGACGGCTCGGCCAACATGCCCTCGGCGGTGTTCGCCACCGAAGAGGGCACGATCATGGTCGGCCGGGACGCCGAGCGCCGCGCCCGGCTCGACCCGACCCGCTTCGAGCCGAACCCCAAGCGCCGCATCGACGAGCAGACCCTGCTGCTCGGCACCGACGTCGTCCCGGTCGCCGACGCGCTGGCCGCGATCCTGCGCCGCGTGCTCGAGGAGACCTCCCGCCAGCTCGGCGGCGAGCAGCCCGACGAGGTCCGGCTGACCCACCCCGCGCAGTGGGGACAGCCGCGCCGCAACGTGCTGATGTCCGCCGCCCGGCTCGCCGGGATGGGCCCGAACATCCTGCTGGTGCCCGAGCCGGTCGCCGCCGCGGCGCACTTCGCGTCGTTCCCCGGCAAGTCGCTCGCGCCCGGCCAGGCCCTCGCCGTCTACGACCTCGGCGCGGGCACCTTCGACGTCGCCGTCGTCGGCGCCACGCAGAACGGGTTCACCGTGCTCGCCGAGGACGGCCTGCCCGACCTCGGCGGCCTCGACGTCGACCAGGCGCTGATGGTGCACGTCGGACGCGAGGTCTCGCACTCCGACCCGCAGCGCTGGCAGCGGCTGCTGCGCCCGGAGTCCACCGCCGACCGGCGCACCCGGCGCGCGCTGCAGGAGGACGTCAAGGCGGCCAAGGAGGCGCTCTCGCGGCACCCGCAGACCGAGGTGCCGATGCCCGAGCCGTTCAAGGACGTCCTCGTCACACGCGGCGAGCTGGAAGGCCTGGTCCGCCCGGCGATGCTGCGCAGCGTCGAACTGCTGTCGCGGACGCTGCGGTCGTCCGGGCTGACCCCGGACCGGCTGGCCGGCATCTACCTCGTCGGCGGGTCGAGCCGGCTGCCGCTGGTCGGCGCCATGATCGCGGAGAAGCTCGGTGTCGTGCCCGGCAGCCTCGACCAGCCGGAGACCGCCGTCGCGCTCGGCGCGCAGCACGTGGCCCGCGACGGGCTGTCCGTGCGCACCCAGAACGTCGAAGGGGCGGTGGCCGCGGGTGCCCCGCCGCGCCGCCCGCAGTACGCGCCACCGCAGCCACCGGCGCAGTACCCGGGTTACGCGCCGTCGAACTTCCCGCCCAGCGGCCCGCAGCCGGTGCCGTCGAACTTCCCGGCGTACTCGTCCGCACCCGACAAGGCCGAGCCGAAGCCCGGCGGGAAGAAGAAGCTGCTGATCGGGATCGCCGTCGCGGTCGTCGTGGCGCTCGCGGTGGGGCTGACGGTGTTCCTGACGTCGTCGTCCTCGGTAACGACCTACACCGCCGACCAGTGCAAAACGCCGGGGCAGGCGGACGACAAGGGCTTCACGGGCTGCCTGCGCCAGCTCGCCGGGAAGATCGCCGACACCGGGGACTGCAAGCGGGGCATGGGCAACGGCCCGGCGGCACCGGCGCAAAGCCTGGGGGCCGCCTCGACCTGCTCCGCGCCGGGCCGGGCGGGCACGCAGGTGACCTACGTCCACGGCGACAGCGCCGACACGCTCAAGCAGTACACCGACGGCCTGCTCGCCTCGGCCGGCGGCGACCGCACCGAGGCCGACTGGGGCGGCAACGGGCTCAAGGGGCACTACTCGTCGGCCGCGGGGAAGACGTCGGCGGTGCTGGTGTTCACGGTGTCGGACCGGCCGCTGGCCGGGTTCATCTACCAGCTGAACACGAGTGACCAGGCGGCGGCGACCACGCCCGGCACGCTGGCCGACTACTTCGAGGCGAGCGTCCAGCCGGGCCGGTAGACGGCGCGAAGGAGCCGTTCGCGCCCCGGTTAGAGTGGGTCCGATGCGGATCACGGTTTTCCGGCGGCTGATGGCCGAGGAGTTCGGCCCCGGACGGGCCCAGGTGCTGGCCAGTGACCACGTCCTCAGCGGGCTCGGCGGGCGCACCATCGACCAGGCGCTGACCGCGGGAATCCCGGCCAAGGAGGTCTGGCGCGAGGTCTGCGACGCCTTCGACGTCCCGGCCGAACGGCGTTGACCTGGGCGGATACGCTCAGGTCCTGACCCGGGCGGGCGAAAACCCTACCGCAAGGGTGTGTCGCTGCCGACCTCGAACAGGTGTTCGTCTAAGGTGTTGTCCACATCGGGTCCAGCGATCCACAGATCGGGCGCCGCGCCTGGAATTGTCGGTCCCCGCCGCTAGCGTCGGACCGGACAGCTGAAGAACCGACACAGAGAGCCCTCGACGGGGCCTCCGACCAGCGAGGTGGACTTCCATGCCTGCAGCACCCGACAAGGACAAGGCGCTCGAGCTCGCGCTCGCGCAGATCGACAAGCAGTACGGCAAGGGCTCGGTGATGCGCCTCGGCGAAGAGGGCCGCGCGCCCGTCGCCGTGATCCCCACCGGGTCGATCGCCCTCGACGTCGCGCTCGGCATCGGCGGGCTGCCCCGCGGCCGGGTCATCGAGGTCTACGGCCCGGAGTCTTCCGGTAAGACCACGGTCGCCCTGCACGCGGTGGCGAACGCGCAGCGCGCCGGCGGCATCGCGGCGTTCATCGACGCGGAGCACGCGCTGGACCCGGACTACGCCAAGAAGCTCGGCGTGGACACCGACGCGCTGCTCGTCTCCCAGCCGGACACCGGTGAGCAGGCGCTGGAGATCGCGGACATGCTGATCCGCTCCGGCGCGCTCGACATCCTGGTCATCGACTCGGTGGCCGCGCTCGTGCCGCGCGCCGAGATCGAGGGCGAAATGGGCGACTCGCACGTCGGCCTCCAGGCCCGCCTGATGAGCCAGGCGCTGCGCAAGATGACCGGTGCCATGAACAACTCCGGCACCACCGCGATCTTCATCAACCAGCTGCGCGAGAAGATCGGCGTCATGTTCGGCTCCCCGGAGACCACCACCGGTGGCAAGGCGCTGAAGTTCTACGCCTCGATCCGGCTCGACGTCCGCCGCATCGAGACGCTCAAGGACGGCGGCGAGGCGGTCGGCAACCGCACCCGCGTCAAGGTCGTGAAGAACAAGATGGCCCCGCCCTTCAAGCAGGCCGAGTTCGACATCCTGTACGGCCACGGCGTCTCCCGGGAGGGTTCGCTCATCGACATGGGTGTCGACCAGGCGATCGTGCGCAAGTCCGGCGCCTGGTACACCTACGAGGGCGACCAGCTCGGCCAGGGCAAGGAAAACGCGCGGAAGTTCCTGCGCGACAACCCGGACATCGCCAACGAGATCGAGAAGCGCATCAAGGAGAAGCTCGGCATCGGCCCGCAGCTCGACGCGGAAGCCGTCGAAGCCGTGCCGGCGCCGGTCGACTTCTGATCGTTCGGCGAGGGATTGGGTGAGGGTTGCGGGATTGGGTGAGGGCTTCGGGATTGGGTGAGGTGTGCTCGCGGAAGGCGCTCGCCCTTATCCCTTCGCCTTGTCTCCCGGGGGTCGAACCCCCGGACCCCCGCCAGGGGGCGAGCCCCCTGGACCCCCGCCGGGGTTGCGTGGGGTGGTGATGTGCGGCTTGGTGATGTGCGGCTTGGTGGTGTGCAGATGGTTGGGTTTGAAGACGAGGAGTGATTCAGGTGGGCAGGGCGCCTAAGGTGCCGCCGGCCGAGCTTTCTCCTGAAGAGCGGTACAAGAAGGCCAAGGAGATCTGCTTCGATCTTCTGGCCGTGCGTGCGCGCACTCAGGAGGAGCTCCGGCAGGCTCTGCACCGCAAGGGGTTCGACGAAGAGACCAGCGAAAACCTGCTCGGCAAACTCGACCGGGCAGGGCTGGTCAACGACGCGGAGTTCGCGGAACTGTGGGTGAAGTCCCGCCACGCGACCCAGGGCCTGTCCCGCACCGCGCTGATGGCCGAACTGCGGCGCAAGGGCGTCGACGACGAGGTCGCCGCCCAGGCAGCCGGCGAGGTCGACCGCGAGTCCGAGGAACAGATGGCCAGGGAACTGGTCCGCAAACGCCTCGGCTCGCTCGGCAACGTCGACGAACAGACCGCCCTGCGGCGCCTGCTCGGCTTCCTCGCGCGCAAGGGCTACCCGCAAGGCCTGGCCTACACCGTGATCAAGGAGGAACTCCGCGAGTACGGGGCGGAGTCCACCCTCCTCGACGACGCCGTCATCGACTGAGGGGCGGCCCAGCCCGACGAGCAGGGCACCCCTGCGGCCCGGGGCCAGGATGGCACCTTCGCTGCGGGCGAAGACGGCCTGACGACCGTGTACCTCCACCGGGAGCCACGCCGCCGGTGACGGCGGGCGCCGGAGCCAGGG
Source organism: Amycolatopsis sp. DG1A-15b (assembly GCF_030285645.1). Taxonomy (GTDB): domain Bacteria; phylum Actinomycetota; class Actinomycetes; order Mycobacteriales; family Pseudonocardiaceae; genus Amycolatopsis. The sequence continues at coordinate 214,593 of NZ_CP127296.1, forward strand.
CCGGACGTCACGGGGCGGTGGCCGACACCGTCTCCCGGCGGACCGGGCGGCGCCGGTCCGAACGGTGCTTGCGGACCGCCAGCAGCAGCACCGCGAGCAGCCCCATCGCGATGCACGTCACCACGGCCGTCAGCACCAGGAACTCGGTCAGCTGCCCGGCCGCCAGGTATGCACCCAGCGCCACCGCCACCAGCGCGCACACCGCGCGGTCCACAATGGACTCCATGGACAGGAGGGTGGCGCGGTAACGGGAATCCGGGATGGAGTCGTTCAGCAGCTGCTTCTGGACCGGGAACGCGATCCCCGTCGCCACCGCGAAGACGCACAACAACACCACCGCCGGGAAGGAGCCGACGAACACGATCACCCCGAGGCACAACGCCATCACGATCGTCAGCGTGAACACCGAACCCACCGGGCCGATCGCCCGGCGGAGCCGGTGGGGGCGGGCCGCGCCCAGTGCCTCGAAGACCGTCATCGCGGCCAGGACCGCGCCGAACCAGTTCACCGAGAGCGCCTTCGACTCCAGGATCGGCTGGAACAGGTTCACCTGGCAGATCCGCACCAGCGTGAACATCGCGACACCCTGCACCATCAGCAGCACCAGCCACCGGGACGAACGCAGCGCCGACAGCGCGCCGCCGACTCCGGCGAGCAGTGACGCCGTCTTGCCGGTCACGCGGCGGCCGCCGGGGATCGGCGGGAGCTTGCACGCGAAGACGAGGGCGATGCCCGCGTTGATCGCCGTCAGCCAGTACGGAGAGGGGAGGCTCCAGGACATCAACAGCCCGATCACCGGCCAGAACACGATCTTGCCGACCAGGCTGTACGCGCGGCCGGCACCTTCCACGCGGAGGTAGTGCTCCCCGGCGCCGGAAGCGTGCAGGTACTCGTACAAGTACGCGCTCTGCGCGCCGGACACCAGCGAGCGGGCCAGGGCGATCAGGAGGAAGTGCACCAGGAACCCCGGGTACGAGCCCAGGAACACCGGCACCAGGTTCGCGGCCACCAGCACGCCGGCGCCCGCCGCCAGCGAGGTGCGGTAGTCGAAGCGGTCGGCGATCATCCCCGTCGGGATCTCGAGCAGGCAGAACACGATGTAGTAGATGCTCTGGATGCCGAAGATCTCGCCGTCGGAGAGCCCGGCGAGCTTCTGGTACGAGTAGAAGATCGGCACCCACAGCAGCAGGCCGAAGAAGAACTGGAACCCGTAGGTCAGCCGGACGGCGCGCTGAACGGCGGGTTTCGCGGGCAGGCGAAGGCCCAGCATGATCGTGTTTCTCCCGGGAAGGTCAGGCCGAATAGGGGCGCAGCTGCACGAGGTGGAGGTGCTCGCCGTCGGCGAGCCACTCGACGTCCACCGGTGAGTCGAAGGTGTAATCGGGCGAGAAGTGGCCCTGCAGCAGGCGGCCGGCGACGGCGAGCCGCTGCAGCTGGGCGTGCGCGGCTTCGTCGAGGTCCGCGGGCGCGTCGCCCAGGGACAGCGTGCGGCCGCCGCCCTCGACCGTCGAATACAGGTACTGCATCGGCAGCGCCGAACCGTCGACGACGTCCGTCACGCGCGGCGACACGTTGACGTACACCGTGCGGAAGTCCGCGCGGTTCATCGGGTTCGTCGTCACCAGCACCCCGCCGAAGTCCGCCGCGACCTGTTCCTGGATCACGACGCCCATGTAGCACTCGTCGAGGGAGATCCCGGCCTGCTGCCGCAGCCGGACGCTGCGCACGGACACCAGCGACGCCCAGACCTCCTTGACGCTGGCGAAGATCCGCTCGGCCGTGGTGACGTGGTTGTGCGACTCGTAGATCCCGGCCGCAGAGAACCCGGCGAGGTCCTCGGCGTTCGACGAACTGCGCACGACGAACGCGCGCACGCCGGCCAGCTGCGACACCAGCGCGGAGTCGATTTCGCCGGCGAGCGCCCCCGGCAGGCGCGCCGACCGGATCAGGCCCTGCAGCTCGACGCACAGCGGCTCGATCTCGCGCGCGTCCAGCTCCAAGGCCATCTTCAGTTTCCCGATGGCCTGCTGGATCCGCGGCGACGACTCCAGGAACCGCCGCTGCAGCGAGAACGGCAGGGCGATGCCGCGCGGCACGCGGACGTGCTCGTCGAGCAGCCGGCGGGCCGCGGCGCCCAGATCGGCGTCCAGAGGGACATCCAGCAGCCGGGCCAGGTAGGGGAGCAGGTTCTCCCGCGGCGGCCGCGGCACCTGGTAGAAGCCGAGCAGCCGCTGCGACCCGTGGGCCAGCACGTGGTGCAGCTCGCCGAGGTTGGCCGCTTTGGTGCCGTAGCGGTGGCGGTCGGACGCGCGCAGCCGGGCGAGGTTCACGATCGGGCTGTGCTCGGCCTCCGGCTGCTCCAGGGTGACGCGCTGGGCGTACCAGGACGGCGGCGCCGCTTCGGCCGGCTCGTCGACCTCCCGCAGGGACAGCGCCTGGGTGTCCACTGTGTACTCGACCCACTTGCCGTCGAGCCCGCGGCGTTCGATCTCGGCCAGGGCGCCGAGCTGGACGGCGTTCGGGATCTGCCAGCCGGTGGCGAGGACGTTGGTGTGCGACAACGGCGTCGTGTGCCGCGTGTTGACGATCCCCGCCAGCCGCGGGATGTCGTCGGGCACGCGGTCCATCACGATGATGTCGGTCCAGTCGAGCGTTGCGGCCCGGTACTCGGCCTCGCTGCGGAACGCGCGCAGCCGCCCGGTGGCCGTGCCCGGGTTCAGCGCCACGAACGGTGCTGTGGAGAACAGCTCGTGCGCGAAGACGCGCGGCAGCTCGCCCGCCGGGATCTCCCGGACGATCCGCTCCTGCAGCTGGTTGGCCGGCTTGAACAGCAGCGGCAGCGAGGAGTCGACGTACTGCGCGACGAAAGCGTGGAACTCGCGGATCAGCTCGGCCGGCATGGTGTCGACCTCGACCGTCTCCAGCGAAAACATCTGCGGGTGCAGCGCGAGAATGCCGAGCAGGAACCGGCGGTCCGGCGCGTGGTAGAAGGCCTCGTTGTACGAGTCGATCTCCGCGCGCACGCGTTCTTCTCCGACGCCGAGGATCTCTTCGCCGATATAGATCGCGTGAAAGGAATGCCGTGCGTGGTTCAGAAAGTGGATCTTCGCCTGCTCGCGGTCGATCACGACCTTTACGAAGGAATAGCCGCCGAGAGTGCCGCCGAGCTGGTGAAGTGCGGACACCGAAAGGCGTTCGCCGACGAGTGCGGCGACGGTCTCGGAGGCAGGACTGGGCGCGACCACGCTGGTCAGGGACACGGATTCTCCTCGCTGGAATAGCGAAGAGGAACGATAACAGGCAGGTAAATAACCCACCAGGGCGGTGGATGGGCCATTCAGCGGGACGGCGCCGGGTTCCATGACCGGCGCCACACCCGCTCGGAGCACCGTTCCAGCGCGTTGGAACGGTGCTCCCGGAATGCGGACGCGCATTCCGCCGTTCGGGTGCGGCAACGACGCGGCGTGATCTCCGCTACAGCGCGGCGGCCTCCGCGGCCAGCTTCTCGATCGTCGCGACGTCGAGCGAGGCCGTCAGCCACGAGCCGCCGATGCAGCCGACGTTCGGCAGCGCCAGGTACGACGGCGCCGAGGCCACCGTGATCCCGCCGGTCGGGCAGAACTTGAGCGACGGCAGCGGACCCGCGATCGACTTCAGGTACGCGACGCCGCCGGACGCCTCCGCCGGGAAGAACTTCAGCGCCGACAGGCCGCGTTCGGCCAGCCGCATCGCCTCGGACACCGTGCTCGCGCCGGGCAGGAACGGCAGCCCGGACTCGAAGCACGCGTCGACGACGGCGTCCGTGCAGCCCGGCGTCACGAGGAACTTCGCGCCCGCGTCGGCCGCCTGCTTCGCCTGGTCCGGTGAAGTGACGGTGCCGGCGCCGATGACGATGTCCGGCACCTCGGCGGCGACGCGCTCGATCGCCGGCAACGCCGCCGGGGTGCGCAGGGTCAGCTCGATGACCCCGATCCCGCCGGCGAGCAGGGCCCGGGCCGTGGGCACCGCGTCGTCGGGGTCGTCGATCACCACGACGGGCATCACGGGGGACAGCTCGAGCAGGTCCTGACCGGTGGTCACTGACCGACCTCCTGTGTTGTGAGAGCAGGCATTCCGAAGTGCTCCGGCGTAAGGCCGCCGAACACCGAAGCGCCCTGGTCAGCGGGGCCGACGGCACGGCGCAACGCGGCGAACAGCTCTCGGCCGGTGCCGGTCCAGGATGCTTCGGACGGCGGGGAGTCCACAAGTTCGCGCCGGGCGAGTTCTTCGTCACCGACCAGCACGTCGAGCGAGCCCGCGGAAGCGTCGAGCCGGATGACGTCACCGTCCGCGATGCGCGCGATCAGGCCGCCCGCCGCGGCTTCCGGTGTCACCTGGATCGCGGCCGGGATCTTGCCCGACGCCCCCGACATCCGGCCGTCGGTGAGCAGCGCCACCGCGTGCCCGCGATCCATCAGCACACCCAGCGCCGGCGTCAGGCCGTGCAGCTCCGGCATGCCGTTGGCCCGCGGGCCCTGCTGCCGGATCACCACGACGACGTCGCGGTTCAGCTCGCCGGCCTCGAACGCGGCCGTGAAGCCCTCCTGCGTGGTGAACACCCGCGCCGGCGCCTGCACCACGCGGTGCTCGGGCGCCACCGCGGACACCTTGACCACCGCGCGGCCGAGGTTGCCCTCGACCATCCGCAGCCCGCCGTCCGCGGCGAACGGCCGCCACGCCGGGCGCAGGACCTCCTCGTCGAGGCTGCGGGTGGGCACGTCCCGCCAGACCAGTTCGCCGTCGGACAGGATCGGCTCGGCGCGGTAGCGGTGCAGCCCGAAGCCGGCCACCGTGTGGACGTCTTCGTGCAGCAGCCCGGCGTCGAGCAGCGTGCCGACGAGGAACTGGATCCCGCCGGCGGCGTGGAAGTGGTTGATGTCGGCACTGCCGTTCGGGTAGACCCGCGCCAGCAGCGGCACGACGGCCGAGAGGTCCGAGAAGTCGTCCCAGGTCAGCTGGATGCCCGCGGCCGCGGCGATCGCGACCAGGTGCATCGTGTGGTTGGTCGACCCGCCCGTGGCGAGCAGCGCGATGACGCCGTTGACGAACGCCTTCTCGTCGAGGATCCGCGCGACCGGCGTGTACTCCTCGCCGCGCGAAAGGGCGACGATCCGCCGTCCGGCCTCTTCGGTCAGCGCACGGCGCAGCGAAGAACCCGGCTGGACGAAGCTGGCGCCGGGCAGGTGCAGGCCCATCACCTCGACGACCATCTGGTTGGAGTTGGCGGTGCCGTAGAAGGTGCAGGTGCCGGCCGAGTGGTACGACGCCGCTTCGGCGTCAAGAAGGTCCTCGCGGGTCGCAAGACCCTCGGCGTACAGCTGGCGGACGCGGGCCTTCTCCTTGTTCGGCAGCCCGGAGTTCATCGGCCCCGCGGGCACCAGCACGGCCGGCAGGTGGCCGAACGACAGCGCGCCGATCAGCAGGCCGGGCACGATCTTGTCGCACACCCCGAGCAGCAGCGCGGCGTCGAACATGTCGTGCGACAGTGCGATCGCCGTCGACATCGCGATGACTTCGCGGCTGAACAGCGAGAGCTCCATGCCCGCGCGGCCCTGCGTGATGCCGTCGCACATGGCCGGGACGCCGCCGGCGAACTGGGCGACACCGCCGGCGGAGCGCACGGACTTCTTCAGCCACGCCGGGTACTCCTGCATCGGCTGGTGCGCCGACAGCATGTCGTTGTAGGACGACACGATCGCGACGCCGGGGGCGCGCGCGGCCCGCAGCGCTTCCTTGTCGACGCCGTCCATCGCGGCGAAACCGTGGGCGAGGTTGCTGCACGCGAGGCCGCGGCGGACCGGGCCTTCGGCGTACGCGGCGGCCGTGCGGTCGAGGTAGGCCGTGCGGGTCGCGGCACTGCGCGCGGCGATGCGGGCGGTGACTTCGGCGACGACGGGGTGCAACGATGGGGTCGGGCTCATGTCCGGCTCCGGATCACTGGGGTGGGGTGGTCCGCGGGACGGCAGCGCTGACGCCTCAGGGTCGTGACTCTGGCCACACTACCTCGGGAAAACGCCGAATCAAAATCGATTCAGAAGATCGACCCGCGTGACCCCGATCACCTCTGGAACCGTTAGTGTGCTAGTTGTCACACTGCACGACGCGTGGCAAAGCCTTCGCCGGTTCCCTGCCAGCCCCACCACACGGGAGGCATGATGTCCACCTCCGAGATCGCCGAGCTGCGGCGAACCATCGGCCAGCTCCGGCAGTGCGTCGGCGCACTGCGCTCTCGCTACGGCGACGCGTCGGCGGTGCGCCGGCTCGCCAACGACGTCGAGCGCCTCGACATCGACACCGCGGACCTCGACGGCGTGCCCCTCGCGGTGCCCGCCCAGGCGAAGGCCGCGGAGCGCGTCCCCGTCCCCGACACCCCCTACGACCCGGCGCTGTGGCACGGCGCCGATGACGAAGGCGTCGGCGGCTACAAGCGCGACCAGCGGTGAGCGCTCCCGCTGACAACGGCGTCGGCACCGGCGTCCAGGCCCCGAAGCGGGCCCGGATCGCCGAGCGCACCCTCCGCACGGACCGGTGGTGGCTCCAGCCGCTGCTGACCGTGCTCGGACTGTCGGCGTTCATCATCTACGCGACGGTGCGGTCGTTCGTGCGCACCGCGTACTGGGTGCCCGACTACCACTACCTGACGCCGTTCTACTCGCCCTGCCTGTCCACTTCCTGCGTCGAGGGCTCGAGCCACTTCGGCCACTGGTTCGGCGACCTGCCCGGGTTCATCCCGCTCGGCTTCGTCGTGCTGCCGTTCCTGCTCGGGTTCCGCCTGACCTGCTACTACTACCGCAAGGCGTACTACCGGTCGGTGTGGTTCTCCCCGCCCGCCTGCGCCGTCGCGGAACCGCACGCCAAGTACACCGGCGAGACGCGGCTGCCGCTGATCATCCAGAACGTCCACCGCTACTTCTTCTACGTCGCGCTGATCGTCTCGCTGGTCAACACCTACGACGCGATCACGGCGTTCCACGGGAAGACCGGCGGGTTCGGCTTCGGGCTGGGCAACATCATCCTGCTCGCCAACGTGATCCTGCTCTGGGCCTACACGCTTTCCTGCCACTCGTGCCGGCACGTGACCGGCGGAAGGCTGAAGCACTTCTCCAAGCACCCGGTGCGCTACTGGATCTGGACGCAGGTCACGAAGCTCAACACCCGCCACATGACGCTGGCCTGGACGACGCTCGGCACGCTGGTGCTGACCGACTTCTACGTCATGCTCGTGGCCAGTGGCGCGATCGCGGACCTCAGATTCGTGAACTAGCGCTCTCCTCTCCCGCCAGTGTCCTCCCGACGAGGACGTCTCCCCAGCTCCGAGGTGGAATTCTTTTATGACCGAGGTCGAACGGCACAGCTACGACGTGGTGGTGATCGGTGCCGGTGGCGCCGGTCTGCGCGCCGTGATCGAAGCCCGCGAACGCGGCTTCCGCGTCGCGGTCGTGTGCAAGTCCCTGTTCGGCAAGGCGCACACGGTGATGGCCGAGGGCGGCTGTGCGGCCTCGATGGGCAACGCGAACTCGAACGACAACTGGCAGGTCCACTTCCGCGACACCATGCGCGGCGGCAAGTTCCTCAACAACTGGCGGATGGCCGAGCTGCACGCCAAGGAGGCGCCGGACCGCGTCTGGGAGCTCGAGACGTACGGCGCGCTCTTCGACCGCACCGCGGACGGCCGGATCAGCCAGCGCAACTTCGGCGGCCACACCTACCCGCGGCTGGCGCACGTCGGTGACCGCACCGGGCTCGAGCTCATCCGCACGATGCAGCAGAAGATCGTCTCGCTGCAGCAGGAGGACTTCGCCGAGACCGGGGACTACGAAGCGAAGATCAAGGTCTTCGCCGAGTGCACGGTCACCGAGCTGCTCACCACCGAGGGCCGCATCGCCGGCGCGTTCGGCTACTGGCGCGAGAGCGGGCGGTTCATCCTCTTCGAGGCGCCCGCGGTCGTGCTCGCCACCGGCGGTATCGGCAAGTCGTTCAAGGTGACGTCGAACTCGTGGGAGTACACCGGTGACGGCCACGCGCTGGCCCTGCGGGCCGGCGCGAAGCTGATCAACATGGAGTTCGTCCAGTTCCACCCGACCGGGATGGTCTGGCCGCCGAGCGTCAAGGGCATCCTCGTCACCGAGGGCGTGCGCGGGGACGGCGGCGTGCTCAAGAACTCCGACGGCAAGCGGTTCATGTTCGAGTACGTGCCCGACGTGTTCAAGGGCCAGTACGCCGAAAGCGAAGAAGAAGCCGACCGCTGGTACGCCGACGCGGACAACAACCGGCGCACGCCGGACCTGCTGCCCCGCGACGAGGTGGCCCGCGCGATCAACTCCGAGGTCAAGGAGGGCCGCGGCTCCCCGCACGGCGGTGTCTTCCTCGACATCGCCAGCCGGCTGCCGGCCGAGGAGATCCGCAAGCGGCTGCCGTCGATGTACCACCAGTTCAAGGAGCTGGCGGACGTCGACATCACCGCGGAGCCGATGGAGGTCGGCCCGACCTGCCACTACGTCATGGGTGGCATCGAGGTCGACCCGGACACGGCCGCGGCGAGCGTGCCCGGCCTGTTCGCGGCCGGCGAGTGCTCGGGCGGCATGCACGGGTCCAACCGGCTCGGCGGCAACTCGCTGTCCGACCTGCTGGTGTTCGGCCGGCGCGCCGGGCTCGGCGCCGCCGAGTACGTGCACGGTCTCGACGGCAGGCCCGCCGTCAAGGAGTCCGATGTGGACGCCGCGGCGAAGATGGCGCTCGCGCCGTTCGACCCGCCCGAGGGTGCGTCGGCCGAGAACCCGTACACCCTGCACACCGAGCTGCAGCAGTCGATGAACGACCTGGTCGGCATCATCCGCAAGGCGGGCGAGATCGAGCAGGCGCTGGTGAAGCTCGCCGAGCTGCGGCAGCGGATCCTGCGGGTCACGGTGGAAGGGCACCGGCAGTTCAACCCCGGCTGGCACCTGGCGATCGACCTGCGCAACATGCTGATGGTCAGCGAGTGCGTCGCGAAGGCGGCGCTGACGCGGACCGAAAGCCGCGGCGGGCACACGCGGGACGACTTCCCGGGCATGGAAGCGGACTGGCGCAACAAGCTCCTCGTGTGCTCGGCTTCGCCGGGCGAGAACCCGGTGGTGCCGGACATCGGCGTCGAGGTGAAGGAGCAGGTGCCGCTGCGGCAGGACCTGCTGGAGCTGTTCGAGTTCGGCGAACTCGGGAAGTACTACACCGATGCGGAGCTCGAGACGCACCCCGGGAGCAAGGCATGAGTTATAAGGCGAGTTTCCGCGTCTGGCGCGGCGACGACACCGGCGGCGGGCTGCAGGACTTCACGGTGGAGGTGAACGAGGGCGAGGTCGTCCTCGACATCATCCACCGGCTGCAGGCCACCCAGGCGTCGGACCTCGCCGTGCGCTGGAACTGCAAGGCGGGCAAGTGCGGTTCGTGCTCGGCGGAGATCAACGGCAAGCCGCGCCTGCTGTGCATGACGCGGATGTCGACGTTCACCGAGGAAGAGGTGATCACGGTGACGCCGATGCGGACGTTCCCGGTGATCCGCGACCTCGTCACCGACGTGTCCTTCAATTACACGAAGGCGCGGGAGATCCCGTCGTTCACCCCGCCCGCGGACCTGAAGCCCGGTGAGTACCGGATGCAGCAGGTGGACGTCGAGCGGTCGCAGGAGTTCCGGAAGTGCATCGAGTGCTTCCTGTGCCAGAACACCTGCCACGTGGTGCGTGACCACGAGGAAAACAAGGAAGCCTTCGCCGGGCCGCGGTACCTGATGCGCATCGCCGAGCTGGAGATGCACCCGCTGGACGTCGCGGACCGCCGTGACGCGGCCCAGGACGAGCACGGCCTCGGGTACTGCAACATCACGAAGTGCTGTTCGGAGGTGTGCCCGGAAGGGATCCACATCACGGACAACGCGCTGATCCCGATGAAGGAGCGCGTCGCGGACCGCAAGTACGACCCGATCGTGTGGCTGGGCAACAAGCTCTTCCGCCGGGACAAGTAGGGCTTTCTCCTCGACGCTCGCGAACCGCGCCCCAGGCCGGTTCGCGAGCGTCTTCCCGTCCGTGCGTGCCAAGGTGGGGGCATGGAGATCGCACTGCTGCCGCCGTCGGCCGGAGCCGCGGTGATCGAGCGGGTGACCGGGCTGGTCAACCAGGTCTACGCCGAGTCCGAGAAGGGGCTCTGGCAGGGGAGCACCGATCGGACGTCCGCCGACGAGATCACCGGGTTCGTGCGGGCCGGGGAAATCGCCGTCGCCTCCGTGGACGGGGATTTCGCCGGGTCGGTGCGGATCCAGCGGCTCGACGACGCGACCGGGGAGTTCGGCATGCTCGCCGCCGACCCGGCGCGGCGGGGGCTCGGTGTCGGGCGGGAGCTCGTGCGGTTCGCCGAGCGGGTGAGCCGGGACGCCGGGTGCCGGGAGATGCAGCTCGAACTGCTCGTGCCGCGGACCTGGACGCATCCCTCGAAGCAGTTCCTGGCCGAGTGGTACGGCCGGCTCGGCTACCGCGTGACGCACCGCGCCGACCTCGCCGAGGACTACCCGCACCTCGCGCCGTCGCTGGCCACGCCGTGCGACTTTCTCATCTATCGCAAGGACCTGCGGTGACGGTGCTCGCCGGGGCGCGGGTGTTCGATCCCGAAACCGGGGAGAGCACGCGCGCGGACGTGCGGCTGGACGGCTCGCGCATCGCCGAGGTGGGTTCGGGGCTCGACGGCGAGCGCGTCGACTGTTCCGGCGGCTTGCTGATCCCCGGGCTCATCGACTGCCACGTGCACGTGGCTTTCCCGCGGCCCGAGCCGCTGCCGCGCAGTGCGCGGATCCTCGAAGCCGTGCCGGTGCTGCGCGGGCTGCTGGCGCGCGGGATCACCACCGTCCGGGACGCCTGGGGTGCCGACGCCGGGTTCAAGCACGCCCTGCGCGAAGGGTGGATCGCCGGCCCTGACCTGCTGGTCAGCCTGCGTCAGCTGGGGCCGACCGGCGGGCTCGGCGACAGCTGGGAGCCACCCGCCGGCGCCGTCGATCACTTCGGTGATCCGGCGCTGCCCGACCCGCTGTTCGACGGCCCGGACGCGGCGCGGGCGGCCGTCCGCCGGATGGTGCGGGCCGGCGCCGACTGGATCAAGGTCGGCGCGAGCGGGGCGATGCGGGCGGTGCGCGAGGGCGTCGACGTCCGCCCGGCCGACGACGAGCTCGCCGCGCTGGTCGAGGAGGCCCGCCGCTGCGGCCGGGATGTCCTGGCCCACGCGCACACGTCCGCTGCAGTCGTCTCGGCCGCCCGCGCCGGGGCGCGCAGCATCGAGCACGGCACCTTCCTCGACGACGACGCCGTGGCCGCGCTCGAGAACGCCTGGTACGTGCCGACGCTCTCGCCGATCAGTGACGGCGAGTTCGCCGAGACGCACCGCCGCTCGCTTCGGCTCGCGGTGGAAGCGGGGGTTCGCGTCGCCGCCGGTTCGGACCTCGCCCCGCGTCCCCATGTCGACTTGACGACCGAGCTGCGGCTGCTGGCCGCGGTGCTCGGCGAGGCGGCCGCCCTCAAGGCGGCCACCTCCGAAGCGGCGCGGCTGCTCCGCCTCGACGACGACCGCGGCCGCATCCAGCCGGGGTTGCGGGCCGACCTGATCCTGCTGGACGGCACGGATCTCGACGTGACCGACCTGCCCGGGCGGACCCGGGCGGTCTGGCACGACGGGAAACGCGTCAGCGCAGCGAGCTGAGCAGGGCGCTCCACGCGGGGTGGGGGACGGTCAGGTGCCCGGCGGTGGGCGCCTTCGAGTCGCGCACCGCGGTGGCTCGGGACGCGAGGGCGACTTCGACGCAGGTGCTGTGTTCGGTGTCGGCATCGCTGTGACTGCTCTTGAACCACTTCAGTTCGCGGCCCGCCATCGGTCACTCCTTCATGCGCTCGAACTCGTCCGCCAGCCGGACGAGCACCTCCCTCGATTGTCCCTCGGAAAGGGCGGCTTGTTCCAGCCTCGTGGCCAGGACGTAGAACGCCTCGACCGCGACCCGGTCGTCGATGAACAGGCCCGCCGCGTAGGTTTCCTCGTAGACGACCGGCGCGTGCTCCGGGAACTCCATGATGGTGAACCGGCTGCCCACGAGGTGGTAGGGGAGTGCGGTTTCCGGCAGGACCCGGATGCTGCAGTGCGGCAGGTTGGTCGACAGCACCAGGTACTGCAGCTGCTCGTGCATCAGCGCCGGGTCGCGGACGATGGTCCGGAGGCTGCGCTCGTAGACGAAGTAGCGGCAGCGTGGCGGATTCCGCCGCTGCAGGAGCTGTTGCCGGTCGAGCCGGGCCTGCACGAGGATCTTCAGGCGGTCCGCGGTGTAGCGCCCGGTCAGTTCGTGGAGCTCCTTCACGTAGTCTTCGGTCTGCAGCATGCCCGGGATGGCTGTCGGGCTGTGCGAAATGATCGTGTCGGCCAGGTTTTCCTGGATGATGAGGGACTTCATCGGGTCGACGAGCTTGTCGAAGTACGGCCGCACCCAGTAGAGGTCGCCGGGCGGCTGGGCGAGCTCGAGGAGCCGCGCGCGTTCGGCGGCCTTCGTGCCGCAGTGGGCGAGGTAGATGGCGGCGTCGATCGGCGAGATGCGGCGGCCGTTTTCCCAGGCCGACACCTTCGAAGCCGACCAGTCCGCGCGGCGGGCCAGCTCGCGCAGGGTCATCCGTTTCAGCTCGCGCTGGTTCTTGAGCTCGCAGGCCATTTCCCGCGTGCGCACCGTGCTCTTTTCGGTCATGCCACGGACGGTAGAGGGAACCTCCGACAAAACGCCGCTCGGCGCGCGCGGATTCACCGCAAGGAGGTCGCTGTTCCGCCTGTGTGACAACGGAAGCAGCCCGCGAAGCGCTGCGAAGCCGCTTCACGGCCCGAAGCTGCTTCGCGCTTTCTTAAGCGATATATGAAATTCCCGATTTGGAATCGACGGCAGGCCGGTGTTGAATACGGTCATGGTCGAACCGAAACCGCGCGACCTGGCCGCCCTGCTGCTGACGCTGACCGTCGTCACCGGGGTGGTCGACGCCGTCAGCTTCCTGGGGCTGGGGCGGGTCTTCGTCGCCAACATGACCGGGAACGTCGTGTTCTTCGGGTTCGCGGCGGCGGGGGAGACGACGCTGTCGGTGCTCGCCTCGCTGACCGCCGTGCTCGCGTTCCTGGCCGGCGCGCTCGCCGGCGGGCGGCTCGCCCGGCGCGAGGACGACTACGACGCCCTGCGGCAGGCGACCGCGGCGCAGGCGGCGCTGATCGCGGTGGCCGTCGTGCTGTCGGCGACCCTCGGCAGCCACACGCGGCCGGGCAGCGAACTGCTGATCGTCGTGCTCGGGCTGGCGATGGGCCTGCAGAACGCGGCCGTCCGCCGCATCGGCGCGCCCGACCTGACGACGACGGTGCTGACGATGACGCTGACCGGCTTCGCGGCGGATTCGAAGGCGGCCGGCGGACCGGGTGCGCACCCGCTGCGCAAGGTCGCCGCCGTGGGGGCGATGCTCGTGGGGGCCTTCGTGGGCGGGCTGCTGCAGCTGCACGTCGCGATGTGGGCCGCGCTGGCGGTGGCGCTCGTGCTGGTCCTGGGCGTGGCGGCCGTGCTGTTCCGGACCCGGCGGACGGCCGCGTGATGACGGGCCGGCGAACCGGGCGGCCGGCCGCGATGCCGGCGGCCGCCCGGTTCCCGCGCTCGAATCGTCCACAAAGGACGAGGCGTCCGGTCAGGAACCGGTGACTTTGAGCTCGACCAGGGTCGCGGGGTCCTGACCCGCGCCTTCGCCGAACCCGGTCCAGCCGTGCTTGTCCACGTTGACCGTGCTGGGCGCGCCCTTGATGGTGACGGTGGCCTGCACGTTGTGCGCCTCCTGGTCGTCACCCTTGGCCTGGAAGGCGTACGGGATGCTGAGCTTGAGGTCGCCGGTCGACCCGGTCACCTGGAAGCAGTAGTGGCCGGGGTCCGCGGCGTGGTCGGCCGGGTTGTTCGTCGAATAGACCTCGATCACGCCGGTGTGGCCGGCGCAGTCGACCAGCAGGATGTGCCCGTCCCCGCTGACCAGGGTGATGCCGCGGTCGCGCAGGATCTTGTCCGCGCCCGGGTAGCTGTAGTCCTCGACCAGTCCGGGCGGGGCGTCGTCGGCGGTCGCGGCGCTGGTGATCGCGGCCGTGCCGGAGATGACGGCGACGCCGGCGATGGCGGCCGCGGCGAGCAGCGTGGTGCGGATGCGCATGTCGGGTTGCACTCCTTGTCGTTGACGGGGCTGGGCGCGCGTCGCCGGACTGAGTGCTGCGTCCTCGACCCGACATGGCCCCCCATGCGAGAACAGACGGACCGTATCCCCACGCCGCCGTTCGGTCAACGTCGTGATCAGTACTTGATCGGAGTCTTTCCCCCGCGGCGAACCTGCCCCTAAGGTACTTCTCGGCTGACACAGGGGGGACCGCGTGCGCGGCAGCCGGCGGCTGCGGCCGTCCACCCCCTGCGGATCTGACGAGGGGGCAGCGGGGGACATGGGCATCCGACACCTACGAGCCGTTCTGACCGCGACGACGGCGTTCGCGCTCGTCGCCGGCATCGTGGCGACACCGGCCGCGGCGGCGGACACACCGCAGCCGACGGAACGCCAGCAGGTGCTGGCGCTGATGCGCGACGCGAGCCCGGTCATCTCCCGCGCGGCCGAGGCCGCGCTGTGCGGCACCGACGCCGACGTGCACACGTTCCTGGCCACCGGGCTGAGCCGGATGCAGGAGATCTCCGACCGCGTCGCGGTGCAGCAGATGATCTCCACCGGCGGGCCGGCGACGCAGCGCACGGCCAACGCCGCGCTCGGCGGCGGCATCGCCGACGTCCGTGCCTTCCTGGCGAGCGGGTGGCGGCAGCCGTGGCAGACGGACCTGCGCGTGCAGGTCTCGCGGCTGCAGTCGGCCGCCACCGGGCCGGCCGTGAAGAGCGCGGCCAACACCGCCCTCAACGGCACACCCGAGGACCAGCTGGCCTTCCTCGGCCAGGGCTACCAGCGGGCCCAGGTCCTGGACGACCGGATCACCGTGCAGCGGCTGATCAACACCGCCGGGCCGGAGGTCAAGAAGGTCGGCAACTGGGCGTTGTCGTCCAGCGCGGACGACGTGCGCTGGTTCCTCCAGAGCGGCTACCAGGTCGCGTTGCAGCGTGACCAGGAAACCGCGACGGTCGCTCAGCTCGCCGAGCTCGCGCAGAGCTCGGAAGCCCGCGCGGCGCAGCAGACGCAGGAGGCGAAGGACGCAGCCGACCAGGCGGCGACCGCCGCCGCGGCCGCCAAGGTCGACGCGCAGATCGCCGCCGACGAGACGCGCAAGGCGCAGGGGTCGGCCGAGCAGGCCGCGCAGGCGGCGTCGCGGGCGGCCGACGCCGCCAACCGCGCGGCGCGCGCCGCGCAAACGGCGATCAACGCGGCCAACGCGGCGAACAACGCGGCTCGCGAGGCCGCGGCCGCGGCCAGCCAGGCCGCCTGGGCCGCGTCCATGGCCGGCCGGGCGGCCTCGAACGCCCGCAACGCGGCCGCCGCCGCGGCCACGGACCGGGGCCAGGCGGACAAGGCGACGCAAGCCGCGAAGGACGCCCGCGACGCCGCCAACGGCGCGCAGAGTGCCGCCGACGCGCTGACCCACGCCATCGACGCCGTGCACGCCGTCGCCGTCACCGTGCAGGCCGCCGCGGCCGCCGCCAACGACGCGGCCGCGGCTGCCGCCGCGTCTTCGGAGGCCGGTGGCTACGCGCAGCAGGCCGGCGCCAGTGCCGCCGAGGCGCGCAACGCCGCCGCCCGGGCCCAGCGCAACGCCAACGAGGCGAGCCGCGCGGCCGCCGCCGCGCTGTCGCTGGCCAACGACGCCGCCGCCTGGGCCGGCCAGGCGCGGCAGGCCGCACTGGACGCCGCCGCCCACGCCAACGCCGCGGCCGCCGCGGCCGACGACGCGGCCAAGCACGCCGGGGAGGCGGCCGGGGCCGCGCAGCGGGCGAAGGACGCCGCGATCGAGGCGAAGAACGCCGCCGACGCCGCGCAGACGGCCGCCGACCAGGCGGAGAACACGGCCGGTCTGGGCCGCCGCGCGGACGCCGAGCGGCTCGCCGCGCAGCAGTCCCAGGCGACGCGCGACGCGCAGGACGCCAAGCAGGCCGAGGACTCCCGGACGGTGGCCCCGCGCTGGACCGCCGGCCAGCCGGAGCAGCTGAGCGAGCGGGCGGCGAGCCTGCTGGTGGCGGCCAAGGACCCGGCGGCTCCGCCGGCGACGGCGATCGCCAGCGGCCGGAAGCTGGCCGCCGAGCTGATGCATACCGGCGGCCCGAAGCTGTTCGCCGCGGCGAGCACCGCGCTCGCCGGCACGGACGCCGAGCTGACCGCGTTCGTCCAGAGTGGACTGAACGGTGCGCTGGAGCAGGACGACCGGCTCAGCCTCGGCATCGTGGGTGGCGCTTCCCTGGTGCCGGCCCAGCGCGCCGCGGCCGGCACCGCCGCCGCGGGCGGCCACGACCAGGTCAAGCAGTTCCTGACGACCCGCGACTACCAGGGCAAGGTCACCAACGACCGGCTGGAAGCCCAGCGCATCTCCTCGGTCGGCGGGCCGGCCACCCGGGACGCGGCCAACCGCGCCCTCTCCGGCACCCCGGCCGACGTCGCCGCGTTCCTGAAGTCCGGGCAGTTCACCGCGGCCAAGAACGACGACCGGATCGCCGTCCAGAAGATCCTGGACCAGGGCGGCCCGGAGGTGAAGGCCGCGGCCAACGCCGCGCTGTCCGGGCCGTGGAGCTACGTCCGTGAGTTCCTCCAGTCCGGTCAGTACAGCGCGGCTTGGCGGGATGCCGACGCCGCGCAGCACGTCGCGCAGGTCAACGGCTACGTCGCCAACGCGAAGGAAGCCGCCGCACTCGCCCACCAGCAGGCCGCACTGGCCGCCGAGTACGCGGCCAACGCCGCCGGCTCGGCTGCCGACGCCGCCGCGGCGGCCCAGGCCGCGAAGGACTCCGCGGCGGAGGCACAGCGGCACGCCCAGGACGCCAACGCCGCCGCCGACCAAGCCGAGCGGTCCGCCGCCCAGGCGGCCCAGTCGGCCGAGACCGCCCGGTGGGCGGCGTCGAACGCGCAGGCGGCGGCGCAGGCCGCCCAGCGATCGGCGGCGCAGGCGGCGCAGTCGGCCGCCCTGGCCAACGAGTACGCCGCGGAGGCCCGCTCGGCGGCGGCCCGGGCGCAGGCCGACGCCGACGCGGCGGGCAAGGACGTGCTCGAAGCCAGCAAGGCGGCCGCCGACGCGTACAACGCCGTCAGCGTCAAGCAGGCCGAAGAGAACGCCAAGCAGCAGGTCATGGACATGCGCGGCACCGTCCAGCAGGTCCGGGACGCGGTGGCGCAGACCATCCAGGACCACCCGGAGCTGCAGGGCCTCCTGGACGCCGCCAACCAGCTGCTGTCGATGATCGACACGATGGCCGGCGCCACCCTCGACTACGTGCGCGACCACGCAGGTGAGCTGCTCGCGCTGATCCAGCACCTGGCCGAGACCGCGGCGGGCGTCGGCACCGCGCTCGGTGGCGCTTCGGTCGCCGGCGGCGCGATCGCGGCGTGCGCCGAGGAGGTCGGCGCGGGTGCGGCGATCGGAGCCGGTGGCGGTGCGGTCTTCGCCGGCGTCGGTGCGGTGCCCGGCGGCATCGGCGGCGCGCTCGTCGGGGCCATCGCGTGCGTGTTCACCTCGGGCCCGGCGGTCTACGCCGGTGTCGCCGAGATGATCGGCGGCCTGGCCATGGCCATGCACGGCATGGAGGGCATGGCCGACGACATCAAGAACCTCGCCGAGAACCCCGGCAACAAGCTCGGCAACGAGCGGGAGGCGAAGGTCGCGGACATCGTCGGCGGCCGGCGCACCAAAGAGCTGACCAACGACGGCCAGGACTACCAGATCGTGATGCCGGGCGTCGGGAGGACCGGCGTGGATGTGTTCGGGCCGGAGGGTGAGTACATCGCGGTCGGCGGTTACGGCAAGAACTTCAACCAGCAAAAGCTGGGCAGTCAGATGAAGATCCTCAAGTGGGGTGCGGACCAGTCCGGTGTGCGGGCCCTCGCGTACTTTGAAGAAGGCACTCCCCAGGAGGCGCTCGACCTCGCCAAGAAGTGGCTCGGCGACGGCAATGTCCTCATGTTCCCGAAGTAGGCAGGAATGTCATACGGATTCGTCCGGCTGTACCGGCGGGACTGGACACCGGAACAGGTGCGCCGGCGGGTGGACTCGCTGGCGGCGGCGGGGATGGTGCTGAGCCATCCCCGCACCGGCCGGATCACCGCGATCAGCGGTGCGTGGGAGACCATCGGCGAGCAGGTCGAAATGGACCGCGACGGCCTGCTCGCCGCCATGGCCGGTCTCGGCGAAAAGGGGTTCACCTTCCAGTACTGGATGACCGATGACGAGGACGCCGACGTCATCTGCACGCTGAGACAGGCCGGTGACGGCGTGGTCGTCGAGGACTACGGGCTCGACGGCTTCGGCGGTCCGGTCTACCGGAAGGGACAGGACACGGTGATCCGCCGGCTGCTGGCCGAGTTCCGGGCGACGGGGCCGGCCACGGTCGGCCTGGTCGTCGACCGGTGGGGGCCGTCGCAGGAAACCGACCTCGACGACATCGTGACCGGCGGCCCGACTCCGGTGACGATCACCCCGGAACTGATGGTGTTGCGGCCCGAGGTCGCTCACCGGCACCCGGAGCTGCGGAACCTGGTCCCGTTCGGCGACTTCCTCGCCCGTGACACGGACGGGATCCTCGCCCTGGCGCCGTCCTAACCGAGCGCGCGGCCGCCGTCGACCAGCAGGCGCTGGCCGGTGATGAAGCTCGCGTCCTCCGAGGCGAAGAAACTCACCGCCGCGGCCACTTCCTCGGGCGTGCCCAGCCGTCCCGCCGGGACTGACGCCCGGTACTCCTCCCGCTCGGCCTCCGGGACCTCCGCGTGCCGCTCCACCGGGATGAACCCGGGCGCCACCGTGTTGACCGTGATGCCGTCCGGGGCCAGTTCGCGGGCCCACGCGCGGACCAGGCCGATCTGGGCGCTCTTGGCCGTCGCGTACGCCGAGCGGCCGGGCGGCGGACGGTCGGCCACCTCCGAGTCGACGTGCACGATGCGGCCGTGGCCGCGGGCGCGCATGCCCGGCAGGACGGCGTGGCCGAGCAGCACCGGCGACCGGACGAAGAAGTCCAGCTGGGCCAGGTGGTCCGGCCAGTCGACCCGCGCCAGCGGGGCATCCGGCTGCGGACCGGTCGCGTTGAGCACCAGAACCCCGATCGGGCCCAGCAACGCCGTGACGGCGTCGACCAGGTCGCCGGCCTGGCGCCGGTCGGTCACGTCCGCGGCGAAGGCGGCCGCGCGGCCGCCTTCGGCGAGGATGCTCTCCGCCGCGGTCTTGAGGTCGGCGTTGTCGTGCCGGCCGTTGACCGCGACGGCGAACCCGTCGCGGGCGAGTCTCCTGGCGATCACCCGGCCCAGGCCGCGGGAACTGCCGGTCACCAGTGCGACACCCATGACGCCGACGCTAGGGGACACCCCGGGACACGACAAGGCCCCCGGGACGTGTCCCGGGGGCCTCGAACGGGTGACTCAGGCCGACGCGGCGGCGAGGGTGTCGGTCACCGGGGGCGGGGCCGCCACGACCTTCTTGTTGCGGCGGTTGCGCCGCTCGAGGTACGTCGCCAGCGCCGTCAGCAGCAGGCACATCACGACGTAGATGGCGGTCGCCACGATCGTCGACGGCACGATCGGCCGCCCGAACGTGCCCTGCGAACCGATGTAGCGGGCGTAGTACAGCAGCTCCTGGTAGGTGATGATGAAGCCGAGCGCGGTGTCCTTCAGCAGCACGACGAGCTGGCTGATGATGGTCGGCAGCATCGCCCGGATCGCCTGCGGCAGCAGGACCAGGAACATCACCTGGGTCTTGCGCATGCCCAGCGCGTACGCCGCTTCGCTCTGGCCCTTCGGCAGCGACTGGATGCCGGCGCGGAAGACCTCGGCGAGCACCGAGCCGTTGTACAGCGTCAGGCCGAGGACCACGCCGAGGAACGGGCTCGTCGGCACGCCGACGGTCGGCAGGCCGAAGTAGAACAGGAACATCAGGATCAGCGCGGGGATGGCGCGGAAGAACTCGACGACGAACCCGGAGATCCGGCGGATCCAGGCGTGGTCCGACAGCCGGCCGGCCGCGAAGATCGCGCCGAAGATCAGCGCCAGCACGGCCGCGGCGGCGAAGGCCTGCAGCGTCGAAAGCACCGCGTTGCCGAGGTCGCGCTGCACCTGCGCGTACTGCAGCCACTCCCACTTGCGGGAGGTGAACTGGCCGCTGTCGTAGAAGCGCCACCCGATGTAGCCGAGGAACGCGAGCACCGCGAGAGTGCCGACCACCGCATACGTGCGGTAGCGCAGCCGGGCCTTCGGGCCCGGGACGTCGAACAGGACGTTGGTCATCGGGCCACGCTCCAGCGCTTCTCCAGGTTGCGTTGGACGAACGACAGCACGGCGACCAGGATGATGAACCCGAGCGCCACCCACAGCAGGCCGACCAGCTGGTTCTCGCCGCGTTCGGACAGGTACGAGCGGATCGCCCCGGCCTCCGCGACCGAGAAGCCGGCGGCGATGGTGGTGTTCTTCAGCAACGCGATCAGGGTGCTGATCAGCGGCGGGACGACCGAACGCAGCGCCTGCGGGAGCACGATCTGGCCGAGGATCTGGCCGAAGGTCAGCCCCAGCGCGCGGCCCGCTTCGGCCTGGCCGACCGGCACGGTGTTGATGCCCGAGCGCACGACCTCGCAGATGAACGCCGAGGTGTACACGGTCAGGGCGGTCACGGCGGCCGGGAAGTAGTCCAGCTTGACGATGTCGAGCAGCGGGTACGCGAACACGAAGAACGCGAACACCAGGGTGAGCGGCGTGTTCCGGGCGATCGTCACGTACGCCGTGCCGACGGCGCGGAAGACGGGGACCGGGCTCACCCGCAACATGGCGAGGATCGTGCCCCAGACCAGGGCGCCGACGGCCGAGAGCAGGAACAGTTCGATCGTGGTGAGGAAGAACGGACCGAACAGGTCCAGGTTGTTGAGCAGGACGTCCATGGAGCCTTCCCCGCGTCCGTGGTCAGGTGGTGGATGGAGAAGGCCGGTGGACCGGGAAACCCGATCCACCGGCCGTCACGCGAGCGTCAGTACTTCTCGAGGGTCGGCTTCTTGGCGGCCGAGCCCGACTTGCCGAGGGTCGCGTCGTAGATCTTCTGCCAGGTGCCGTCGTCCAGCGCCTTCTGCAGGATGTCGTTGACCTTGTCGCGCAGGACCTTGTCGTCCTTGTTCAGGCCGATGCCGTACTTCTCCGTGGAGAACGTCTGGCCGATGACCTTCAGGTTGTCCGGGTCCTGAGACGCGAAGCCCTTGAGGATCGCGTCGTCGGTCGTGACCGCGTCGACGTCCTTCGACAGCAGCTTCTCGACGCACTGCGAGTACTTCTGGAACTCGACGATGTTGGCCGGCTCGGTCAGGTTCTCCGAGCGGACCTTCTGGATCGGGGTCGAGCCGGTGACCGAGCAGACCTTCTTGCCCTTGAGGGTGTCCTTGCCGGTGATCGAGCTGTCGTCCTTGCGCACGAGCAGGTCCTGGCCGGCGACGAAGTACGGGCCGGCGAAGGAGACCAGCGCCTTGCGCTTGTCGGTGATCGAGTAGGTGCCGACGTAGTAGTTCACGTCGCCGTTCGCGATCGTCTGCTCACGGGCACCGGAGTCGACCGTGCGGAAGGTGATCTTCTCCGGGTCGAAGCCGAGGCCGGCCGAGACGAGCTTCGCGATCTCGATGTCGAAGCCGCCGAACTTGCCGGTCGTCGGGTCCTTCTGGCCGAGGCCGGGCTGGTCGTCCTTGGCGCCGACGGTCAGCGCGCCCGCCGCCTTCATCTTGGCGAACACCGGGGAGCCGGCCAGGTCGACGCCGGTCGCCACCGGGTACGTCGGCAGCGCCGCGGCGTTCGTGCCACTCTGCTCGCCCGAGCCCGGCGTGGTCGGCGTGCCTTCCTTGCCGCAGGCGGTCAGCGTGGTCAGCGCCAAGCCACCGGCGAGCAGTCCCACCGCGAGGGTGCGGATCCTCATCTGAATCTCTCCTGTGTGTCGTCACCCGAGACGCGAACGGCGCCGCGGAACGTGTTCAGTGGGTCAAGATCTTGCCGAGGAAGTCCTTCGCGCGCTCGCTCTTCGGCGCGGTGAAGAACGATTCCGGCGTCGTGTCCTCGACGATCTCGCCGTCGGCCATGAAGATCACCCGATCGGCTGCCCTTCGGGCGAAACCCATCTCGTGGGTGACGACGAGCATCGTCATGCCGTCCTTGGCCAGACCCGTCATCACGTCGAGGACCTCCTGGACCATCTCCGGGTCCAGCGCCGAGGTCGGCTCGTCGAACAGCATGACCTTGGGCCGCATCGCCAGCGCCCGCGCGATGGCGACGCGCTGCTGCTGGCCACCCGAAAGCTGCGCCGGGTACTTGTCGGCCTGGTTGGCGATGCCGACGCGCTCGAGCAGCTCCATCGCCGTCTTGCGCGCCTCGGCCTGCGGGGTCTTGCGGACCTTCGTCGGCGCGAGCATGACGTTCTCGACGATGGTCTTGTGCGCGAACAGGTTGAACGACTGGAACACCATGCCGACGTCGGCCCGCAGCGCGGCCAGCGCCTTGCCCTCGGCGGGCAGGGGGACGCCGTCGACGGCGATCTCGCCCGAGTTGATCGGCTCCAGCCGGTTGATCGCCCGGCACAGGGTCGACTTGCCCGAGCCCGACGGGCCGAGCACCACGACGACCTGGCCGCGAGGCACCTCGAGCGTGATTTCCCTGAGCACATGCAGGTCGCCGAAGTACTTGTTCACGGCGGACGCCTTGATCATCGGCGCCGCCACCTCCGCGGTCATCTGGCCTCCCGGGTCGTTCGTGCAAATCGGGCATGGGTCACCACGCGATGGCGAGAACCTACCGTTGCTTCCCCGGCTGGCAAGTCCGCTTGACCAATACTTAGGGTTTCAACTGAGTATCGATGTCCCTTTTGACGGGTGTCCGCCTCGTGGTCACGGGGAGTGACCGTCCGGGTGGCCGGTGCGGGTCCCGCCCGGACGTCCTAGAGTTCGCCCTACCGGCCGGTGGAGCAGGTCACCATGGGAGGCGGACGGGTGCGGGTGCTGCTGGTGGAGGACGACGACCGGGTCGCGGGTGCGCTCATCCCGGCGCTGACCCGCCGTGGCCTGGCGATCGCCCGGCTGGCCACCGGCGCCGGCGTGCTCGACCGGGTGCACGAGGTCGACGTCATCCTGCTCGACCTCGGCCTGCCGGACATCGACGGCGTGACGCTGTGCCGCCAGATCCGCGCGGTCAGCGACGTCGCGATCATCGTCGTCTCGGCGCGCGGCGAGGTCGACGACCGGATCCAGGGCCTGCGCGCGGGCGCCGACGACTACCTCGTCAAGCCCTACGACGTCGAGGAGCTGCTCGCCCGGGTCGAGGCCGTGCGCCGCCGCCGCGGGGAGCACACCGCCGAGCCGGTGGTCATCCGGGTCGGGGACGTCACCGTCGACGTCTCCCGGCACGAGGTGCTGGTCGACGGCAAGGCGGTCGCGCTGTCCCGCAAGGAGTTCCAGGTGCTGGCGCTGGTGGCGGGCGCGCGCGGCGCGGTCTGCTCGCGTGAGCACGTGCTCACCGAGGTGTGGGGCCACCGCGGTCCCGCGGAGAGCCGTTCGCTGGACGTCCACGTCGCGACGCTGCGGACGAAGCTGGGCCGCCCGGCGCTCATCGAGACGGTCCGCGGGGTCGGGTACCGGCTCGGCGGCCAGGTCGCCCGGAGCTGAGGGCATGCGCGTCCGGCTGCAGGGCATCGTGCTGACGCTGGTGGCGTTGCTGGTGTTCGGCCTGGGCATTCCGCTGGCCAGGAGCATCGCGGCCGGCGTGCAGCAGGACCTGTTCCTCGACCGGCTGACCGATACGGCCCGGTTCGCCTCCCTCGCGCAGCGCCCGCTGCTGGACAACAAGCCGAACCTGATCGAGGCCGTCCTGCGCCGCTACACCGAGGTGTACGGCGTCCAGGTGCTGGTCTTCGACCAGGACGGCAAGCAGGTGGCCAGCTCGCTGGGGCCGGATGCCGCGCGGCTCGACAGCCACGCCGAGCGGATCAGCGGGCCGGCCCACGAGGCGCTGGCCGGGCGCCGCTCCCAGTCCGGCGGCGTGCTGATGCCGTGGGACGCCACGCCGCTGGTGCTCGCCGAACCGGTGCTCGCCGACGGCGAGGTGCACGGCGCGGTGGTGACCTTGTCCGACACCGAGGCCGAGCGGGCCGACGTGCTGTGGTGGTGGCTGCTGCTCGCCGCGGGCGGGATCCTCGCCTTCACGCTCGCGCTGGCCGTGGCGATCCCGGTGGTCCGGTGGATCTTGCGGCCGGTGCAGCGGCTCGACGACGCCACCGGCGCGCTGGTGGCGTCCGTGGTCAGCGGGCGGCAAGCCGAGCCGGTCGGGGAGAGCAGCGGTCCGCCGGAGCTGCGGCAGCTCGGTCGGTCCTTCGATCGGATGGCCGAAAGCGTGTCCGGCGCGCTGGCCGCGCAACGCGCTTTCGTCGCCGATGCCTCCCACCAGCTGCGCAACCCGCTGACGGCGCTGAAGATCCGGCTGGGCAACCTCGAAGGCCACGTCGACGACGAGCCGGCGGCCGCCGACCTGGAAGCCGCGCGAGTCGACGCGGGGCGGCTGCACCAGATCCTGGACGGCCTGCTGTCGATGGCCCGCGCCGAGGCCTCCGGCGGCGAGCTGGATCCGGTGGTGCTCGACGATGTCGTCGCCGAGCGGGTCGCCGACTGGTCGGTGGTCGGGCAGGCGCGGGACGTCCGGCTGGTCGTCGCCACCGACGGCGGCGGCACGCGGGTGTGCATGCCGCCGCGCGGCGCCGAGACGATCCTGGACGCGCTGCTCGACAACGCGCTGAAGTTCACCACGGCCGGCACCGAGATCCGGGTCGCCGTCGAGCGCGACGGCGATCGGGCACGCCTGTCGGTGCGCGACCACGGGCCGGGGCTGCGGCCCGACGAGCTCGACCGCGCGCGGGACCGGTTCTGGCGCAGCCCCGCCCACCAGAACGTGCCCGGCTCGGGGCTGGGCCTGGCGATCGTCAGCGAGCTCGTCGCGCATGCCGACGGCGAACTCGAGCTGGACCTGCCCGAAGGCGGCGGCCTCCGGATCACGATGACGTTCCCCGGTCGGCCGGCTAGCTAGGTAGGTAGGTAGGTCTTCACCGCCCGGAAGTAGCGGAGTGCCCCCGGGTGCAGGGGGAGCGGCTGGGTCTCGATGCCGGGGTGCACGTCGATCGACAGCGCCGCCGGGTTGGCTTGGGCGAGCTGGTGCCGGGCGTCGAACAGGCCGCGGACCAGCGCCTCGGCGACGTCGGCGTTCATCGAATTCCGCACCACCAGGAAGTTCGGCACCACCAGCGTGGTCACCGGCGCGAACTGGTGGTAGGTACTCGCGGGGATGGTCCCGGTGCCGTAGACCTCGCTGAGCGCCCGCATCTTCGGCATCACGTCGGCAATGTCGACCAGCCGCAGCTCGTTCTGGTGATTCACGATCCTCGGCGTCGGCAGCCCGCCGGACCAGAAGAACGCGTCGACTTCGCCGCGCAGCAGTGCGGTGATGGCGTCGTCGAGGCCGAGGTGGATCCTGCTGGCCGAGCCGGTCAGGCCGGCCGCGTCGAGCAGCTTGTCCGCGATGTACTCGACGCCGGAGGCGGGCGAGCCGATCGCGATGCGGTGGCCGCGCAGCTGCTCCACCGACCGGATGTCGGACTCGGTGCGGACCACGACGTGCAGGTAGTCGTCGTGGATCCGGGCGAGCGCGGTCAGTTCGCGGTCGGCCTTGTACCGGTCTTCGGCCACGTCCGCGGCGACGAAGGCGACGTCGGCCTCGCCGGCCAGCACCTTGTTGACGTTGTCGGGCGAGCCCTGGGTCTGCAGCACCTGCGGCCGTTCGATTTCCAGGTCGGCCTGCCAGGCCGTCGCGAGGGTCTGGGCGAGCCCGTTGTAGACGCCGCCGGGGTTGCCAGCGGCGATCCGCAGCCGGAGGTTCCCGAAGCCGCCGGTGCAGGCGGAGAGGACCAGCAGCAGGGCGGCCGCCAGCGCGAGTCCGCGCGTCCGCCGGGTCCTGGCCATGGGCCGATCGTGCCAGACTCCGCGCCTTCCGGGCAGCTCAGCCGCCGAAAGTGCCGCCGATGCTCAACCGAGTTCTCCCGCCTGGTGCGCCGCCCAGTCGGCGCTCCACGCCTTGACCGCGTCCAGCACCGGCCCCAGCCGCGAGCCGATGCCCGTGAGCGCGTACCGGACCTCGACCGGCCGGGCGACCGTCACCACCCGCTCCACGACGCCGGCCAGCTCGAGTTCCTTGAGCCGCTGGGAAAGCATCGCGTCGGTGATCCGGGGGATGCGTTCGCGCAGCTCGGTGAACCGCAACGCGCCCGAGCGCAGCTGGTCCAAGATCACGCCGGTCCACCGGCGGCCGATCAGCTCGATGGCCGTGTGGAAGTCGGGGCGCTCGTTCGCGGGCCCCCGCTCTTCGGGTTTCGCCTCCATGTCGCCGACCACCGTAGCCCGCTCTGGCTTTCGTTGCCCACTATGTTTTCCATAGTGTACTTTGAAATTTGAAGCTACCAGGGAGGAACCCCATGACATCCGATCCGACCGGAACCGGCGCCCCGGTCCCGCACGAGCGCCTGCGTGAGCTGGACTTCTTCGTGGGCGGCTGGGACGCGCCCGGTGTCTTCCACGAAACCCCGTTCGGCCCGCGCAAGCCGATCCGGATGCGGATCGACGGCGTCCGGGAGCAGCGCGGCTTCTGGATCACGCTGGGCACGGCCGAACTGCCGACCCCGGAGAACCCGGCCCCGCTCAGTGCCCGCTACGTGTGGGGCTACGACCCGGCCGCCGGCGAATTCGTCGCCGACTGGTACGACAGCAACGGCGGACGCGCGGTCCAGCGCTCCGCGGGCTGGGTGGGCGACCGGTTGCGGTTCCTGGGAACCATCACCATGAACGGCGCCACCGTCCCCCTGCGCGACACGTTCACGCGCCGGGGCCCCGACGCGTACCACCACGTGGGCGAAATCCACCTCGGCGAGGGCTGGCTCCCGGTCGACGAAGAAGAAGCGGTCCGAGTGTGAGCCGGCCGGTCGACATCGGGATCGCGTCGCTGGCCGACGTCCAGCCGGTCACCGTGGACGGCACCCGCCGCACGCACTCGGGCCGCGTCGAGCAGATCGTGTCGCTCGCCGTGCTGGCCGACGAGCTCGGGCTGGATCACTTCGGGCTGGGCGAGCACCACCACCCCGGCTTTGCGGTGTCCTCCCCGGCGGTCGTGCTGGCCGCGATCGCGTCGAGGACGACCCGGGTGCGGCTGACCAGCTCCGTCACCACCCTGAGCGCCCTCGATCCGGTCCGGGTCTACCAGGACTTCGCCACGCTCGACGTGCTGAGTGCGGGCCGCGCCGAGATCACCGCGGGCCGCAGCGCCTACCCCGAGCCGTTCCGGCTCTTCGGCGTGCCCCTCAGCGACTACGACGACGCGTTCGAGGAGAAACTCGGGCTGCTGCTGGAGATCCGGGCACGACCGGCCGTCACCTGGGAAGGCCGGTTCCGTGCTCCGCTCGATGACGCGGCGATCCTGCCGAGGGCCGTGCAGGAGCCCTTGCCGGTGTGGCTGGGCGTCGGGGGAACCCCGGCCAGCGCGGCCCGCGCCGGAAGACTGGGACTGCCGATGATCCTGGGATACCTCGGCGGGACACCCGCGCACCTGCGCCGGCTGGCGGACGTCTACCGCGAGGCCGGCGACCGTGCCGGGCACGCGGACGACCTGCGGCTCGGCGTCGCGCTGCACTACTTCGGCGCGCCGAGCACGCCGGAGGCGATGTCGACCTACCCCTACTACCGGGACTTCCTGCGCCCCAAGCACCCGGGTGGCGGTGGCTCCCCGGTCACGTCCGAGCAGTTCGAGCTGGGGATGCGGGCCGGACAGCACCTGATGATCGGGACCACCGAGCACGTCTCGGCCAAACTCGCGGAGCTGCACGACGTGCTGCGGTTCGACCGGGTGCAGGCGCTGGCCGACTGGGGCGGGTTGCCGGCCGAGGCGGTGGCCGACTCGCTGCACCGGCTGGGCGAGGAGATCGCACCGGCACTACGCCGGCACGTCGGCGAACGCACGACCGCGCCGGCGGGGTGAGCGGCTCGGTACCGTCATGGCCGCGCCGTCACCCGGAGGGTCGGTTCCCCGTCCGCGTCGCCCCGGGGATCGCCGACGACGACCGAGAAGCCCGGCGCGTCGATCACCAGACCGTCCACCGACTCGCGCACGCCGACCTCGAACGGACCATCACCGTGCGGGCCGTACCGCACCGCGAAGACGGCTGATCCCGCCGGCGAATCCGGCAGCGGGCCCGCGAGGACGTGGTTCGTGTCGGTCACCCGGTGCCAGCCCGCGTCCGGGTTTCCGTAGCCGCGGGGGTCGTCGGCCAGGGAGAACGCCAGCTGCTCCTGGGTCAGGCCGATCGTTTCCGGGCTGTTGAAGCTCGTCCGGCCCGCCGGGGGGTTGACCACCCGCAGCGACGCCCCCGAGGTGACGGCCAGGCTGCCCGCGAGGAGCGTGCCGTCGGTGTGCAGCACCGCACCGGGCTCGCTCAGGTCGAACGGCTCTCCGCCCGGCGAAGTCACCGTGACGATCTTGCGTTGGCCCGCTTCGGTTTCCTCCACATAAGGTAGCCCGGCCAGGAACTCGCACCCGGCCGCCGGGACCACCGCGAACAGCGTCACCCGCCGCTCCTCGGCCACGAAGAGCTGCTGGACGCTCAGCATCACCTGCTCCCGCGTCACCACCGCTTTGGTGACCAGCCGGGCGGCGACGTCTCCGTCACGGGCGTCGCGGACGCGTAGCGGGCCGAGCGGGCGGGTGAGCAGCGTGCGCTCCAGGACCGGGCCGATGCCGTGCTGGCCGGCCAAGACCGGCTCGATCACCACGGCCCGGCCCGCGTCGATCAGGTACGGCGTGTGGCTGCCCGTCAGTGACACGGACGCGGCGCGGTGGCGCAGCGAATACGGTGTCACGGTCGGAAACGACGGCGTCCGGTGCCACTTGCTGTCGTCCTGGTACAGCCACACCGTCGTGAACGCGAAGTGCCCGCTCGGCGCGCCGGTCCGCGCCGCCGGGTAGTAGGCGACGCGCCGGTCGCCCAGGTAACGGCCGAGGTCGGTGGCCAGGTGCGCGCCGAAGTAGCGGAGGCCGAGCAGGCCTTCGGCGCCGCAGTGCTGCTCGCTGTAGCGCGGACCGCCGTAGTCGAAGCCGCGCGCCGAAAGGCGGCAGTCGAGGTGACGCGCGATCTCCGCGCCGTCGTCGAGGAACAGCCGGTCGGCCGTGACGCGGTGGGCCTGGGCCAGGAAGGACAGCGAGATCGGCAGGTAGTTCTGGTCGTGGCCGGCGCCGTGCTCCGCCGGCAGCGCGAAGCCGCGGTCGGTCACGCGCGACGGCCGGATCACGTCGGTGTAGAGCCGCATGGCCGCCGTCGTGACACGTTTGCCCTCGCGGTCGCGGGAAACACTGCCGAGGTGGCGGCCGAGCATCAGGCCCGCGACGATCGCGCCGAGGGCCTGGTTGCCCGTCTGCTGGGGGTTGAACATGCTCGCTTCGGTCAGCCACCGCCAGTACCCGAGCGCCAGCTCGGTCACCTCGGCGTACTGGTCGCCGGTGAGCAGGCCCTCGCCGAGCTCCAGGACGTTGACCGCGTGCAGCATCGCCCACACCGTGCTCGGCCAGTCACCGAAGGGGTGCTCGCCGTCTCCGGGCATGTACCGCGCGTACGGCAGGCCGCTGTGGCGGACGCGCAGGAACGGCTCGCCGGGGTTGTCGCGTCGGAAAACCCGGTGCGCGAGGAAGAAGTCCAGGCCCCGGCGCACCGCGTCGGTGACCGCCGGATCGCCGGGCATCCCGCGCTGCCGGGCGAGGCAGAGCAAGGAGATCACGCCGAGGCCCATGTCCCCGACGTCGTCGTCGGCCGCGGGGTCCTCGAAGTTGCCGTCCGGCTGCTGCGCGGCCAGCGCGTCGGCGGCCGCGGTGGCCAGGACGGCGTCGAGGTGGGCGGGATCGTCGGGCAGGTCGTGCGAACTCGCGTGCTGGCTCGGCAGCAGGATCGGATCCATCCGCTTCGCAGCCTCCCTGCCGTCCTGGGCACCGGACCGGTCGACGTGATCGGGAAAGCGCTTTCCCGAACCTTGCCCTCGGTGGGCCGGAAAAACGATGATGCGGCTGGGACCCGCACTTGGTTAGGTAGTAAACAAACGAACCCGTACGTTGTCAACGGCACGGAGCGCGGACGGCGGGCGTTCGACAGTTTCACCTCGGCGAAAGCAGGTGCAGATGGCGAAATCGGGCATCGGTGACCGGGCCGGCGAAGTCTTCGCCGCGCTGGCGGCCGCCGGCCAGGCGACCCGGCCGCAGCTCGCGGTGGCGTGCGGGCTGTCGAAACCGACGGTTTCCCTGGTGATGGCGGAGCTCGAATCCGCGGGCCTCGCCGAGCGCAGCGGCAGCTCGTCCGGCGCCACCGGGCGGACTGCGGCGGTCTACCGGCTGGGCCCGCGGGCCGGGTACGTGCTGGCGGTGGACCGCGGATCGACGCAGGTCGCGCTGCGGGCGACCACCCTTGGCGGGGAGCTCCTCGACGAGGACCAGACGTCGAGGCCCGCCTCGGCGGCGGACATGGTGAAAGAGGTGCTCCGCCGCGGAAGCGGGCGCGGTCCGCTTCGTGCCGTGGTGGTCGCCGTGTCCGAAGTGGTCTCCCCGCCCGGCCGCGGCGATCCGGCGACCATGGCGCGGATCTCCGGCGCCGTGGCCGCGCTCGGGCTGCCCGGCGGCGCGGCCGTGCACACCGAGAACAACGTCAACTGCGCGGCCATCGCCGAACTGGCCGAAGGGGCGGGCAAGGACCACGACAGCTTCGTGTTCCTGCAGGTCGGCGTGGCGATCGGAGCGGGTGTGGTGCTCGGGCGGCGGCTCGTGCGCGGGGCCAGCGGCGCGGCGGGGGAGGTCGCCCGGCTGGCCTACCCGTGGGCGGACGACCGGCCGCCGGTGCGGGACGCGCTGGAAGCGCGGCTCGGTTCGCGGGAGCTGCTGCGCCGTGCCCGGGAACGCCGCCCGGACCCCGCGCCGAAGACGGCCGCCGCGCTGTTCGCGCTGGCGGAGAAGGGCGACCCGGTCGCACTCGGAATCGTCGCGGAACACGCCGAAGCCGTCGGGAACCTGGCCGCGTCGATCTGCGCGGTCGTCGATCCCGGTCTGGTCGTCCTCGGCGGCGGGGTGGGGCGGAACAAGCTGCTCCGGCCCGGCGTCGCCGCCGCCGTCGAGCGGCTGAGCTGGCCGACCGAAGTCGTGGTGAGCGAGCTGGGGGCGCGCGCGACCGTGCTCGGGGCCGCGCACCTGGCCAGGGAGAAGGGCATCCGCGCGGTGCTGGAGGAGGGGTGAACGAGTCGTTGACAGCGGCGGAGCCCGCTGCCTAGAGTGCCGAGAAAGCGCTTCCAGCTCCCTGGGACGGAACCACTGGAACCGCGTGCGTCGGAAGAAGTGCCACGGCAGCCGCCCGGTTCAGGAGCGCTGCCGGTCCACGCTGGAGTCCCGGGAGCAGCCGATGTCAGCCGAAGCCGCAACGCACCCTGTCGAAGCCGGGAGCCCACCGGCGGCGAAACCCGCGCCCGTCCGGCGCCGCCGGAAGCGGCACAAGGACAACCTGGCGGCGTACCTGTTCCTGTCGCCGTGGTTCCTCGGGATGTTCGGGTTCGTCCTGCTGCCGATGGCGTACTCGCTGTACCTGTCGCTGACGAAGTTCGACCTGCTGAGCTCACCGCAGTGGGTGGGCTTCGGCAACTACCTGGCGATGTGGCAGGACGAGAAGTTCCTGCACTCGGTCAAGGTGACGCTCACCTACGTCGTCGCTTCGGTGCCGCTGAAGCTCGCGGCCGCGCTCCTCGTCGCCGCGGTGCTGAACCGGGGCCTGCGCGCGCTGGGGTTCTACCGCTCGGTCTTCTACCTGCCGTCGCTGCTCGGCGCGAGCGTCGCGGTGTCGGTGATGTGGCGCCAGATCTTTTCGCAGCAGGGCCTGCTGAACCAGATCCTCGGGATCTTCGGCGTCCGCGGCGCGGACTGGATCGGGGATCCCCGGTTCGCCCTGTGGACCCTGGTCCTGCTGTCGGGCTGGCAGTTCGGCACCCCGATGCTGATCTTCCTCGCCGGGCTCAAGCAGATCCCGAAGGAGCTGTACGAAGCCGCGGAGCTGGACGGCGCCGGCCGGATCCGGATGTTCTTCCGGATCACCGTGCCGATGCTCTCGCCGGTGATCTTCTTCAACCTGGTCCTGGAGACGATCAACGCGTTCCAGACCTTCACCCCGGCCTACGTCGTCAGCGGCGGGCTGGGCGGCCCGATCGATTCGACCATGCTCTACACGCTTTACCTCTACCGCAAGGGCTTCTCGAGCCTGCAGATGGGTTACGCGTCGGCGATGGCGTGGGTCCTGTTCGTGGTGATCGGCCTCTTCACCGCGCTCTACTTCGCGTCTTCACGGCGCTGGGTCACGTACGCGGACTGAATCGCCGACCGGGCAGAAAGGACCGAAATGGCCGTCAACGTCAAGGCGCCGGCGAAGACCCACTGGCGGGCGCACGGGGTGCTGCTCGCCGCGGTCGTCGTGATGATCTACCCGCTGGTGTGGCTGGTCGGGGCGTCGTTCAAGCCGGAGAACCAGATCTTCAGCACGCTCGACCCCATCCCGTGGCACTTCACCTTCGACAACTACCTCGGTGGCTGGACGGCGACGGGCACGTCGTTCACCGTCTACCTCACGAACTCCGCGACCATCGCGCTCTGCGTGGTGATCGGCAACATCGCGTCCTGCTCGCTCGCCGCCTACGCGTTCGCCCGGCTCGACTTCGCGTTCCGCAAGATCTGGTTCGGGCTGATGCTCGGGACGCTGATGCTGCCGTTCCAGGCCACGATGATCCCGCAGTACACGATCTTCTACAAGCTGAACTGGATCAACACGTTCCTGCCGCTGGTGGTCCCGCAGCTGCTGGCCTGCGACGCGTTCTTCATCTTCCTCATGGTGCAGTTCATCCGGGGCATTCCCCGCGAACTGGACGAAGCGGCGGCCATCGACGGCGCCGGGCACGCCCGCGTCTTCTTCTCGGTGATCCTCCCGCTCCTGCGCCCGGCCCTGCTGACCACCGGGGTCCTGACGTTCATCTGGACGTTCAACGACTTCCTGCGCCAGCTGGTCTACCTGTCCGACAAATCCCGGTACACGGTCCCGCTGGGCCTCAACTCCTTCATCGACCGGGCGAGCGGTTCCAGCTACGGCGGGATGCTCGCGATGTCGGTGGTCACCCTCGTGCCGACCGTCGCCGTGTTCCTGATCTGCCAGAAACGCCTGGTGGACGGCGTGGCCAACTCCGGCATCAAAGGCTGAACCCCAACCGCAGAAAGAAAGTGAGACCGCCATGGCACAGCACCTGTCCAGGAGGGGGTTCCTCGGGATCGCCGGGGCGGGGGTGGCCTCGGCCGCGCTCGCCGGTTGCGGTTTCGCGCCGCCCAGCACCGGCTCCGGCGCCGGGAACAACGCCCTGACCTTCCGCTGGTGGGGCGGCAACGCCCGCAACGACGCCTACCAGAAGGCGGTGAAGATCTTCACCGACAAGACCGGGATCGCCGTCACCACCCAGTACTCCGGCTACGACGGGTACTTCGACAAGCTGAACACCGAGTTCGCCGGCGGCAACCCGCCCGACCTCTTCCAGATGGACACCGCTTACGTCAGCACCTACGCCGGGCGCAGCGTGCTCACCGACCTGGGCACGTACATCCCCGGCACGATCGGGCTGGACACCCTGTACGCGCCGGTGCGCGGGGCGGGCGCGGTGAAGGGCAAGACCTACGGCGTCCCCTCCGGCTCCGGCAACGCCCCGGTGCTCTACGACAAGACGGTGTTCGACCAGCTCAAGATCACCGCCCCGACCAGCGACTGGACGTGGCAGGACTTCGGCACCATCGCCGGGGAGATCTCCAAGGCGTGGGGCCCGAACAAGTACGGCGCGCTGGACGCGTCGAAGGACGACTCGGGTGCGCTGCAGCCGTGGCTGCGCCAGCGCGGCAAGGACCTCTACACCCCCGACCAGACCCTCGGGTTCGGCCCCGAGGACCTGACCGAGTGGTTCACCTTCTGGGACGGCCTGCGCAAGGCCGGTGCGATCTGCCCGCCGACGCTGCTGAGCAACACCGACGCGGCGACCGGCAACCACCCGCTGATCACCGGGCAGATCGCGATGACCACCGGCTGGGGCCTGGCCCAGATGCAGCCGCTGACGCAGCACGAGCTCAAGCTGGTCGTCGTGCCCCGCGAGAACGGCAAGACGGGCCAGGCGCTGTCCGGTGGCGTGCTGCTGTGCATCCCGGTGAAGAGCAAGAACCCGGAGGGCGCGGCGAAGCTGATCAACTTCTTCCTCAACGACGACGACGCGATCAAGACGATGAAGCTGCAGCGCGGGCTGCCGCCGTCGGACAAGGCGAAGAACCTCCTCACGCCGACCGCCACGGCTCCCGAGAAGGCGGACATGGAGTTCGGCGAGTACGTGGCCGCGCAGGTCGCCAAGGACGGCCTGCCCACCGCCCCGACCGCGCCGCCGGGCTACGGCGACGTCAAGACCGCGCTCGACTCGGCGGCCAAGCAGATCGCGTTCGGCAAGATGTCGATCGCGGCCGGCGTGACGCAGTTCTTCAGTGACGCCAAGAACGCCCTCGCCAACGCGAAGTAGGGGAAGCGTGCGCATCACCGCGGTGCGGGGCACCGATCTGTTCGCCGGCTCCGCCGCCGCGGCCCGCCAGGTGGTCCGGGTGACCCTCACCGGGCCCCGGGCTCCGGTGCGGGTCCGGGTCGAGGGCAAGCGGGTGTCCACACCGGACCCGGTCACCGCCGACGTCCACCCGGACGGCGTCACCGTCGAGGTCGGCGTGGTCTTCCAGGCCCCGGAAGGCTCCGAACACCGGGTCACCGTGGTCGCGGAGTCGGCCGGGCAGCGGGTCACGGCGGAGGCGGACCTCGTCGTCGCGGAGACCGGCTGGACGATGTGGATGGTGTCGCACTTCCACTACGACCCGGTGTGGTGGAACACCCAGGCCGGCTTCACCGACACCTGGCTCGACCTGCCGCTGGCGCAGGAAAAGCGGATGACCTTCCAGCGGTCGGCGTTCGACCTCGTCCGCGCGCACCTCGAAGCCGCCCGCGACGACGAGGACTACCGGTTCGTGCTGGCCGAGGTCGACTACCTCAAACCGCACTGGGACGCCTTCCCCGGCGACCGCCACGACCTGCGGCGGTTCCTCCGCGACGGCCGGATCGAGCTGGTGGGCGGCAACTACAACGAGGCCAACACGAACCTGACCCACCCGGAGTCGACGATCCGCAACGCCGTCTACGGCGTCGGCTACCAGCGGGACGTCCTCGGCGGCGACCCGCGCTCGGCGTGGATGCTCGACGTGTTCGGCCACGACCCGGCCTACCCCGGGCTGATGGCCGACGCCGGGCTGGAGTCCAGCGCTTGGGCGCGCGGGCCGTGGCACCACGTCGGGGCGAAGCGGCACACCGGCGACATCGGCCGGATGCAGTTCCCGTCGGAGTTCGAATGGATTTCGCCGAGCGGGCGGGGGTTGCTGACCGCCTACATGGCGGACCACTACGTCGCCGGGTGGGGCATCGAGCGCCAGGACACCCTCGAAGACGCGATGGAGGAGGCCTACCGGCAGTTCAGCACGCTGCGGCAGGTGGCCGCCACGCGCAACGTGCTGCTGCCGGTCGGGCACGACCACAACATCCCGTCGCGGTTCTGCACCGAGATCCACCGCGCCTGGAACGCCCGCTACGTCTGGCCGCGGTTCGTCGTCGGCCTGCCCCGGGACTTCTTCGCCGCGGTCCGCGCGGACGCGGCGGCGCGGGGCACGCCGATCAGCGTGCAGACCCGGGACATGAACCCGGTCTACACCGGCAAGGACGTCTCCTACATCGACACCAAGCAGGCCCAGCGCGCGGCGGAGGTGGCGGTGCTCGACGGTGAGCGGGCGGCCACCCTCGCCGCCCTGCTCGGGGCGCGCTACCCGCACGAAGCCCTCGACAAGGTCTGGCGGCAGCTGGTCTACGGCGCCCACCACGACGCGATCACCGGCACCGAGTCCGACCAGGTCTACCTCGACCTCCTCACCGGCTGGCGCGAAGCGGCCGAACGCGGCGGCGAGGTCCTGGACGGCGCGATCGCCGAGCTGGCCGGCCACGCCGACACGACCGGGGACGGCGAGGCCGTCTTCGTGCTCAACACGCTGTCCTGGATCCGGGACGCGATCACGACGGTGACCGTGCACCGGGATCCCGGGGGTGCGGGCGCGCGGGTCGTCGATCCGGACGGCCGTCCGGTCCCCGCCGTCACCGACGCGGTCGTGCGGCACCCCGACGGCTCGCTCGCCGAAATCACGCTGACGTTCCTCGCGACCGCGGTGCCCGCGCTCGGCTACCGGGTCTACCGGATCCTCGACGCGGCCACCGTGCCGCCCGGCTGGACGGTCCGCCCGGGTCCGCCGTCGATCGAGAACGACGTCTTCGCCGTCGAAGCCGACCCCGCGCGCGGGGGTGCGCTCGAGCGCGTCCGCGACCGGCGCAGCGGCCGGGAGCTGCTGCGGGAGGGCGGGCTCGCCGCCGGGCTGGTGGTGCAGGACGAGCACGCCGAGCACCCGGTGTGGGGCGAGGGCCCCTGGCACCTGCTGCCGAAGGGGCCCGGCCACGGTCCCGGTGCGGCGGACGTCGTCGTCGAGACCAGCCCGCTGGGGGAGCGGCTCGTCGCGACCACGGCTCTGGACGACCTGCGGATCACCCAGCGCACGACGTTGTGGCGCGGAGTGTCCCGAGTGGACGTTCGCACCGAGGTCGACGGCTCGTTGGGGCAGGACCGGCTCCTGCGGGCGCGGTTCGATTTCGCCGTCCCCGGCGCCCTGCCGGTGGCCGAGGTCGGCTTCGGTGCGATCGGCCGCTCGTTCGGCTTCCCCGACGTCGACGCGGCCGAGCACCTCTGGACGCTGGACAGCCCGGCCCACACCTGGGCCGGGCTGTCGGCGACCGCCCGCGTCACGCTCACCCGCGACGACGGCACCCGGAGCACGCACGCCATCGGTGTCGCCGAAGTGGTCGAGCCCCTCACGTCCGGGCTCGAGGTCCGGGCACTGGTGGCGGCGCTGGCCGCGAAGGGCGTCACGGCGACCTGCACCCGCCCCGGCGGCCCGCGCTACGGCGCCCTGGACGCCGACTCGAACCTCCCCGACGTCCGGATCGTGGCCGGCGCGGACAACCCGTTCGCCGCCGAGGTCCTCGCCTCCGCCGAGCCCGGGTACCGGGAGACCCTGGAACGCCACGGCCGGGTGTTCGTCCCGGCGACCCGGACCCGGCGCGAAGCCTGGGTACCCGACGCCGATCTCCGGGGACCGCGGGACCTGCCGGTGGTGATCATCGGCGACGTCAAGGCGGCCATCGCCGAACTGCGTGCCGATGCCGCCCTCGACGTGCGGGTTCCCGACGGGCTGGCCGGCACCGCCGAACCCGCCGACAGCTACTCCGTCGCGGTCGTCAACCACGGCACGCCCGGGTTCGTGGTCGACCCGGGTGGCACGCTGCACCTGTCGCTGATGCGCTCGTGCAGCGGCTGGCCCAGCGGCGTGTGGATCGACGGTGAACGCCGGACCGCGCCGGACGGTTCCAGCTTCGCGTGGCAGCACTGGACCCACACGTTCGATTTCGCGATCGTCGCCGGGGGAGGGGACTGGCGGGCCGCCGGTTTCCCGCGCGGTGCCCAGGAAGCCGTGCACCCGCTCCAGGCCCGTCAGGTATCCGCCACCGAAGGCGCGCTGCCGCCCACGCTGAGCTTGATCTCGGTCGGGCCCGCCGAAGTCGTGCTGACCGCGGCGAAACCCGCGGGCAACCCCCTGGCCTCGGGGTCGGTGATCCCTCCCGCGGACGCGATCACCTTGCGGGTGTACGAATCGACCGGGTCCGCGGCCACGGCGTCGATCGCGCTGCACGGCGGGATTCGTGCGGCCTGGCGCACCGACCTCCTCGAGGAGCGAGGCGAACCGGTCGACGTCGACGACGGACGCGCGCGCGTCGAACTGGGGGCCGCGGACGTGGCGACCCTCCGGCTGGAACCCGCCACCCGCATGGGAACCGGCCGGGAAATCGCCACGGAACCCGTGCAGCCGATCCACACCCGGTACTGGCTGCACAACGAAGGCCCGGCACCGATCGGCAACCTGCCGGTGAGCGTGCACGTGGCGCCGACCAGGCTGACGCTCGACGACGGGCGAGCCCGGTTGGACGTCACGGTGAGCTGCAGCGGCCGTCCGGCTCGCGGCCGTGCCGAACTGGAGCTGCCCCTGGGCTGGCGGACCGAGCCGGTTCCGGACCTGGGCTACGACCTCGAGCCGGGGGAGCACGCGAAAACCACGGTCGAGGTGCGGGGTCCGGACACGCCCGGCCGGTACCTGCTCGCCGCCCGGATCACCGACGACCACGGGCAAATCCTCGAAGACACGGCCGAAATCCTGATCGGAGCGCCGCCGCCGCACGACGACCTGGTCGACGTCGAACTCCCGCCCGGCCCGATCATCGTCGGACCGGGCGGCGGCGCCGAATTGCCGGTGTCGTTGACGAACCTGGCCCAGAGCGAAATCCGGGGCGGGGTCGCGGCGATCAGCCCGTTCGGCACCTGGGCGGGTGAGCTGGCGATCGGCCCACGGGCGCAGCCGTTCCGGCTCGAGGCCGGCGCGAGCATCACCACGGCGATCACCGTTCGCGCGGGGCACACGGCCCGGCGCGGGGCGCACTGGTGGGTGCTCGTCCGCGTGACCGCCCACGGGCGGCTCGTGTACAGCCCCGCCGTCGAAGTCCGGATCGAGTGAATTCGTCGAATTCGTGATACCCCCGAAAAAGATCAGGTTACTGCCCGGCGAATTACTCCGGACGCTCCTTGACCGGGGGGCCGCCCGGCGCTGATCATTCCCGCATCGATTCCCCGCGCGCTTTTCCGGCCACGCGGGCCTTCCCAGGAGAACCAGTTGAGCCTCGCGCCCTTGGACCGGCGGACCTTCCTGCGCTGGTCCGCGCTCGTGCCCGCCGTCGCCGCCGTGCCCGCCGTGCTGGGCGTGCCCGCGTGGGCGGAGGAGACGACGGCCTTCGTCGACACCTACCGCACGAACGTCCCGGCGAACCACACCCCGGAGACCAACGCCGCGGTCCGGATCCTGAGCGGGATGCAGCGGATCTGGCGTACCGGATCCACTTGGGACAGTGGTGTCGTGCTCGACGCGGCGGTGCTGCGCGCGAACGTCCGGCACTGCGTCGCCGTCACCCGCCACCGGACCGACGCCGAAGCCGAGCGCGCCTTCGTCTACGACCGCCAGCACCAGTCCTACGCCGCCATCGGCGGCCTCGGCCCCCTGGCCGACCTCTACCGCAGCGGCGCCAAGGCCGTCACGGGCATCACCACCGCGCCCGACGGCACGCCGCCGGCCAAGATCGACGACGCCGTCCCGCCGAACGCCCCGGCGGGCTCGGCGCTCGGTGCCGGTTCGCACGACTCGGAGCTCGGCCTGGTGGCCACGCTCGTCGACACCGTCCGCGGGAACTTCGCTTCGGGCAACCCGAGCAAGGCCGCCTACCAGTACCCGCGGCCGTGGCGGCTGACCGCGGACAGCCGGGTCGAGGACACCGGCCGGACCGACGCGCTCGGGTTCCCGGTCTACCGGTCCGACGTGGTCGTCGCACCGCAGCTGCTGCGGCAGCGCAGTACGAACCCGGCCGACGACGGCGGGTTCCCCAGCGGCCACACCAACGCGTTCCACCTGGCTTGCCTCGCCCTGGCCTACGCGGTCCCGGAGCGGTTCCAGGAGCTGGTGGCGCGGGCCTACGACCTGGCCGACACGCGGATCGTCGCCGGGATGCACTCGCCGGTGGACGTGATCGGCGGCCGGACCCTGGCCACCGCGCTCACCGCGGCGACGCTGGCCGACCCGGAGAACGCGGCGCTCAAGACGGCGGCGCGCGAGCAGGCGCTGAAGTACTTCACCGCGAAGACCGGCACGACGGCGGACACGCTGTTCGCCCGGGCACACACCGGCGCCGACGAATACGGCGACCGCCGGGCCAACGCCGCGATGGTCGCGCGCCGGGCGACCTACGGGCTGCCGGACCGCGACACGCGCGTGGCGATGCGGGTGCCGAAGGGCGCCGAGGTGCTCCTCGAGACGCGGCTGCCGTACCTCGACGCGGCGCAGCGGCGGGAAGTCCTGCGCACCACGGCGTTCCCGGCCGGGAACCCCCTGCTCGACGGCCCCGAGCTTTGGGGACGGCTGAACCTCTTCGCCGCGGCCGACGGCTACGGCGCGTTCGACACCGGCGTCCGCGTCACGATGGACGCCACGCGCGGCGGGTTCGCCGCCGACGACAGCTGGCGCAACGACATCGGCGGCGCGGGCGGGCTCGTCAAGGCGGGTACCGGGACGCTGACCCTCGCCGGGGCCAACAGCTACCGCGGCGGCACCCGCGTCGAAGCGGGCACGCTGGTCGCCGCGACGCCGGGCGCGCTGGGCACCGGCGACGTCGAACTCGCCGGTGGCGTGCTGCGCGCGTCCGGTCTCCGGGCCGGCGGCTACCACCAGACGGGCGGCACGCTGTCCGTCGCCGCCGGAGCGGCGCTGCTCGTGCGCGGCGAGGCCACGCTGGAGCGCGGCGCCCTGGAGCTCCGGGTGACCGGCTCCTGCCCGGCGCACGAGGTCGACGTGCTGTGCGCCCGGCGGCTGCGCGGCCGGTTCTCCGCCATCCGAGTCGACCGCCCGGGGTACCGGGTGGTTCCGCGTTACACGTCCACCGGTTTGTCCGTCCGAATCCTGCGGGAGTTCTCGTGAAGAAACGCCTGGCCGTGCTGGCGCTCGCCGCCGCGGTGTCCACAGTGGTCAGTCCGGCGGCCGCGCACGCCGCCGACGGCGGCGGCAGCTTCTCGGTCCTGAGCTACAACGTCGCCGGCCTGCCCGAGAGCATCTCGAGCGCGCCGACGCCGCGTGACCCCGCGACGACGGCGATCGGGCAGCGGATCGCTCCCTACGACGTCGTGCACGTCGAGGAGGACTTCAACTACCACGCCAAGCTCTACGCCGCGGACAACCACCCGTACCGCACGCCCACCAGCGGCGGCGCCGGCTTCGGCAGCGGCCTGAACACGCTGTCCACGCTGCCGTACGACGGCGACGACTTCGAGCGCGTCCGCTGGACGTCCTGCCAGGTCGACTCCGGCGACTGCCTGACCCCGAAGGGCTTCACCTTCATGCGGGTGCGGCTGGCCGAGGGCGTGTACGTCGACTTCTACAACGCGCACACCAATGCCGGGACGAACGACGGCGACGAGGCGTCGCGCGCGTCGAACCTGGCGCAGCTGACCGCGTTCATCCGCTCCCACTCGGCGGGCAACGCGGTGGTCGTCATGGGCGACACCAACACGCGCTACACCCGCGCGGCCGACACGATCGCCGGGTTCGCCTCGGACAACGGCCTCACCGACGCGTGGGTGAAGCTCGTGCGCGGCGGGGTCGCCCCCGCGCCCGGCAGCCCGGCGCTGGTGTGCGAACCGGTGGTCACCAACGACTGCGAGGTCGTCGACAAGGTCCTCTACCGCAGCAGCAAGCTCGTTTCGCTCAACGCGACCTCCTACAACAACGAGCACGCGAAGTTCCTCGACGGCGACGGCAAGATGCTGTCCGACCACGACCCGATCACCGTGCGGTTCGACTGGACGCGCAACCCGGCGCTGCGGCTGTCGGACCAGTACGGCGGCCCGCACGGCGACTACTTCACCGACGTCGCCGCGGTGCCCGCGGGCGCCCGGGTGCGGACGCTCTCGCTGCGCAGCGGCTCCCGCGTCGACCAGCTCGGGGTGACCCTGGAGAACGGCACCACCCTGACCCACGGCGGCACGGGCGGCACGGCGGCGTCGCTCACGCTCGGCACCGGCGAGTACGTCACGACGGCGACCCTGTGCCAGGGCAAGTACAGCAACACGACCCGGATCTTCTCGGCCCGGTTCACCACCAACCTCGGCCACGTCCTCGCCGGCGGCTCGGCGACCGGCGACTGCGTCACCCGCACGGCCCCGGACGGCTGGCAGATCGCCGGCTTCCACGGCCGCACCGGCGACGAGGTCGACAAGGTCGGCTTCGTCTACACGCAGCGGTAGTCGCCTGCGGCAGCTCGCCTTGCCCCGCCGTCCGGCCGCGAGACCGGACGGCGGGGCAAGGAGCTGTTGAACAGTTCTTCGGCCTCCGCCATCGTGGGCCGGGCCGCCGGGTTGGGGTGCAACAGCCGGAGCACGGCCTCGGCGACCGGGTGGTGCGGCGGCGTGTGCTCGGCGCCGGGTCGTCCCTGCAGCGCGGCGTAGAGGGTCGCGCCGAGGGAGTACACCTCCGCCGGGAAGTCGGGGAAGCCCCCGTCGAGCACCTCGGGGGCGTGGTAGGCGCGCGAGCCGGTCGCCCCGGCCACGATCCCGGCGTGTCCGTCGGCGGAGATGACGATGTGGTCCGGGTCGACGGCGGCGTGCAGGACGCCTTCGTCGTGCGCGGCCGCCAGCACCGCGGCCAGCTGGGCGCCGAACCGCGCGACGAGACCGGGGGCCAGCGTGCCGTGCTCGTCGAGCAGCTCGGTCAGCGTCCGTGCCCCCGGGTACTCGAGCACCAGGTAGGTGGTGCTGTCCTCGTCGACGACGTCACAGATGGCCGCCCGCGGCGCGGGGATGGCGGGCGCCGCGGGCGGCTCGTCGAACAACGGTTTGACGGCGACGATCCGGTCCAGCCGTTCGTCCTGGGCGTGCCAGACCACCGTGCCCGGCCCGGCCGGGCCGAGCAGGCGGTACCGATCACCGATCAGTGTCCCTTCGCGCGCCACGTGCCGTCCCTCCGTCGTCCACCGTCCTACTGGGGGATACGGCCGGAAAGCGCATCCGGTTCGCTTGATCGACACGATTTCCCCCGGCCGGGTGGGCCCGGCCCCCGGCGCGCCAAGGTGGCCTTCGGTGCGTTCCACACACCGAAGGCCACCTTGGGATCCTTGCCGTCCGGACGCCTACCTGACCGGCCGGACGCTTCCGAGCGTCGGCACCACCTTGGCGATCGTGCCGTCCGCGGCGAACCGCAGCCGGTCGATGGTCACTTCGCGGTGGGTGCCGTCGCCGCCCGGGATGGCGAAACGGTGGTAGGCGATGTACCAGTCGTCCGTTCCCGGCCCCTGGACGATGCTGTGGTGTCCGGTGCCGAGGATGCCGAGCGAGGGGTCCTTCTCCAGG
Source organism: Amycolatopsis sp. DG1A-15b (assembly GCF_030285645.1). Lineage (GTDB taxonomy): Bacteria > Actinomycetota > Actinomycetes > Mycobacteriales > Pseudonocardiaceae > Amycolatopsis. The sequence continues at coordinate 258,109 of NZ_CP127296.1, forward strand.
ATCACGCCCCGGTTGACCAGCCCGGCGCCCAGCGGGCTCGTCGCCGTCGCGTAGCCGACGCGGTAGTTCTCGCTGCCCGTGTCGTCGATGGACCACGTCAGGTGGTACGTGCCCGCGCGCTTGGTCATGAACAGCCCCTCGCGGAAGCCGTCGAGGCCGGTCAAGCGGGTGATCTTCGCCGGGTCGTAGGAGACCAGGTCGGCGTTCAGCGGCACGACGTAGGCGTTGCCGTTGCCCCAGTACAGGTAGGTCTGCCCGTCGTCGTCGGTGAACACCGCCGGGTCGATCGCCTGGCCGCCGGCCGGGTTCGCCGCGATCAGCGGCTTGCCCAGCGCGTCGGTGAACGGGCCGGTGGGGGAGTCCGACACCGCGACGCCGATCTTGGCGTCCGCGCAGAAGTAGAAGTAGTACTTCCCGTTCTTCTGCGTGATGGTCGGCGCCCACGCGCGGCTGTCCGCCCAGGACACGTCCGGGCCGAGGTCGAGGATCTTCGGGTGCCGCGTCCAGGTGACGAGGTCCTTGCTCGACCACGCGTCGAACGTCGTGCCCGACCAGCCGGGGTAGCCGTCGGTGGTGGCGTAGATGTAGTAGGTGTCGCCGAAGCGGACGATGTTCGGGTCCGCGTTGAAGCCGGGCAGCACCGGGCTGTTCATCACCACCGCGCTGACCGTCCACGTCCGCCTCTGCCAGCCGGCGCCGACGACCGAATAGCCCACCGGGCCGGTGAAGTCCTGCCGCGAACCGTTGTGGGGGAACACCTGCGTGCCGTCGGCCACCTGCAGCACCGGCGCGAGGCGCCGCACGTCCGTGCCCGGCTTCACCGGCAGGACGATCGTGCCCTTCGCGCTGTCGACGATCGCGGGCACCTTGAGCGAGTCGAGGGTCACCGACCCGACGGCCGTCTCGTTGCCCGGCGCGCCGAGCACCTCCTTGGCCGTCAAACCGCGATCCCACACGGTGAACCGGCGCATCTTGCCCTGGAAGTACTTGTCGGCACCGTAGGCCGACCGGCCGAGGTAGTTCGACGTCGTGAGGCCCGCGCCGAGGTCACCGGGTTTCGCCGTGACACCGTCCACATGCGCCACTTCGACGCCGTTGTCGTAGAGCCGCGCCGTCCCGTTCGCCAGCGTGTACGTCAGGGTGTGCCAGGCGCCGCGGGTCAGCGCCCGCTTGCTGTCGGTGTTCTGTTCGGTCGACCAGTTGCCGGGCGCGATCGCGGCCCGGTAGGTGTCCCCGGTCGCGAAGAGGTAGCCGTCGCCGGTGTTGTCGGTGCTGTTGCCGAGGTTCCAGAGGAAGTACGGCGTCTGCTGAGCGGGGTCGACCCACACCTGCGCCGACACCGTGATCCCGCTCAGGCCGCTCATCAGGTTGTTCGGCAAGGCGACGTAGCCGTCCTTGCCCGCGAAGGAAAGCCCGTCCGCCGAGCGCGTGACGCCGCCGTGCATCGTGGCGTTCCGCCCGTTCCCGGAGACATCGGTGACGGTGTCGCCGCGGCCCGCCGCCGTGAGGTCGTAGTCGGCGACGACCCCCTTCTTGTCGGCCGTCACCGGCGGCGGCCCCTGCCGCAGCCGGGCGAGCTCGGCCTTCGTCACCGGCAGCACCGTGCCGTGGCGCGGGCTCTTCGGGAGCTGGTACTCGGCCGGGATCGTCCAGTTCGGCTTCGCCAGCGAATCGGTGACGAACGGGACGTAACCGCGTCGGGGCGTCTCGTCCATGAAGGCGTAGAACTTGCTGCCGTCGTTGGACTTGAACGCCGTCGGGCCTTCCACCCAGTCGGTGCCGAGCTTCGTGCGGATGCAGTCGTCCACGAGCTGCCAGTTGCGCGGCTTGGTCGTCGGCAGGTCCACCGCGCGCAGGTTCTTCGACCGTTCGAGCACGATGTCGCGCTCGCAGGAGCCGATGACCTTGCCGTCGGTGGTCAGCCGGTAGTAGTAGTCGCCGTCCTTGATGACGGTGGAGTCGATGACCCCGGCACCGGGGTCGTTCCATACCTGGGGCTTGCTGAACGTCCGGAAGTCGCGGGTGGTCGCGTACATCATCCGCGGGTACGTCGGGCCGGTGTGGCCGACGTCCGTGGGGGCGTAGGGGCTGGTGGCCCAGTAGACGACGTAGGCGCCGATCGAGGGGTCGTAGGTCGCCTCCGGCGCCCACGTCATGCCGGCCGTGTCGTCGGAGACCCGGACGTGGCGCTGGTTCGACCAGGTCACCAGGTCGGTCGACTCCCAGATCTCCAGGTACTGGCTGCCGTGGCGCTGTGCCTGGTCCCAGCCGCGGCCGTCGTTGATCTGCAGGTCGGTGGCGACGATGTAGAACCGGTCGCCCTCCGGGCTGCGGACGATGAACGGGTCGCGCACGCCGGTCTCACCGTAGTTCGAGCGCAGGACGGGCCGGCCGCCGTTGAGCTCGTCCCAGTGCAGCGGGTCGTTCCCGCGGCTGGCCGCGAAGTGGATCTGCTCGGTGTCCTGGGTCGCCTCACCGGTGAAGTAGGCGAACATGTAACCCTCGAGCGCTTCCTTCTTCGGCAGCGGCAGGACGGTCACGGTGAAGGAGCGTTCCGCGGTCGCGTGACCCTTCGTCGCGCGGACGGTGAGCCGCGCCTTGGCCGGCCGGGCACCGGCCGCGGGCCGGGTCACCTCGCCGGTGGCGGTGACGACGCGGGGGTCCTGGCTGCACCAGGTCAGCGTGACGTCGCGGGCGCCCTTGACCGGCAGGGTGATGTTGCCGCGGATCGCGTCCTGGTCGGGGAGGACGATGTCCCCGAGCGCGTTGTCGACCTTCTGCCGGTCGGTGATGTCCTGCAGCACCGTGACGGTGAAGGAGCGGCTCACGCTCTGGCCGGCGTAGGAGACAGCCGCCGTCAGGGTCACCTTCGCGTTGCCGGCGCCGGGCGCGGGCCGCGTCACCACACCCGTCGCCGACACCACCGCCGGGTTGCCCGACGACCAGGTGATCGCCGAGCCGCCGGCGCCCGTCCTGGGCAGGGTGAGGTTGTCGGTGACGGCGGAGGTGTCGCCGAGGTCGAGGGCAGCCGCGTCGGCCGTCGCGCGCCCGGCGGCGGTGCGCTCGCCGAGGGCGCGGGCTTCGTCGGCGGTCACCGCGCGGTCGTAGACGCGGAAGTCGCGGACGCTGCCCTTGAGGTACTTGTCGCCGTCGTAGACCGAGCGGCCCAGGTAGTCGGCGGTGGTGGTGCCGCCGCCGATCGAGCCGGGCGTGATCGTGATGCCGGTCTTGCGGGCGGCTTCGATCCCGTCTTCGTACAGGACCGCGGTCCCGCCGCTGAGGGTGTAGGTGATCGTGCGCCAGCTGCCGCGTGAGAGGTTGCGTCCCGCGTCGGCGGTCTGTTCGGTGGACCAGTTGCCGGAAGCGATCGAGGCGCGGTAGGAGTCGCCCGTGGTGAACAGGTAGCCGTTCCCGGTGCCGCCCGTCGTGTTGCCGAGGCCCCACAGGAAATACGGCGTGCCCTGGTCGGCGGCGATGTTGACCTGAACCGAAACCGTGATGTCCGTGAGACCTCGCATGAGGTTGTCCGGCAGCCGGACATGCCCGTTGGTGCCGCCCAGGCGCAGGCCTTCGTCGCCCTGCCACGTCGTGTCGCCGCTGACGCTGGCGTTGCGGCCGTGGCCGGAAGCGTCGGGCACGGTCGTGCCGGAGCCGCCGGTGAGGTCGTAGCGCACGACCAGGCCGTCGTCCAGCGTTGCCGCATGGCCGGAAGTGGCCCAGACGGTGGTGGAAGCCGCGGCCACGGCCAGCGTGGCGAGGACCGCGGTCAGCGGGCGGGACCGCCGGAAGAACTTCGGCGACGACGTCGTCGCCGAGAGTCGAACGGGCATACCGGTTCTCCAGGAGGTGGGCGCCGACGGCGCGGGAAAAGGGTGATGCGGCTGATTCCGGGACCTGGGAATGGTCGCCGAGCGCGGAGTGAGCGCTAACATAGCTGCCGATCCCCGCGGGGTCAATTGGCTGTTTTGCCTGGTGGTGTCCCGCGTCCCGACGATCGGCCCCTTGACACCCTGTGGCGCGCGTCACCTACACTACGACCACTTGTTAGCGCTAACAATCCTGTTTGTTGCCCGGTACTCGACGACGAGATGGGTGGACGATGATCAGTCGACGTGGACTGATGGCGGGTGCGGCGGCAGCCGCGGTCGCCGGCGTGCTCGGCAGCAGGGCCGCGGCCCGGGCCCAAGCCGCCTCCGGCGGGTACGTCATGGCGTACTTCACCGAGTCGCCGTCGATGACGGGCGCCGACTACGGGCTGCACCTGGCGGTCAGCGCGGACGGCCTCGACTGGATGCCGCTCAACCAGAACAAGCCGGTGGTGACGCCGACGGCCGGCACCGGCGGGCTGCGCGACCCGTTCGTGCTGCGCAAGCAGGACGGCCGGTTCGTCGTGCTGGCGACCGATCTCAAGGGCACCGACTGGTCGCTGCAGAACCAGTACGTCCACGTCTGGGATTCAGCGGACCTGCGCGGGTTCACCGGCTACCGCCGGATCAAGCTGCACTCGATGGCGACGCACAGCTGGGCGCCGGAAGCGTTCTGGGATCCGTCGCGCAACCAGTACGCGATCATCTACTCGGCGGCCTACGGCGGCCACGACGTCATCATGGTCAACTACACCACCGATTTCGCGACGGTCAGTGCTCCACAGGTGTTCTTCGACCCCGGCCACGCGACGATCGACGGGACGATGGCCACCATCGGCGGCGTCAACTACCTGTACGTCAAGAACAACACCAACAGCACCCTGGTCGGCCAGCGCTCCGGGGCCCTGGCTCCCGGCAGCTTCACCACCTACAAGACCGGGATCTCACCCGGGCGGGGGGTGGAGGCGCCGCAGATCGTGCCCGCGCTGTCGGGCAACCGCTGGTACCTCTGGGGTGACACGTGGAGCCCCAACGGCCGGTTCTTCTGCTGGGAGACCACCGACGTGGCCGCCGGGAACTGGACGTTGCTGAACGACCGCGCCTACACGCAGCCGCTGAACTCCAAGCACCCCGGGATCACGCCGATCACGGCCACGGAGCGATCCGCCCTCGTCGCGCAGTGGGGCGCCCCGGCGTGGCGGCGGCTCAAGTCCTACAACTTCCCGGACCGCTACGTCCGCCACGCGGACTCCGTCGGACGCATCGACGCCTATCCGTTCGACCCGTACCAGGATCAGCTGTGGAAGCTGGTGCCCGGCCTGGCGGACGCCACCGGTGTGTCGTTCGAGTCCGTCAACTATCCCGGACGCTACCTGCGGCACAGCAACTACGAGCTGCGCCTGGCGGCTGACGACGGCTCGGCGACGTTCAAGGCGGACGCGACTTTCCACCAGACGGCGGGACTCGCCGACGCGAGCTGGTCGTCCTTCCGCTCGCACAACTTCCCCGACCGCTACCTCCGGCACTACTCGTACGTGCTGCGGATCGACCCGCTGAGCAGTTCATCCTCCACTGTGGACAAGCAGGACGCGACGTTCCGCGTCGGCTACTGACACGCTTGCGAAGGAGCCGTCATGCTACGACGACGTAGCGCGGTTTTGTCCTTGCTCGTGCTCGTCACCCTGCTGTTCGGCGCGCCCGGGGCGCAGGCCGCGGCGGTGACGGTGACCAACGGGAGCCAGTTCACCGACACCTCCTCCGGCGCCCTGGTGCACGCCCACGGCGGCGGCATGCTCAAGGTGGGCGCGTACTTCTACTGGTTCGGCGAGAACCGCAACGCCGACGACACCTTCCGGGCGGTCTCGGCCTACCGCTCGACCGACCTGAAGACCTGGGAGTTCCGGGGCGACGTGCTGACGCAGTCGTCGGCGGCGGAGCTGGGCCGGGCGAAGATCGAGCGGCCGAAGGTGATCTACAACAGCTCGACCGGGCAGTACGTGATGTGGATGCACAAGGAGAACGGGGACGACTACGCCGAAGCGCGCGCGGCCGTGGCCACCTCGTCCACGGTCGACGGCGGCTACACCTACCGCGGCAGCTTCCGCCCGCTCGGTGCCCACATGTCGCGGGACATCACGCTGTTCAAGGACGACGACGGAACCGCGTACATGGCCTCCGCGGCCCGCGAGAACGCCGACATGAACGTCTACCGGCTCACCGCTGACTACACCGGTGTCGCCGCGCTGGTGCGGACGCTGTGGCCCGGCTCGTACCGCGAGGCGCCGGCGATGTTCAAGCGCAACGGCGTCTACTTCCTGCTCACCTCGGGCGCCACGAGCTGGCAGCCGAACCAGCAGAAGTACGCGACGGCCACCAGCGTCACGGGGACGTGGAGCGCGTTGGCGAACGTCGGGGACTCCACCGGTTTCGGCAGCCAGACCGCGTACGTCCTGCCCGTCCAGGGTGCGCAGGCGACCTCCTACCTGTACCTGGGTGATCGCTGGGCGGGTGCCTGGAACCGTCCGGTCAACGAGTCGCGGTACGTGTGGCTGCCGCTGGGTTTCCCCAGTGCCACCACGATGTCGATGAGCTGGTACCCGAAGGTGAGCGTCGACGCGTCGACCGGCGTGGTCGCCGGCGTCGGCACCGGCAGCGCGTACGAATCGCTGGTCGCCCGCCACAGCGGCAAGTGCGCGGACATCCCGGGTTCGTCGCGCGACGACGGCACGCCGGTGAAGCAGTACTCGTGCAACGGCGGCTGGAACCAGCAGTGGAGCGAACTGGACCTCGGCAACGGGTACGTCATCCTGATCGCCCGGCACAGCGGGAAGTGCCTCGACGTCTCGGACGGCTCCACCGCGGACGGTGCCGCGGCGGTCCAGTGGACGTGCAACGGCGGCACGAACCAGCAGTGGCAGCTCCAGGCCGCCGACAGCGGGTACGTCCGGATCGTGGCCCGTCACAGCGGAAAGTGCCTGGACGTCGTCTCCGCGTCGACGGCCGACAGCGCCGCGCTCAAGCAGTACCCGTGTGCCGGCGTGACGAACCAGCAGTGGCTCCGGCGGGCGGCCTGACAGCTCCGTTCGGCCCTTGACGGGCCAGGATCGGGTCGCTAGCTTTTGCGAAACTCCTTCATGTTTGGGGCCGCCATCATGCGCCTGCTCGTGGCTTTGCTCACCGCCGTGGCGATGACCTCCGGTGTCGTCGCTTCCGCTGTCGCCGAAGACGTTCCGCAGCACCGGCTGACCGTGCGCGGCTCGGCTTTCGTCGACGAGTACGGCCGCGAAGTGGTCCTGCGCGGCTTCAACGTCTCGGGCGAGGTGAAGCTCGCGGAAAACGGTTTCCTGCCGTTCGCCAACGCGGCCGACGCGCGCCGGTCGGCCCAGGCGATGCGGGCGCTCACCGGCGCGAACGCCGTGCGGATCCCGATCGCGTGGGCCGGGACGCAGCCGGTGCGCGGGCCGGTGAACACGCAGTACCTGGCCGCGCTGACCGACCAGATGAAGGCGTTCCTGGACGAGGGGTTCACCGTCCTGCCCGACTTCCACCAGGACCTGTTCTCCCGCTACCTGTTCAACCGCGGCAGCTGGTACACCGGCGACGGCGCGCCGAAGTGGGTCGTCGACCTCGGCGGCTACCCCGCGGAAAGCTGCGGCATCTGCGCCCACTGGGGCCAGAACATCACCCAGAACGGCGCGGTCCAGGACGCCACGAAGGACTTCTGGCACAACGCCCGCGGCGTCCAGGACGAGTTCGTCGGCCAGGCTGTCCAGACGATGTCCTACCTGCGGGCGAACCTGAGCGCTGCCCAGTTCGCGGGCGTCGCGGGCATGGACCCGTACAACGAGCCCTTCGCCGGGCGGTACGACCAGGGCCAGGACAGCAAGGCGTGGGAGCAGAACGTGTTGTGGCCGTTCTTCAAGCGGTTCCGCGACGCGATGGATGCCGCCGGCTGGCAGGACAAGCCCGCGTTCGTCGAGCCGAACATGTTCTGGAACGCCAACATCTCCTTCCAGCTCCACCCCGGCGGCTTCCAGGACACCGGCGTCATGGGACCGCGGTACGTGTTCAACACGCACTTCTACGACCAGCTCGCCCAGTCCGGCGTGTTCATGCCGGGCAAGGCGGGTGACGGCCAGTACAGCGGGAGCTTCGGCACGGTCCGGGACCGTGCGGCCGCGCTGGGCACGACGGCGATCGTCACCGAGTTCGGCCACCCGATGACCGGCTACACCTCGGACAAGACCCCGACGGTCGACAAGGCGATGTACCAGGCCCTGGATTCGCGCGTGTCGGGCGCGAACTGGTGGGGCCGGCCGGCGCAGTCGGGCCCGGTGCTGTCGGCGACGCAGTGGCAGTGGGACGTCTACAGCGGCCGCCACCACGAGCTGATGAACGACAACCCGGACAAGGTCAAGACGGACGGCGACGCCTGGAACGGCGAGGACTTCTCGTCGGCCCGCACGGCGGACGACGGCACGGTCCAGCTCCGCCAGGACGCGCGGCTGCTCGACCGCCTCTATCCGGCGGCGGTCGCGGGACACACGCTGGCGTTCACGTACGAGGACCGCTCGCGTGACGGAAGCCAGACGCTGACGTGGAACCGGATCCCGTCGACGATGCCGGCGACCGCGGCACTGACCGGGGCGGGCCGGTACGGCGTCCTGGTGTGGCAGGGGACGGACGCGGGTGCCCCGACCGAGCTGCACGTCCCGGCCGGGCTGACCCCGACGGTGGTCACGGACCTGGCGTCGCCCACCCGGGTGGGCGACCGCCTGCGCCTGCCGGCCACGCCGGGCCTGCACTACGCGCTGATCGCGGAACCGGCGGCGGCGCCGACCGCGGCCCAGCTGGCGGCGGTCCGCGCGGAACTCGCGGCTTGGGCGCCCACGGCGGTCCGCTAGCGCAGGGTGGCGATCCCGGCCAGGAAGATGTCGACGCCCGCGAGGAACTGCTCGCGGTCGTCGTGCTCACGCAGCTGGCCGGCCGCCTGGTGCACGAACGGGTATTCGTCCGGGTCGAGTGCTGCCCACCGGGCGGCGACCGCGCCCAGGAAGTCCGCGCGGTCGCCCTCGTCGGCGGTGAGGAGCCGGGCGTTGGCGGCGTTCTGCCCGGCGACGCCGAGCACGTAGTTGACCAGCGCGCCCGCGGCGTCGAACAACGCCCGCTCGGGCACTTCGAGCGCCACGAGCAGGCCGCCGATGCGCTCGTAGACCTCCAAGAGCGCGGGCCGCCACGGCTCCCGGGACAGCTGGGCGCCGACCCAGGGGTGGGCGTCGATCGCGTCGAACAGGCCCAGCGACACCGTGCGCAGCGCCTCCCGTGGCTCCGCCTCGACGACCGCGTCGCCCATGACGCGGGCGATGACGGCGTCGGTGGCCGCCGCGAGGAGGTCGCTCTTGTTGGCGACGTGGTGGTAGATCGCGCCGTAGCCGGTCGACAGGCGGGCGGTGAGCGCGCGGAACGTCAGCGCGGCCTCGCCGCCCTCGTCGAGGATCGCGGCCGCCGCCCGCACGATCACTTCCTTGGACAGCCCGTCCGTGCGCCGCTGGGCTCGGTTCGCCATGTGCCGATCATCGCACGGTTGGAACGTCGATCCAAACTCGTGCTAGCGTGGCGACTGGAACGACGATCCAATCGGAGGAAACCATGACTGCCACGATCATCGGAGCCGGCCTCGGCGGGCTCGTCCTGGCCCGCGTCCTGCACCTGCACGGCATCCCGGTCGAGGTCTACGAGGCCGAAGCCTCACCGGCCGCCCGCCGCCAGGGCGGAATGCTCGACATCCACCCCTGGAACGGCCAGCCGGCGCTCGAGGCGGCCGGCCTGACCGAGGGGTTCCGGAAGCTCGTCCTGCCGGGCCGGGAATCCACGCGCGTGGTCGACCGCCACGGCACCGTGCTGCTCGACCAGCCCGACGACGGCACCGGCGAACGTCCCGAAGTGCAGCGCGGCGAGCTGCGGCAGCTGCTGCTCGACTCGCTGCCACCCGGCACCGTCCACTGGGGACACAAGGTCACCGGGGTGCGGGCCCTCGGCGACGGTGGCCACGAGGTGCGCCTGGCCGACGGCACGAGCATCGTCACGAGCCTGCTGGTGGGCGCGGACGGCGCGTGGTCGAAAGTCCGTCCGCTGGTCTCCGCGGCGACCCCGGAGTACGTCGGCGTATCGGTCGTCGAGACGTTCCTCTTCGACGGCGACGCCCGGCATCCCGCTGCCGCGAAGGCCGTCGGCGCGGGTGCGCTCTACGCGTTGGCGCCCGGCAAGGGGTTCGTCGCGCACCGGGAAAGCGGCGGGACCTTGCACACGTATGCGCAGTTGTTCAAGCCCGAGGAGTGGCTCGCCGGGGCCGACGCCGCGACCGTGACGGCGCGGGTCGCCGAGGAGTTCGCCGGCTGGGCCCCCGAGCTGACCGCCCTGATCACCGAAAGCGACACCCCGCCGGTGCTGCGCCGCCTCGCCACCCTGCCGGCCGGGCACCGCTGGGCCCGGGTACCCGGGGTGACCCTGCTCGGCGACGCGGCCCACCTCATGCCCCCGAACGGTGAGGGCGCCAACCTGGCCATGCAGGACGGTGCCGAACTCGGGCGGGCCCTCGCCGCTCACCCCGGCGACGTGGAGACCGCGCTCGGCGAGTACGAGCAGGCCATGTTCGCGCGCGCGGCCGCGGAAGCGGAAGACGAGGACGTCTACGCGATCATGTTCGGCGACGACGCCCCGCACAGCATGGTCGCCCTGCTCACCGGCGCCGCGGGGTAGCTAGCCGATGCCCGCTCCGATGCCGTCGAGCAGGAAGTTCAGGCCGATGCGGAAGGTTTCGTCGGCGTCGAGGTGGGCGGCGTCGTGGACGACCGTCTCCAGCGCGGGGAACCGGCCGGTGGCGAACATCCGCACCAGGTAGGGCCCGTGGGTGCGCTGCCACTGCCGCTGGTCCATCCCGCTGGCGCGTTCGGCCCGCCGTTCGGCGATTTCCCGGCGGACCGCGCCGATCACGTACGCGTCGACGGCGGCGGCCACCGGCATGACCACGTCCACGTCGACGCCGTCCAGCGCGGCCAGCACGGCCTCGCCCCTGGCCAGCGCGTTCGGGCCGAGCTGCGGCCGGCCGCCGATCAGGTCGGCGAACCACTCGTGCCGGTACGCGGCCTGCCGGGTGGCCTCGGCCACCGACGTCAGCACTGCGCGCCACCCGTCCCCGGCCGGCCGGATCTCGGCGTGGACGGCGTCGACCATCAGGTCGAGCAGCTCGTCCTTCGTGTCGATGTAGCCGTACAGCCGCATCGGCCCGACGTCCAGCGCGGCGGCGATCTTGCGCAGCGACACCGCGTCCAGGCCGGCTTCGTCGGCCAGCTCGACCGCTGTCCGGACGATCAGGTCCCGGCTCAGCGGGGCCGGCGCCGGCCGGTTCGCCGGCTCCGGTCGTTCCCACACCAACATGGGCGTGACAATACATCGGCTGCCGCGATACACTGTATCGAGACGTACGGCGTATCAAAGGGGGAATCATGACCATCGCCATCGTGGGAGCCGGCATGGGCGGCCTGGCGCTCGCCCGGGTCCTGCACGTGCACGGCATCGAGGCCGTCGTGTACGAACGCGACGCTTCGCGCGGCGCCCGCCGCCAGGGCGGCATGCTCGACATCCATTCCGGGCAGCGGGCGCTGCGCGAGGCCGGCCTGCTCGAGGAGTTCCTGGCGATCGCCCGCCGGGAGGGGCAGGACATGCGTCTCCTCGAACCGGACGGCACCCTGCTGCTCCAGGAGGACACGCCCGACGACGCCCCGATGGCGCGCCCCGAGATCGACCGCACCGACCTGCGCAACCTGCTGCTCGACGCGCTCCCGGAGCGAACGGTCCGCTGGGGTCGCGCGTTCGACCGCGCCGAAGAGGGCGTCCTGTACTTCGCCGACGGCACCAGCGCGCGCTACGACCTGCTGGTCGGAGCCGACGGCGCGAACTCCCGGGTCCGGGCCCTGCTCACCGACGCCCGCCCGGAGCACCTCGGCCAGAACGCGGTCGAGCTCGCGATCTCCGACATCGACCGCACCCACCCCGACCTGGCGGCCATGGTCGGGCGCGGCAACTACTGGGTGTTCGGCGACGGCAAGTCCCTGTCCGCACAGCGCAACGGCGACGGCTGCGTCCGCATCGGCATCAGCTTCTACAACACGGGCGAAGACTGGTTCGCCACGAGCGGCATCCCGTTCGACAACCCGCCCGCGGCCCGCGCCCGGCTGATCGAGCTCCTGGCCGGCTGGGACCCCCGGATCACGGCCCTGGTCGCCGCGTCCGACGACACGTTCGTGCCCCGATCGCTCACCGCCCTCCCGGTCGGCCTGACCTGGCCCTCATCACCAACGGCGACGCTGATCGGCGACGCGGCGCACCTGATGCCCCCGGTGGGAGAGGGAGCGAACATGGCCCTCCTGGACGGCGCCCTCCTCGGCTTGGCCCTGGTGGCGCACCCGGAGGATTTCGGGACGGCGGTGGCGGAGTACGAGAAGGAGATGTTCGAGCGCACGGGAGCGGCCGCCCGGATGTCGGCGGACATGCAGGAGCTGCTGATGTCCCCGGACGCGAGCCGCAGGCTGCTCGAGTTCTTCCAGCCGAGGTAAGGAGGCGACGCATTTCGCCGACGGTCGCCCTGCCGCCGGGTGGGAGGGGCCGCTGTTGGCCGGCCCGATCGCTGCTGGCGATTCCCGGCCGTGCCTGGCCGCTGGCCGACCCCGAGCGTGACGCTGCCCGGCGCCTCTACTGCCTCAGTGAAGGAGGGCACGAACTCGGCGCCGCCGCGCTCGGTGATGCGGTGCCCCTCGCGCGGCGGAGTCCTTCTCGACGGGCCGAGGGTGAGCGCACCTGGTCCAGGTCAGCGCGGCTGCGGCGAATCACGCGCGAGAAGTGTTCGAGCGCACCACCGCGGCGCCCGGACGCCGGCGGAATCCCGGCGTTGCCGATCTTCCGGTGCGCCACGATCCGCCATGGCCCCGATCATCGGTATGCGAACCCAAGCTCGGCCGCCGCTGAATCGGCGTATCGCGGGCTTGATCCGCCATGCGGACGCTCACAAACCGGTCGTCGTGTTGCATGATGAGTACTCACCCGATCGCGGGGCGTGGTGTGAGGGAGGATCGTAATGCGGCGAGCGCGGGGCGAAGTGACGACAAGCATGGTCGACCTGAGCCGGCTTTCCCTGGCCGAATTGCGCAGCAGCGCCGATCCGGTGCTGCTGCGGTCGATCCGGCTGGTCGCGGGGCGCACCGCGTGCAGCCGCACGGGTGTGCTCGACAACCAGGCACCGCGGGTGCCGTGACCGGCGGATAGGAGACCCGCGGCCTGATGCTGGACACCCATCGGGTGTCGCTGGCGAGCTTGGACGCGCTGGCGGAAGGCCGGAGCGACCCGGCCGTCGTCGAACAGCTCAAGCTGGCCAACCGAAGCCGGCATCTCATCCTCCTGCGTGCCGTGCTCGACCGGGCGACGGCCGAGAGCGTCGCTTCCGCGCCGTTGCCGCCGCCGGCCGAGGCGTGGACGCTGCTCGCTGCGGCGCAACAGCGGGACGCCGCCGCCGCGGACGTCGTCCTCGACCATCCGCAGACGGGCCTGTGGGCCGCGAACCTGCTGCGCCGGTTGGGGAGTGACGACCCCGGCGACCCGCCGCTGTGGGCCGATCTGGGCGGCCTGCACCTGCTGGCCACCGCGGCGGCGATCCGCGCCGGGCTGCACTTCCGGTCCCGCGTGCCGGTCTGGCGCGGCGCGGTGATGCTGCCGACGCTCGGCCGGGCCGACGTCCAGGGGCGCCGGGAATGGGATTTCGCCCACGTGCACGGCCAACACGGGCACGTGCTCGTCCGCGGACCGGCGGGCAGCGTCCGGCTGCCCGCCGACCGCGCTGCGGATGGCGCCGGCTGGCAAGCCCTTCGCACCTTGCACGCGGGGAACTTCCGGCTGTGGCTCGACGACCTCGACCCGTCCCGCGAGTTCGGCGCTCCCCTCGCACCGCGCCGGCTTCCGGCCGCCGAGACCGCCCGCTGGGCCGAGGCGCTGAGCGCGACGTGGGACTTGCTGGCGCGCCACCACAGCGCGACCGCCGCGGAACTCGCCGCCGGCCTGACCACGCTGGTGCCGCGGGATCCGGTGGACCCGCACACGCCCTCGAGCGCCTCGCACAACGACGCGTTCGGGTCAGTGGTGCTGTCCCGGCCCCCGGACGCAACGACGTTCGCCGCGACGCTGGTCCACGAGTTCCAGCACAGCAAGCTGGGCATCCTGCTCACGCTGGTGGATCTCCTCGACCCGTTGGGGGACAACGAAACGCCCCGCCTCTACGCGCCGTGGCGGGACGATCCGCGGCCGCCGACCGGACTGCTGCACGGTGTTTTCTCCTTCCTCGGCGTGACGGCGTTCTACCGCGAACACCTCGGCGCGGAGACCGGTCTCGCGGCCCGTGCCGCCCAGTTCGAGTTCGCCTACCGCCGCGAACAGACCGCGCACGCGGTGGCGACCCTGCTCGCCGAGGTCACGCCGTCCGCGCTGGGCCGGCGGTTCCTGATCGCGGCCGGGGACCGGCTCCGCACGTGGGCCGGGGACCCGGTGCCCGCCGACGTCCTCGCCGCCGCGCGCCGCGCCAATCTCGACCATCGGCTCTCCTGGCGGCTGCGGCACCTGACCCCGCCCGCCGCGGTCACCGGTGAGCTCGCCGAGGCCTGGCTGCGCCACCGCCGCAAACCCGTGACCACCCCGCCCGCTCCGTTGCTGACGCCGACCCCCGGCGCGTCGCCCCGGCCGCGGCTGCCGCTGGCCCGCATCTGGCTCACCGAGCCCGAGCTGTTCGATCTCTACCGCTGCGAACCGGAGCTCGCGACGGCCGAGATCCCGGGCACCACCGAGGCCGATCTCGCCTTGGTCGACGGCGACCTCGGCGCCGCGGCCGCGCTTTACCGGCAGGAGGTGTTGATCCGGCCGGAGGCCCCCGGCGCGTGGGCCGGACTCGCGTTGACCGCCGGTGACGCGACGCTGCTCGGCCTTCCGGAACTGGTGTTCGCCGTGCACCGCGAAATCCGGCTCCGCACCGGGACGGTGACCGACCCGGTGCGGCTGGCCCGATGGCTCGCCAGGGAAAGCTAGATCTGCATCGTGTCGATGTCGCAGTTCGCGCGGTGGTTGAGCTGGGCGTCCTTCGTCGCGGGGTGCCGCGGACCGAGCACCCGGCTCAGCCGCTGGACGACGTTGAGCTGCAACGAGTCGGCTTCGTCGCCCCGGTTCAGCCCGCGCAGGTCCAGCGTCTGGTTGACGACGAGGGCCAGCGAGGACGGGTGATCCTCGCCCAGCACGCGAACGGACCGTTCGAGCGTCTCCTGGTCGAGGGCGTACGCCTTCTCGTGCTCACCGGAGGCCGCCAGGTCGCTGGCGTAGTTCGTCGCGCAGACCAGTGTGAACGGGTGGTCCGCGCCCAGTGTCTCCCGCATCCCCGCGAGAGCCTGTTCGTTGAGCGCCCGGGCCTCCGCCACCGCGTTGAGCTGGCGCAGCGTCACCGCGAGGTTGGTGGCGGCGACCATGCTGAACGGGTGCCGGGCACCCCAGGTCGCCTCGTAGAGGTCCTTGACGTGTTCACCGAGCCGGCGCGCCTCCTTGAGGTTGCCGTCCTGGCGATGATCGATCGACAGCTCCAGCGCCGCCGACATCGCGTCCGGATGCGCCTCGCCGTAGCGCGAGACGAACCCGTCGGTGGCCTCCAAGGCCAAGGTCAGCGCCTGCTTGTCGTCGTGCTGACCCGCTTTGCGCCAGGCGACCGCCAGGTTCTTGATCGCCGCGAGGGTCATCGGGTGGCGGTCCCCCAGCTGTTCCCGCATCCGGCGCACCGTGTCGTCCTGCTCGCGCCGGGCGCCCAGGTAGTCACCGGTCTCCCGCAGGTCCACCGACCAGTTGTCCAGGGTCAGCAGGGTGTGCCGATGATCCTCACCCAGCACGATCCGCTTGCGTTTCCAGGTCCGTTCGTCCAGGTCGCGGGCCGCGGTGAAGTCGCCGACCAGCCGCAGGCTCAGCGCGTAGTTGTTGGCCGCGGCCAGGGTGTCCGGGTCGTCCTCGCCGAACCTCGCCACCGCACTGCGGTAGGCGAACTCGTTCATCTCCTTGGCCTGGGCGAACTCGCCGGCCGCGCGCAGCCCCGAGGCGACCCCGTGCATGGTGAGCAGGGTTTCCTCGTGGGTTTCGCCGAGGGTCGCGCGCATCCGGTCGAGCGTCCGCTGCGCGACTTCCCGCCCCTCCTCGAAGCGCCCGAGCGCCCGCAGTGTCCGGCCCCACCAGCGCGAGACGACCAGGGTGTCCTGGTGGTCTTCGCCCAGCTTCTCACCCCAGAACCGGGCGAAGTCGCGGGCCATCTCCAGCGCGCCGGCCGGGTCGCCGAACGCGAACAGGTAGATCACCGCGTTGATCGCCATCCGCCGCACCCATTCGTCGGTGCAGTTGACCGCGTCGACGGCCCGGATGTGCGGCAGCAGCTCGGCGTAGCGGGGCCAGTACTCGACCGAGTCGGGTTTCTTCGGGTCGCGGTTGGCCAGCAGCAGGTGCGCGGTGTGCCGGACCCGGACCTGGTCGTCCGGGCTGAGCTTGTTCCGCAGCACCACCTGAACCAGCCGGTGCAGCTGCAGCGTGTCGCTGCGGTGGTCGATCTTGGCCAGGCTGTACCGCGTGATTTCCCGGATCGCGCGACCCAGCCGGATCGGGTCGGCCAGGGTGCGTTCGAGCGCCTCGGACACCGGGATGTTGCGCACCCCGCTGAACAGCGCCCGCGAAATCGGCTCCGGGGAAAAGAAAGCGCAGACTTCCAGCAGTTCCAGCGCGCCCGGGTTCTCCACCCGCAGCCGGTCCAGCGACACGTTCCACGCGGCTTCGACCGCGACCTCGTAATCGGCCGGCGGGCGGGATTCCAGCAATTCGGTCCGCTTCTCGTCGAACAGCCGCAGGTACTCGTCGGTCGCCATGCCGGTCTCGGCCCGCCACGCCGCCGCCTGCTCGACCGCGAGCGGGAGATCGCCCAGCACGTCGGCCAGCCGGTCGGCCTCGGTGTCGACGAGGTCGACGTTGCGCCGCTGCAACAGTTCGCGGCTTTCCTCACGCCGGAAGACCTCGACCTCGACCGCCTGCGCGACTTCGGACCACTGCGGGTTCCTCGAGGTCACCAGGATGTGCCCTTCACCGCCCCGCGGCCAGAAGTCCCGCACCTGCTCCGGCCGGTCGGCGTTGTCGAACACCAGCAGCCAGCGCCGGAACTGGTGGCCGGTGCGCAGCGCCTCCAGCACCGCGGGCACGGCCGTGTCGACGGACTGCTCGACCGGCAGCTCGAGCCGCTTGGCCAGTTTCACCAGCGACGCCTGGATCTCCGAGGGGTTCTCCGACGGGATCCACCAGATCAGGTCGTAGTCCTCGGCGTGCCGGTAGACGAATTCGACCGCGATCTGTGACTTGCCGATCCCACCCATTCCGTGCAGAGCGCCGGGGAGCACCGCGGTCGTCGTCGACCGGGAAAGCTCTTCGTGCAGGGACTTCAGCAATTCCCGGCGGCCGATGAAGTTGACGTTGCGCAGCGGGACTCCGCCCCACACGGCGGGCTGTCCCGTGGAGCGCCGGACTTCAGTGCCCAGCTCCGGACTAGTCGTGGTCACTGAAGGTATCCCCCGGGATGGTGGCAGCGTTGACGCGGCGGACTTTATCGGTTCACCCGCGGCCTGGGTCACCCCGGGGGCGGCGGTTGCGGCGGCTCCGGTGCCGCCGCCGGTCTTCCCATCCTCGTCCATGGCCATGGCCAACCGATCTGCCAATCGCGTGTAAGGACCTGACAATGCGCTCAAAGCATCCCGCAATGCGCTGAAGAAGCGCACGCTGCCGGGAGGGACTTCGCCCGGAAAGTTGACTCGTTCGGGTGATTTCAATAGTCGGCGGAGTTCCGCCAGCGCCGGCACTTCCGGGCCGAGGACGTCCTCGGTGAGCCGCAACGCCTCCGCCGTCTCGTCGCGGGTGGACATCGCCAGCAGCACCCGGCGCAGGCCGGGCCGGAAGTCCCATTCCACGACCTGGCGGGACGGCTTGCCGCGCGGCGCCGGCACACTGCGCAGCAACCGGCCCAACTGCACCTCGGCCAGGTGCCAGCGGGGCGCGGTCGGCATGAAAGTCCCTCGCACCGCCTCGATCATGTGCAGTGTCAACGGAACCGCCGCGAGCAGGACGGCCAGGCGCATCGCGTTCGGAGTCGCGGTCGCCTGGAACCGCCGGACCCGCTCCTCGGCGGGGACGACGTCCTCCGCCGCAGGCTCCCCGGTGTCCTCTTCGGACGGTGGCAGCAGCACCGGCAGCCGGATGCCGGCCGCACCGCCGATCAGTGCGGCCCACCGGCCGAGGTAACGGTGCTCGAGGGCCAGCACCGGGACGGGGCCGGCGATTCCGGGAGCCACCCGCGGCAGTGTGCGAGGCTCGACCCGGATCCCGGTCCAGTCCCAGCGCTCGGTGGGCAGTAGGTGGGCCACCGCCACCCGGCACGTCCGCGCCCACGCCGTGAGCAGTTCGAACATCGCGCCGCTCCGCCACGCGCGGCCGACGCCGTCGGTGAGCACGAGCACCACGCGCCGTCCGGTCGGGTCGGTCAGCACGCCGGGCGGGTGAACCGCGCCCGGCGCGGTTTCCAGCCGCAGCCCGTTCTCCCGGTCGGTGTCCACGCGGACCACGCGGACGTCGCGGAACACGCCCTGCCGTTCCAGCATCAGCCGGACGGCCGTCGCGGTCCGGCCCCAGATCCGCATCGAGGCGCTGCCGTCGACGACGAGGACGATCTCGAACGGGTGCTCGCGACGCGGCCGCTGCAGCGGGACCCACAGTCCCGATTCGGCCGCCGCGACCGCGGTGCTTTCCTCGTCGAGCTCTTTGTCGCGCATCGAGCGCACGTACTTGTCGAACGGGCGCAACGCCTTTTCGAGGCCCGGTGGCAGCTCGGGACAGCTGGGCCGCTCGCGCACGCCGGGTACCGCGACGAACCGGAGTGCCGGCCGGACCGGGCGCCCGCGCGGCACCGGCGGCGGTTTCGGTACCACCGGCGGTGGCGGTTCTTCGCCGGTGTCCGTGGCCGGAGCGGGCGGCGGCGGGTCCGGCGGCCCGGGTGGGGGTGGCTTCGGTGCCGGTGGCGTGCGCGGTGGCTCGGGGACCGGTGGCGCGGGCGGGCGTGCTCGTGCGGCGGCGGCAGCCAGGCCTGCCAGCCACAACGCGTCGGCGATTTCGCCGGCGTTGAGGTCCTCGGTGCGCAAGCGTGCGACCACGTCGGTCATCCGTTCAGTCCGATCCCCCCGTGCTCAATCGTTCCCAGAGGGCGTCGCGCAACAGTTCCCAGGAAGGATCCCGTTCGTAGGCCCCGGACGTGGCCAGGTGCAGTGCGTTCAGCAGCTGGTCGTTCGCCAGCCCGCCGGACCGTTCGCTGGTGCCGAGGAATTCGCGGATCAGGTCCTGTGCGCGCAGCGGGACGGGCCGGTCGCGGAAATGGGCGGCGACCATGCCGACGAGCTGGTCCAGGTTCGGCGGCGGCATCCGCAGGCGGAGGCAGCGGCGGAGGAAGGCGGGCGGGAACTCGCGCTCGCCGTTGCTGGTCACGATCACCACCGGGAACGCCCGGCACCGGACGTGCCCCTCGCGCACCACGGCCCGGCCGCCCCGGTCGTGCGTGAAGACGGTGACCTCCGGCTGGGTGGCCGCGACCCGGGTCAGCGGCTGGATTTCGTAATCGCCGTCCTCGAAGACGGAGAGCAGGTCGTTCGGCAGATCGATGTCCGATTTATCCAGTTCGTCGATCAGGAGCACACGCGGCCGGTCGTAGGGCAGCAGCGCTGTGCCCAGCGGCCCGAGCCGCAGGAAACCGCCGATGTCGGGCCCCGCCTGGGTGGCCGCGGCCTGCACCCGCCCGATCGCGTCGTACTCCCACAGCCCGTCCTGCGAGACCGTGCGGCTGCTGATCGGCCAGCGCAACACCGGCCCGAGTCCCAGCTCTCGCGCGATCTTGTAGGCCAGCGTGGACTTCCCGGTGCCGGGCTTGCCGGTGACCAGCAACGGCCGGCGCAGGTGCAGGGCCGCGTTCACCCGCATGATCTCGTCCGGCGCGGCCTCGGCCGCCGAAGCCGCCGACGGAGCTCCGAGCCGGCGGACGAACTCGGCGTCGTCCGCGGCGGGTGGCGCCAGTGCCGGCCCGCCGTCGAACGTGCGCCACGCGGGCGGCTCGGGCCACGCGGGCGGTTCGCCCGCGGGCGGCAGGCCGTGACCGTGGTACACCCACCACGCCGGGTTCTCGGCACCGCTCATCGGGCGGCCACCTCCTCGTTGGGGTCCGCGGGCGGATCCTGCGGCTCGACGGGCCGGTCCGGGTCGTCCCACAGCAACGAGACCCGGCTGCCCACGTGCGAATCCGGGCGCGACCCCTGTTTCGCCCGGCTGCGCAGCACCCGCAGGCCCTCGGCCAGTTCCGGCAGCCCGTCCTGCATCGCCTTGACCTCGGCCTCGAACGCCGGGCGCGCGGACTCGGTGCGTTGCCAGATCATCACCGGGACGCCGGTGCGGACCCCGACCATCACCTCGCCGGGCTCGGGGCCTTCGGGCACCGACCGCAGCACCAGTGACACGACTTCCTTGCGCACGGCCAGCGTCGCGTCGAGCGCGGTCAGCTGCTTCGGTTTGCCGCCCTCGCTCCAGAGCCAGTGGTCCTCCGGCTTCGTGACCCCGTGCGGGACCTGCTTGAGCAGTTCCCAGCGCCGTCGCCACTCCCGGTGCCAGCGTGGCGACCGCGCGCGGTCGAGGCTGCGGACGACGACCTGGTAGTGCAGCCCGACCGGCCGGGGGAGCGCGCTGCCCGCCTCGAGGTCCCACTGGTCCACCGGCAGGTTGAGCAGGGCGTACGGCAGCAGGAACTCGATCCGGATGGTCGAGGCGCCGGTGGCCCAGCCGGCCTCGGCCTCGGCGACGAGGTCGGCGACGTGCCCGCGGACGGCGTCGAGGTCGCCGGTGAACCCCTCGCCCCGGCGGGGCCGCCAGCCGTCCGGGTCGCACTGCCGCCAGTGCACGGCGGTGTAGCTCCCGGGCTCGAGCAGGTCGGGCTCGAGCCGGATCACCAGACAGGCCTCGACGTCGCGGGGTAGGGCCGGTTCGCCGGCCGGGCCCCGGCGCAGCGCCGCCAGCGGGGCGGTCAGCCCGGTCCGTGCGGCCTGCCGGTCGTTCCACCGGCGCAACTGCTCGCTGCGGTGATCGCCGAAGTAGTCGGCCAGGTATTCGACGAACACGAGCAGCGGCGGCAGCCCGTCCGGGCGCGCGTTCATCCGCTCGAGGGTGGCGATCGCGTCGGACGGCCGGTGCTGCGGCGGCACCGGCTCGACCGCGGGACCGGCGGCGGCGCGGACGAACTCGGCCAGCCGGTCACCGGTGCTGCCGCCCAGCAGGGTCAGCAGCTCGCGGCGGTCGGGCTCGGCGACGACGTCGATGGTGATCATGTCGTCGACGGCCGCTCGCGCGCGCTGCACCGGCAGGGAGTTCGGTTCCATCTGCTCGAGCACCTCGACCAGGGCCGACAGCCCGCGCGGGTGTTGCCGGCGGCACGCCTGCACGATGCCGATCAGGTGCGTCCTCGGCGTCGCGAGGTCCTCGACGACCAGCGTGACGCCCAGCTGGTCGGTCAGCAGTTCCAGGCAGAGCCGCCGGGCCCCGGGGTCACGCAGCGACGGCACCTGCTCGAGGCAGTCGACCAGGAAACCGAGGGACGAGTAATATTCCGAGCCGACCCACGACGTCACCGCGCCTCCCCTCGCCTCGGCGGACCTCAATGGGGGATATCCCAGTCCGGGCCGGGCGGACAACCGTTGAAGTGCTATCTCAACCGGACGGCCTATCGACGGGCCGGAACAGGCGGCGGCTTTGCCTGGCCGAGCGAGGGTTACCCTGAACCACGATGACCGAGAACCAGGCACCCAGGGCGTACCAGATCCGCACCTTCGGCTGCCAGATGAACGTGCACGACTCCGAGCGCCTCGCCGGGCAGCTCGAGGACGCCGGCTACGTTCCGGCCACCGCCGGGGCCAAGCCGGACCTGATCGTGTTCAACACCTGCGCCGTCCGGGAGAACGCGGACAACAAGCTGTACGGCACCCTCGGGCACCTGCGCCCCGACAAGGTCGCGAACCCCGGCCTGCAGATCGCCGTCGGCGGGTGTCTCGCGCAGAAGGACCGCGGGGAGATCGTCAAGCGGGCGCCCTGGGTCGACGTCGTGTTCGGCACCCACAACATCGGAGCGCTGCCCACGCTGCTCGAGCGGGCCCGGCACAACGCCGAGGCCCAGGTCGAGATCCTCGAATCTCTCGAGACCTTCCCCTCGACGCTGCCCGCGCGCCGCGAATCGTCCTACGCGAGCTGGGTGTCCGTTTCGGTCGGCTGCAACAACACCTGCACCTTCTGCATCGTGCCCGCCCTGCGCGGCAAGGAACGCGACCGGCGGCCCGGCGAGATCCTCGCCGAGGTCGAGGCGCTCGTCGCCGAGGGCGTGCTCGAGGTCACCCTGCTCGGCCAGAACGTCAACTCCTACGGCGTCGAATTCGGCGACCGGCTGGCGTTCGGCAAGCTGCTGCGCGCGTGCGGCACCGTCGACGGCCTCGAGCGCGTGCGCTTCACCTCGCCGCACCCGGCCGCCTTCACCTCCGACGTCATCGACGCCATGGCCGCGACCCCGAACGTCTGCCACCAGCTGCACATGCCGCTGCAGTCCGGGTCCGACCGGGTGCTGCGCGAGATGAAGCGGTCCTACCGCTCGGCGCGCTTCCTGAACATCCTCGACGAGGTCCGCGCGGCCATGCCGGACGCGGCGATCACCACCGACATCATCGTCGGCTTCCCGGGCGAGACCGAGGAGGACTTCCAGGCGACCCTGGACGTCGTGGCGCGGGCCCGCTTCTCCAGCGCGTTCACCTTCCAGTACTCGAAGCGCCCGGGCACGCCGGCCGCGACGATGGACGGCCAGCTGCCGAAGGAGGTCGTGCAGGAGCGCTACGACCGCCTGGTCGAGTTGCAGAACGCGATTTCCTGGGACGAGAACAAGAAGATCGTCGGCCGCCGCGTCGAGCTGCTCGTCGCCGCGGGCGAGGGCCGCAAGGACGCCGAGACGCACCGGATGAGCGGCCGCGCCCGCGACGGGCGCCTGGTGCACTTCACGCCGGCCGGCGCCCACGTCGACCGCGCGGTCCGCCCCGGCGACGTCGTCGAGACGGTCGTCACCTACGCCGCCCCGCACCACCTGGTGGCCGACGGCGACCTGCTGTCCCACCGCCGCACGCGCGCCGGCGACAACGCGGAGGCCGGGCTGCGGCCGAAGACGAGCGGCGTCACGCTGGGCCTGCCGGGCTTCGGTGCCCCGGCCGCCCAGCCCGAACCGGTGAGTGGGTGTGCGCTGTGACCGAGTCCCGTGGCAACGGCGAGCTGGCCGAGCTGGCGGCCGAGATCGACGAAGCGGGCGAGCGCGCGTCCCGCACGGTGGAGCTGGGCCGCCGCGGGTTCACCATCGCGGTGTTCACGTTCGTGCTGCTGATCTGCCTGATCCTGCCGTGGGTGGGCGACCACGCGGGCTGGCAGGTCCTGGCCGGCGAGGGCGGCGGCATCCCCCAGCTGTTCGCGGCGACGTCGACGGGTGTGGGCATCCTGGCCTCGGCACTGGCCCTGGTGACGCGGCGCTGGTGGCTGGCCTGGGTCTGCGCGGCGGGCGGCTGGTTCGCCTCGGTGGACGGGCTGCTGGCGATCTGGTCCCAGCAGTCATCCCACGCCCCTGGCTCCGCGGGCGGCGGCCCGGGTCTCGGCATGGTGATCGCCTGGATCGCGATGGTCTGCCTCGCGGTCCAGTGGATGCGCACGGCGTTCTCACGTTCTTGAGAACCGGCGGGGACCGGGATCAGCCGACGCGCAGGGTGAGGGTGCTCGCCGAGTAAGCGGCGGCGTAGAGGGCTGTCTCGGGGTGGTAGAGCCGCAGCGAGACGGTGGCGCTCAGGCTGAAGCTGAGGCTGAAGGAGAAGCCGCCATTGGGCCGGCAGGTGGTGTCGGCGAGGTTCACCCAAGCGCCGGCCTGCAGCTGCTGCACGATGACGGTTTCGACGGTCTGTTCGGAGCGGGCCGCGTCGAGCACCTGCAGGTTGCCCTTGAGATCGACCTTCTCGTTGACCTTGACGTGGTCCTTGCCGAGCTTCCCATCGACCTTCACCTTCCCCTTGCCGGCTTCGACACCGGAGGAGAGCGAAGCGGCCCCGGCGGGGGCGGCGAGCGCGGGGGCAAGCCCGCCGACGGCGACGCTGATCACCAGCGCGGCGAGGATCCGGCGAGTGCTGTGGGATGTCCTGGTCATGATCGAAGTGCAGCACCGGGAGCGGCGGAAAGCGCGCGGTAACCCCCGGTCGGGGCGGTGACCGAACCCCTTCGGGTGGGTCCGCTTGCGCGAGGGTGGCATCCGGAGGTCTCGGCGGCCGGGCTTGGCCCGGCTCGGCCCGGCTTGGTTCGGCTTGGTTCGGGGCGGCTTGGCGCGGCCGGGCTTGGTTCGGGGCGGCTTGGCGCGGCCGGGCTTGGCGCGGCCGAGCTTGGCCCGGCCCGGCTCGGCGCGCTCTGGCCCGGCTCGACCGGACCCGGTGCGGGCCGGCCTGGCTCGGCCCGGCACGGTCTGGCCTGGTTTGGTCCGGCTTGGCGTGGCCTGACCGGGGGCGGCTCGACCCGGCTTGGCCTGGCCTGGCTTGACTCGGTCAGCACGGCTTGGCTTGGTCTGGCTCGGCCGCCCCGGCCGGGCCAGCTCTGGCTCGGCCGGCCCGGCTTGGATTGGCCCGGCCTGGTCCGGCTTGCCCTGGTCCGGCGCGGCCTAGCTTGGTCCGGTCCGGTCCGGTCCGGCCTGGCCCGACCCGGTCCGGCTTGGTCCAGCCCGGCTTGGCCCGACCCGGCGGCACGGCCCGCCCTCCCTGGGGGCTGCCCCCGCTTCCAGCGTATCGGCGGCCACCGTCAGAACCGCCCGGAAACGCACCCGAGCGGCCGCCTTCTCCACATCACGACGACCCTGTGAGCAAACCACAAAGGCCCTCCTCACCAGCCACAACAGCTGGCAAGAAGGGCCTCCGCGAAACCGACCTCAGCTGACCGCGAACCTCAGCGACTCAGGACCGCCGCCTCCGCGGCGGCCGAACCTCGCTGGTCCACGGACCTCAGCGGCCCGCGGACCCAACGGCTGGCTAACTTCGCCGGTCCGCGAACCTCAGCGAAAACCAGCCTCAGCGAAAACCAGCCTCAGCCGCCCACCAACCTCACCGGTCCGCGACAGCCGCCTCCGCGGCCTGCAGCCACTCGCGCCACTGGGCTGCCTGCTCGTCCGCCTTCTTGGCGCGCCGCTCGTCGCCGGCCGCCCGGGCCTTCGCCGCCTGGGTCTCGTACTGCTCCACTCGCTCGCGGAACTGGGCCGCTCGGGCCTGGGCCTCCGGGTCCGTCTTCCGCCAGCGGGAGTCCTCCGCCGACTTGACCGCGTCCTGGACCGCTTTCAACCGGCCGTCCAGCTCGCGGATGCGCTCGCGGGGGACCTTGCCGATCTCGTCCCACTGCTCCTGGATGCGCCGCAACGCGCTCTTCGCCGCCTCCAGGTTGGCCGCCGCGTCGATCTTCTCGGCCTCGATCAGGAGCTCTTCCTTGCGCGCCGCGTTCTGGGTGAACTCCGCGTCGCGCTCGGTGAACACCGCCGAGCGGCGGGCGAAGAACTTGTCCTGCGCCGCGCGGAAGCGCTGCCACAGCGCTTCGTCGCTGTCCTTCGGCGCCCGGCCGGCCGCCTTCCACTCGGTCATCAGGTCCTTGTAGCGACCCGCCGTCTCGCCCCAGTCCTCGGACTCGCTGATGGCCTCGGCTTCCGCGATCAGCTCTTCCTTGCGCTGCTTGGCCGACGCGCGCTGCTTGTCCAGCTCGGCGAAGTGCGACCCGCGGCGGCGGTTGAACGCCTCGCGGGCCTTCGAGAACCGCTTCCACAGCTCGTCGTCGGTCTTGCGGTCGACGCCCTTGACCGTCTTCCACTCGTCCAGGATCGTGCGCAGCCGGTCGCCCGCCGCCTTCCACTGGGTGGATTCGGCCGCGATCTTCTCGGCCTCCTCGGCCAGCTCCTGCTTGCGGGCGATCGCCGCGGCGCGGGCTTCCTCGCGCTCCGCCTTCGCGCTGGCCAACGCCTTCTCGGCGTGCCCGATGACGTACTCCAGCCGGGCGGCGAGCGCGGCCAGGTCGCCGACGAGGGCGGCCTCGGGCAGCCCGTCCCGGATCTGGGTGGCGCTCGACAGCGCGTGCTTCGGGTCGCCTGCCCCGGAGATCAGCCGGGTCTCCAGCAGCTCGACCTCGGTGCGCACGTCGTCGAAGCGGCGCGCGTAGTGCACCAGGCCCTCGTCGGGGCTGCCTGCCTGCCAGACGCCGACGGCGCGCTCGCCCTCGGCGGTGACGACGTAGACGGTGCCCTCGTCGTCGATCCGGCCCCAGGTCGACGGGGTGGGTTCGGCGGGCGGCACGGGCGGGGCGGCGTGCCCGGCGTGCAGCGCGTGCGGCACCGGGTGCGGGGCCGGGGTACCGGTGGAAGTGTTCTCCTGGGCCATCGCAGGCTCCTTATCGCCTGTACGCCCGCTCGCGCGGGCGCCCCGCCGTTCGGGCGGGGCCGGGTAATGCGGTCGTCACGGGCCGTGCTCGGATGCTACGGCCCCACGCGGCATTCAAGCAGCTCAGCGCGCACCGTGGTACTGGATGGGCCACTCGAAGCTCGTGATCCTACTTCCGGTGGACGCTCCGTGTCGGCCCGCAGGTATCGTCAGCCGCCGTGAACAGCCCCGCCGTACCGGTCGCGGTGGTCGGGCCGACGGCCACCGGCAAGACCGCGCTGGCCGTGGACCTGGCCCGCGCCCTCGGCGGCGAAGTCGTCAACGCCGACGCGATGCAGCTCTACCGGGGCATGGACATCGGCACCGCCAAGGCCACCGAGGCCGAGCGCCGCGGCGTCCCCCACCACCTGCTCGACGTCCTGGACGTGACCGAAACGGCGTCCGTCGCGGCCTACCAGCGGCACGCGCGGGCCGAGATCGAACGGCTGCTGGCCGGCGGCCGGGTCCCGGTGCTGGCCGGCGGGTCCGGCCTCTACGTCCAGGCCGTGCTCGACGACCTGCGTTTTCCCGGCACCGACCCGGCCGTCCGGGCCCGGCTCGACGCGGAAGCCGAGCAGCTCGGCACCCCCGCGTTGTACACCCGGCTGGGTGAGCGCGATCCGGTGGCCGCCGCCAAGATCCTGCCGACCAACACGCGCCGGATCGTGCGCGCCCTCGAGGTCATCGAGATCACCGGCGAACCGTTCTCGGCGAACCTGCCGAAGCCGGGGCCCGCCCGCTACGGCACGGTCGTCGTCGGTGTCGACCGGGCGCCCGAGGAGCTCGACGAGCGGGTGAACGAGCGCGTCGGGCGGATGTTCGAGGCCGGGCTGGTCGACGAAGTGCGCGAGCTCGAGAAGCGGGGCCTGCGCGAGGGGAAGACGGCGTCGCGGGCGCTCGGCTACCAACAGGTGCTCGCCGAACTGGACGGCGAAGGCGACTTCGAGGCGGCCGCCGCGGCGACGGCGCAGGCGACCCGGCGCTTCGTCCGCAAGCAACGGTCCTGGTTCCGGCGCGACCAGCGGATCCACTGGTTCGACGGCGCCGATCCCGGGCTGGCCGCGCGCGTCCTGGATACCCTGGGCCGGTAATCTTGACCCCATGGGCGGAATCGAGTTCCTCAAGGGGCACGGCACGCAGAACGACTTCGTGCTGCTCCCCGACCCGGCGGGCCGCCTCGAGCTGACCGAAGCTCGGGTCGCCGCGCTGTGCGACCGCCACCGCGGTCTCGGCGCCGACGGTGTGCTGCGCGTCGTCCGCGCCGCCGAGCTCGGCGAGCCGTCCGCGGGCGAGTGGTTCATGGACTACCGCAACGCCGACGGGTCGATCGCGGAGATGTGCGGCAACGGCGTGCGCGTGTTCGCCCGCTACCTGGTCGAGTCGGGCCTGGCCGCCGAGGGCGAGTTCGTCGTCGGCACCCGCGCGGGCGACCGCCCGGTGGTGGTCCACCCGGACCGCCCGGTGACCGTCCAAATGGGACCGGCGACGATCACCGGGACGTCGGTCACGGTGGTGGCGGGCCGCCCGTTCTCCGGCGTCGCGGTGAACGTCGGCAACCCGCACCTGGTGTCGCTGCTCGACGACGACGTGGCCGGCCTCGACCTGCGCGACCAGCCCGACTTCGACCACGACGTGTTCCCGGACGGCGTGAACCTCGAGTTCATCAACTGCCTCGGCGACGGTGCGCTGCGGATGCGCGTGCACGAGCGCGGCGTCGGCGAGACGCGGGCGTGCGGCACGGGCACGGTCGCCGCGGTGGCGGCCGCGTTCCACCTGGCGGGCACGGACACCGGCGCGTCCACTGTGGACGTGCCGGGTGGCCGCGTCGAGGTGACGGTGTCCCGCGGCGCGTCGACGCTGACCGGGCCCGCCGAAATCGTGGCGCGCGGCGAACTCGACGAAGCCTGGTGGGCCGCCGCCGGTTCCTGACGGCGACCCACCGGTGTCAGATCTTCGCTTCGACCGCGAAGCCGCCTTCGCGCGTCTCCGATGACGCGATCGCGCCGGCGGTGCGGATGTCCGGCTCGATGGCCGCGAACCGCGCCAGGACCTCGGCCGGTCCGGTCACGGTGAGCGTCCCGACGGCGGACCGCATCGACACCTTCGCGTCGGTCTTCGCGCGGCGGACCGCCGCGATCACCGCGCCGGCCAGCGAAAGCAGCTCCGGGTCACCGTCGGACTCCGCCACCGAAGGCCACCCGGCCCGGTGCACCGACCCCGCCCGCCACCACGACCAGACCTCCTCGGTCGCGAACGGCAGGAACGGCGCGAACAGCCGCAGCAGGGCCGAGAGTGCCGTCACGAGCGCGGCCTGCGCGGACTGGGCCGCGTCGGGACCGCGGTCCCCGTACGCGCGGCCCTTCACCAGCTCGACGTAGTCGTCGCAGAACGTCCAGAAGAACGTCTCGGTCACCTGCAGCGCCCGGGCGTAGTCCAGTGCTTCCAACGCCGCCGTGGCCTGCTCGGTGACGACGGCCAGCGACGCCAGCAGCGCCCGGTCGAGCGGCTCGGTGGCGACCGCGCCGGGCATCGGCACGCCGAGACCCAGCACGAACCGGCTCGCGTTGAGCAGCTTCGTCGCCAGCCGCCGCCCGACCTTCATCTGGCCCTCGTCCACCGCCGTGTCGACGCCCGGGCGCGCGCTCGCCGCCCAGTAGCGGACCGCGTCCGAGCCGAAGCGCTCCAGCAGGTCCACCGGGGTGATCACGTTGCCGATGGACTTCGACATCTTCTTGCGGTCGGGGTCGAGCACCCAGCCCGCGATCGACGCCGCCCGCCACGGCAGCACGCCGTGCTCCAGCTCCGCCCGCACCGCGGTCGAGAACAACCAGGTGCGGATGATCTCGTGCGCCTGCGGCCGCAGGTCCATCGGGAACACGCGCGCGAACAGGTCGTCGTCGACGCTCCACCGGCCGACGATCTGGGGCGTCAGCGACGACGTCGCCCAGGTGTCCATCACGTCGGGGTCGGCGGCGAATCCGCCCGGCACCCCGCGCTGCTCCTCGGTGAACCCCGGCGGGACGTCGCTGCTCGGGTCGACCGGCAGGGTGTCCGGCAGCAGGCGCCCGGCGTAGTCGGGTTCGCCCTGGGCGTCGAGCCGGTACCACAGCGGGATCGGCACGCCGAAGAACCGCTGCCGGCTGATCAGCCAGTCGCCGGCCAGGTTCTCCACCCACGACGAGTACCGGACGCGCATGTGCTTCGGCACCCAGTTCAGCTCTTCGCCGCGGGCGAGCATCTTCTCCCGGAAGGCGGCGTCGGTCCCGCCGTTGCGCAGGTACCACTGCCGGCTGGCGACGATTTCCAGGGGCTTGTCGCCCTTTTCGTAGAACTTCACCGCGTGCGTGATCGGCCGCGGTTCCCCGTGCAGGGCACCGGCTTCGCGCAGCAGGCGCACCATGATCTCGCGTCCCGTGTGGACGGTCTTGCCGACGAGCGGCGCGTACGCCGCCGCCGGCACCCCGGAAGGCGCGTCGGGCAGGAACCGGCCGTCGCGGCCCAGTACCACCCGCGTCGCCAGCCGCAGCTCGCGCCACCACGTGACGTCGGTCGTGTCGCCGAAGGTGCACACCATCGCGATGCCGCGGCCCTTCTCCGGGTCCGCGAGGTGGTGCGCCACGACCGGCACTTCGACGCCGAACACCGGCGTCCGCACGGTTTTCCCGAAGAGCGGCTTGAACCGTTCGTCATCGGGGTGCGCCACCAGCGCGACGCAGGCGGGCAGCAGCTCCGGCCGGGTCGTCGCGATCACGACGTCCGCGCCGTCCGGCCCGGTGAACGCGAGGTCGTGGAAGGCGCCCCGGCGTTCGCGGTCCTCCAGCTCGGCCTGGGCGACGGCGGTCCGGAACGACACGTCCCACAGGGTCGGCGCTTCGGCCTGGTAGGCCTCGCCGCGCTCGAGGTTGCGCAGGAACGCGCGCTGCGAGATCAGCCGGGACTCGTGCCCGATCGTCTGGTAGGTCATCGTCCAGTCGACCGAGAGCCCCAGCTGCCGCCACAGCTGCTCGAAGACCTTCTCGTCGGTCTCGGTCAGCTCTTCGCACAGCTCGACGAAGTTCCGGCGCGACACCGCGACGACGTCCTTGCCCGGCTTCGCCGGCGGGCGGAAATCCGGGTCGTAGGGCAGCGACGGCTCGCAGCGGACGCCGAAGTGGTTCTGCACCCGGCGTTCGGTCGGCAAGCCGTTGTCGTCCCAGCCCATCGGGTAGAACACCTCGAACCCGCGCATCCGCTTGAACCGCGCCAGCACGTCGGTCTGGGTGAAGGAGAAGACGTGCCCGATGTGCAGCGCCCCGCTGACCGTCGGCGGGGGAGTGTCGATCGAGTAGACCTCGTCCCGGTTCTTCGTGCGGTCGAAGCGGTAGGCGCCGGTGGACTCCCATACGGGTACCCACTTGGCCTCCAGACCGTCGACACCGACCTTGTCCGGGACTCGCGGGCGTTCGTATGGAGTACTCATGAAGCAACTCTAGGCGGCCCCGGAACCGGTTTTCGCTTCGGTCGGCAGGTCGCGCATGTGCCGCAGCGGTGAGCACACGACCCACAGCGCGGCGGCTGCCTCCCCGGCGGTCGCGACCCAGATCGCCCCGCGCAGCCCGAGACCTTCGCCGAGCACGCCGCCCAGCAGGCCGCCGAGCGGCAGCGTGCCCCAGACGAGGAACCGGACGCTCGCGTTCATCCGGCCCAGCAGCCGGTCGGGGCAGATCGCTTGACGATAGGAAACCTGCGCGACGTTGTAGACGATCACCCCGAACCCGTAGACGATCTCGCCGAACGCGGCGAGCACGAGCCGCCAGTCCGCGCCGGTCCAGGGGAGCAGCAGGTGTGCGGGCCAGGACAGCAGCGGGACCAGCCAGATCGTGCGGGCGTGCCCGATCCGGCGGGTCAGCGCGCCGGAGAAGACCGCACCGAGGACGCCGCCCGCGCCGCCGACGGCGAGCATCACCCCGACGAGCGCGGGGGACAGCCCGACGGTGCGCGTGAAGAACAGCACCTGGACCGCCACGAACGCGCCGCCGAAGAGGTTCGCCGTCGCCGTGCACGCCACGCTCGAGCGCAACGGCTTGTCGGAGAAGACGAACCGCAGCCCTTCCGCGATCTGCTGCCCCAGGCGCAGGTGCCCGGTGGGTTCCGGCGCCGGCTCGGCCGCGCGGATCCGCAGCAGGCACAGCGCCGACGTCAGGTAGCCGAAGGCGGTGACGAGCACCGTGCTGGCCGCGCTGATCAGCTGGACCAGCACGCCCGCGCCGCTCGGCCCGGCGACCTGGGCGACCGATTGGACCGCCTGCAGCTTCGCGTTGCCCTCCAGGAGGTGCTCCCGCCCGACGAGCGAAGGCAGGTACGACTGGTAGGCGATGTCGAAGAAGACCGTCGCCACGCCGACGAACAGCACGACGACGATCAGCTGGGCGAGCGTCAGCACGCCGGCCCACCAGGCGAGCGGCACGCTCAGCAGGAGGGCGAAGCGCACGAAGTCGGCGGTGAGCATGACCCGGCGGCGGCGCATGCGGTCCACCCACACGCCCGCGGGCAGCCCGATCAGCAGGAACGCGAGCGTCTGGGCCGCGGTCAGCAGGCCCATCTCGAACGGCGTCGCGGCCAGCGTCACCGCCGCGAGCAGCGGGACGGCGGTGTACCCGACGGCGGTGCCGAACTGGCTGGCCGTGTCGCCGGCCCACAGCCGCCTGAAGTCGGCGTGGAAGAACAGTGACCCCCTGGACATGACCTCGAGTCTGGCGCGAGTGATTGGAAAGTGTCAATCACTGTTCGCTCTAAGCTGGGCGCCGTGCTCCCCGCGAAACGACGTGCCGCGACCGAGGCCGAGGCCGCCGCACTGGCCTCCGGAATACGGCTGCGCATCATCCGGTTGACCTTTTCGGAGGCGCTGACGAACAAGGAGCTGGCGCAGCGGCTGGGCCGGGATCCCGCGACCACGCTGCACCACGTGCGCAAACTCGTCGAGACCGGCTTTCTCGCCGCGCAGCCACCGCGCCGCGGGACCCGGGGCGCCAAGGAAATTCCGTATCTTTCGACGGGGCTTTCGTGGACACTCGACTCATGCGGTGACAAGGGCGTGGAACAGGCGGTTCTCGAGGCTTATCTGGCCGAGATCGCCGAGACCGGATTCGAGGGCGTGCACCAGGCGCGCCTGGTCGTCCAGGTGGCCCCCGAGGAGCGGGCGGAGCTGGAAACGCGGCTCAACGCCCTGCTCGAGGAGTTCCGCGCGCGCCCACGCCGTCCCGGCGCCGAGCGCACCGCGGTCTACCTCGCCACCTATCCCAGCACGTAAAAGTTCGGTTCCCGCGGCGAATCGTGGGAACATGGAGGCACGATGACAGAACTGACACACACCGAAGACCACGACGACGACCTGTACGACGGCGACCCGTCCACAGGCGAAATGGAGCTCGAGGACCGGGCGTCGCTCCGCCGGGTCCGGGGACTGTCCACGGAGCTGGACGACGTCACCGAGGTCGAGTACCGGCAACTGCGGCTCGAGCGCGTCGTGCTGGTCGGCGTGTGGACCGAGGGCACGGCCCTGCAGTCCGAGGCGTCGCTGGCCGAGCTGGCGCGCCTGGCCGAGACGGCGGGCTCGGAGGTCCTCGAAGGCCTCATCCAGCGGCGGACCAAGCCGGACCCGGCCACCTACATCGGCTCGGGCAAGGTGCGGGAGCTGCGGGACATCGTCGGTTCCACCGGCGCCGACACCGTGATCTGCGACGGCGAGCTCTCGCCGGGCCAGCTGCGGCAGCTCGAGGAGAAGGTCAAGGTCAAGGTGATCGACCGGACCGCCCTGATCCTCGACATCTTCGCCCAGCACGCCCGGTCCAAGGAGGGCAAGGCGCAGGTCGAGCTGGCCCAGCTGCAGTACCTCATCCCGCGGCTGCGCGGCTGGGGTGCGTCGCTGTCCCGGCAGGCCGGTGGCCGCGCCGGTGGCGCGAACGGCGGCGTGGGCCTGCGCGGTCCCGGTGAGACCAAGCTCGAGACGGACCGGCGGCGGATCAACAAGCGCGTGGCGAAGCTGCGCCGGGAGATCGTGGCCATGGACACCATCCGCGAAACCAAGCGCGGGCGGCGGCTGGCCAACGAGGTGCCCAGCGTGGCGATCGTCGGCTACACCAACGCCGGCAAGTCGAGCCTGCTCAACGCGCTGACCGGGGCCGGGGTGCTGGTGGAGGACGCGCTGTTCGCCACCCTCGACCCGACCACGCGGCGCGCGCAGACGCCGGACGGCCGCGGCTACACGCTGACCGACACCGTCGGGTTCGTGCGGCACCTGCCGCACCAGCTGGTGGACGCGTTCCGCTCGACGCTGGAGGAGGCCGCCGACGCGGACCTGCTCGTGCACGTGGTGGACGGGTCCGACCCGGCACCCGAAGAGCAGGTCAGCGCGGTGCGCGAGGTGCTCGGGGAGATCACGCGCAAGCGCAAGGAGCCGCTCCCGCCGGAGCTGCTGGTGATCAACAAGGTCGACGCGTCCGACGACGTCAGCCTGGCCCGGCTGCGGCACGCACTGGCGGGATCGGTGCAGGTCTCGGCCCGGACCGGGGCGGGCATCGCCGAGCTCGTCGAGGTGATCGCCGAGCGCCTGCCGCGGCCGGAGGTCACGGTCGACATCCTGGTGCCCTACTCGCGCGGCGAGCTGGTCGCGCGGGCGCACGCGGACGGCGAAGTCCTCGAAGAAGAGCACGTCGAGGAGGGCACGCGCCTGCTGGTGCGGGTCCGCCCGGACCTCGCGGCGGCTTTGCGCGAGTTCGAGACCAACTCGACGACGGCCTGACACGTCTCCGAGTAGGTTCCAGTGTGCGGTCCACAGGGGATCGCACACTGGGATTTCCTCGGAGGTGGCTGGGTGCGCTGGGTTGTCGCGTTGGTCTTCTTGGCCGTGTTCGGCGGGTCGGTGCCCGCTTCGGCGGCCGAAACGCCGCAACCGTTGTGCACGATGAAGGACTCCCGGATCGGCGAGCTCTCCGGCCTGGTCTCCGACGGCTCGCAGCTGTACGCGATCAACGACGGCGGCAGCAAGGTCCAGGTGTTCGTGCTGGGCCGGGACTGCAAGGTCCAGAAGGTCCTCACGGACAAGACCGACCCCTTCGACGTCGAAGACCTGGCCCGGACGCCGGACGGGCGGCTGTGGCTGTCCGACACCGGCGACAACCAGAAGGGCCGGCTGACCGTCGCCCTGCTGGAGATGAGCCCGCAGGGCAAGCTCACGCTGCACCGGCTCACCTACCCGGACGGCCAGCACGACACCGAAGCGCTGATCATGGACAAGGCGGGCACGCCGTACCTGATCACCAAGGACGTCCTCGGCGAGGCCCGCGTGTACCGGCCGTCGGGGCCGCTGGCGAGCCCCGGCCCGACCAACCTGGAGAAGGTCGGCACCGTGAAGATCGCCACGACGGACACGCAGGGCGGCCCGGTGGGCTCGATCGGCTCGGTCCTGGTGACAGGCGGCGCTTCGATGGCCGACGGCAGCGTCATCGCGCTGCGGACCTACACGGACGCGTACGTGTACGCGGCGCCGGACGGCGACGTCCTGGCGGCGCTCCAGCGCAATCCGGTGCGGATCCCGTTGCCGGGGGAGAAGCAGGGCGAGGCGATCGCGTTCGACCCCGACGGGACGTTGATCTCCGGCAGCGAAGGCGTGGGCCAGCCCCTCCGCACGGTGCGGGGCGCGGCGGCGATGGCCGCGCAGTCCGGCGCACCGGCGGAGGGAACGACCTCGACCGGCACCGGCGCTTCGGCCGGCTCGGCGGGGGACGGGTCCGGGCTTCCCATCCTGCCTGCCGCCGGGATCACGGTCGCGGTGGTCGGCCTGGGCTGGTTCGGCTTCAGCAAGCTGCGCCGCCGAACTCGCCGCTGACCTTCGGCTCCCCACGGCCGAAGATCATCCGATCCGGTGAATCTCCCGGGCCGTGCGAAAGCCCGGGATCGGCCTCTTAAAGCCGTCGGAGCACGGCCACGACCTTGCCGAGCACCGTGGCGTCGTCACCGGGGATCGGCTCGTACGCCTCGTTGTGCGGCATCAGCCAGATGTGGCCGTCCTTGCGCTTGAACGTCTTGACCGTGGCTTCGCCGTCGATCATCGCCGCGACGATCTCGCCGTTGTCCGCGTCCGGCTGCTGGCGGACCACGACCCAGTCGCCGTCGGTGATGGCCGCGTCGATCATCGAGTCGCCGGTGACCTTCAGCAGGAACAGCTCGCCCTCGCCGACGATCTCCCGCGGCAGCGGGAAGACGTCCTCGATGGACTGCTCGGCCAGCACCGGGCCACCGGCGGCGATCCGGCCGACCAGCGGCACGTACGCCGCCTTCGGCATGACCGGCTGCTGGTCCATCTCGATGCCCATGGGGTTGTCGTCGGTCGCCGAGAGGACGCCGACCGCGCGCGGGCGGTTCGCGTCCCGGCGCAGGTAGCCCTTGCGCTGCAGGGCGCGCAACTGGTGCGAGACCGACGAGGTCGAGGTCAGCCCGACCGCCTCGCCGATTTCGCGGACGCTCGGCGGGTAGCCGAACCGGCTCACCCACGAGCGGATCACGTCGAGCACCTGCTGCTGGCGGACGGTGAGGGTCTCGTCCACGTCGTACACCTCGGGCATGGTGTGCACCTTGCCCGAGCCGCCGGGGGACCCACTGGTCCTGCCCGCCTTGTTCTCCTTCGCCACTGCGTCGCCTCCCAGACGTTCGCTGCACGTATCTGCGCGCCGGCCGCCGCCCGCGGGGTGCGGGCAGCCTCGCCGGGCGGCATCTGCCCGGCAGATGCCCTGGTCACCGACGTTAGCCCCCGGGCACGACGATTTCAAACATCTGTTCGATCGACACGCCGTGTCCGCTCGATTTTGTCGGTGGCAGGTGGTAGACCTTCGCACGGGCGTTCGATAGAACGCCTGTTCGACCTTGATCCACGGGCCGCTCCCGGTCCGGGAAACGGGCGGACACAGGGTTTCGAGGAGGTTCGGATGTCCATTCTGGCCGAACGCGGACACGTTCGCCCGGCGACCTCGGTCCCGGCGCCCCTTCGTCCCGTGCGCGTCCTACGCGGTCGCCGCGGCGAGGTGCACCGCCCGCCGACGCGCGCGCGGGTCGTGGCGGGCCGCCGCCCGGCCGGCGCCCCCTGTGCGGCGCCGCGGCGGATGCCGGTGCGCTGGCCGTGGCTCGCCGCCCTCGCCGTCGCGAGCTGCCTGGTGGTCACCGGGCTGGGGCTCTTCGGCGGTGGCGTCGCGGCGAACTCCCCGGTCCCGGAGCGGACCGCGACGGTGTCGGTCGAGCCGGGCGACACGCTCGCGTCGCTGGCCGCGCGATTCGCGCCGGAGAGCGAGCCCGGCGCGGTGGTCGCCCGGATCAAGCAGCTGAACCGCCTGGACGAGGCCGTCCTGGTGCCCGGGCTGCCGCTCACGGTCCCGGTCGCCGACGCCGTCCCCGCGCCCTGACGCCGTCCCGCAGATGACGTCCCGGCGAGAATCACCCGCTCCGGTGAAACCGCCGATCGCCCGGGAAGCGGTGTCCCGCCGCGCTCGCGCGCCGGTCCCGGCGGTGCTCGACACTGCTCCACCAGGGTGACGCTGCCCCGGCTGCCGTGCCGCGGCGGTCCGGTTCCGGACGAAGCACGGTCCGGCCTTCGCGTGCCGCCCGGCCAGACCTCACCCGGCCGAGGTGGAACCCGGCCGTGTCGCTTGCGTCCACCCCCGCCGAGTTCTACGCTCGCCCGCTATATGTAGTAGTTACACCGCTGTAGTTGGTCCACAGGTTGGGGTAGACTGGACAGTAGTTGTCCACAGCTGGTCGGCGTTTACCCACCGGATGTCCACAAAACGATCACCAGGCGCGCTGGATGCGTGGTGGCCGCGAGGACGTCGATCGCGGGCGGCCGGCGATGAGGGGAAGGTGATCGGCGGATGAGGTGCCCGTTCTGCCGGCATGCGGACTCCCGGGTCGTCGACTCGCGAGAGGTGGATGAAGGCCAGGCGATCCGACGGCGGCGCTCGTGCGCGTCGTGCGGACGCCGGTTCACGACGTCGGAGACGATGGTGCTCGCCGTCGTCAAGCGGTCCGGCGTCACCGAACAGTTCAGCCGGGACAAGGTGGTGAGCGGCGTCCGCCGCGCCTGCCAGGGCAGGCCGGTCGACGACGACGCGCTGCAGCAGCTCGCGCAGCGCGTGGAGGAGTCGATCCGCTCCGCCGGGCTGGCGGAGATCCCGAGTCACGAGGTCGGCCTGGCCATCCTGGGCCCGCTGCGTGAGCTCGACGGGGTCGCCTACCTCCGGTTCGCCAGTGTCTACCGTTCCTTCTCCTCGGTCGAAGACTTCGAGAAGGAGATCGCCGACCTCCGTGAGGCCATGGCGGGTTCTGCTGCCCAGGAGGACAGCGATCAGCGCGACGACGGCGACTGAGCCGTCCCGCTGCGGGAGAGGGTTCAACCGATGACGGAAACCGTGGGAACGGGGGCCCGCGCGGCCACCGGCAAGAAGGGCAAGGCCGCCGGCGGGCTGAGCGTGCGGCGCGTCTTCACGACCGAGGGGCAGCACCCGTACGACCAGGTGACCTGGGAGCAGCGGGACGTCGTCATGACGAACTGGCGCGACGGCTCGGTCAACTTCGAGCAGCGCGGCGTGGAGTTCCCCGATTTCTGGTCGGTCAACGCCACCAACATCGTCACCAGCAAGTACTTCCGCGGCGCCGTCGGCAGCCCGCAGCGCGAACGCAGCCTCAAGCAGCTCATCGACCGGGTCGTGCAGACCTACGTCAAGGCCGCGCGCGACCACGGCTACTTCGCCGCGCCGCAGGACCTCGAGATCTTCGAGCACGAACTCACCTGGATGCTGCTGCACCAGGTCTTCAGCTTCAACTCCCCGGTCTGGTTCAACGTCGGCACGCCGTCGAAGCAGCAGGTCAGCGCCTGCCAGCCGTACGACGCCCTGGTGAGCACTCCCGGTGGCGCCGTGCCGATCGGCCGCTTCGTCGAGCTGAACGCCGTGGGTGCCAAGGTCTACGACGCGCACGGGTTGACCAAGGTCGTCGCCACCAAGGCGAACGGGATCAAGGAAGTCCTGCGAGTCACGACGAAGTCAGGCCACGTCCTCGACGTCACGGCCGACCACCTCGTGTGGCGTGCGAGTGCGGGCGGCGGGAAGTTCGTGCCCGCCGGGGAGCTGCGGGTCGGAGACCAGCTCGAATGGCACCGCCGCAGCGCGTTCGGCGAGGAAGAGATCCGAGAAGCCGACATCGCCGAAGCCGCACTCGCGGGCTGGTTGCAGTCGGACGGCTTCGTCGGTCAATACGACGGGACGAACCGCTCGCTTACCATCGAAGCGATGACCGTGAACGACGCCGAGCTGACCTGGGTGCGTGCCGCGCTCGACAGCGTCTTCCCGGACGTCCACCGTCATGAACGCGCCGTCGAAACCCAGGACGAAACGCTCGACTGCCGCCGCACCCGGCTCTACGGCAATGTTCTCGAGAACTTCGTCGAGACCTGGGGCCTGCGTGCTCGGGGAACCGAGATGGCGGTGCCGGATCACCTCTACACCGCGCCACTCCCGGTCGTGGCCGCCTATCTGCGGAGCATCTTCCAGGCCGAGGGCTACGTCTCCGCGCGTGAACGATCCACTTTGGTCGCGCTGGACATGATCGGCGAAGACCTGGTCCGCGGCCTCCAGCAGCTGCTGGCCCGGTTCGGCATCTTCGCCCGGGTGGGCCGTAAGAAGGAGAGCCGGCCGGATCGGCACGACCTCTGGGGCATCCGGATCCAGAATGCCGGTGACCGGCGGATCTTCGCAGACGAGATCGGCTTCATCGATCCGGTGAAGACGGCGAAGCTGGAGGTGTCCTTCGAAAAGCCCGGCCTGCCTGCTCGGGAGAGGAAGCGGCTGGAGATCGCCGCGATCGAGAGCCGTGGCGAGATGCCGGTCTACGACATCCAGACGGAATCCGGCGAGTACCTCTCCGGCAACCTCCGGGTCCACAACTGTTTCATCCTCGCGGTCGACGACACGATGGAGTCGAT
Source organism: Amycolatopsis sp. DG1A-15b (assembly GCF_030285645.1). Lineage (GTDB taxonomy): Bacteria > Actinomycetota > Actinomycetes > Mycobacteriales > Pseudonocardiaceae > Amycolatopsis. The sequence continues at coordinate 297,666 of NZ_CP127296.1, forward strand.
CCTCAACTGGTACCGCGAAGAGGGCCTGATCTTCAAGGGCGGCTCCGGCGCCGGCCTGAACCTCTCCCGCATCCGCTCCTCGAAGGAACTGCTGACCTCCGGCGGCACCGCGTCCGGGCCGGTCTCGTTCATGCGCGGCGCCGACGCGTCCGCGGGCACCATCAAGTCCGGCGGCGCCACCCGGCGCGCGGCGAAGATGGTCGTGCTCGACGTCGACCACCCGGACATCGAGGAGTTCATCCAGACCAAGGCGCGCGAAGAGAAGAAGATCAAGGTCCTCCGCGACGCCGGGTTCGACATGGACCTCTCCGGCGCGGACATCTCCTCGGTGCAGTACCAGAACGCGAACAACTCGGTCCGCGTGTCCGACGAGTTCATGCAGGCGGTCGAGAACGGCACCGACTTCGGCCTGCGCGCCCGGCTCACCGGTGAGGTCCTCGACCGCACCGACGCGAAGAAGTTGTTCCGCACGATGGCCCAGGCCGCGTGGGAGTGCGCCGATCCCGGCATCCAGTACGACGGCACGATCAACGACTGGCACACCTGCCCGGAGTCGGGCCGGATCACCGCGTCGAACCCGTGCAGCGAGTACATGCACCTCGACAACTCCAGCTGCAACCTGGCGTCGCTGAACCTGCTGAAGTTCGTCACGCCCGAGGGCACGTTCGACGCGCCGCTGTTCGCCCGCGCCGTCGAGTTCGTCATCACGGCGATGGACGTCTCGATCTGCTTCGCGGACTTCCCGACCGAGCCGATCGCCGACACCACGCGGAAGTTCCGCCAGCTCGGCATCGGCTACGCCAACCTCGGCGCGCTGCTGATGGCGCTGGGCCACGCGTACGACTCCGACGGCGGCCGCGCGCTCGCGGCGGCGATCACGTCGCTGATGACGGGCGTGTCCTACCGGCGTTCGGCGGAGATGGCCCAGGTCGTCGGCGCGTACGAGGGCTACGCGCGCAACGCCGAAGCGCACCAGCGCGTGATGCGCAAGCACGCGGCGGCGAACGAGCTCGTCCGCACCTACCACTCGAACGACGCCGCGGTCCGCGCGCTGGCGACCGAGGAGTGGCAGAAGGGCATCGAAATCGGCGCGAAGCACGGCTGGCGCAACGCGCAGGCGTCGGTGCTCGCCCCCACCGGCACCATCGGTTTCATGATGGACTGCGACACCACCGGGATCGAGCCGGACTTCTCGCTGGTGAAGTTCAAGAAGCTCGTCGGCGGCGGCTCGATGCAGATCGTCAACCAGACGGTGCCGCGCGCGCTCGAGGCGCTGGGCTACCTGACCGAGCAGGTCGAGGCGATCGTCGAGTACGTGGCGCAGAACGGCCACGTCGTCGACGCGCCGGGGCTGCGGCCCGAGCACTACGAGGTGTTCGACTGCGCGGTCGGCGAGCGCTCGATCGCGCCGATGGGGCACGTCCGGATGATGGCCGCGGTGCAGCCGTTCCTGTCCGGCGCCATCTCGAAGACGGTCAACATGCCGGAGTCGGCGACGGTCGAAGAGGTCGAGGAGATCTACTTCCAGGGCTGGAAGCTCGGCCTGAAGGCCCTCGCGATCTACCGCGACAACTGCAAGGTCGGCCAGCCGCTGTCGACGGCGAAGAAGGAGAAGGCCGCCGACGTCGCGGAGCCGGAGAAGGTCGTCGAGTACCGGCCGGTGCGCAAGCGCCTGCCGAAGAAGCGCCCGAGCCAGACGGTGTCGTTCACGGTCGGCGGCGCGGAGGGCTACCTGACGGCGGGCTCGTACCCGGACGACGGCCTCGGCGAGATCTTCGTCAAGCTCGGCAAGCAGGGCTCGACGCTGGCCGGCGTGATGGACGCGTTCTCGATGTCGATCTCGGTCGGCCTCCAGCACGGCATCCCGCTCGAGTTCTACGTCTCCAAGTTCTGCAACCTCCGCTTCGAGCCGGCGGGCATGACGGACGACCCGGACATCCGCATCGCGACGAGCGTGATGGACTACCTGTTCCGCCGCCTGGCCCTGGACTACCTGCCGTACGAGAAGCGCTCACAGCTGGGCATCCTCTCGGCGGACGAGCGCTCGGCCGAGGTCGAGGCGACGTACGGCAATCCCGGCGTCGACCTGGAGGCCCTGCAGTCCACAGTGGATGCGTCACCGGAGCCGCACGCGGAAGAACCGGAGCACCCCCACCGCGAAGCCCGCACGACGACGGAGCTGATGGAGCTCCGCCTCGGCAAGGCGGCGGACGCCCCGCTCTGCATGACGTGCGGAACGAAGATGCGCCCGGCCGGCTCGTGCTACGCCTGCGAAGGCTGCGGCGCCACCTCCGGCTGCAGCTGAGGGGTTTTCCGGCTGAGCCGGGCGGACAGCCGCCCGGCTCAGCCCCCGGTCAGCGCGCCAGAACCCGGTCCACCACCCCGGCGAACTCCTCCGGCTGCCCTCGCCACGCGATGAAGTGGTCCGGGCGCACCAGCACTCCGCCGCCGCCCGCGATCCCCGTGACGCGCAGCCATTCTTCGTCCTCGACGACGTGGACGTCGAAATCTCCCGTGCGGGGCCAATCGCTGCCAGGGCCGGTGAGCAGCGTGAGCCGCCGTCCGACCAGATCCAATGTGGATATGCCGTCGGCCAGCCACGTGTGCGGTACGCGGGAGCCGGGCGTGCCGTCGAGGACGACGTCCTCCGTGGACGGCGGCTCCGTCCGCGCTCCGAGCACCGCGGTCGAGGCGTAGCGGTAGCCGAGGTGCACGATCGGGGCGTTGACCACGCCCGCGGCGGCGCGGGCGGCGGCCGCCGCCGGGCCCTGTTCCCAGTGCAGGCGCGGATCCTCGAGCCGCAGCAATGCCTGCTCGAGCGCCAGCGCCGCCACCGGACGGCGTTCGGCTTCGTAGGTGTCCAGCAGTGCCGGGCCCGCCGAGCCGCCGAGGACCGCGGCCAGCTTCCACGCCAGGTTGTGCGCGTCGGCGATGCCGGTGTTCGCACCGAACGCGCCGAGCGGCGGCACCGCGTGCGCCGCGTCGCCGGCCAGGAACACCCGGCCGGCGCGGAACCGATCGGCCAGCAGCCCGCGCACCCGCCACGGCAGCACGCTCAGCACCTCGACCGCCAGCTCCGGGTCGCCGACGGCGGCGCGGATCAACGCGCGACAGCGCTCCGGCGGGAAGGCCGCCGCCGGTTCGTCGCCGAGTTCGGTGTGGAAGATCCAGTCCTTCTCGCCGTCGACCGTCACCAGCATCCCCGGTGACTCGGGCGTGGTGATCGTGCAGTTCGCGAAGTGCAGACCTTTGGTGTGGGGTGTCAGGTCGGCGCGGAAGAGGATGTTGAGCAGGGGCTGCCCGAGCGCGCCCGGGCCGGTGGTGCCGATGCCGAGGGCGGCGCGCAGCTCGCTGCGGCCGCCGTCGGCCGCGACCAGGTAGCTCGCGCGCACGGTCCGCCGGCCGTCCGGGCCGTCGAGGACCGCGGTGACGCCGGTGGCGTCCTGCTCCGCCGAGACGAGCGTGGTCGAGTACGCGACCACGGCCCCGCGCTGCCGCAGCGTGCTCAGCAGCACCGCGTCGAGCCGGTCCTGCGGGCAGGTGCCGCGCAGCACACCGGGACTCAGTGCGCTCGCCGCCAGGTTCGGGCTGTTCGGCACGGCGGGCGGGGTGTCCGGCAGGTCCGCCGTTGCCAGGGTCGGGGCGGTGATCTTGCCCAGCGTGCCGGCCGGCCGGACGGCGACGGCTTCGACGTCGCCGTCGATCCCGGCCTGGCGGAAGAACTCCATCGTGCGGAAGCCGAGGCCGGTGGCGCGCGGGTGGGCGGACGGGCCGGTCGCGCGGTCCACGACCAGCGCCTCGACACCGTGGTCGGCGAGGAAGAGCGCGGTGGACAGGCCGACGGTGCCCCCGCCGGCGATGAGGACGGGAATCATGCGGTACCCCCAGTTCTGGCTACGGTGTTCTCGTATGGCTACACCGTATCCACTGAGGTAAGCTGCGCGCAACGGACGAGGGGAGAACGAGGATGGCCGACGAGCCGGCGCTGGTGTGGGCGAAGGAGCGGCGCAGCCCGCGGCGCCAGGCCCCGGGGGTCGAGCAGATCGTGCGGACGGCGATCGCGATCGCCGACGCCGACGGGCTGCCCGCCGTCTCGATGCGCCGGGTCGCGGCGGACCTCGGCTCGGGAACGGCGTCGCTCTACCGCTACGTCGCCAGCCGCGACGAGCTCCTCGACCTGATGATCGACGAGGTCAAGGGCGCCGAGCAGACCGAAATCACCGGCGATTGGCGCGCCGACCTGGCCGGCGTCGCCCACCAGGTCCGCCGGACGCTGCTGCGGCACCCCTGGCTGAGCGGCGAACTCCCGGGCCGCCCGGCGCTGGGCACGAACTCCCTGCGGCGGCACGAAGCGGCCCTCACCGCGGCGGCCGGCTTGACGGCCGACATCACGTCGGCGGCGGCCGTGGTGGACACGGTGCTGGCGTACGTCTTCGGCACGGTCGCGCAAGAGCTGGCGGAGCTGCAGGCCCAGCGCCGGTCCGGGCTGACGAAGGAGCAGTGGCAGGCGAGCGTGGGCCCGTACATCCGCGACGTCATCGCGAGCGGGCGGTACCCGCAGTTCACGCGCCGCGTGGTCGAGGGCGCGGAGTGGAGCGCGGAACGGACGTTCGAGTTCGGCTTGGACTGCGTCCTCGACGGCGTCGCGGCCCGCGTCGGCTGAAGCAATTCGGTGGCCGCCGGTGCCGGCCGGCGCCTATCGTGCCGCCGAGGACGTCGAAGGGGGACAGCGGATGCGGCTCGCCGGCCGGGAGTGGCGGACGCTGGTCAGCACGGCCCGGCTGGACGGCCGCGACCACCGGGTGATCCGGCCGGCGCGCCCGATCGCCCACGCCTCCCTGGCCGAAGGGCGGCACGGGGCCCAGCTGTGGGTCGGCCAGGCCGCGGCGGCGGATCTCGCCTGCGCGTGGTGGCTGGCGGCGCGGTCGCCGCGCAGCATCGTCCACCTGCCGCTGCGGTCGGGCGCGCCGGACTGCGGCGGGGAGCACGGCGGCCGGTTGCTCGATCTGGTGCTGCTGCACCACAGCCTCGCGTTCCCGGTGTCCGGCTGGAAGCGGCTGCGGGCCCGGCTGTCCCCGCCCGCGCCGCACAAGGTGACGCTGCCGCCGCGGGCCTTCCCGCCCGTGGACCACACGCGGCGGTGGTACCGGGAGTTCCGGGACCACCTCCACTGGCGGGTCGCCGCCGACACCTTGTTCGTCACCGGCAGCCGGCCGGCGTACGAATTCCAGGGCGAACAGGTGCGTGCCCTCGCCGAGGACGCCCCGGCCCGGCTGGCCGAGGACCCCGGCGCCCACTGCTGCGCGGAGATCGAGCTGGGGACCTGGAGCCCGTACTCGCGCCGGAACCCGCTTGCGCTGCTGCACGTCGAGTGCTGCGTCCGGCACGGGTGAACCTTCACCGGATCTCCACAAAAGCCACGCAGCGGATCCACCGCCGCGCGGCATCATCGGCGTGATGACCTACGCACACTGGCTCCAGGACTTCGAAACCGAGGCCGAACGCCGCAGGCGGCGCGAAGACCCGCCCTGGGAGCGGGGCGCGAAACTCCACCCCGACGTGGCGAAGAGCGTGCAGCGCTTCCAGGTCGGCGAGGCCGGCGACGGCGCCAACCTCATCGCGAAAGCCGCCGGGGACGACACCTACCTCGCCGCCGTCGAGCTGTTCGTCGCCGAGGAGCAGAACCATGCCCGGATGCTCGCCGGGCTGCTGACCGCCGCCGGGGTGCCCACCATCGGGAAGCACTGGTCGGACACCGTGTTCGTCAAGCTGCGGCGGGCGCTCGGGCTGCGGCTGGAGCTCATGGTGCTGCTCATCGCCGAGGTCGTCGCCCTGCGGTACTACCGCGCCCTGCGGGACGGCGGCGGTGATCCGCTGGTCACGCAGGTCGCCGCGCGGATCCTCGCCGATGAGGAGCGGCACGTGCCGTTCCACTGCCACCGGCTCGAGGTCGCCTTCCGCGGGCTGGGAAAGCCCGCCCGCGCGGCGGTGTTCGGCGCGTGGCGGGTGCTGCTGCTCGGCGTCGCGGCCACGGTCGCCGCGGACCACGGCGCGGCCTTGCGGCGCCTCGGTGTCGGCAGGCTCGTCTTCGTCGCCGACGTGCTCACCGCGTTCGAAGCCGCGCTCGCGCGGATCCGGGGCGAGCAGCCGAAACCGGGACCGCGGTACACCCCGAAGCGCGCCCGGCCGCGTGGGCTCTTCTAAAGGAGGCCGGCCAGCTGCCGCAGGGCCGCGGCGATCCGTTCCGCCGGCACCCCGCGAGACGTCTGGTGCAGGAACAGCTCCGGTGCCAGCGGGGCCAGCAGCACGTCGGCCAGCACGTCGGGGTCCGGCGCGCCCGCCGCCTCCGCCAGGACGCGGACGTGCGTGCGCCAGAACCCGTAAGCGCCGGTCGTGAAGCGGGAGTGGCCCACCTCGGTCCCCAGCACCAGGGGCGCGTGCCGCTCCAGCAGTTCGACCATCGCCTCGTAGAACGCCGCCAAGCGGGCGGCCGGGGGTGCGCCCGGGCCCAGCGGCGGGTCGCCGCGCAGGAGTGCCTCCTGCAGGCGCCGCTCGTGCTCGTCCAGCAGGGCCACCGCGATCGCCGCGCGGTCCGGATAACGGCGGTAGAGCGTTCCGCGGCCCACGCCGGCCGCCCGCGCGATGTCCTCCATCGTCACCTCCGCCGCGCCGCGGGCGGTGAACAGCTCTTCGGCCGCCGCGAGGATCTTCGCGCGGTTGCGGGCCGCGTCGGCGCGTTCGGGCATGGGCGCCAGCCTAGGGAATATCCGGACAGGGCGTCCAGTTGACTCAAGCGGACGCCGTGTCCACTTGAGGAGGAAATCGTGTCCCACCTGCTGCACCTCGACTCCAGCGCCCGCCGCTCGTCGTTCTCCCGCGAGCTGTCCGCCCGGTACGCCGCCACCTGGGCGGGCACCCGGACCTACCGCGACCTCGCCGCCGACCCGGTCCCGGTGATCGGCGAGGCGTGGACCGAAATCTGTGACGCCCTGCTCGCCGCGGGGATCACCGACCCCGCGCACTACGCCGATGTCGTCAGCACGCCGGAGCGGAAGAAGGCGTGGGCGATCGTCGAGCCGCTGCTCGCCGAACTGCTCGAAGCCGACGTCGTGCTCATCGGCGCGCCGATGTACAACTTCTCGGTCCCGGCCGCCCTGAAGGCCTGGATCGACCAGGTGACGTTCCCGAAGATGTCCCTGCGCGGCAAGAAGTTCGTCATCGCCGGCGCGCGGGGCGGGACGTACGCGGAAGGGACGCCGCGGGCGCCGTTCGACCACCACGAGCGCTACCTGCGGGACTTCATCGCCGGGCACTACGACGTCGGCGACGTCCGGTTCGTGCACGCCGAGCTGACCAACGCCCTGGTCGACCCGCACCTGGCCGCGCGCGAAGGCGAGCGCGTCGCCTCGCGGGAAGCCGCGCTGGCGGCGCTCTGATGGGCTGGGTGACGCTCGTCCTCGCCGGGCTCGTCGAGATCGCCTGGTCGCAGAGCATCAAGCCGACGGAGAACTTCACGCGGCCGTGGCCGACGCTCCTGTGCTTCGTGCTCGGCGCCGCCGCGGTGTACCTGCTGTCGCGCGCGATGGACACCGTCCCGGTGGGCACCGCCTACGCGGTGTTCACCGGGATCGGCGCCGTCGGCGCGATCGTGCTCGGCGTCGTCGTGACCAAGGACCCGCTGAGCGTCGGCCGGGTGGCGGCGCTGGCCCTGATCGTCGGCGGCGTCGTGCTCGCGCGGATCACTTCGTGAGCTGCTCCCACAGGAACTCGAACACCAGCGCCCACTTGAAGGCCAGCTGTTCGTTGTCCGCCGCGGCGCCGTGGCCGCCCTCGATGTTCTCGTGATACCGGACGTCGTGCCCCTGCTCACGCATCCGCGCCACCATCTTGCGGGCGTGGGCGGGGTGCACGCGGTCGTCACGCGTCGACGTCACGAACAGCGACGGCGGATACGTGCGTCCACTGTGGACGTTCTGGTAGGGCGAGTACTTCGCGATGTACTCCCACTCCGCGGCTTCGTCGGGATCGCCGTACTCGGCCATCCACGACGCGCCGGCCAGCAGCAGGTGGTAGCGGCGCATGTCGAGCAGCGGCACCTGGCTGACGATCGCGCCGAACCGCTCCGGGTAGCGCGTCAGCATCACGCCCATCAGCAGGCCGCCGTTGCTGCCGCCCTGGATGCCGAGCTTCGCCGGCGTGGTGATGCCGCGCTCCACCAGGTCCGCGGCCACCGCGGCGAAGTCCTCGTACACGCGGTGACGCTCGGCCTTGATGGCCTGCGTGTGCCAGCCGGGTCCGTATTCGCCGCCGCCGCGGATGTTCGCGACGACGTACGTCCCGCCGCGCGCGAGCCAGCCGCGGCCGACCATCCCGCTGTAGGACGGCGTCAGCGAGACCTCGAAGCCGCCGTAGCCGGTCAGCAGCGTCGGGCCGCCCTCGGCGCCGGACGGCCGGACGACGAAGTACGGGATCTTCGTGCCGTCCTCCGACGTCGCGAAGTACTGCGCGACGCTCATGTCCGAAGCGTCGAAGAACGCCGGAGCCTGCTTCAGGACTTCGACCTCTTCTCCGACGTGGCCGTAGCTCAGGGTCGACGGCTGGAGGAAGCCGCTGGAGTCGATCAGGTACTCGTCGCTGACGTCGGGATCGGTGTCGAAGATGTCCGCGCTGCCGAACTCCGGGCCGCCGGCCAGCGGCGCCTCCTGCCAGCCGTCCGGGCTCGGGGTGAGGGTGCGCAGCTCGGTGCGGACGTCGCGCAGCGTGCCGAGCAGCAGGTGGTGGCGCGTCCAGGCCCAGTAGCTCAGCGAGGTGTGCTCGTCGGGCGTGAACAGCCTCGTGAACTCCCGGTCGCCGGCCATGAAGGCGTCGAAGAGGATGGCGATCAGCGAGCCTGCCGGGTGTTCCGTGCCGCCGACGGACCACGCCGTCCGCGGCCGCACCAGCAGCCACTCGCGGTGCACGGACGCGCTCGCGTCGTCCGGGATGTCGATCTTGACCAGCCCGCCGGACGTCTTGAGGTGCAGTTCCGAGCGGTAGAAGTCGATCGCGCGGCTGACGAAGTCGCGTTCGAAGCCTTCGGTCGGGTCGTGGGACGCGCCGATCGAGACGTCGTCGGGCTTGCCTTCGAAGACCGTGACGGCTTCGGAGAGCGGCGTGCCGCGGCGCCACTCCTTGGCCAGCCGCGGGTACCCGGAGCTGGTCAGCGAACCGGGACCGAAATCCGTTCCGATGTAGACGCGGTCGACGTCGATCCAGCCGATCCGCGTCTTCGCCTCCGGGACCGTGAAACCGTCCGCGACGAACTCGTGCGCGTCGAGGTCGAACTCGCGGACGACCGTCGCGTCCGCACCGCCGCGGGACAGCTCGACCAGGCCGCGCCGGTAGTCCGGCCGCAGCACGGTCGCGCCCTGCCAGACCCAGTTTTCGCCTTCGGCCTCGGCCAGCGCGTCGACGTCGAGGAGCAGCTCCCACTCGGGCTCGGCCTGCCGGTACGACTCGAGCGTCGTCCGCCGCCAGAGGCCGCGCGGGTGGCTCGCGTCCTGCCAGAAGTTGTAGAGGAACTCGCCGCGGCGGCGCACGTACGGGATCCGGTCGTCGGCGTCGAGCACCTCGCGCAGTTCGTCGCGCAGTTCGGCGAACCGCGCGCCGGCGGTCAGTTCGGCCAGCGTCTCGTCGTTGCGGGCGCGCACCCAGCCGAGCGCGTCGTCGCCGGTCACGTCTTCCAGCCACAGGTAAGGGTCCTCGACACTCATGCCGACAGTCTCGCCCGGTGAGGGGCAGCGCGGCCACCCGGTGGCGTTTTCGTTTCGTGATCCCTGCCTCCCGGGGTGTCCGTATGCTGGTGCCACACAGCAGGGGGAGACCGTGAACGAGGCCGAACCGCCGTGGCCGGGGACGGCCCGGCCACCGGAACCCGCGTGGACGCCGGAGCCGAATCCGTGGGCGCCGAACTGGGCCGCCCCGCCCGTCCCGATCGCTCCGCCGCGCAACCGGCTCTGGGGTGCCGTCACCGGCGTCCTGATCGTCGTGGTGGCCTTCTCCCTGATCGCCGCCACCATCCCGCACCGGGTGGACGGCCGCGCGTTCGCCGCGCAGGGCGCCGATCCGGGCCGGGCGTACGGCGGCACCGGCAAGCCTCCGAAGGCCGTGCCGGAGCTGGCGCGCAACCCCCTGCTCGGCGACGGCATCAGCCCCGGGCCCGCCACCTGCACCCTGCCCGAACTCGGCCGGGCGGCCGAACAGCTCAAGGCCTACTACGGCGCGCTCGTCGGCTGCCTGGAGCAGTCGTGGCGCCCGGCGCTCGAGAAGGCGAACGAGCCGACGCTGACCGCCACCGTGTCGGTGACGCTGCCGGAGCACAGCTCGTGCGGCGAAGCGCCGGCGGAGAGCGAAGCCGTCGCCTACTACTGCGGCGGTGACACGACGATCTACGCCCCGACCGACTGGATGCTGTCGGACGCCGGGCTCAACAAGGCCCGGCACATCGCGACGCTCGCCCACGAGTACGGCCACCACGTGCAGCGCGAGAGCGGCATCCTCTCCGCGGCGGCGGACAAGATGACCTCGCCGGACGAGGACAGCGCGGCCGACAAGGAGGTCGTGCGCCGGATCGAGCTGCAGGCGAACTGCTTCGGCGCACTGTTCCTGGCGGCCGTCGCCGGCACGGGCTCGATCAGCCGATCGCTGGCGAACGCCGCGGTCGCCGACTACGGCCGGGCCAACAACAGCGACACCCACGGCTCGCGCGAGCACCAGCTGTCCTGGGCGAAAGCGGGCTACGACGGCAAGGCCACGAAGGCGTGCGACACGTGGAGCGCCCCGGTCGGCGAGGTCAGCTGAGGGTCCAGGCGGGGTCGCGGCCGAGGAGGGCGAGGAACCGGTCGAGCGGGCTCGCGTCCGCGGGGACCTCGACGCTGCGGGCGAACGAGCCGTTCTTCTCGCGGCCTTCGTCCGGGATCCGTTCGGCCAGCTTCGAGGCGATGTACACGGCTTCGGCGTCCGGCTCGTAGGGCAGGCCGAGCGTGCGGGCCAGGTCCCAGCCGTGCGCGACCGTGTCGACCAGGTGCATGTGCGCGGCGATCGAGCCGGGGAACGTGCCGAAGTGGTTGATGGTGAGCTGCCGCTCCAGCACGGCGTCGTCGGCGAAAGCGTCGAGGAAGTCGTCGACGGACGCCTGGTACGCGGCGTAGGCGTCGTCGCCGAGGACGCCGGCGTCCCAGTCCGGCGCCGAGCCTTCGCGGGCCGCCGTCGCGAAGGCGTGGTTCTCGCTGACCTGGTGGCGGAGCAGATCGGCGAGGGTCCAGCCGGCGCACGGGGTGGGGCGGGCGAGGTCGGCGGGTGTCACGCCGGCGACGAGCTTGTCGAGGATGAACAGCGTGCGGCGGTCGAGTTCGCGAAGATCCATGCCGGCCACGCTAGGCGGGTAAGCGGACCACGAACAGTGCCAAAACCGTGGCAAGCTTTGTGTGCCAATCTAGACTGACCGGGTGGAGATCCACATCGACCTGAGCGGGACGCGCGGCCACCGCGACGCGATCTACCGCCAGCTCCGCGCGGCGATCCTGGCCGGCCGGATCCGGCCCGGCGAGGCCCTGCCGCCGACCCGCGAGCTCGCGCAGCGGCTGGCGGTCTCCCGGACGACGGTCAGCGCGGCCTACGACCGGCTCACCGCCGAAGGGTTCCTCGCCGCTCGCGTCGGCGCGGGCACGTTCGTCACGGCGTCGCCGGCTTCCCCCGAGCCGGTACCGGACGTTCCGGGTGTGCGGCCGCTGCCGGAGTGGGACGCCGTCCCGCCGCCGCCCGCGCCCTTCGCCCCGGCGCCGGAGTTCGACTTCCGGCCCGGCGTCCCCGACCTCTCGCTGTTCCCGTTCGACACCTGGCGGCGGCTGATCACGCAGCGGCTGCGGGCCGGCCAGGCCGACCTGATGACCTACGGCGACCCGCAGGGCCACGCCGCGCTGCGTGCCGAAATCGCCCGGCACGCCGGCGTTTCCCGGGACGTCCGAGCCGGTGCGGCGCAGGTCGTCGTCACCGCGGGGGCCCAGCAGACGACCGATCTCGTCGCGCGGGTGCTGCTGCGGACCGGCGACCTCGCCGCCGTCGAGGACCCCGGGTACCCGCCGCCGCGGCTGGTGCTCGGCGCGCGCGGGGTGCGGGTCGCGCCGGTGCCGGTGGACGCGTCCGGGATCGTGGTCGACGCCATCCCGGCAGGGACGCGGCTGGTGTACGTGACGCCGTCGCACCAGTACCCGCTCGGCCTGTCGATGTCGCTGGACCGCCGCCTGGAGCTGCTCGACTGGGCCGAGCGGAACGACGCGGTGCTCGTCGAGGACGACTACGACACCGAGTTCCGCTACACCGGACGCCCGCTGGAACCGTTGCACAGCCTCGATTCCCGCGGCCGCGTCGTGTACGTCGGCTCGTTCTCGAAGGTGCTCTCGCCGGCGCTGCGGCTGGGCTTCCTCATCGCGCCGCCGGCGCTGGTGCCCGCCTTGGTCAAGGCCCGCTACCTCACCGACTGGCACGCACCGAACGTCGAGCAGGCGGCGCTGGCGGCGTTCATGGCCGAAGGGGGGTTCGCCCGGCACGTCCGGCGGATGCGGAAGGTCTACCGCGCCCGGCACGAGCTCCTCTCGGCGGTGCTCGCCCGGGACTTCGCGGACTTCCTGACGCCGTTGCCGTCGACGGCGGGCCTGCACCTCAGCGCGGTCGCGCCGGCGGACTGCGGCCCGCTGGTCCGCGCCGCTCGCCGCCGGGGCGTGCGGCTGTACTCGCTGGGCGATTTCGGCGTGGGGGAGCGGCGGCACGGCCTGGTGTTCGGTTACGGTGCGGTCGCGGCCGAGCGGATCGAGCCCGGACTGGCCCGGCTGCGGGCGCTGGCGGACGAAGGAGTGGCATGACCGACGACGTGATGGTGGCGATCGACGCCGGTCTGCGGAAGCACATCGGCGGCGACCGCGCCGGCGCGTACGCGACCTTCGCGCAGCTGTGGGCATCGATCGGCGACGACGGCGACCCGCTGCACCGCGTCGCGCTGGCCCACCACATGGCCGACGTCTGCGACGACCCGGCCGAGGAACTCGAGTGGGACCTGCGGGCCCTGGCGGCGGCGGATTCGCTGACCGACTCGCGGGCCCAGGAGTACCACTCGTCCCTGGCGGTGCGCGGGTTCTACCCGTCGCTGCACCTCAACCTGGGCGAGGACTACCGCAAGCTCGGCGACCTGCCGGCGGCGCGCGAACAGCTGGCGCTGGCCCGCGCGCGTTTGGACGCCCTCGGCGACGACGACTACGCGGCCGGGATCCGGCTGGCCCTCGACGGCCTGGCCGAGCGGCTCGGCTGAATCGCCGCCCTTACCACGAAGACGCCCCGTTTGCCGGACTTTCGCGGGGCGCCGGAGGGCCCTAACCTGTGGTGATCCAGCTCACCGACGGGAAGGATCGCCATGCGGATTGCGGATCTGCTGCGCAAGAAGGGGTCGGCGGTCGCGACGGTCACCCCCGAGACCACGGTGACCACGCTGTTGGCCGGACTGGCCGAACACAACGTCGGCGCGATGGTGGTCGTCGCCCCGGACGGTTCGATCGCGGGAATCGTCTCGGAACGCGACGTCGTCCGCCGCCTGCACGAACACGGCCCGGCCCTGCTCGACGGCCCGGTGTCGGAGATCATGACGAAACTGGTGGCCAGCTGCGGCCCGGAGGACTCGGTGGACCAGCTGTCGGTCCTGATGACGGAACGGCGGATCCGCCACGTCCCGGTCCTGGCCGACGGGCGGCTGGCCGGGATCGTGTCCATCGGGGACGTCGTGAAGAACCGGATGGAACAGCTGGAGCAGAGCCAGGAACAACTGCAGGCCTACATCTCCCAGGGCTAGGGGCGATCGAGGAACAGCGCGATCAGGGGTGCTCATCCGGTATCGGGCGAGCACCCCTGGTTTCCGCGGACCGGGTCTCCTCGCCGACCGGCGCGGAGCGGGGCAGCTTGGCTGCCAGGGTCTCGAAGTAACGCCACTTCGCCCATTCCTGCCGGTTGCCGATGACGTAGAGCCGCCGCTTGGCCCTGCTGACCGCGACGTTGAGCAAGTTGGGTTTGCTCGAAGCCCAGTTCCGCGCGCCCGGCCGGCCGGGCGCGCTGCCGAGGACCAGGATCACGATGTCGGCCTGCTTGCCCTGCGCGGTGTGCACGGTTCCGGCCACCAGCCCCCGGTGGCGGGCGGACCGGATGGCGACCTGGCGGGCGATGTCCCGGAACGGGCCGATGACCATCACTTCCGACATGGCGAAATCCAGGCTCGACAGCGTGGCGAGGATGCGGTCGAGCTGACGGCCCTCGTCGGGAATCCAGTGCCCCTGGGCGTCGCTGCCGACGACGTCGATCCACTTCGACTCCGGCAGTGACGGATAGGCGTCCTTGAACTTTTCGCCGAGAGCCGGGGCGGTGCCGTCGATCATGAGACCGTCGTAGGCGACCGTGTTGACGATGTCGAACATCGGCTGGTCACACCGCCGGTGCACGGTCAGCGGCACACCCACCCACGTCTGTCCGTCGTCGTCGCGCAGCCAGGTACCCAGCGGCGTGAGCCGGTCGGCCAGCCGCTGGACCGACGTCCGGCTGGTCAGCCACTGTTCGTCGACGCCGAGCTCGGTGCGGATGGCCTGTTCGGCGCGGAACGGCAAGGTGGTGATCGGTTCCAGCTGGAGAGGGTCGCCCACGACGAGCGCACGCCGCGTCCGCCACAAGGCGCCGACCGCGTTCTGCGGAGTCGCCTGCCCGGCTTCGTCGATGAGCAGCCATCCCAGGGCTTCCTTGCCGAGTGAGCCGAACAGCCGGGCGTAGGAGGCGAACGTCGTGGACACCACCGGTACCACGAAGAACAGGCTCTGCCACGCGGCGAGCACCGCTTCGGCGGGAGCGTCCCGAGGCGCGTCGCCGTTGAGGACGTCCATGGCGGCCTGCAGGTTGCACCGCAGCTCGGTGGCCGCGTGCCGCAGGAAAGCCTTGTGCAGCGCCATGGCCGCGAACAGCAGCTCGGTTCGCGCGGTGTTCCATTCCGCGTCGGTCCACAGCGCGCTCGGTTCCCGGCGGTCGCGGTCCACCCACCAGCTGTCGTCGGGGAAGTGCGGGCCAAGGGTTTTCGCCGCTTTCTCGAGCTGTTCGTCGAGCGCGGTGAGTTCTTCCTCGCCCGCCCGCACGAGCTGTTCGGCCTCGGCTTGAGCGTGGAGGGCCGCGGAAATCGCCTGGTCGATGAGGGCGAGGTCGCGGCGCACCGCGACGAGTGGTGCGTGGTCGACTTCGGGCAGCGGAATTCCGCCGGCCAGAGCGACGCGCGCGCCGTTCAGTTCTTGGACCGCGGCGTCGAACGCTCGCTGAGCGGTTTCGATTTCCCACTGGGCGATTTCCCGATTTCGCCGGGCCGAGGCCAGTTCCTGCCGGGCCGCCGCCACCTGGTTCGCCAGCCAGTCGTCCTGCCACGCCCAGTGTTTCCGGGCACGACCGAGGCTGCACAGGTGGTCCCAGGTTCCCGGCCGGGCCGATTGGTGCGCGAAGCGGGCCCGCTCGCGCGCGTCCACCTCGGCGTGCCACGTTCGCACGGCGGTTTCGGCCTCGGTTCGCCGTGCCGTGCCGACCCGCGCGAGATCCGTGTGCCGTGCCTGGACCACCCGCTCGGCGAGCTCGAGGCGCTCGTGGGCCGCTCGTTCTTGCTCGGCCCGAAGGGCATGGGCGATTTCGAGCGCTTCGCGGACGCGTTTCTCTTCCTCGGCGACGGCGGCCGTGCGTTCCGCTCGTGCGGTCGAGACGCGCGCGGCGGCCACCGACACTTCGTTGCGGCGCTGGTTCACCTCGTCCAGCGCCTTCACCCGGCGGATGACCGCTTGGCAGACTGCCGTTCGTTCACCGCGAACGGCGTCGACGCGTGCTTCGGCGCTGCGGAATGCGTCGACGGCCTCGCTCCACGACTGTTCGGGCACTTCCTGCTCGTAGCCTTTGAGCACGGCGAGCAGGCCCTGCCACTCGCCGTCCTGTCCGGGCTTTTCCGGTGTGTGGTACCAGAAGGTGTTGACGAAGCGGCTGCGGTTGGTCTTGTTGCCCAGCCGGGCCGCCACCAGCGCCCAGGCCCGCAGGCCGTCCGGTTCGTCTTTCGGCTGTTCGGCGTCCGGTTCCGGCGCGAGCAACGCGGAGGCGATCGCGGGGAAGTAGTCGACGGCGGCGGCCCGGTCCGCCCAGATTTCGTCGATGGCGTCCGCGGCGGGAATCTCGTCGGTGACGTTCTGCACCGCTCCGTTGTTCGCCGACGCGACCACCATCTCGAATCCGGTGAGCTCGGGCCGCCAGTGGGACAGCACCCGAGTGCGCTCCCCGGTGCGCCACCGTGACTTCCGGCCCGTGAAGGCGGCCTCGGGCGTGGGCAATGCGGCCAGTTCCCGGGCCCGTGCCACCACCAGACCCGCGATCAGGTCACGCAGCATGGTGGTCTTGCCGGTGCCGGGCGGGCCGTTGACGCCCATCACGCCCGCCGAGCCGGCCGTGCGCAGCGCCGTGCTCACGGCCAGCTGCTGGTTCAGCGCCAGGGCGTGCTCCGGTTTGCTCGGCCAGCGGCCGGCCGGCACTGCATCGGGAGCCGTCGCGGCCAGCACGATTTCGGGACGGGTGCGCACGTCGACGCGTTGAGCGAGGTTGATTCCGGAATCGGGGAGCAGGTAGTCGCGCAACGCGGCACCGGTGTTCCCTTTGACGGTCTCCTCGCCGACGAGTCCCAGATCGCCCATGATGAAACTGTTGAGGAAGTCGTGACCGGCCGCGTTGTCCGCTTTGCGCCGACCGACGATCCGGCTGCTGACCCGGACCTCGGGGCAGGACAGCGATCCGTCCGTCCCAGCCGCGGCGACGGCGGCGTCGAGGCACCCGGCGAGCGCCTCGTGGTCGAGCACGTGGGGGACGTACTGCGGAACGTCCCCCTCCGTCAGCAGCTCGTCGGCGACCAGATCTCGCCAGGTGCGGGAGAAAGCGAGCATGTCGTCCTGGAGGAACGCGAGCCAGTCCGGTTCGCAGCGCCGGTCCCGCGCCAGCCGGCCGGTGGCCCAGGCACAACTGGAGAGGACCTCGGAGTCGAGCAGGGCGCGTCCGTTCTCGTCGACGACGAAGGCGGCGACCGCGCTGTCCCCGGCGGGGCGCTCGTCGTAGCTGTCCTTGTCCGGCTCGAAGACACGCGAAAGGAGCTCGAAAACCTCATCGAGGCGGTAAACGCCCAGATAGACGACGTGCCGCCAGGTCTGGTTCGGTCGCAGCTCCCGGCTCGCGAGCTCGTGCCCGGCCTCCCAGGGCAACGGCTGTCCCGGACGCACGGTGAACACCAGCTTCTCGCGACTGGGCTTGTCCACTTTCTGCGGGCTGAACATTTCCACGGTTTGCCAGAACTCGACGATCTCCGCCCGAGCGGCGTCCGCCCCCGATTTCAACCCCGGCTCCGATCGTCGATTCCGTCGCTTCAGCAGCGTCGGCATCGTAGCGTTTCGAGAAGGCCGGCCGAGGTGTTTCGCCAATAGAACGCCGGATGGTTCGTCCCTACTCCCGCCAGCCCGCCAGCTCCACGCCCTTCGCGACATCCACGCGGTAGGAGAGCTTCACTTCGCCCGTGGCCCCCGGCGCCAGCGTCAGCTTCCACGTGAACTCACCCAGCGCCGACGTCTCGACCGGGTCCGGCGACGTCTTCACCTCCTTCACCGTGATCGTGTCGTCCCGCGAAACCGGCGCCTGATCCAGCACTGTCACGACAGCGGAACGCGGCCCGTGGTTCACGACCGAAATGCGGTACTCCGCCTCTCGCCGTTTCTGTCCCGACAAAGTCGCCTTGGATGCCGTCCGCCGCACCAGCTCCCGTTCGATCCGGATCCGGTCGTCGACGCCCAATGCCAGCTCCAGTTCCTCCCCGGGCGCCCAAGGCTCCAGCACGGTCGTACCGACGAACTCCGCGTCGTGGAACACCGAAGCCCGTCCCGGCAGCAGGGCGTGCTCCGACGTGTTCTCCACCGTGGCGCGCAAGTACGCCTCCTCCGCCAGCACTGGCGCCGTCACGTAGCCCAGGTCGGCCGTAAGCGAAAGCTGTGCCAACGTCGTCCGGTGTCCCTGTGCGCCGGAAGGCACCGCCACCGGCCGCGAAGGGCGGTAGGTGACCGCCGTCGTGCCCTGCTCGACCGAGGCCACCTTGGGCGCCATCGCCGGAGCCGCCGGTGCGAACTGCCGTCGGACGGCGTTCTCCGCGATCCCGCCGCCCGAGCCCCCGTACGCGGCCGACGCCGTGTACGTGTCCTGCGCCGGGAGGACGCGGTCCAGGTACCACGGCGAAAGTTCCGGCACCACCACCGACACCGCGGGCCGGGCCGTCGACAGCGCCAGCTCGCACTCCGGCCAGTCCTCGCCCGTCTGCTGGCTGACCAGCCCGTACGACACCACGGTGACGTCGGCGCCGCGCACCCGGATGTCGTAGCCCGGCTCCCAGGTCGCGTTGGCGACCACATAGGACAGTTCCAGCTCGGCTTCCGCGCCCGGGTCCGAGATCTCGAGCTCGACGACCACCGAGGTGCTGTCCCGGCCGGGCCGGTTGTCGTGCGCTTCGATCCGCCGGTCGAGCGCGGCGAGGTCCTCGCGCAGCCGCGCGATCCGCTCGCTCAGCACCCGGCGCGCCTTCAACGCCGACGCCAGCCGCGAACTCAGCGCGTCCGTCACCTCCGCGACGCGCGCGGGTTCGGCGGTGCCGTTGGCCAGTGCCTTCGCGAAGCTGCCGCCGCTGCGCTTCGCGAGCGAAGTCAGCAGATCCACCTTCATCGTCTCAGCCGCTTCGTCGTCCACGACGCCGTCGAGCGTGGCCTGATCGGCACGCCGCTGTTCGACGAGCGCCTGCAACGCCGGGTCGGCCGGATCGGCGTGCCACTCGGTGCGGACGTCGACGCCGGTGATCAGCGCGGGCCCGGTGCCGGTGACGCGGACCGAGCCCGGGTCGAGGGCCACGGGCAGCCCGGCGAACTCCAGGCGCGGCCCGCCGTCGAGCGGAGCCTTGCCCCGGCGGGTGATCCGCGCACGCTGCGGGTAGACGGTCACGGCGGTGATCGGCGCTTCCACGGTCGGCATGCCTCCGACGTTAGTCTCTTGACACCCCCGCGGGCGGACCGGAAGTGTCTTCAGTCGTCCGCTTCGCCCGGCTTGGGGGTCCTGAGTGAAAGCCGCAGTCCTGCTCGCCGCCGTCCTCGCGCTGCCGCTGACCGCGGGCATCGCCGAAGCCGCGCCACCGGCCCCGGTCTTCACCGGCGGCCAGGCGCAACCGGTGTTCGACCCGGCCGACGTCGTCCGCGAAGACGTCTGGGTCACCGCACCGGTCGACAGCGACCACGACGGCGCCGACGACCTCGTGCACGCCCAGGTCGTGCGCCCGCGCGCGACCCAGCAGGGCCTGAAGGTTCCCGTCGTCTACCAGGCCAGCCCGTACTACGCCGGCGGCAACGACGTCGCCAACCACGACGTCGACGTCGAGCTGTCCGCGCCCGGGTACGCCCGCGGCCCGGAGGGCCCGCGCGTCGCCGCGCACGGCGTCGGGCCTGCCGCCCCGATCACCTGGCGCTACCAGGACTACTTCACCGCGCGCGGGTTCGCCGTCGTCTACGGCGAGTCGCTCGGCACCGGCCTCTCGACCGGCTGCCCGACCACGGGTGACGTCAACGAGACCATCGGCGCCCGCTCGGTCGTCGACTGGCTCAACGGCCGCACGAGCGCACGCGACTCGGCCGGCGCCGCGGCGAAGGCGGACTGGAGCACCGGCAAGACCGGCATGATGGGCGTGTCCTACAACGGAACCCTGCCCAACGCCGTCGCGAGCACCGGTGTCGCCGGCCTGGAGACGATCGTGCCGATCGCGGCCATCTCCAGCTGGTACGAGTACTACCGCCACGACGGCGCGGTCGTCGCCGCCGGCGGGTTCCAGGGCGAGGACGCCGACGTGCTCGCCGAGTACGTGTACACCCGCGCCGACCGGCAGGTCTGCCGCCCGGTGATCGACGGGCTGACCCGCGACCAGGACCGGGTCACCGGCGACTACACGCCGTTCTGGGACGTCCGCAACTACCGCGACGACGTCGGCAAGGTGCGCGCGTCGGTGCTCGCGGTGCACGGCCTCAACGACTGGAACGTCAAGACCGAGCAGGTCGCGACCTGGTACGAGGCGCTGAAGGCCCGCGGCGTCGAGCACAAGATCTGGCTGCACCAGTCCGGGCACGCGGACCCGTACTCGCTGCGCCGCGACGTCTGGCTCGCGACGGTGAACAAGTGGATGTCGCACTACCTCTACGGCATCGACAACGGCATCCAGAACGAGCCGAAGGCGACGATCCAGCGCGAGGACCTGTCGTGGACCGACGAGGCCGACTGGCCGGCGCCGGGCACCTCCGACGTCCGCGTGTACCCGTGGCCGGGCGGCCGCTCGAAGGGCACGATCGACACGCGCACCCCGGTGCCGGGCACGGCGGCCGCCGAAACCCTCGCCGACGACTCGTCGAAGACGATCGAGCAGCTGGCCGGTCTGGCGTCATCCGGCAACCGCCTGCTGTACACGACTTCGGCGGCGAAGCAGTCCGTACGCCTCTCCGGCACCGCTCGCGCCGACCTGGCGCTGGCGTTCGACCGGCCCGCCGCGAACGTCTCGGTGATCCTGCTCGACCGCGCCCCCGACGGCACGTCCCACGTGATCAGCCGGGGCTGGACCGACCCGCAGAACCGCACCTCGCCCGCCCGCACCGAGCCGATCACGCCCGGGCGGACCTACCGGATCGGCGTCGACCTGATGCCGAAGGACTACGTCCTCGCGGCGGGCCACCGGCTCGAGTTCCTGCTCGCCTCCAGCGACCACGACTACACGCTGCGCCCGAAGCCGGGCGCCGGACTCGCGCTCGACCTCACGAAGTCGTCGGTCACGCTTCCGGTCACGGGCGGCAAGCCGGCGCTGCGGGCCGCGTTCGGCTGATGCTGCCGGAGCACCTCCGGGCCGATGTCCGCACGCTGTGGGACTACCACGACCTGCGGCACGGACCGCGGCGGTCGGACGCCGGGATCGGGCTCGGCAGCCGCGATCCCGGCGTGGCCGTCCACGCCGCCGAGCTGTTCCACGCCGGGTGCTTCCCGCTGATCGTCTTCACCGGCGCCAACGCCCCGACGACGGTGGACCGCTTCCCGCGCGGCGAAGCGGTCCACTACCGCGAGATCGCCCTGGACCTCGGGGTGCCGGACGAGGCGATCCTGGTCGAACCCGAGGCCCGGCACACGGGGGAGAACATCGTGTTCACGCGCCGGCTGCTGGCCGGGCGCGGCATCCGGTCCGTGACCCTGGTGACGCGGCCGTACCAGCAACGCCGTGCCTACGCGACGGCCAAGCGGCTCTGGCCCGGCGTCGACGTCGTGTGCGCGTCGAAGGCGGCGTCGTTCGAGGACCACGTCAGCGGGGAAGAAGACGCCGATCGCGTGATCGGCATGCTCGTCGGCGAGACCCAGCGGATCACCGAGTACGCCGAGCGGGGCTTCGCGATCCCGCAGCGCATCCCGCCCGGCGTCGAGCGGGCGTTCGGCAGGCTGGTCGAAGCCGGGTTCACGCAGCGGCTGGTCACTGTCCGCGTCGACGATCACTCAATGTAACGATCGTTGCAGGTCAGGCGACTTACCGGCGTTCCGTCCGCTGCGAGAGGACCCGCCATGACCTCGACCGCCGAACCCACCTTGGAGAGCCTGCGCGCCCAGCTGTCCGGAGCCGTGCTGACCGATGGCGCCCCCGGCTACGACGTCGCGCGGTCGGTCTGGAACGGGGAGATCGACCGCCGTCCCGCGGTGGTGGTGCGGCCCGCCGGGCCCGCGGACGTGGCGGCAGCGCTCGCGTACGCGCGCGAAGCCGGCCTCGACGTCTCGGTGCGCGGAGGTGGGCACAACTACGGCGGCGCCGCGGTCGTCGACGGCGGTCTCTGCATCGACCTGAGCTCCCTCGCCGCGATCGACGTCGACCCGGACGGCCGGACCGCCCGCTGCGGTGGCGGGACGACCTGGGCGCAGCTCGACGCGGCCACGCAGGAGCACGCGCTCGCGGTACCCGGCGGCACGATCAGCCACACCGGCGTCGGCGGGCTGACCCTGGGCGGCGGCTTCGGCTGGCTCACCGGCAAGTACGGGATGTCGTGCGACAACCTGGTCTCGGTCGAGCTCGTCACCGCCGACGGCGAGATCCTGCGCGTGTCCGCCGGGCAGCACCCCGACCTGTTCTGGGCGCTGCGCGGGGGCGGCGGCAACTTCGGCGTCGTCACCGAGTTCGAGTTCCGGCTGCACCCGGTCGGCCCGATGGTCCACCTGGGACTGTTCTTCTACGGACTCGACGACGGCGTGGCCGCGTTGCGCCACGCCCGCGAGCTGCTCCGGACGCTGCCGGGAGAACTGGGGGTGCTGGTGGCCGGGCTGAACGCGCCGCCCGCGCCGTTCGTCCCGGAGCTGTTCCGGTTCCGGCCGGGCTACGCCGTGCTGATCGCCGGCTTCGAGGGGGAGGAGCAGCACGCCGGGGCGGTCCGGGCGGCGCGATCCGGGCCGACGCCGCTGTTCGAATTCGTCTCGCCGATCCCGTACGTCGAGCTGCAGCGGATGCTCGACGGCGCCGCGCCGTGGGGCATCCTGGCGTACGAGAAGGCCGCCTACGCCGACGGCTTCACGGACGAGGTCATCGAGGTGATCGCCGATTCCCTGCCGCGCAAGACGTCCCCGTTGTCGATCATGCCGATCTTCTCGATGCGGGGCGCCTTCACGGAGGTGGCCGACGACGCGACGGCGTTCGGCGGCCCGCGGCGCGAGAGCATCCTGATCAACATCGACTCGCTTGCGGCCGAGCCGGAGCCGTACGCCGTGGACCGCGCCTGGGTGCGCGAGTTCTGGGAGGCGCTGGTGCCGTTCTCGTCCAACTCGGCGGGCTACGTGAACTTCATGGCCGAGTACGAAGCCGACCGCGTCCGGACGTCGTACGGGCCCGAAAAGTACGAGCGCCTGGCCCGGATGAAGGTGGCGTACGACCCGCGGAACGTGTTCCACCGCAACGCGAACATCCTGCCCGCGCCGTGAGGGATCACCCGGCGATGCCCGCCCGGTAGGCGAACGCGACCGCCTGCGCGCGGTCGCGCAGCCCGGCCTTGGCGAACAGGTGGTTCACGTGGGTCTTCACGGTCGCCTCGCTGACCACCAGGGTGCGGGCGATTTCGGTGTTCGACAGGCCCGCCGCGATCAGCCGCAGCACCTCGATCTCGCGGGCGGTCAGGCCCTCGACCTCCTTGACGCGCGGCGGGGCGCTGCGGGCGGCGGCTTCGACGAGCCGCCGCTGCAGCTCCCCGTCCACTGTGGACTGACCGGCGGCGGCCGAGCGCAGCGCCCGCGCGATGGACTCGGCGTCGGCGTCCTTGGTGAGGAACCCGCGGGCCCCGGCGCGCAGCGCGGCCAGCAGCGACTCGTCGTCGGCGTAGGTGGTCAGCACGACGACTTCGGTACCGGGGTGTTCGGCGCGGATCCGCTCGGTGGTCTCCACGCCGTCGCAGCGCGGCATCCGCAGGTCCACCAGCACGACGTCGGGGCGGTGCTCGGCGACGAGCGCGAGCGCGGCCAGGCCGTCGGCGGCGGCGCCGACCACCTCGACCCCGGGCAGCAGCCCGAGCAGCGTGACCAGGCCCTCCCGGACCACCGCCTGGTCGTCGGCCAGCACGACACGCAGCGTCACGCCGGTACCGTCAGGTGAATCCGCCATCCGTCCTCCCCCGGTCCGCTCTCCAGCCGCCCGTCGAGCAGCGCGACCCGTTCGCCCATCCCGCGCAAACCGTAGCCTGCGGCCGGCGCGTCCGGCGGGCGCCTGCCTTGCCGGTCGGCCACGGTCAGCTCCACCGTTCCGTCGGCGAAGTCCAGCGTGACGTCGACGTCCGCCTGCGCCGCGTGCTTGCGGGTGTTGGCCAGCGCCTCCTGCACCGCGCGCACGAGCGCGGTGCCGACCGCCGCGTCGAGCTCGCGCGGCTCGCCTTCGATCGTCAGGTCCGCCCGGGCACCGCTGTCGAGCCGGTACGCGGTGAGCAGATCGGCGATCGCGCGTTCGACGCCGACGGCGTCTTCGCGCAGGGCGGCCACCGCCTTCCGGGCCTCGGCCAGGCCGTCCGACGCCAGTTTCTGGGCCCGCTCGATCTGGGCGACGGCGTCCGGGCTCGCTCCGTCGCGCACCAGCATCAGACGGGCGCCTTGCAGGTTCAGCGAGAGCCCGGCCAGCGAGTGCGCCAGGACGTCGTGCAGCTCGCGGGCGATGCGGGCGCGTTCGGCGAGCGCCGCCGCGCGCGCGTGCTCCTCGTTGGCGGTCTGCGCGCGGGCCAGCGCCAGTTCGGTCTGTTCGACGCGGGCGATGCGGGTCCGCCGGTTCAGCCCCATCAGCACGATCACCGCGAGGACCGCGTACGTCGACAGAGCGCCTTTCCACACGTCGAAGCGGGCCGCCCCGGCCGTGATCGCCGCGATGTCGAGCCCGACCGCCAGCACGATCGGCGCCGTGGAGTGCCGCAGCACCACGAAGAACGTGGTGCTGAACATCGCCACCGACGCCCAGCTGCTCGGCAGGAGCACCCAGAGCGCGCCCGTGCTCGCGATCACGGTGAGGGGCAGCGCCGTCGTCAGCGGCCGGACGCGGGCGTCGTGGATCCACAGCAACGGGATCGACAGCGCGAGGGTGAACCCGATCAGGAGCCAGGCTCGCAGGTCCGCGCGCGGCATGGCGGCGACCATCGGCACCGCGACGAGCGCCCACCGCAACCAGCCTTGGGCTCGCGGGAACGCGGCAGGTCGGGTCGTCATTTCGGCAGTCCTCCGCGGGTGCTTGTACGGAAAATGTACCGGCGGGGACTTTCCTTCGTGGTGTCAAGTTGTCCCGTTTGTCAGGAGGTTCCCCCATGTCCAGGTTGCGACGGCTCGCCCTGCTCGCCGCCGCCGCGGCGCTGCCCGCGCTCGGCCTCACCCTCGCCGGCCAGGCGACCGCCTCGGCCGCGCCGAACTTCCAGGTGCCGTTCAAGTGCGGCGTCACGGTGGACGCGGCCACGTTCAGCGGCCACAGCCCGGAGTACTCGGTCGACTTCCAGAAGTCCGGCATCACCGGGATGCCCGTGCTGGCTTCGGCTTCCGGCACCGTGACACGGGTCGAGAACGAGGGCAGCGATAGCTACGGCCGGTGGATCGAGGTGGACCACGGTAGCGGCTGGCGCAGCCGGTACGCGCACCTGTCGACCCAGTCCGTTTCGGTCGGGCAGTCGGTCATCGGCGGCAAGCAGCTCGGCACCGCGGGCTCGACCGGCAACGTCACCGGCCCGCACCTGCACTTCGAAGAGCGGCTCAACGGCATCGTGCAGAAGGCGAAGCTGAACGGCACCGCCGTGCCGTACTACGCGCACACCAACTTCACGAGCAAGAACGACTGCGGCGGCAACCCGTACTCCGCCGAAGAGGTGTGCGGCGACGGCTTCTCGGTCGTGGACCAGCAGGCGCTGGCCAACTCCTCGGGCACGGCTTACCTGCTGTACAACGCGTCCACCAAGGCGAACTGCGTGACCACGTTGAAGGCCACCTCGCTCGGCACGGCCAGTGCGGTTTCGGCGTTCCTCGAGGTACAAGGCGCGGCCCGGGCGACCGATTCCGGCAGCTTCACCTACTACGCCGGGCCGATCAAGAAGACCGCCGACTCGACCTGCGTGAAGTGGGGCGGCTCGGTGGGCAGCAACACCTACGAGAGCGGGTTCGAGCACTGCGACTGACCGGGTGACGTTCGGGGCTCCGCCACGCGGACCCCGCAAGTCGATCCGTGTCCGGCCGGTGGGGCCGGGCAGCATAGCCCGCCCCACCGACAGGAACGCCCCGCCCGGCCGCCGCCGGGCGGGTTCCGTCCACATCGGCCCCGTCCATCCACAGATTTCCCGCCACCGCCCCATCCGGCCCCGGCCTGCCCCACAGTGGAGGCATGACCACAGCCACCCCGCCCGACCTCCGAGACCCCGCGCAGCTGCTGACCGCGCTCCCGTACCTGATCGGGTTCCGGCCCGCGAAGTCCGTCGTCCTGCTCGGCCACCGCCACCCGGGCAACGCCCCAGGTCTGATCCTGCGAGGCGAGCTGCCCCGCCGCGAACACCGCGCCCGCCAGGCGCGGGCGCTGGCGCAGCGGTTCGCCGCAGGCTGCCACGTCGGCCTGACCCTGGTGATCGTCGGTGGCCGGCGAAGACCCGGAAAGCCGCCACCGCACGCGGGTTTCCTCGACGAGCTGGTGCGGGTACTGGAGGATTCCGGCCTTCCGGTGCTGCACGCCTTGTGGACGCCCGCCATCAGGACGGGCGCACCCTGGGCGTGTTACCGCAACGACGAATGCGCGGGCACATTGCCGGACCCCCGCTCGACGGTCATGGCGGCGGCCGCGACCGAGTGCGGCACGGTGGCGTTCGACAGCCGCGAGGAGCTCGAGGAGTTGCTGGCTCCTCGGTCACCGGAGGCACTGGCCCGCCGCGCGGATCACTTGTCCCGCTTGGCATCCCCGCCCTGGCCCGAAGCAACACGCGTCAACGACGCGGCATCGGTGGTCAGCGCGGCATTCGACCGCCAGCGCCGCGGCGACGGGCCACCGACGGACGAAGAAGCGGTTTTGTTGGCAAAGGCGTTGAAGCTGCCCGACATCCGCGACCTGTGCCTGGCGATGGCGGTACCCCCGGCCACCACGGGAGCACGCGAAGCCGAGCACCTCTGGCTGACGCTGGTCCGCGAGATCCCACCCCCGGAGAGAGCGGAACCGGCGGCGCTGCTGGGCTTCTCGGCCTACCTGCGCGGCGACGGAGCATTCGCGGGCATGGCCTTGGACAACGCCCTGGAGGCGGCACCGGGCCACGTGCTGGCGTCGTTGCTGAGAAGGGTGCTGGACAGCGGAACACCACCGGAGGTAATCCACGGCTTGGCAGCGGCGGCAGCAGGCCCGCTAGCCGGTTTCGGCTTGGGCCCCGCGGACATCGACATAGGCCAAGCGGCATGAGCCGCCACGACCGGCGGCCGGGCCACCAATACGAGGCCCCGCAGAACTGGGACCGACTGCCGGCCGCCACAGACTCGGCTCGATGTCCTCAGAGGACATCCAGGCCGGTTGGCCCGGCGGCGGCCGGACGAGATAGGCACCACCTCGAGACGCGGACCCACTCCGGCTTCGGCCATCATCCGGAACGCTTGCCCGGCCAGCCTCGCGTCGGCAGCTACGGGGCTGCCTGAGTCCGGCGATTCCGGGGCGCAGGCCTGTGCACCAGGCTCAGTCCGCTTCAGCACGGGCCGACTTCGGAGCGCGGGGTCGCGGGCCGGTCACACCAGTCCGCAGGCCTTGAAGCCGGTTCAGCTCCGCGATCGGGGGCGAGCTCGTCCGGCGGCGCGGTGGGGCGCAGGTCCCGGCGCGCCGAGCGCCGTCGGGCCAGGGCGGGCTCGGCCTCACCGTGACTGGGTGGATTCCCGGGCTTTGCGGGCGGTTCTGGCCTGGTTGGTCCGCTGTGGCTCGAGCCCAGCTCCTCGTGAGCCGGGTGAATCCTCAGCCGCGCCAAGTCGGTCCGCGTCGGCTTCCGCCTAGGTACAAGGAGCCCGAAGCGCGGGGCCATGGACCAGTCTCGGCGGCCCACCACAACTCGAGAACGGTGCCAACCCCACCAGGAGCCGGCCATCCGGCGGCGCGGCAGGCCCAGCCAAGGAGCCCGCCGCCCGCCGTCGGTCAGGGAACGGCCAACTTCGCCGTGAGTGGGTGGATGTAGGCGATCCCGGCGAGGCGGTCCGTTCTGGCTCGGTCCAGCTCCTCGCGGGCCGGGTGAATCCTCAGCCGGCCCAAGTCGGTCCGCGTCCCGCACGATCCCGGCCAAGTCGGTCCACTCCGGCTCGGTTCATCTACCCGCGGGCTGGGTGAATCCTCAGCCGTCCCAGGTCGGTCCGCGCCGGCGGCAATCCAGGTCCAAGCATCCGAAGCGCGGGGCCATGGACCAGTCTCGGCGGCCCACCACAACTCGAGAACGGTGCCAACCCCACCAGGAGCCGGCCATCCGACGGTGCGGCAGGCTCAGCCAAGGAGCCCGCCGCCCGCCGTCGGTCAGAACCGGGTCAGCCTCGCCGAGACCGGGTGAACTCCCAGGCGTCCCGCACGATCCCGGCCAGGTCGGTCCGCTCCGGCTTCCAGCCCAGCTCCTCACGGGCCCGGTCGCTGGCCGCCACGAGCACCGACGGGTCGCCCGCGCGGCGCGGGGCCACCGCCGCCGGCACCGGGTGGCCGGTGACCTCGCGGCAGGCCTCGATCACCTCGAGAACGGAGAAACCGGTGCCGTTGCCCAGGTTGTAGATGCGGTGCTCGCCCGCGGTGGCGTGCTTCAGCGCCAGCAGGTGCGCGTCCGCGAGATCCACGACGTGGATGTAGTCGCGCACCGCCGTGTGGTCCGGCGTCGGGTAGTCGTCGCCGAAGATCTGGATGCGCTCGCGGTCGCCCGTGGCGACCTGGAGGACGAGAGGGATGAGATGGGTTTCCGTGGTGTGGCGCTCGCCGAAGGCGCCGTACGCGCCCGCGACGTTGAAGTAGCGCAGGCTCACCGCCGCCAGGCCGTGCGCGCCGGCGAAGCTGGTGATCGCGGCGTCGATGGCGAGCTTCGTCGCGCCGTAGGTGTTGGTCGGCCGGGTCGGCGCCGTCTCCGGGATCGGCGACTGCTCCGGCTCGCCGTAGGTCGCCGCCGTCGAGGAGAACACCAGCCGGGGCGTGCCGTGCTCCTGCATGGCCTCGAGCAGCCGCAGCGAGGTGACGACGTTGCCTTCCCAGTACTTCGCCGGCTCCGTCATCGACTCGCCGACCAGCGACTTGGCCGCGAAGTGCAGCACGCCGTCGAAGCCTTCGCGCAGCAGGCTGCCCGCCACTTCGGCGGCGTCGCCTTCGATGAACCGCGCGTCCGGGTGGACGGCGTCGGCGTGCCCGGTGGACAGGTCGTCGACGACGGTGACCTGGTGCCCGGCTTCGATCAGCCGGGCGGCGCAGACACTTCCGACGTACCCGGCTCCGCCCGTCACGACCAGCTTCAGGGCGTTGCTCTGCTCCGACACATTCAGGCCTTCCTGCCGAGGGTGACTGTGCTGCACAGTCTTCCCTCTAGCCGACGCGCGGGTCCGCGCGGGGGTTGCCCCGGGCGGACCCGCGCGGCGTCAGAGCTCGTCGCGGCCGGCGCCGCGGGAGGGCACCGCCGTGAACATCCGCGGCCGCCGGTAGCCGGCCTTCTCGTACGCCGCCTCGACAGCCTCCTTGACGCGCTCCAGGTCCGCGTCGCGGACCAGCGCGATCGCCGAGCCGCCGAAGCCGCCGCCGGTCATCCGCGAGCCGAGGGCGCCCGCCCCCCGCGCCGAGTCGACCGCGAGGTCCAGCTCGGCCGTGGAGATCCGGTAGTCGTCGCGCATGCTCACGTGCGAGGCGTCCAGGTACGGCCCGATGTCGGCGAGCCGCCCGGCGCGCAGCAGCTCGACCGTGTCGAGCACCCGCTGGTTCTCGGTGACGACGTGCCGCACCAGCGGCACCAGGTCCTCCGGCAGCCGGTCGAGCGCGTCCGAAAGGCCTTCGTTGGTGACGTCGCGCAGCGCCTTCACCCCGAGCAGCTCCGCCGCCCGTTCGGTGCCGCGGCGGCGCTCGCCGTACCCGCCCTCGGCGTGCGAGTGCTTCGTGCGGGTGTCCATGATCAGCACCTGCAGCCCGGCCTCGGCGAGGCCGAACGGCACCTGCTCCTGCTCGCCCGACCGCACGTCGAGGAACAGCACGTGGGACTCGGTGCAGCAGAGGGAAGCCGTCTGGTCGAGCAGGCCGGTGGGGGCGCCGACGAAGTCGTTCTCCGACCGCTGCACCCACCGCGCGACCTGGGGCCGCGTCGGGACGTCGGTGCGGCTGCCGTCCAGCTCGAGGCCGGCCAGCCCCAGCAGCGCCAGCGACACCGCGCACTCGAGCGCGTGGGAGGAGGACAGCCCCGCCCCCGACGGCACGTCCCCGGCGATGACCAGGTCGGCCCCGTTCGCGAAGCCCTGGTCGCGCAGCACCCACGCGACGCCCGCCGGGTACGCGGCCCACCCGTCGACGGTGCCCGGCGCCAGGTCGGCGATCTTGAGCTCGCCGGAGCGCTGGAGCTGGCCGTCGTCGCCCAGGGTGGCCACGGACAGCACGCCGTCTTCGCGGGGCGAAGCCGCCGCGGCCAGCCGGTGGGGCAGGGCGAACGGCAGCACGAAGCCGTCGTTGTAGTCGGTGTGCTCGCCGATCAGGTTGACGCGGCCGGGCGCCGACCAGACGCCGGCCGGTGCGGTGCCGTGGATCGTGTGGAACGCCGCCGCGGCGTCCGTAGCGGGGCTCATCGGGCCTGCGCCAGGACGGCGTGCAGCGCGGAGCTGGCGACCTGGGCGGTGGTGTCCCCGCCGGTGACCTCGATGGTGCCGCCGGTGGCCTTGCCGACGGTGACCGTGCCGCCGGGCACGATGCCGACGGACTTGAGCTCGGTCATCAGCGACTCGTCCAGCTGGACGTGCTCGGCGATGCGCCGGATCTCGACGCGGCCGCCGCCGGTGCGGGCGAACTCGTCGAGCCGGACCAGGTCGGCCTCCGCGGGCGGCGCGGGGTCGCCGTCGCCCAGCTTGTCCAGGCCGGGGATGGGGTTGCCGTACGGGGAGGTGGTCGGGTGGTCGAGCAGCTTGACCAGCTTGCGCTCGACGGCCTCGCTCATCACGTGTTCCCACCGGCAGGCCTCGTTGTGCACGTGCTCCCACTCGAGCCCGATCACGTCGACGAGGAGGCGCTCGGCGAGGCGGTGCTTGCGCATCACGGCGATGGCCAGTTCCCGGCCGTGGTCGGTGAGCTGGAGGTGCCGGTCGTCG
This sequence comes from Amycolatopsis sp. DG1A-15b, assembly GCF_030285645.1. GTDB lineage: Bacteria > Actinomycetota > Actinomycetes > Mycobacteriales > Pseudonocardiaceae > Amycolatopsis. The sequence goes on from NZ_CP127296.1 coordinate 328,632, forward strand.
GCGACCACGACGAGGCCGTCGCGCTCCATCCGGGCGACGGTCTGGCTCACGGTCGGGCCGCTCTGCTGCAGGCGCTCGGCGATGCGGGCGCGCAGCGGAACGACACCTTCTTCTTCGAGCTCGTAGATGGTACGCAAGTACATCTCGGTGGTGTCGATGAGATCGTTCACGCTGTCCCCTTCGTCCGCGTTGCTCATCGTAGTCGTTGACCCCGGCAGCGGCGGCGGGCCTCGGGGGTAACAACTCGCCGGTGGGGGATATGTCCGCACCCCGGCGCGGCCGGGCGGGCGGCCGCTGGAAGATGGGAGGCATGCGTCCGCTGATCAGCACCACCGACCTCGCCGCCGCGCTGTCCGGCCCGGCCGGGGACCGCCCCGTGGTCCTCGACGTCCGCTGGCGGCTCGCCGGTCCGCCCGGCGCCGAGTCCTACCGCGAGGGTCACGTGCCCGGCGCGGTGTTCACCGACCTCGACAGCGTGCTCGCCGGCAAACCGGGCGAGGGCGGCCGGCACCCCCTGCCCGACCCGGCCGATCTGCAGCGCGACCTGCGCGCGGCCGGCATCCGGACGGGTACCCCGGTGGTGGCCTACGACGACGCGGACGGCTCGGTGGCGGCGAGGGCCTGGTGGCTCCTGCGCTGGGCGGGCCACGAGGAGGTTGCGATCCTCGACGGCGGTTACGCGGCGTGGGCGGCCGAGGGGCACCCGGTGAGCACGGAGGAGGCCCGGCCGGAACCGGGCGACATCACGGTCCGCCCGGGAGGGATGCCGGTCCTGGACGCGGACGAAGCGGCCGCCCTGGCCCGCGACGGCCTGCTCCTCGACGCCCGCGCAACCCCGCGGTACGCGGGCGAGACGGAGCCGGTGGACCCCCGGGCCGGCCACATCCCGGGAGCGGTGAACGCCCCGTTCTCGGCCCACCTCGGCCCGGACGGCCGCTGGCGGCCACCGGCCGAGCTGGCGGAGCGGTTCGCGGGCCTGGGCCTGCGCCCGGGCGAGCCGGTCGGCGCCTACTGCGGCTCCGGGGTGACGGCGAGCTCGGTGGTCCTGGCCCTGGAGCTGGCCGGCCACCCGGGCGCGGGCCTGTATGCGGGCTCCTGGTCCCACTGGTCCCGCAACCCACAGCGCCCCGCGGCGACGGGCACCCTGCCAGGCTGAGCGGCGCCGGCTCCGCCCAGTGGCAACGGCCACCCTGCCGAGCTGAGCCGCGTCGGTTTGGCCGGCGGCGACGGGCACCCTGCCGGGTTGAGCCCCGGCGGCTCCGCCCCAGTCGCAACGGCCACTCTGCCGGGCTGAGCCGCGGCGGTTTGGCTGGCGGCGACGGCACCCTGCCGGGTTGAGCGTCGCGGGCTCCGCCCCAGTGGCAACCGCCACCCCGCCGGGCTGAGCCGCGGCGGCTTGGCGGGCCCGCCAAGCCGCGCCCCGGCCGCGCAGGTCGCACGTCACCGGGCGGGCGCCCAGCACACGCAGCCGGGCGACCACCGGGTCCCGGTCGGGAGCTGTCGCACCCGCGGCGCGAACCAGTCCAGTCCAGTCCACGGATCCACCCGATCGGCACTAGAGTCGGGCGGTATGTCGCCGGCCGTTGTTTGGGACCGTGCCCTGCTGGGTTACGACCTGGGTGGGGATCACCCCTTCAATCCCGTCCGGCTGGAGCTCACCGTCCGGCTGGCCACCGAGCTCGGCGTGCTCGACGACGTCGAACTGCTCGTCCCGACCGGTGCCGGGGACGAAGAACTCCTCCGCGTCCACGCCCCCGAGTACCTCGCCGCCGTGCGGGAGGCGCCGCTGGTCGGGTGGGATGTCGGGCACGGGCTCGGGACCTCCGACAACCCCGTCTTCTCCGACATGCACGACGCCTCCGCCCTCGTCGTCGGGTCGACGCTGCTCGCCGCCCGGAAGGTCGCCGAAGGGGAAGCCCGCCGCGCCGTCAACATCGCCGGGGGCCTGCACCACGCCATGCGCGACCAGGCCGCCGGCTTCTGCGTCTACAACGACTGTGCCGTCGCCATCTCCTGGCTGCTCGACCACGGCTTCGACCGCATCGCCTACATCGACACCGACGTCCACCACGGCGACGGTGTCCAGGCCGCCTTCTACGACGACCCGCGCGTCCTCACCATCTCGATGCACCAGCACCCCTTCACGCTCTGGCCCGGCACCGGCTACTCCGCCGAGACCGGCCGCGGGAAGGCCGACGGCACCTCCGTCAACGTGCCGCTGCCGCCGCGCACCCGGGACCCCGGCTGGCTGCGGGCCTTCAACGCCGTCGTCCCCTCGCTGCTCGCCGACTTCGAACCGCAGCTGCTGTTCACCCAGTGCGGTGTCGACTCCCACGAAGAAGACCCCCTCGCCGACCTCTCGCTCAGCGTCGACGGGCACCGCACCATCTACGCCACCCTCCGCGACCTCGCGGAGACCTACGCCGGCGGCAAGTGGATCGCCGTCGGCGGGGGCGGGTACCAGCTGATCCGGGTCGTGCCGCGGTCGTGGACGCACCTGATCGCCACCGTCCTCGACCGGGACGTCGACCCGGCGACGCCGCTGCCGCCCGGGTGGGTCGCCACCGTCGGCAAGGCTGCCCCGCAGGCCGAGCTGCCGCGGGCGATGACCGACGACCGCGACACCGGGTTCAAGCCGTGGGGTGACGGCGAGGACGATCCCGTCGACATCGCCGTCCGGGACACGCGCCGCGCCGTTTTCCCGCTGCACGGCCTCGATCCGGACGACCCCAGGGACTGACCATGGCCGGACGAGACCCCTTCGACTACCCCCGCGACTGGGAGGCCGACGTCGTGCTGTCCGACGGCGGCACCGTCCACCTGCGCCCGGTCGTGCCCACCGACGCCGACGGTCTCGTCGCCTTCCACGCGAAGCTCTCCGAGCGCACCCGCTACTTCCGCTACTTCGGCGCCTATCCGCGCATCCCGGAGAAGGACCTGAAGCGCTTCTCCACCGTCGACCACCACGACCGGGTCGCGTTCGCCGCCTTCCTGGGTGACGACATCGTGGCCGTCGGCCGGTACGAACGGCTCGACCACGGGCCGTCGGCGGAGGTCGCCTTCGTCGTCAGCGACGTGCACCAGGGCCGCGGGCTCGGCTCGATCCTGCTGGAGCACCTGGCCGCGGCCGCGTCGGAGTGCGGGCTGCGCCGGTTCGTCGCGGAGGTGCTCGCCGAGAACGCCGCCATGGTGCGGGTCTTCCGCGACGCCGGTTACCAGGTCAGCCGCGAGATCGAGGAAGGCGTGCTGCACCTGGAGTTCGACATCGACCCCACCGAGGAGTCCCTCGCCGTCGCGCGCTCCCGCGAGCAGGCGGCCGAGGCCCGCAGTGTGCACAACCTGCTGCACCCGTCGTCGGTCGCGGTGATCGGCGCGTCCGCCGAGCCGGGCAAGGTCGGCCACGTCGCCTTCGTGAACCTGCTGGCCGCCGCGTTCACCGGCACCGTCTACCCGGTCAACCCGGAGCACCGCTCGGTGCGGGGCGTCCGCGCGTACCCGTCGGTGCTGGACATCCCGGACCCGGTCGACCTGGCCGTCGTCGCGGTGCCCGCCGAGGCCGTCGAGTCCGTTTTGGACGCTTGCCTGGCGAAGGGCGTGAAGACGCTGCTGATCCTGTCGAGCGGGTTCGCCGAAGCCGGGCCGCGCGGCCTGCACGCCGAGCTGCGGCTGGTCGGCGAGGCCCGGGCGCACGGCATGCGCGTGGTCGGCCCGAACGCGCTCGGCGTGCTCAACACCGCGCCCGGGATCCGGCTGAACGCCACGCTCGCGCCGCGGCTGCCCGGCCGCGGGCGCACCGGCTTCTTCTGCCAGTCCGGTGCGCTGGGCACCGCCATCCTCGCCGACGCCGAAGCGCGCGGCCTCGGCTTGTCGACGTTCGTCTCGGCGGGCAACCGCGCCGACGTCTCGGGCAACGACCTGCTCCAGTACTGGGAAACCGACCCGGACACCGACCTGGTGCTGCTGTACCTGGAGTCCTTCGGCAACCCGCGCAAGTTCGCGCGGCTGGCCAGGCGGCTGGCCCGGACGAAGCCGATCGTCGCGGTCAAGTCGGGGCGGCACGCGGTCCGGCCGCAGCTGGCGGCGACGTCGACGGAGATCGACGAGGCCAGTGTCCAGGCGCTGTTCGAGCACGCCGGCGTCGTGCGCGTCGAGTCGCTGGCGCAGCTGTTCGACACCGCGCTCGTGTTCGCCCACCAGCCGCTGCCCGCCGGGCCGCGGGTCGGCATCGTCGGCAACTCCAGCGCGATCGGGCTCCTGGCCGCCGACACCGCGCGGATGCAGGGCCTGCGGCTGGCGTCGGACCCGGTGGACGTCGGCCCGCAGGCCGGGCCGGAGGAGTTCGCCAAGGCCGTCCGCGAGGCCCTCACCTCGCCGGAGACCGACGCGCTCGTCGTCGTGTTCGCGCCGCCGGTGGCGATCCCCGGCACCGCGTACGCGCGGGCGCTGCGGGAGACCGTCGTCGAACTGGGGCAGCGCAAGCCGATCGTCTCGACGTTCCTCGCCGCCGAAGGCGTTCCGGACGAACTCGCGGTCCTGTCCGGCGACGGCGTGCCGACGCGGGGGTCGATCCCGTCGTACCCGAGCCCCGAACGCGCGGTGAACGCCCTCGCCCGGGTCATCCGGTACGCGGCGTGGCGGCAACGCCCGCAGGGCGCGCTGGTGCGCCCTTCGGGGATCCACACCGAACAGGCGCAGGTGATCGTCCGCGAGCTCCTGGAGGCCGACAGCGGCAAGACGACGCTGCTCTCGGACGCCGAAGTCGTGCGCCTGCTGGACTGCTACGGGATCGAGATCGTGCCCTTCCGCATCGTGTCCACAGTGGACGAAGCGGTTTCGGCGGCGGGTGAGCTGGGCTACCCGGTGACGCTCAAGGCGGTCGACGAACGGCTGCGCGGGCGGCCCGACCTGGCCGGGGTCCGGCTCGACCTGGCGTCCGAAGACTCGGTGCGCACGGCTTACCGGAACTTGCGCGAAGTCTCCGGCGACGACGAGGTGTACGTCCAGCGGATGGCGCCCAAGGGCCTGTCGTGCGTGATCGGGTTGCAGGACGACCCGTCGTTCGGCACGCTCGTGTCGTTCGGGCTGTCCGGGCTGGTCAGCACGCTGCTCGGCGACCGCGCCTACCGGGCCGTGCCGCTCACCGACGTCGACGCCGCGACGCTGCTGCGCGAGCCGCGGACGGCGCCGCTGCTCACCGGTTACCGCGGCGACGAGCCGGCCGACCTCGCCGCGTTGCAGGACATGGTGCTGCGCGTGGCCGCGCTGGCCGAGGACAACCCGGAGGTGCGGTCGCTGGTGCTGGACCCGATCCTGGCCTCGCCGGACGGCGCCTTCGCCGCCAACGCCCGCCTGGTGCTGGGGGCACCGCCGTCCCGGCCCGACACCGGCCCGCGCCGGCTGCGCGCGATCAGCCCCCAGGACTGAGAACCTTGTTCCGGTCAGGACGGCGCCACGGATCGCCACCCGCCCGCACGAGGCGAACCTCGCGCCGGCCGACGGCCGAATAAGACCTGGTCTCAAAACTTAAGGGTGTGTCACTGCGTAACCTGCCGGTCCTGGTCGTCGATCGTGGGCAGTCGTGGCGAAGACGACGCAGCAGCGGCGGGTCGAAGACCGGCTCTGGGAGCTGATCGAACCCCTGATCCCGTCCCGACCAGCGCCGCGCGGTCCGGGTGGGCGGCCCCGGATCGATGACCGTGCCGCGCTAGAGGGGATCTTATTCGTGCTCGACGAGCTGTCCAACATCGACGAGCTCGACTGGACCAGAGGCTGCATCGACGCGGTGTCGGTGCGGTCGAAAAGGGGGGCGAGCTGACCGGCCGCAGCCCCACTGACCGGGGTAAAGCCGGCTCCGAGTACCACGTTCTGTGCGACGCGAACGGGCTACCGCTGCACATCATGTTGTCGGCGGCGAACACCCCCGACAGCATGCTGTTCGAGCCGCTGCTGGACACGAACCCGACCGTGCGCGGCCACCACGGCCGGGCGGGCCGGCCACGATGCCGACCGGACAAGCTGCACGCCGACAAGGGCTACGGCTACCGCCGCTGCCGCCGCTACCTGACCCGCCGCGGTATCAAGGTCCGTATCGCCCGGCGCGGGATTGAGGGCAAGTCCCGCCTCGGCCGGGTCCGCTGGGTCGTCGAACGCACCATCTCCTGGCTGCTGCGGTTCAAACGCCTCGGGCTGCGCTGCGACCGGACCGAACGCACCACGCTGGCGCTACTCACGCTGGCCTGCACCGTGATCAACGTCCGCCGGCTCATAAAGATCGAGCTCTGCGACCAGGTCTAACGCATCCATTCACTCGTTTGGGATACATCGGTAGCTCTGTGTCGTTGGGTGGGGGTGACTGGTGAGCTTCTGAGCGCGGAGCAGGTCCTCGGGTCGGCACGGGGCCCCCGTCACCACGAGGGAGATCGATCTCCTGGAGGAGGCTGCAGCCGCGTTGCTGACGGCGCCATCGACGGGGGATGAACGAGCGCTCTCGTCGGGAAGTGATCAGCCATCGGTGGGGCCGCCTCTTCAGAGGCGTTCGATGCGGTCGGCCTGCGGGCCCCGGTCGCTCTGACGCACCGTGTACCGGACCCGGTCACCCTTCTGCAGCGGCTCCGACCCCATGATCACGGACGCGTGGGCGAAGAGATCGTCGCCGCCTGCGTCCGGGGTGATGAAGCCGAAGCCGCGGTCGGCGTCGTAGCGCGCGACGACGCCCTCGCCGCCTCGTACGGGCACGTCCCGCGCCGCCGGCCCTGCGGCCGCGGCAGGTGCCGACCGCTGCGGCGCCGTCTGGGGCTCGGCGCCCCGGACCAGGTGCACGTCGCGGGCCTGCGGGCCCTTGTCTCCACTAGCCACCTCGTAGGCCACGCGGTCGCCCTCCGCGAGCCACGTCAGCCCCTCGGCCAGGGCCCGGGCGTGAACGAAGACGTCCCCGGCGCCGGAGTCGGGGTTGATGAAGCCGAAGCCCTTGTCCTCGTCGTACCAGGCCACCGTGCCGTCGGCACCGTCCGCGATACCAGCCGCAGCGGGTGAGCCGGCCCCTGCTCCCAGCGGGATCACGTGCCCGGCCTGCGGGCCGCGCTCGCCTTCGACGATCAGGAAGGCCACCCGCTGCCCCTCGGTGACCACGCCGCCGGTCACGATGGCGGAGCTGTGCACGAAGATGTCGGCGCCGCCGCCGTCCGGCGACGCGAAGCCGTACCCCTTGCCCGGCTCGTACCAGTTGATGGTGCCGAGCAGGCCCACGGCGCTGCCGGTGGCCGCATCGGCGGTGACGCGAACGCGCAGCGCCTGGGGCCCGCGGTCGTTCTCGCCCACCTCGAACACGACGGCCTGACCCTCGCGGAGCACTTTCGCGCCGCCGTCCCCGACGATCTCGGAGGCGTGCACGAACACGTCCGGCGAGCCGTCCTCGGGCGCGAGGAAGCCGAAACCCCGTTCGACGTCGAACCAACGGACGGTCCCTTGCGGCATCAAAGACTCCAGGTCGAGAGGGCGGGCAATGGCCCCCAGTCTCTCTGACAGACCTCCGGTCCGTCGGGCCGGGCCCCACAGGCGGGCGGTGCGGAGCCAGGGGCGGGCCGTTGGTTCACCTAGCGACACGCCGAGTTTTGAGACCAGGTCTAAGGTTCCGACATGGCCTCGCTGACCGAACTGCTGACCCGCCACCTCGGCGACCTGCCGGGCGCGGTGGCACTCGTGGCCCGCGGCGAGCAGGTCGAAGCCGCGGCCACCGGCTCGGCCGATGCCGGGGGCACCGTGCCGATGGCGCGCGACTCGCTGTTCCGCATCGCGTCGCTCACCAAGCCGATCGTCGCCGCGGCGACCCTGCTGCTCGTCGACGACGGCGAGCTGACCCTGGACGACCCGATCTCGCGGTGGCTGCCGGAGCTGGCTTCGCCGGTGGTCGTCCGGACGCCGGACGGCCCGGTCGACGACGTCGTGCCGGCCGCCCGCCCGATCACGGTGGCCGACCTGCTCACCTTCCGCTGCGGGTACGGCCTCGCCGAGGACATGACGCTGCCCGCGGTCGACCTGCTCCTGCAGGTGCTGGGTCACCCGGCGGCGTCCCCGCGGGCGCTGTCGCCGGACGAGTGGCTGGCGGCGCTGGCGCAGGTGCCGCTGCTGCACCAGCCCGGGGAGGCGTGGCTCTACGACACCGGCTCGGACCTGCAGGGCGTGCTGATCGCCCGGGTCGCCGGCCGCCCGCTGCCGGAGTTCCTGGCGGAGCGGTTGTTCGAGCCGCTCGGCATGGCCGACACCGGGTTCACCGTGCCGACCGCGGCGCTCGGGCGGTTCACCAGCGCCTACCGCCGCGGCGAGGAGGGATTGCGGCTGATCGACTCGCCCGAGGGCCGGTGGAGCGTGCCGCCGCCGTTCCCGTCCGGGGCCGGCGGGCTCGTCTCGACGGCCGACGACCTGCTGGCCTTCGCGCGGTTCCTGCGCGACGAGGGCACGGCGGGCAGCCACCGCCTGCTGACGCCGGAGTCGGTCCACCGGATGACCACCGACCACCTGACGCCGGCCCAGCGGTCCGCGGGCCGGCCGTTCCTGCACGGCCAGGGCTGGGGCTTCGGCGGCTCGGTCGACGTCGACGCGAAGGAACCCTGGGAGGTCCCGGGCCGCTTCGGCTGGGTCGGCGGCGCGGGAACGGCGCTGCACCTGATCCCGGCGACGGGCACGGTCTCGGTGCTGCTGACCCAGGTCGAGCTGACCAGTCCCGAGCCCACCCCGCTGATGAAGGAGTTCTGGACCTACGCGGCGAGCTAGCTGGGGCGCGCGAGGAGGTCGCCCAGGGCGAGGAGCTGGTGGGTGGCCGCGCCGAGCTGGAACTCCAGGCGCTTCGCCGCCGTGAAGTAGCGGTGCACCACGTGATCCACGTCGATGCCGACGCCGCCGTGGACGTGCACCGCCGTGTGGGCCACGCGGTGGCCCGCTTCCGCCGCCCAGAACTTCGCCGTCGCCACCGCTTCGGCGGCCGGAACCTCCGAGGTCAGCTGCCACGCGGCCTGCAGCGTCGTGAGGCGAACCGCTTCGACGTCCAGGTACGCGTCCGCCAGCCGCTGGCGGACCGCCTGGAACCCGCCGATCACGTGGTCGAACTGCTTCCGCTCGGCCGCGTACGCCGCCGTCAGCTCCAGCGCCCGCTCGACCACGCCGAGCTGCTGGGCGCACACCCCGACCGTCCCGCGCAGGCGCAGCCACTCGCCGATGCCGCCCAGCGGCACCCCGGGCACGTCGGCCAGCTCCACCAGGCCGGCGTCCGCGTGGTCGACTGTCTGCTGCGGCCGCACCGAGACCCCGGCCGCGGCCGCGTCGACCAGGAAGACCTCGTCCGCGGCGGCGACCAGGAACCCGTGCGCGAACGCCGCGAACGGCACCGCCGTCTGCGCACCGGACACCCGGCCGTCCGACGCCGTGAACCCGGACAGGGCCACGGCCAGGACGCGCTCGCCGCGCAGCACCGGCAGCACCCAGCGGTCGACCAGCTCGGGCGGCCCGAACTCCGCCACCGCCGACGCCGCCATGGTGATCGACGAGAGATAGGGGACCGCCGCCACCGCGCGGCCGATCTCGGTCAGCACCGCGCACTGCTCGAGCAGCCCGAACCCGCCGCCGCCGAGCGACGACGGGAGCGCCGCGTCCAGCACGCCCGCCTGGCCCAGCGCCGTCCACGCCACCGTGTCGAAGCCGCCGGTGCCGTGCGGGTCGTGGGTGGCCTTGTCGGCCAGCAGCCGCCGGGTCAGCGCGGCGAGGTCGGCCGACGCTTCGGAAGGGGTGAAGTCCATGGTCGCTCCTAGCGCGTGACGGGCAGGCCGAGGGCGGTGGCGGCGATCATGTCCCGCTGGATCTCGTTGGTGCCGCCGCCGAAGGTGAGGATCAGCGCCGACCGGTGCAGCCGCTCGATCCGCCCGGCCAGCAGCGCCCCCGGCGAGCCTTCGCGGACGACGGCGGCCGCGCCGAGCACCTCCATCAGCAGCCGGTAGGCCTCGATCGCGAACTCCGTGCCGAACACCTTCGTCGCCGACGCCTCGGCCGGGCCGAGCTCGCTGGCCGCGGCCGCCCAGGCGATCCGCCAGTTCCGCAGCTTCAGGTACTCCGCACCCGCGTGCACCCGCGCGAGGTGCACCCGCACCCATTCGTGGTCGATGGCGCCGGTTTCCTTCGCCCACGCCGTGACGTCGGCCAGGGCCTTGCGGATCGGCGCCGACGACGTCAGCGCGACGCGCTCGTGGTTGAGCTGGTTGGTGATCAGCGGCCAGCCCGCGTTCTCCTCGGCGACCCGCGCCGAAACCGGCACGCGCACGCTGTCGTAGTACGTCGCGCTGGTGCCCGCGCCGGCCACGGTGTGCACCTTGGTCCAGGAAAAGCCGTCCGCGGACGTCGGCACGATGAGGATCGACAGCCCGCGGTGCTTCTTCGCATCCGGATCGGTCCGGACCGCGAGCCAGACGTAGTCGGCGTACTCGATCAGGCTGGTCCACATCTTCTGGCCGGTGACGACGTACTCGTCGCCGTCGCGCTCGGCGCGCGTCCGCAGCGACGCCAGGTCGGTGCCGGCCTCCGGCTCGGAGTAGCCGATCGAGAAGTGCAGCTCGCCCGCGGCGATCTTCGGCAGGTAGAACGCCTTCTGTTCTTCGGTGCCGTAGCGCATGATCGTCGGGCCGACGGTGTTCACCGTCAGGAACGGGACCGGCACCCCGGCGACGGCCGCTTCGTCGGTGAAGACGAGCTGGTCGAGCATCGACCGGGCCTGGCCGCCGTACTCCTTCGGCCAGCCCAGCGCGAGCCAGCCGTCCTTGCCCAGCTGCCGCACGATCTCCTTGTACGCCAGGCCATCGCCGTACTCGCCGCCGCCCGAGCGGAGGCCCGCACGCCGTTCGGGCGTCATCAGCTCGGCGAAGTACTCCCGAAGCTCCGCGGCCAGCGCGCGCTGCTGGAGCGTGTAGTCGATCCGCACCCGTCACCTCCACCCGGTCCGGCTCGTTGTGGTGCCGTACCGGCTCCCGGCGTTACAGTAGAACCTGTTCTAGTTGTACCAGGGCTCGAGCGGCGGAGGAAGCATGGAGATCGGCGTCGACCGGCAGCTGTGCGAGGCGAACGCGGTGTGCGTGGGGCTCGCCCCGGACGTCTTCGACCTCGATGACGAGGAAGAACTGGTGATCCAGCCGGGCCCGGTGCCGGCCGACCAGGTAGAACGTGTTTCGAGTGCGGTCAAGGGCTGCCCCAAGAACGCGCTGTTCATTGCCAGTTAGCACTGTTCACTCAGGGCTTGCCCTGAACGAGAACAGATTCTACTGTAGGCGCGACATCCAGGACTCGACGAGGAGGTCCGCGGTGAGCTTGACCGGCAGGACGGCGATCGTCACGGGCGCTGCCGCGGGACTGGGCCGGGCCGAAGCGCTCGCGCTCGCCGCCCAGGGTGCCACGGTCGTCGTCAACGACATCGGCGAGCCGAAGGACGTCGTCGCCGAGATCGAGGCGGCCGGCGGCAAAGCCGTCGCGGTCGCGGGCGACGTCGGCGAACGGGCCACGGCCGACGCGCTCATCGAGGCCGCGCTCGATCTCGGCGGGCTCGACATCGTGGTCAACAACGCGGGCGTGCTGCGCGACAAGATGCTGTTCTCGATGTCCGACGACGACTGGGACACCGTGCTGCGCGTGCACCTGCGCGGCCACTTCCTGTTGTCGCGCAACGCCGCGAAGCACTGGCGCGACAAGTCCAAAGCGGACGGCGCGCCGGTGTACGGGCGGCTGGTCAACACCGCGTCCGAGGCGTTCCTCATCGGCTCGCCGGGCCAGCCCAACTACGCCGCGGCGAAGGCGGGCATCACCGCGCTCACCATGTCGGCCGCCCGCGGCCTGGCCAAGTACGGCGTCCGCGCCAACGCGATCTGCCCTCGCGCGCGGACGGCGATGACCGAGGGCGTGTTCGGTGCTCCTCCCGCCGAGGGTGCCGATCCGCTCTCGGTCGAGCACGTCGCCCCCTTCGTGGCCTACCTCGCCTCCCCGGCGGCCGAGCACGTCAACGGCCAGGTCTTCGTCGTCCACGGGGGCACGGTCGCGCTGGTCGAGCCCCCGAGGATCGAGCAGCGCTGGAAGCTCGACGAGCTCGAGACGTCTCTCACCACCTACTTCGCCGACCGCGACCCCGGCCGGATGTTCGCCGCCACCGAGATCCTGGGAGAGTCATGAGGCTGGACGGGAAGATCGCCCTGATCACCGGCGCCGCGCGCGGGCAGGGCGAGGCCGCCGCCCGCGCGTTCGTCGCCGAAGGTGCCAAGGTGGTGATCGCCGACATCCTCGACGACGAGGGCAAGCAGCTGGCCGCCGACCTCGGCGAGCAGGCCGTCTACCAGCACCTCGACGTCGGCGACGAGGACGGCTGGGCCGCCGCCGTCGAGCGCGCGACCACGGAGTTCGGCGCGCCGAACGTGCTGGTCAACAACGCCGGCATCCTGCACTTTTCGGAGCTCGCGCAGACGACGCTGGCCGATTACGAACGCGTGATCCGGGTGAACCAGATCGGGGCGTTTCTCGGGATGCGCTCGGTCGTTGAACCGATGACCGCCGCCGGCGGTGGCTCCATCGTCAACGTGTCCTCTGTGGAGGGTCTGGCCGGGATGCCCTACCTCGTCGCCTACACCGCGAGCAAGTTCGCGATCCGCGGGATGACCAAGGTCGCGGCGATGGAGCTCGGCAAGAAGCACATCCGCGTCAACTCGGTGCACCCCGGGGCGATCGACACCAAGATGGTCGAGACCGCGGCGGGCGGCCAGAAAGTCGACATGTCGTACGTGGGGAAGAAGGTCGCCCTGCGGCGGGTCGGGCAGCCCGAAGACATCGCCAAGCTGGTGCTGTTCCTGGCCAGCGACGAGAGCGCGTACTGCACGGGCGCCGAGTTCGTCGCGGACGGCGGGGCGACGGCGACGCACGCCCTCAACTTCTGAAGGAGAACTGCCGAAGAGTTTGAGTGAACACCGCTAACGAAACGCGGTAGCCGGGTGTGGAGAAGACTCGGAGGTCAACGGCGACTTACTGGGAGGTGTGGTGAGCGGAGGCACTGGCACGCTCCCGGGAACCGCGGCCCTGACCCAGGTCGGCCGGCTCGCGACGCTCTCCTGGGAAGTCCTGCGCGCGATCTTCAAGCGACCCTTCCAGGCCCGCGAGTGGATCCAGCAGTGCTGGTTCTTCGCCAGCGTCACGATCCTCCCGACGGCCCTGGTCGCCATCCCGTTCGGCGCGGTGATCGCGCTGCAGCTCGGCTCGCTCACCGCGCAGATCGGCGCCCAGTCGTTCACCGGCGCGGCCAGCGCCCTGGCCATCGTGCAGCAGGCCAGCCCGCTGATCACCGCGCTGCTCGTCGCGGGCGCCGGCGGCAGCGCCGTCTGCGCGGACATCGGCGCGCGCAAGATCCGCGAAGAGATCGACGCCATGGAAGTCCTCGGCGTCAACCCGATCCAGCGGCTCATCGTGCCGCGGGTGCTCGCCGCGATGGTCGTTTCGGTGCTGCTGAACGGCTTGGTCAGTGTGGTCGGCGTCCTCGGCGGCTACTTCTTCAACGTCGTCCTGCAGGGCGGCACGCCCGGCGCGTACCTGGCCAGCTTCAACGCCCTCGCCCAGGTGCCGGACCTCTGGGTCAGCGAGATCAAGGCGCTGCTGTACGGCTTCGTCGCCGGGGTCGTCGCCGCGTTCCGCGGGCTGAACCCGGCGGGCGGCCCGAAGGGCGTCGGCGACGCCGTCAACCAGGCCGTCGTGATCACGTTCCTGCTGCTGTTCCTGATCAACGTCGTGCTCACCGCGATCTACCTGCGGATCGTCCCGCCGAAGGCGATGTGATGACCGCCGAACCCCTGGACGCCGACCGGACGCTCGAGTACATCGCGCGCCCGGGCCAGAGCCTGGAGGGGCTCGGCAAGCAGCTGGCGTTCGCCGCGAAGGCGCTCGCCTGGTCGCCGCGCACCATCCGCCGCTACAGCCGGGAGACGCTGCGGCTGCTCACCGAGGTCTGCTTCGGCACCGGCGGCCTCGCGGTCATCGGCGGCACGCTCGGCGTGATGATCGGGATGACGCTGTTCACCGGGCTCATCGTCGGCCTGCAGGGCTACTCGGCACTGAACCAGCTCGGCACGGCCGCGCTCACCGGGTTCATCTCCGCCTACTTCAACACCCGCGAAGTCGCGCCCCTGTCGGCCGGGCTGGCGCTGTCGGCGACCGTCGGCTGCGGCTTCACCGCCCAGCTCGGCGCGATGCGGATCTCCGAGGAGATCGACGCGCTGGAAGTCATGGGCGTGCCGAGCATGCCGTACCTGGTGACGACCCGCGTGCTCGCCGGGGTCGCCGCGGTGATCCCGCTGTACGCGGTCGGCCTGCTCTCGAGCTACCTCGCGTCGCGGCAGATCACCATCTGGCTCTACGGCCAGTCCGCGGGCACCTACGACCACTACTTCACGCTCTTCTTGCCACCCGGCGACGTCCTCTGGTCGTTCGGGAAGGTGATCGTGTTCAGCGTGCTCGTGATCCTGTCCCATTGCTACTACGGCTTCAACGCCGGCGGCGGCCCGGCCGGCGTCGGCATCGCGGTCGGCCGCGCGGTGCGGACGTCGATCGTGCTGATCTCGGTGCTGGACTTCTTCCTGTCCCTGGCGATCTGGGGCGCGAACACCACGGTGAGGATTTCGGGATGAGGCGCGAGCTCTGGCAGCGGCTCCGGTACCAGGTGCTGGGGCTCGTCTTCCTGCTCGTCGCCGCCCTGTTCATCGCGCTCACCCTCGCCGTCTACAACAAGGCGTTCACGCCGGTGACGCTGGTGAAGCTCGAGACCGACCGCGTCGGCAGCCAGCTGCGCACCGGCGGCGACGTCAAGGTCCGCGGCATGCTCGTCGGCGAGGTCCGGTCGGTGCTGGCGAAGGGCGACCACGCCGAGCTGGAGCTGGCCCTCGACCCGGACAAGACGGCCGTCATCCCGGCGAACGTGTCCGCACGGCTGCTGCCGAAGACGCTCTTCGGCGAGCGGTACGTCGCCCTGCAGCTGCCGGAGAAGAAGGAACGCCCGATCAAGGCGGGCGACGTCATCCCGCAGGACCGCAGCAGCGCCGCGATCGAGCTGCAGAAGGTCCTCGACGACGTGATGCCGCTGCTGCAGGCCGTCCAGCCGGAGAAGCTGTCGAGCACGCTCACCGCGGTGGCGACTGCGCTCGACGGCCGCGGCAAGCAGCTCGGCGAGACCCTGGCCGGGCTGTCGGACTACCTCGGCAAGCTCAACCCGTCGCTGCCCGACGTCAAGGCCGACATCACCGGGCTCGCCAACGTCGCGAACACCTACGACAAGGCGGCGCCGGACCTGCTGCAGGCCCTTTCCGACCTGACGACCACGAGCCGGACGATCGTCGACCAGCGCGCGCAGCTGGCCGACCTCTACGCCACGGTCACCGCGGCTTCGGTCGATCTCACGAACTTCCTCCAGGTCAACGAGGACAACCTGATCCGGCTCACCACCGCGATCCAGCCGACGCTGGATGTCCTCGCGAAGTACGCGCCCGAGTACCCGTGCCTGATGCGGCAGCTCGCCGAGTCGGTGCCGCGGGCGGAGCTGGCGTTCGGCAAGGGCACCGCGCACCCCGAGGTCAGCCGGGTGACCATCGAGTTCGCCGCCAGCCGCGGCAAGTACCTCCCCGGCGTCGACGAACCGAAGTACGAGGACAAGCGCGGCCCGCGCTGCTACCCGACCGTGCCGAAGCCCGGAGTCTGGCCGCAGTACCCGCCCGACGGCGCCATCAAGGACGGCTCCAGCAAGCCGGCGCCGCCGAAGAACCCGCCCGAGAAGCTGCCCGGCCCGATCACCGCGGGCGGCGGGGCCGTCGGCGGGGACGGCACGATCGTCGGCTCGGCCTACGAGAACGACCTGATCGACCTGCTCGCGTCACCCGCGCTCGGCACTTCGCCCGGGAACGTGCCCGGCTGGGCCGGCCTGCTCGTCGGGCCGCTCTACCGCGGGGCGGAGGTGGAGCTGAAGTGAGGAGTTTCGTCCCGTCCCTGATCAAACTCGCGGTGTTCGCCGTCGTCACCGTGCTGTTCACCGGGATCCTCGCGGCCACGATCGCGAACACGAACTTCGGCGAGACGTCGGGGTATCTCGCGAAGTTCACTGACGCGTCCGGGCTCAAGGAAGGCGACGACGTCCGCATCGCCGGCGTCAAGGTCGGCCAGGTCGACACGATCGAAGTGGTCGAGGGGGAGCGGAACCTCGCCGAGGTGCGGTTCGACGTCGAGCACGCCTACCGGCTGCCGGAGACGGTGACCGCGACGATCAAGTACCGCAACCTGGTCGGCCAGCGCTACCTCGCGCTCGGCACCGACGTCCCCGGGGACAAGGCGCTGCCCGAAGGCGGCACGATCCCGCCGGAGCGCACGAAACCCGCGTTGAACCTGACTGTGCTGTTCAACGGCTTCAAGCCGCTGTTCAAGGCGCTGAGCCCGAAGGATGTCAATCAGCTGTCGGCCGAGATCATCAGCGTCTTCCAGGGCGAGGGCGGCACGATCACCAGCCTGCTGCAGCACACCGCATCCCTGACGACGGCGATCGCGAGCAAGGACCAGGTGATAGGCCAGGTCATCGCGAACCTCAACACCGTGCTCGGCACGGTCAACGCCCACGGCTCGCAGCTCGGCGACCTCATCGAGCAGACGCAGAAGCTGGTCAGCGGGCTGGCCGAGCAGCGCAAGCCGATCGGCGACGCGGTCGGCGCGCTCGGCGACCTCGCCGTGTCGACCACCGGGCTCTTGGCCGACGCCCGCCCGGCGTTGAAAGACGACGTGGCTCAGCTCGGCGTGCTGTCGCAGAACCTCGGCGACTCCGGCGAGCTGCTCAACCACCTCCTCGAGGTGTTGCCGGGCAACCTGCAGAAGTTCACCCGGACGTTGAGCTACGGCAGCTGGTTCAACTACTACCTGTGCGGGATCACCGGCACCATCGGCATTTCCTCGCTCGACATCACCCTGCCGATCATCCCGATCCCCGGCACCCAGCGCGCGGAGAGGTGTGGTCCGTGAAGCCGCTGAAGGAACGCAACCAGGCCATGGTCGGCGCGGTCGCGCTCGTGCTGATCGTGCTCGTCACGGCCACCACGTACTTCTCCGACCAGCTGCCGTTCTTCGGCAACGGCACCACGTATTCGGCGTACTTCGGCGAGTCCGCCGGGCTGGCGGCGGACAACGAGGTCGAGGTCGCCGGCGTCAAGGTCGGCACGGTGTCGTCGGTGAAACTCGCGGGCAAGCAGGTCCTGGTCAAGTTCCGCGTCAAGGACGTCCGGGTCGGCGACGCGACGACGGCGTCCATCGAGATCAAGACGCTGCTGGGGGAGAAGTATCTCGCCCTCGACCCGAAGGGCGGCGGCGCGCAGGAGCCGGACGACACCATCCCGCAGGCCCGCACGCGCACGCCGTTCCAGCTGCAGGACGCCTTCGAGCAGCTGTCGACGACGGTCGGGGACATCGACACGAAACAGCTCGCCGACAGCTTCAACGCGTTGTCCGACAGCCTCAAGGACAGCCCGCAGTACCTCAAGGACACGCTGAACGGGCTGTCGTCGCTGGCGAAGACCGTGTCCTCACGCGACGGTGATCTGCACACGTTGCTGGCCAACACGAGCCAGGTCTCGAAGACGCTGTCCGACCGCAACGCCCAGCTGCAGCGCGTGATCAGCGACGGCAACCTGCTGCTCACCGAGCTGCAGAACCGCAAAAAAGCGATAAATGCGCTGCTCGTCGGGACGCAGCAGCTGTCGGCCCAGCTCACCGGGCTCGTCCAGGACAACCGCGAGCAGCTCAAGCCGACGCTGGAGAAGCTCGGGAAGGTGACCGACATCCTGCAGCGCAACCAGGGCAACCTCGACAAGAGCCTGCAGCTGATGGCGCCGTTCGCCCGCGTCGGCGCGAACGCCACCGGCAACGGCCGCTGGTTCGAGGGCTACCTGTGCGGGCTGCTGCCGCCGACGATCACCGTGGGCGGGCTGCACATCAACCCCGAAGGCTGCACCCCGCCGATCGCGGCGCCGAACCAGGGGGTGGGCCGCCGATGACCATCCACACGTCCCGCGGCCGCAGCCTGGTGACCTGGCTGGCGTTCGCCTGCATCCTCGCGCTGATCGTCACCGCCGGGCTCTACCTGGTGTTCCGGTCTTCGAACGGCACCAAGCTTTCCGCGTACTTCGGCAAGACCGTCGGGCTGTACGCCGGTTCGTCGGTGCGGGTGCTCGGCGTGCCGGTCGGCGAGGTCACCGATGTCACGCCCGAGGGTGACGCGGTCCGCGTGGACATGCGGGTCGACGACGTGCCGCTGCCGGCCGGCGTCGGTGCCGTCGTCGTCGCGCCGAGCCTGGTCAGCGACCGGTACGTCCAGCTGACCCCGGCCTACGACAGCGGACCTGTCCTCGCTTCGGGCACCGTGCTCGCGAAGGACCGGACGGCCACTCCGGTCGAGCTGGACGATCTGTACTCGAGCCTCGACAAGCTGTCGACGGCGCTGGGCCCGAACGGCGCCAACTCCGATGGCGCGCTGTCCGGCGTGCTCGACACCGCCGCGAACACGCTGAAGGGCAACGGTGCTTCGCTGAACTCGACCGTCGGGCAGCTGGCCGAGCTCGCCAAGACCCTCGACGGCTCGAAGGACGACCTGTTCTCGACCGTGCAGAACCTGAACTCCTTCACCGGCGCCCTGGCGCAGAGCGACCAGCAGCTCAACGAGTTCTACGGCCGCGTCGCCGACGTCAGCCGGTTCCTCGCCGCCGATTCGAACGACGTCGGGGCCGCGCTGCAGTCCCTCGGCGGCGCGCTCGGCGACGTCCAGCAGTTCGTCAACGACAACAAGACGGCCCTGGAATCCAATGTGGACAAGCTGGCGTCGTTGTCGAAGGTGCTGGTCGACCAGCGCGCCGCGCTCGCCGAGGTGCTCGACATCGCGCCGACCGGAGCCACGAACTTCATCAACTCCTACGACGCGGCGTCGGGCACCATCGCCGTCCGCGACAACCTCAACGAGCTGACCAACCCGCCGATCCTCACCGTGTGCCGGCTCATCAGCGCGGGCACGCCGAAGGAAATCCCCGACACCCTGGGGAACATCTGCAAGCAGCTGGCCCCGATCCTCGACGGCGCGCTGAAGCTGCCGACGATCCCGCAGGTGCTCAACTCCCTGCAGAACGGCGAACTCCCACCGTTGCCGCTCCCGCTCGTCGACGTGATGCAGCAGCTCTCGGGGGGTGCGAAGTGAAGGGGCGCCGTCGGATCGCCGGCGCGCTCGCCGGGGTGCTCGTGCTGGCCGGCTGCAGCGACGGCGGGTTCAACGGCCTCTACGGCACGCCGCTGCCGGGCGGCGCCGACGTCGGCGACCACCCGTACCACGTCACCGCGCTGTTCACCGACGTGCTCGACCTGGTGCCCCAGTCCAGCATCAAGGTCAACGACGTCGCGGTCGGGCGCGTCGACAAGATCACGCTGACGCCGGACACGCGGTCGGCGCTGGTGTCGATGACGGTCAACGGCGACATCGCGCTGCCCGCCAACGCCCGCGCCGAGCTGAAGCAGTCGAGTCTCCTGGGCGAGAAGTTCGTCGAGCTGAGCGTGCCCACGGCCGAGCCGGCGTCGGGGAAGCTCGCCGACGGCGGGCAGATCCCGCTCGGGCGCACCAACCGCAACCCCGAGGTCGAGGAGGTGCTCGGCGCGCTTTCGCTGCTGCTCAACGGCGGCGGCGTCGAGCAGATCCAGAAGATCAGCCACGAGCTCAACGACGCTCTGTCGGGCAACGAGCCGGAGATCCGCGCGCTGCTGTCCCGAGTGGACGAACTCGCGACGCAGCTCGACGGGCACAAGACCGAGATCCTCCGCGCGATCGACGGCCTCGCGAAGCTGTCGCACACCTTGACCGGGCAGACGCAGAACCTGACGAACGCGCTGGACAACCTCGCACCGGGCCTGAAGGTCGTCACCGACCAGCGCGACCAGCTCGTGGGCATGCTGAACGCGCTGAACACGCTGTCGGGGGTCGCGGTGGACACCGTGACGAAGAGCCGCGACCAGCTCGTCGCGAACCTCAAGGCCCTGCAGCCGACGCTGGCCAAGCTCGGCGAGGCCGGCCAGAACCTGCCGAACGCGCTGCAGATCCTGCTCACCTACCCGTTCCCGGACTACGCGGGCAACGTGATCAAGGGCGACTACGCGAACGTCGAGGCGAACGTGAACCTCGACCTCGACACGCTGATCTCGAACTTCACGAACTCGTCGCAGCCGCCGATCGCCCTGCCGCAGGGGATCGGCGGGCAGCAGACCCCGGTCGCGCCGCCGCTGCCGCTGCCCGACCTGGGTTCGGTCCCGCCGGCGGCCGGCCCCGGCCTCCTGGGCGGGCTCCTCGGCCTGATCGGGGGCGGCCGGTGACCCGCAAGATCCGGATCCAGCTGTTCGCGTTCGTCGTCATCGCGGTGGTTTCGGTCGTCTACGCCGGCGGCCGGGCTGGACCGGCTCTTCGGCAACCGCGGTTACGTCGTCACCGCGCAGCTGACCGACTCCGGCGGCATCTTCGTCAACTCCGAGGTCGCCTACCGCGGGGTCACGGTCGGGCGGGTGACGTCGATGACGCTCACCGAGCACGGCGTCGACGTCGCCCTCGACATCGACTCCGGCGCCCCGGACATCCCGGCCGACGCGCACGCGCAGGTGGCGAACCGGTCGGCGGTGGGGGAGCAGTTCGTGGACCTGCTGCCGCAACACAACGGCGGCCCGTTCCTGGCGGACGGCTCGGTGATCACGGCGGACAAGACGTCGCTGCCGCCGTCGCCGGACACCGTGCTCACCCACCTCGACGACCTCGTCGCCAGCGTGCACCCGGATTCGCTGCGGACGGTCGTCGACGAGACGTACAACGCGTTCGCGGGCGCGGGGCCGGAACTGCAGCAGCTCCTGGACAGCACGGGGTCGTTGACGGCGGTGGCCGCGCAGTACGTGCCGCAGACGCAGGGGCTGCTGGCGAACTCGCGGATCGTGCTCGGCACCCAGGAGCGCCAGGCGGCGAACATCACCGACTTCGCTGCCGGTTTGAAGACGATCGCCGGGCAGCTCAAGAAGTCCGATCCGGACCTGCGGCGGGTGATCGCGCAGGCACCGCAGCTGAGCCGGCAGATCAGCGACGTGCTCGCCGCGTCCGGTACCGATCTGGGGGTGCTGTTCGCCAACCTGCTGACCACGGCGCAGATCACGACGTCCCGGAAGGACTCGATCGAGGAGCTGCTGGTCGCGTACCCGATCATTTCGGCGTTCTCGCCGTCGACGTCCCCGGACGGCACGGGTCACTTGGGCGTGGTGTTCAACTTCTTCGACCCGGCTTCGTGCACGAAGGGGTACGAGGGGACGAAGCAGCGTCCGGCGAACGACGAGTCCGAAGCACCGGTCAACGTCAACGCTTACTGCGCCGAGCCGCCGGGCAGCCCGACCGGGGTGCGCGGGGCGCAGAACGCGCCGTACGCGGGGAAACCGCCCGCGATCCCGGCCGCGCCGCAACAGCAGGCCGCGTCGGCTCCTCAGCAGCTGCCCGGGATGCTGAGCCTGCTCACCGGGCCGTCGGCGGGCGGGCTGGGCCGGTTGCTGGGCGCGCCGTGAAGCTGCGTCTCCTGGTTGTTTTGGCGGTCTTGTCGGTCTTGGCGGCCGCGTTCTCGGGCTGGTCCTGGTGGCGCGCGGCGGCCGACGATTCGTTCGCCCGTGGCCGTGAGCGCGACGCGGTGCTGGCCACGGCGGGTCCCCAGCTGGTCACGTTGAACACGATCGACTACCGTACGGCGGCGGCGGACGTGGACCGCTGGATCGCGGCGACGACGGGGCAGTACGGAAAGGACCTGGCGGGCGACCGCCAGCTGCAGATCGACCGGGCCGCCACGGCTCGCACGGTGTCCACGGCGTCCTTGGTCCAAGCGGCGGTGACGGAGATCGATCCTTCTCGCGGAGCCGCGCGGCTCTTGGCGGTACTGGACGTCCGCGTGTCGACGGGCGGCGCCCCCGCCGCACCGCGCTTGAACCGGCTGACGGTGGACGTGTCCCGGTCCCCGGACGGCTGGAAGATCGCCGGGGTCCAGGCGGCGGGCTCATGACCCGGGTGCTGGTTCTGGTGGTGGCCCTCGCCCTGGGCTGCACGGCGTGGTTCGGCATCGAAGCGGCATCGCTGTCCCCGGGCGACAATCAGGCTTTGGTGGACCTCTCGGCCACCTCTGACGTTTCGTCCCAGGTCAGTGACGCGGTGAAGGCGGTGTTTTCGTACGACTACGCGAACCTCCCCCGCACGGAGCGGGCGGCTTCGGACGTCCTGACGGGCGACGCGGTCCGGCAGTACCAGGCCCAGTTCGCTTCGGCCCGAACCCGCGCGACGGCGGAGAAGCTGACCCGCACGACAACGGTCCGGGCGATCGGGGTCCGGTCGTTGCGGGGCGACGACGCATCGCTGTTGTTGTTCCTGGACCAGCAGACGGTGGCTCAAGGTGGCGGAGCGCCGACGTCCTCGGTGGCCCAGCTGGCGGTGACCGCGAAGCGGGTGGACGGCCGCTGGAAACTGGCGACCCTGACGGCGCTCTGATCCGCTCAGGTGCCGGGCTCGGAACCCGGGGGAGCCAGTGCGGCGGTGACCCTGCGAGCCGCCGCGCGGTCGCCGAGCAGATCGGTGTTGTCGGAGAATTGGTCGACCGCCCCGGTGCGCGGCAACGCGCGAAGGGCCGGGTCGGTCAACGTGCCGAGGAGCGCCTGGCTGAACCGGTCCGCGTGCAGGACCTGGAACGGCCGGTCGTGGTAGGGGCGGGTGGCGGGATCGAGCGGCTCGGTCAGCCCGAGCCGGTTGTGCAGCTCGGCGACGGCCGTGTAGGCCGTCGCGAGGTGGTCTTCCCGTTCGGGCCAGGTGGTGGCCGCGAGTGCCGCGGTCAATGCCGGGGAAACGGTGGCCGCGAAGGGAAGCCGGGCGAAGGCGCTGCCGAGCCATTTGCCGTAGGGCGGGTAACGGCGGTGCATCAGCAGGCTCAGGCGCATGAGGTCGCGGACCAGGCGGGCGGCGACGACGGCCGAGCCGAGTTCGTCGCCGACTTCTCCGCACCGTCCGACGAACGCCTCTTCCTGGGAGAGCCGCTGCCACTGGCAGGCCAGGAGGTAGCGCCAGACCTGCTCCGGGTACCAGCCGAGGTGGGAGCGAACCGTGGTGAGTTCACCGGTTCGGTCGTGGAAGACCGCGCCGGCGGTGAGCTCGGCGAGGGCCTGGGTGGGGGTCGCGAGCCAGTCGAGCGTGGTGATGGCCTGGCGTGGATCGAATCCCAGGTGCCGGGGCAGCCAGGCGTCGAGGCTGGTGACGTCGACGCGGTGGAAGACCGGTCCGTCGGTGACCACCATGTGGCGCACGTGCTCGTTCCCGGTGGGCCCGAAGTTGGTGGGGTAGCCGTAGAACGTCTTGGGCAGCTCGTCGCTCAGCGCCGAGACGACGTCCTGGGCGTACCGCTCGCTGTCGTCGCGGCTCAGGAACAGCTGCAGGCGCGGTCCCCATTCGTGATCGGCGGATCGAGCGGTGTCGAAGCCGAGGACCTCCGAACCGGTGCCGATCCGCGCGGCCGTGTGGGGCAGCTCCCCGAAGCGCGCGTCGAGCACCGGCCGGACCGCCTCGTGGTAGAAGCGGCGGGACAGTTCCAGGCCGGGGACGAACGAGTCGCGGGACATCCTCAACCGTCCCACACCGTCGCGCCCTGGCGGAGAACCTCCACATCGGACCGCTCGGTCACCGGCCACAGCTCCACCACGTACCGGTAGTGCTCCCCGTACTCGTGGTCGTTCCAGTCGACCGCCGGCGGCCCGGCCGGCACGTACGAAACCCGCGCCCGGTAAAGCCCCGGCAGCACCGAAAAGTACTTCTCCTGCGACGGGTAGTCGGACGGCCCGGAAATGACCAGCCGGCCGCTCGGAACCGGAAGGTCCGCTTCCACCACGTGCTCGGCGTCGGCCGCCAAGACCGGCGGCGAGGGCGCCAGCGTCACCGAAGACTCCACCAGGTCGGACCGCGCCGTGGCGATCGCGAGCCCGCCGGGCTCCACCCCGATCCGGTGACATTCCACCGCGACCGGAGTCCACCCGCTGCCCGTCAACCGGGAGCGGGAGTCCCGCACCGAGAACTGGCGCTGGTCGGCGTGGACGACGAGTTGCACACGAACCACCCTAGCCAGGACCCGCCCCGAAATGGTATCGACGGCGGGTTTAGCGTTGAGGCCATGACCACTGCTTCCGTCGACGTCGACACGGCCCGCAGCGACTACGCGGCCCTGGTCGGCCGAGGCCTCTCCCTGGACATCACCCGCGGCAAGCCGTCCCCCGAACAGCTCGATCTCTCGAACGCGCTGCTCGGCCTCCCGGGCGACGGCACCTTCAAGGCCGAGGACGGCACCGACGTCCGCAACTACGGCGGCCTCAACGGCCTGCCGGAGCTGCGCCGCATCTTCGCCCCCGCGCTGCAGGTGCCCGCCGGGCAGCTGCTCGCCGCCGGCAACTCGAGCCTCGAGCTGATGCACGACGCCGTCGTCCAGGCCCTGCTGAGCAAGCTGCCCGGCGCCGAGCGCCGCTGGGCCGACGAGCCGCAGGTCAAGTTCCTCGCCCCGGTCCCGGGCTACGACCGCCACTTCGCGCTCACCCAGCGCTTCGGCATCGAGCTCGTCGGAGTCGCGATGACTGACGAGGGCCCCGACATGGACGTCGTCGAGACGCTGGTCGCCGAGGACGCGAGCGTCAAGGGCATCTGGTGCGTCCCCAAGTACAGCAACCCCACCGGTGTCACGTTCAGTGACGACGTGGTGAAGCGGCTCGCCACCATGCGCAC
Source organism: Amycolatopsis sp. DG1A-15b (assembly GCF_030285645.1). Taxonomy (GTDB): domain Bacteria; phylum Actinomycetota; class Actinomycetes; order Mycobacteriales; family Pseudonocardiaceae; genus Amycolatopsis. The sequence goes on from NZ_CP127296.1 coordinate 353,509, forward strand.
CGCGGCGCCGGACTTCCGGATCTTCTGGGACAACGCCTACGCCGTGCACCACCTCACCGACGACGAGCCGGAGCTGGCCGACCTGCTGGCCCTGGCCACCGAGGCCGGCCACGCCGACCGCGTCTTCGTCTTCGGCTCCACCTCGAAGATCACCCTCGCCGGGGCCGGCGTCGGCTTCTTCGGCGCGTCCGAGGCCAACCTCGCCTGGTGGACCGGCAACACCGGCAAGCGCACCATCGGCCCGGACAAGGTCAACCAGCTGCGGCACGCGCACTTCCTGAAGGACGAAGACGGCGTGCGCGCCCACATGCGCAAGCACGCCGAGATCATCGGCCCCAAGTTCGCGGCCGTCGACCGCATCCTCACCGAGGAGCTGGCGGACCTCGCGTCGTGGACCAAGCCGACCGGCGGGTACTTCATCACGCTGACCGTCCCCCAGGGCACCGCGAAGGAGGTCGTGCGGCTGGCCAAGGAGGCCGGTGTCGCGCTGACCCCCGCCGGGGCGACCCACCCGCACGGCAACGACCCGGACGACGCCGTGATCCGGATCGCGCCGACCTTCCCGAAGCTCGCCGAGGTCGAAGAGGCCGTCCGCGCGCTGGCGGTGTGCGTCCGGCTCGCCGTGGCCCAACGCGGCTGACCTGGGAAAACCGAAGTCGATCAAAATTTTTCCCGTTTTGACCGAGCCGGGGGGCGCCGGGGTACGTATGACCGGTGGGTGAGGTGGACGAACTCGTCACGAGAGGACGTCCCCCGGTGTTCGGAAAACGCTACACAGAGCAGCTGATCGAGCGCAGCGCGGAGAACGCGACCGACCGCCGCCGCTTCCTCAAGGCTGCGGGAGCGGCGGGGCTCGGCGTCGCGGGTGCCGGTGCGCTCGGCACGGCGCTGTCGCTGGGCCTCGGCTCGGCTGGTGCCACGCAGCAGTACGGTGCGCAGGGAGGTGACAAGGGCAAGGAGGCGGCGAGCGATGCCGCCGTGCTGAACTTCGCGCTGAACCTCGAGTACCTCGAGGCGAACCTGTACTCGTTCGCCGTCTACGGCTACGGGCTGAACGAGAAGTACGTCAACGGGGTCGGCAACCTCGGCAAGGTCTCCGGCGGGCACGCGGTGCAGTTCAAGAGCGAACACGCCAAGCAGATCGTCCAGGAGATCGCCGGCGACGAGGTCGCGCACGTGGCCTTCCTGCGCAAGGCGCTCGACAAGGCGGCCGTCGCGCAGCCGGAAATCGACTTCCAGAACAGCTTCACCGCGGCCATGCAGGCCGCGGGGGTGATCAAGCAGGGCCAGACGTTCGACCCGTTCGGCAGCGAGAACAACTTCCTGCTCGCCGCCTACCTGTTCGAGGACGTCGGCGTGTCGGCCTACAAGGGCGCGGCGCCGCTGGTGAACAACAAGACGTTCCTCGACGCGGCGGCGGGCATCCTCGCGGTCGAGGCGTACCACGCGGGCATCGTGCGGTCGGCGTTGTTCGAGCGCGGCCTCGGCGACATCACCAACAAGATGTCCGACGCCCGTGACAGTCTCGACGGCAAGGCCGACGACGACGAAGGCGTCATCAAGGACGGCAAGGCGAACCTCGTCCCGGCCGACGCCAACGGCATCGCGTTCGGGCGCTCCGCCGAGCGCGTGCTCAACATCGCCTACCTGAACCCGGACAAGGTGTCCTCGGGTGGCTTCTACCCGCGCGGCCTGAACGGCGACATCGCCACCAGTGGTGCGAAGGAGAAGTAGGCACCGCGTGCCGCCGTCACGGTAACGTCGACGACGGCGGCACGCGGAGTCGAGGGGGCGCGAAGTGCGGGTACTGGTCGCGGGTGGCGGGATCGCCGGCACGGTCACGGCGATGGCGCTGAAGCTCGCCGGGCACGAGCCCGTCGTGTTCGAGGCCTACCCCGCGGGTGGGGACGACATCGGCGCGTTCCTCACGATCATGCACAACGGCATGGACGCCCTGCGCGCCATCGGCGCCGACGGGCCCGTGATCGACGCGTCCTTCGCCGCCTACGGTGTGGAGCTCGTCGCCCCGACGGGGGAGACCGTCGGGCGGCGCGAGTTCGACACCGAAGGTCTCGACAAGCCGCGCACCCTGACCCGAGCGACGCTCTACGGCGTCCTGCAGGACGAGGCCGCGCGCCGCGGTGTCCCGCTGGAGCGTGGTCACCGGCTGGTGCGCGCGACGCCGGGCGCCGGCGGCGTCACGGCGGAGTTCACCGACGGCACCACCGCGACCGGCGACGTCCTCGTCGGCGCGGACGGGGTGCGTTCGGTCGTCCGGCGGCTGATCGACCCGGCCGCCGACGAGCCCCGCTACACCGGGCTGACCGTCGTGTACGGCTACACGCGCGCGGGCGGGCTGCCCGCGGCGCCGGGGATCTACCGGATGATCCGCGGCAGCCGGGCGGCCTTCGGGTTCACCACGGACCCGGCCGGAGCGACCTTCTGGTTCGCCCGCGTCCCGGACGCCGAGCGGCCCCGCGAGGAGATCGCCGCGGTCACCCCGGCGGCCTGGCGCGAGTTCGCGCACGCGGCGTTCGACGGCGACCCGTTGCCCTGCGCGGAAATCATCGCCGCCACCGGCGACGAGGTCTTCGGCGGCCACTCCTACGACGTCCCGGAGACGCGGGTGTGGTCGACACGCGAGATGGTCCTCACCGGGGACGCCGCCCACGCCGCGTCCCCGGCCGCCGGCCAGGGCGCGTCGATGGCGCTGGAGGACAGCGTCGTCCTGGCGCAGTGCCTGCGCGACCTCCCGGACCCGGCGTCGGCGTTCGCCGCGTACGAGGCGCGGCGGCGCGAGCGGGTGGAGAAGCTGGTGGCGGCGAGCGCGGGCCAGGACGTCGGCGAAGAAAGCGGCTGGCTGTACTCGCACCACATCGACTGGGAAGCGAAGATCACCGCCTAGCGCGCGCCCGGCTTCGAGCGCGCCATTGGACGCGCCCGAGGTGGCCTTCGGTGCGTTGAACGCATCCAGGGCCACGAGCGGAATCAGCGCGGCGGGCGGGAGCCGCAGGAGTCGCGGACCACCAGTTTCGTCGGCAGCAGCACCGGTTCCGGTGCCGTCGCGTTCTCGAGCATCGCCAGCAGCGCGCCGGCCGCCGCCGTGCCGAAGCCCGGCTTGTCCTGGGCCACCGTCGTCAGCGCCGGGTCGACCAGGGACGCCACCTCGATGTCGTCGAACCCCACCACGGCCAGGTCCGCCGGCACGCGCAGCCCGGCCGCGCGGGCCGCCAGCAGCGCGCCGACCGCCATCTCGTCGCTGGCCGCGAACACCGCCGTCGGCGGCTCCTTGCGGGCCAGCAGCCGCCGCATGCCGACGAAGCCGCTCTCGCGGTAGAAGTCGCCGCCGATCACGAGATCCTCCGACACCGGCAGCCCCGCGTCGGCCAGCCCGCGCCGGTACCCCTCGGTGCGTGCCGTGGCCGGCGCGTTGCCGCGGGGGCCGGTGATCGTCGCGATCCGGCGGTGCCCGAGGGCGGCCAGGTGCCGGACCGCTTCCGCCGCGCCGCCCGCGTTGTCCGAGGTCACGTGGGTGGCCCGCGGTCCGGACAGGGCGACGTCGAGTGCGACGCACGGCAACCCGGACTGGGCGAACGCGGTGAACGCGTCGGCGTCCGTCCCGCTGTCGATGAGCACCAGCCCGGCCAGGTGGTGCCGGCGGGTCATGCTCACGTAGCCGACCGGGTCGGCCAGCGACACGCCCGGGTTGCGGTCGCGGGCGTCGTCGCTCGTCGCGAGCATCAGCAGGTGGTAGCCGTGTGAGCTCAACGCGGATTTGAGGCCCAGCAACAGGTCCTGCAGGAACGGGTGCCGCCAGCCGGGCCGCCGGTGATCGGTGTCCCAGACCAGCCCGACCATCGCCGACTGCTGCCGCGACAGCGCGCGCGCCGACTCGTTCGGCGAGAAATCGAGCTCCCGCGCCACGCGTTCGACGCGCTCGCGCGTCGTCGCGCTGACCGTGGCGGGGCGGTTGAACACCCGCGACACGGTGGCGACGGAAACCCCGCAGAGCTGTGCGACCTCGCGCGCGGTGACCATGGCGTTCTCCGTTCTTGTAACCGGTTACATCTGTAGCACACGACCTCGGACTGCGTAAATGCCGAGGTACGTTATTATTTCGTTACTTGACGGCGCCGTGCTGGGAGCGCTCTCATGGGACCCGCGTTTTCCGACCGGCCCGCAGAACAACGGAGATCTCATGCGCCCGAAAACGAGAAACCGCCGGATCCGCTTGCTCGCGGGGGTGGGTGCCACCCTGGTCGCGCTCACCGCGCTGAGCGCCTGCGGGGACAGCGGTGCCGCCGGCGGCAAGGTCAAGCTGAGCCTCGGCCTGTTCGGCAACTTCGGCTACACCGACCTGATCAAGGAGTACCAGGCGGCGCACCCGGACATCGAGATCACCGAGCGGACCGCCGCCTACTCCGACCACCACAAGAACCTCGCCGCGCATCTGGCCACCGGTGCCGGCGCCGCGGACGTCGAGGCCATCGACACCGGGTACGTCGCCCAGTTCAAGGCGACGCCGGACAAGTTCGTGGACCTCAACACCGTCGGCGGCGACAAGCTCAAGGACCGCTGGCTCGGCTGGAAGTGGGCCGCGTCGCTGGCCAAGGGCGGGCAGCAGATCGGCTACGGCACCGACGTCGGCGGCCTGGCCATCTGCTACCGCCGTGACATGTTCAAGACCGCCGGGCTGCCCGAGGACCGGGACGCCGTGTCCGCGCTCTGGCCGACCTGGCAGGCGTTCTTCGAGACCGGCAAGCGCTTCCAGGCCCAGGCGCCCAACGGCGTCAAGTTCATGGACGGCGGCCCGACCGTGCTCAACGCGATCGTCGGTCAGGCGCCGGTCGGGTACTACGACCAAAACGACCAGATCGTCGTGGGCAGCAACCCGGCGCTGCGCCAGGGCTGGGACCTCGTCGCCGACGCGGTCAAGGCGAACCTGAGCGCGGGCCTGCTCTACAGCACGCCGCAGTGGAACACCGGCTTCACGCAGGGCCAGTTCGCGACCGTCACCTGTCCGGCGTGGATGATGACCAAGATCAAGGACCAGGCCCCGGACACCGCGGGCAAGTGGGACGTCGCGGCCGTGCCGGGTGGCGGCGGCAACTGGGGCGGCTCGTACCTGACCGTGCCGAAGCAGGGCAAGCACACCAAGGAAGCCGCCGAGCTGGCCGCCTGGCTCACCGCGCCCGAGCAGCAGGCGAAGGTCTTCACCAGCAAGGGCCTGCTGCCGTCGGCGCCGTCGCTCTACGACGACCCGAAGATCACCGGCTACACGAACCCGTTCTTCTCGGGCGCGCCCGTGGGCAAGGTGTTCACCGACGCGGCGAAGAAGCTGAACCCGCAGTACCAGGGCCCGAAGGCCGGCGACGTGCAGACCGAGTTCGGCAACGCGATGCAGCGCGTCGAGCAGGGCAAGCAGGACGGCGCGGCGGCGTGGCAGCAGCTGGTCGGTGACGTCGCGAAGATCAAGTGATGGCGCGACCGCTGACCTTCGCCGAACGGCGGCAGAAGTGGGACGTCAAGCTGTCGCCGTTCGGCTTCATCAGCCCGTACTTCCTGATCTTCGGCGTCTTCGGGCTCTTCCCGCTGCTGTACACGGCGTTCGTGTCGCTGCAGAAGCGGAACCTGATCGACGCCGAGGGCGCGCAGTTCATCGGGTTCGGCAACTACGAGCAGCTGCTCTTCCACGACCCGTACTTCTGGAACGCGATGGGGAACACGGTCAGCCTGTGGCTGCTGACCACGATCCCGCAGATCCTGTTCGCGCTCGGCATCGCGCACCTGCTCAACCGGCGGCTGCGCGGGCGGACGATGTTCCGGATGGGGATGATCCTGCCCAACATCACCTCGGTGGCGGCGGTGACGATCATCTTCGCGCAGCTGTTCGGCCGGGACTTCGGGCTGATCAACTGGGTGCTGAGCTGGTTCGGCGCCGGGCAGGTCGACTGGCAGGCCGGCACGGCCAGCTCGCACACCGCCATCGCGTCGATGGTGGTGTGGCGCTGGACCGGCTACCACGCCCTGATCTTCCTGGCGTCGATGCAGGCGATCCCGTCGAGCATGTACGAGGCCGCCACCCTCGACGGCGCCAAGGGGTGGCAGCAGTTCTGGCGGATCACCGTGCCGCTGCTGCGGCCGCAGATCATCTTCTCCACGGTGATCGCGACCACCGGGAACATGCGGCTGCTCGCCGAGCCGCTGCTGTTCAACCCCGGCGCCGCGGCCGCCACCGGCGGGTCGGACCGGCAGTTCCAGACCGCCGCGCTCTACCTCTACGAACAGGGCTTCACCAAGTACGACTTCGGCTACAGCTCGGCGATCGCGCTGATCCTGGCCGTGGCCACGATGCTCGTCGCGGGGCTGTCGTACCTGGTGACCCGGCGCATCCAAACGGACTGAGGAGCGGACATGACCACCGTGCTGACCCCGGCCGCCCCCGCGCCGCCGGCCGCCTCGCCCGGGCGGGCCCGGCGGATCGCCCGGCGGGTCGCGAGCCCGTGGACCTACGCCGCGCTGATCGCGATCCTGGCCGGCTCGGCGTTCCCGGTGTACTGGTCGTTCGTCGTCTCCTCGCAGACGACGGAGGCGGTCGGGAGCGTGCCGCCGGTCCTGGTGCCGGGCGGGCACCTGTTCGAGAACATCGCCCGCGTCTTCGACCAGACGGACTTCGCGCTGGCGCTGGGCAACTCGGTGATCGTCGCGGGCACGATCACCGTCTCGGTGGTGCTGTTCTCGACGCTGGCCGGGTTCGCCTTCGCCAAGATGCGGTTCCGCGGGCGGACCGCGCTGCTGCTCGTCGTGGTCGCCACCCAGGCGATCCCGACCGAGCTGGGCGTGGTGCCGCTGTACATGATGATGGCCGACTTCGGGTGGGCCGGGCAGCTGCAGGCGGTGATCGTGCCCGGCCTGGTCACCGCGTTCGGCGTGTTCTTCATGCGCCAGTACTTCGAGCGGGCGCTGCCGCTGGAGCTGCTGGAAGCGGGGCGGATGGACGGCTGCGGTTCGCTGCGGCTGTTCTGGCACGTGGCCCTGCCCGCCGCCCGCCCGGCCGCGGCGGTGCTCGGCCTGTTCACCTTCATGCAGGCCTGGAACGACTTCTTCTGGCCGCTGGTGGTGCTGGTGCCGGAGAACCCGACCGTCCAAACCGCACTGTCCACACTGGCCAGCGGCTACACCACCGACTACACGCTCGTGCTCACCGCCGCCACCATCGGCACCGTCCCCGTCCTGATCGTGTTCCTGCTGTTCGGCCGCCAGATCGTCGGCGGCATCATGCAGGGCGCGCTCAAGGGCTGACCTCCCGGAGCTCACCGTGACTTCCAGCTTCCCGCCCGCCTTCCGCTGGGGTGTCGCGACCTCGGCGTTCCAGATCGAGGGCGCCACCGACGTCGACGGCCGCGGACCGTCCATCTGGGACACGTTCGCGGCGGTTCCCGGCGCGGTGGCCGGCGGCCACACCGGGGAACCGGCGGCCGACCACTACCACCGCTGGCGCGCCGACCTCGGCCTGCTCGCCGAACTGGGCGTCGACTCCTACCGGTTTTCGGTGTCCTGGCCGCGGATCCAGCCGGACGGGCACCGCCTGGAGCGCCGGGGCCTCGGCTTCTACCGGCGGCTGGTGGAGGGGCTGCGGGAGCGGGGGATCGAGCCGTTCCTGACGCTCTACCACTGGGACCTGCCCCAGGCCCTGGAGGACGCGGGCGGCTGGCGGTCCCGCGACACGGCGTTCCGGTTCGCCGAGTACGCGGCCCTGGTGCACGAGGAGCTCGGCGACGTCGTCGACCACTGGACGACGCTGAACGAGCCGTACCCGTGCGCGGTCGCGGGCTACGGCGAAGGCCGCCACGCGCCGGGGGCCCGGGAGGGGCACGGCGCGCTGGCGGCCGCCCACCACCTGCTGCTGGGCCACGGCCTGGCGGTGCGGGCGATGTGTGAGCGGGCGGCTCTGCCGCACCAGTTCGGCATCGTCCTCAACCAGTCGCCCGCAGTGCCGGTGTCGTCCTCGGCCGCCGACGCCGCGGCGGCCGCGCGGCAGGACACCCTGCTGCGCCGCCAGTTCACCGATCCGCTGTTCGGCGGCCGCTACGCACCGGGCCTGTCGGCGATGTTCGACGGCGTCTCGGACTTCTCGTTCCGCCGCGACGAGGACCTCGAGACGATCGGCGCCCCGCTGGACTACCTGGGCGTGAACTACTACTACCGCCTGCACGTCGCGGACGCCCCGCACCGCGAGCCGGACCCGGCGTTGCGGACGGTGGCCGACATCGGCGTGGACACTTCGCGGCTGCCGGACGTCCCGCGGACGGGCATGGGCTGGCCGGTCGAGCCGGAGGGTCTCACGGAAGCCCTGGTCGGCCTGCACAACCGATACCCGGGCCTGCCCCCGGTGTACGTCACGGAGAACGGGTGCGTGTACGCGGACCGGAGCGATTTCGCGGACTACGAGCGCATCAATTTCCTGAACGACCACATCGAGGCGGCCCGCACCGCCGCGGCGGCCGGGGTCGACCTGCGCGGGTACTTCTGCTGGTCGCTGCTGGACAACTTCGAGTGGGCCCACGGGTACAAGCACCGCTTCGGCCTGGTCCACGTGGACTACGAGACGCAGCAGCGCACCCCGAGGTCGAGTTACCGCTGGTACCGCGACTTCATCGAGGCCCAGCGCGGGTAGGTCCGGCAACGCCAGGATGACAAGTGCCCGAGGTGGCCTTGGTCGCGGTCAACGCACCGAAGGCCACCTCGCGGCGCTTACTTCCGGTACAGGCCTTCGATGTCGTCGGCGTAGTTCTTCGTCACCACGTTCCGCTTCAGCTTCAAGCTCGGCGTGATCTCCCCGCCCGCCTCGGTGAAGTCGTTCGCCAGCACGGTGAACTTCTTGATCGCCTCGGCCTTGGACACCGACTTGTTCGCCTCGTCGACCGCGGCCTGGATCTCCGCGAGCAGGTCCGCGTCGGACGAAAGGTCCGCGACCGTGGCGTTGGCGGGCTTGCCGTGCTGGGACTTCCAGGACGGGAAGTACTCCTCGTCCACCGTCACCAGCGCGGCGATGAACGGGCGCTGGTCGCCGACCACCATGGCCTGGCTGATCAGCGGGGACGCCTTGATCGTGTCCTCGAGGCCGGACGGGGCGACGTTCTTGCCGCCCGCCGTCACGATGATCTCCTTCTTGCGGCCGGTGATCTTCAGGAAGCCGTCCGTGTCGAGTTCGCCCAGGTCGCCCGTGTGGAACCAGCCGTCCGTGAGGGCCTCGGAAGTCGCCTGCGGGTTGTTGTAGTACGCCCGGAACACGACGTCGCCCTTGAGCAGCACTTCGCCGTCGTCGGCGATGCGGACCGAGGTGCCGTTGACCGGCTTGCCGACGGTGCCCACGCGGAACGCCGTCTGCGTGTTGACGTTCGCCGCCGCGGACGTCTCGGTGAGGCCGTAGCCCTCGAACACCGGGACGCCGATGCCGCGGAAGAAGTGCGCCAGCCGCGCGCCGAGCGGGGCGCCGCCCGAGACCGCCGCGACGCAGCGGCCGCCGAGGGCCGCGCGCAGCTTGCCGTAGACGAGCTTGTCGAACACCAGGTGCTTGGCCTTCAGGCCGAGCCCGGCGCCGCCCTTGTCCTGCGCCTCGCTGTAGGCGACCGCGGTGGCTTCGGCGGCGTCGAAGATCTTGCCCTTGCCTTCGCTGTGGGCCTTCTGCTTCGCCGAGTTGTAGACCTTCTCGAACACGCGAGGCACGGCGACGACGAACGTCGGCCGGAACGTGCCCAGGTCGGCGACCAGGTTCTTGACGTCCGGGGTGTGCCCGAGGGTGACGCGGGCGGTCAGCGCGGTCACGGCGATCGCGCGGGCCAGCACGTGCGCCAGCGGCAGGAAGCACAGCAGCGAGTTGCCCTGCTCCATCAGCTGCGGGAACGCCTCGATGTCGGCGCGGATCTCGGCCAGGAGGTTCCGGTGGGTCAGCTCGACGCCCTTGGGGCGGCCGGTGGTGCCCGAGGTGTAGACGATGGTGGCCAGCTCGTCCGCGGACACCTCGCGGCGCCGGTCGTGCAGCTCGTCGTCCGACAGCGAAGCGCCCAGCGCGGACAGCTCTTCGACGGCGGGGGAGTCGCCCTCGATCTGCCACGTGCTGTCCAGGTCGGTGAGCCGGTCGCGGATCTCCTCGACGGCCGCGGCGTGGCCGTTCGTCTCGACGAACACGCCCTTGGCGGCCGAGTCGGACAGGATCCAGTGGACCTGCTCGGGGGAGGACGTGTCGTAGATCGGGACGGTGACCGCACCGGCCGCCCAGATCGCGAAGTCGATCAGCGTCCACTCGTAGCGGGTCTTCGACATGATCGCGACGCGGTCGCCCCGGCCGATCCCGGCCTTGGCCATGCCCTTGGCCACGGCCAGCACCTCGGCCGCGAACTCCTTGGCGGTCACGTCCAGCCAGCTGCCCTCGACCTGGCGGCGGAAGCTCACCACGTCGGAGAACCGCTCGGCATTCGCCCAGACGACGTCGGACATGTTTTCGTCGTCGGCCACCGGCTTGCCGGCGGGAGCGCTGTATTCGCGCACGTGGGACCTCCGTGTTCAAACGCGTGCGGCAGGTGACACCGCTGTTACCCGCCAGTCAACTTAGCGTGGTGAGCACCTTAAGACCATGCTGATCGGCGCCGCGAGGCGAGGGCGTGACATTCTTCGCACGTGAACGCGCCACCCTCACTCGACATCGTCGACGAGACGTTCCTCGCCGTTCCGCCCGCCACCGTGGCCGCGGTCTTCGCCGAGCCGGCCTCCTGGCGGCGTTACTGGCCCGACCTGGTCCTCGAGGTCTACACCGACCGGGGGGACAAGGGCCTGCGCTGGACCGTGACGGGTGCCCTCGTCGGTACGATGGAGGTCTGGCTCGAGCCGGTGCTCGACGGCACCCTGCTGCACTACTTCCTGCGGGCGACCCCCGCCGACGCGGCCGGGACGCCCCGGGCGCTGGCGCCACGCGACCTGCGGCGGGAGTTCGACCGGCGGGCCCGTGCGGCGAAGGCGATCGCACTCGGGCTCAAGGAGATCCTGGAGGACGGGCGCGAGCCCGGCGTTCCTCCGCGGGGCGAGGGCTAAGGGGTTCAGGGGTGCGGGTACACGTCGTCTCGGACGTGCACGGCAACGCCGACGCGCTGAAGCGCGCGGGGGACGGGGCCGACGCCCTGGTCGTGCTCGGTGACCTGATCGACTTCGTCGACTACCGCGACCACGACAAGGGCATCATGGGTGCCCTGTTCGGCGCGGAGAAGGTCGGCGAGTTCGCCCGCCTGCGCCGCGAGGGCACCCGTGACGAAACCGTTGCCTTCTCGCGCACGCTCTGGGCGAGCCTCGACGACCCGGGCGGCGCGGTCGACGAGGCCATCCGCGCCCAGTACGCGACGTTGTTCGCGGCGATGACCGCGCCCACCTACGCCACGCCCGGCAACGTGGACACCCCGGCGCTGTGGCCGGAGTTCACCGGCGAGGGCGTCCGGGTGCTCGACGGCGAGGTGGCGGAGATCGGCGGCCTGCGGTTCGGGTTCGTCGGCGGCGCGCTGCTGCCCGACGGCGTCGTCCCGCGGCCCCGCAAGGGCGCTGTCTGGCGTCCCTACCTGCGGGATCGCGAGGACTACGACCGGAGCGTGGCCGCTCTCGAGCAGGTCGACGTCCTCTGCACGCACGGCCCGCCCGCGCTGCCGGAGCTGACCTACGACGTCGTCGCGCGCCGCAGCGAGATCGGCTCGACGGCGCTGCTGGAGCTGATCCGGGCCCAGCGGCCGCGCTGGTCGGTGTTCGGGCACGTCCACCAGCCCCTGGCGGCGCGCGCCCGGGTCGGCCTGACCGAGTGCCGTAACGTGGGTCACTTCAAGGAGACCGGGCAGCCCTACGTGCTGCGCTGGTGACCAACCGCGGCGGCTACGCTTCGACCCATGGCCGAGCAGTCCACACAGTCCATCGAGGTCGACGCCGAGCCCAGCCGGGTGATGGCCGTGATCGCCGACTTCCCCGCGTACCCGGAATGGGCCAAGGCCGTCCGGCAGACCGAGGTCCTCGACACCGACGGCGAGGGCCGGGCCAAGCAGGTCAAGCTGACCTTGGACGCGGGTCCGATCAAGGACGTCTACACCCTCGAGTACGACTGGGACGAAGACGGCCTCGGCGTCAGCTGGCACCTGGTCAAGGGCCAGATGCAGAAGGCGCAGAACGGCCGCTACGCGCTGGCCGACCTCGGCGGCCGCACGCGGGTCACCTACACGCTGTCGGTCGAGCTGGCGCTGCCGATGATCGGCCTGCTGCGCCGCAAGGCCGAGAAGATGGTCATGGACACCGCGCTGAAGGAGCTCAAGAAGCGGGCCGAGGGCTAGCGTGCGGATCCTGCTGTGCACCGGCAAGGGGGGTGTCGGGAAGACCACGCTGGCCGCGGCCACCGGCGCCGCCCTCGCCGCCCGCGGCAGGAAGACCCTCGTCGTGTCCACCGACCCGGCGCACTCGCTCGGGGACGCCTTCGCCCGTCCCCTCGGCGCCGAACCGTCCGAAGTGGACGCTCTGCTTTCCGCCGTGCAGGTGGATTCGCGCTCCCTGGTGGACTCCGGCTGGCAGCGGCTGCGCGGTGAGCTGCGGGCGGTGCTGGCCGGTGCGGGCCTGGACACCCTCGACGCCGAAGAGCTCACCGTGCTGCCCGGCGTCGACGAGCTGCTCGCCCTCACCGAGGTCCGGCGGCTGGCCGAGGACGGGCCGTGGGAGACCGTCGTCGTCGACTGCGGGCCGACGGCCGAGACACTGCGGCTGCTCGCCCTGCCCGAGGCCGTCTCCGGCTACCTGACCCGCGTGTTCGGGCCGCGCGGCGGCGTCACGGACTCGGTGCGCCGCCTCGGCGCCCACCTCGACGGCCTGCGCGCGCTGCTCACCGACCCGTCGGTGACGACGGTCCGGCTGGTCCTGACGCCGGAGCGGGTGGTCGTCGCCGAGGCGCGGCGCACGCTCAGCTCCCTGGCCCTGCGCGGCATCGCCGTCGACGGGCTGATCGCCAACCGGCTGATGCCCGCGCCCGGCATCTGGCGCGGCGCCGCCGCGTCCTGGCTGCGCACGCGGCGGACGCAGCAGGACGCCGTGCTCGCCGAACTCGCCGCGGCCGGGATCGGGCCGGTCGCCCGGGTCGAGCACCGCGCCGTCGAGCCGGTCGGGCTGCCGGCGCTGCTGGAGATCGCCGCCGAGCTCTACCGCGGCGAAGACCCCCTCGCGGGCAACGGTGTCCCCGTCACCCCGCTGCTGCGCGTGCGGCCGGCCACCGGCGGGTACACCCTGCGCGTCGCGGTCCCGCTCGCGCGGGACGCCGAGGTCGACCTCGCCCGCGTCGACGACGACCTGGCGATCACCGTGGACGGCTTCCGCAGGCTCATCGCCTTGCCGGAGCCGCTGCGGCCGTGCCGGATCACCGGCGCGGAATCCGACGCCGACGGCCTGGTCGTGCACCTGGCCGGGAACCGGGGACGCGGGTGAGCGAAGAGGAACACGGGCCGCGCCTGACGGAGGAGATCCGCCTGCTCGCCGAGATGGTCGCGGAGAAGGCGGCGCCGTGGCTCGAAGGCGTGCTCGCGGCCGGGCACGACACCTTCTTTTCGGGGGTTCCGGGTGGCGGAGCCCCCGGCTCGGGGCGAAGCCCCGGTGGTTGCAGCAGCTTCTTTTCGGGGGTTCCGGGTGGCGAAGCCCCCGGCTCGGGGCGAAGCCCCGGTGGTTGCAGCAGCTTCTTTTCGGGGGTTCCGGGTGGCGAAGCCCCCGGCCCGGGGCGAAGCCCCGGTGGTTACGGGACCCCTGACGAGGCGAAACCGGACGGTTCGGCGTGCGGCTGGTGTCCGCTCTGTGCGATCGTCGCGGTGGTGCGGGGGGAACGGCCCGAGCTGGTCGCGCGGCTGGCCGAGCAGCTCGCGCAGCTGATCGCCCTGCTGCGTGCGGTGCTCGCGGACCGGTGGGAGCCGCAGGAGGGCGTGCACATGCCCGGGTTCCGGCCCGCGCCGCGGCCCGCGGCGGACGCCACGGTGTCGGTCAGGGTGCAGCACATCGCCGTCCGCCGGCGCGACGAGTGGGAGAGCTGAGTGCGGACGATAGGGGTGGACGTCGGCGGGACGAGCATCCGGGCCGGCGTGGTGGACGAACGCGGCTCCCTGCTCGACACGGCCCGCGTCGCGACGCCGACCGAGGAAGGTGCCCTCGAGGACGCCATCGCCGGTGTGGTCGAGGACCTGCGCAACCGGCACGACGTGGCCGGGGTCGGCCTGGCGGTGGCGGGCTTCGTGGCGCGCGACCGCCGGTCGGTGATGTTCGCCCCGCACCTGGCCTGGCGCGGCGCGCCGGTCGCCGACCGGATCGAAAAGCGCGTCGGCCTGCCGGTGCTGCTGGAGCACGACGTCAATTCGGCGATCGTGGGCGAGCACCGCTTCGGCGCGGCCCGCGGCGCCCAGGTGGCCGCCCTGGTGGCCCTGGGCACGGGCATCGGCGCGGGGCTGCTGCTGGACGGCAAGCTCTACCGCGGCGCGTACGGCGTCGCGCCGGAGCTGGGTCACTTGACGGTGGTCCGCGGTGGCCGCCCCTGCCCGTGCGGCAAGTACGGCTGCTGGGAGCGGTACTGCAGCGGAACGGCCCTGGCGGCCACGGCGGTGGAGCTGCTGGCGCGGCACCCGGGCCGGTCGACGGTGCTGGCTCCCCAGGTCGCGGGCGACCCGGGCTCGGTGACGGGCCGCCGGGTGGCGGGCGCGGCGCGCGACGGCGACCCGATCGCCCAGCTGGCGATGGCGGAGCTGGCCAAGTGGCTGGGCGAGGGACTGGCGCTGGTGGCGGACGTGTTCGACCCGGAGATCATCGTGATCGGGGGCGGGGTGTCGGAGTCGGCGCCGCTGTTCCTGGACGAGGCCCGCGAGCACTACGCGGGCACGATCACCGGCGCCCGCCACCGCCCGCTGGCCCGCATCAGGACGGCCCACCTCGGCGACGACACGGCGATCGTCGGCGCGGCGGCCCTGGCCCTGGAAGCGGCGAAGACCCCGGTCTGACTGCCGCCGCGGCGCGGCCGCGGCCCATCGGATCCAGCGTCACGACGGCGGTGGCCGCCCCGCCGGCCGGTTCCGGGTCGTCCGGCCCGACGAACGCCCCGAACTGTCGGTGCTCCCCGGTAGCGTCGAATTCGGGGGCTGCTCGAAACGGCGGGCCGCGCTGACGTCGGCGAGAATCCCGGCCGTCCCGTGTCGTCCGTCGCCCGATCGGGTACTCCGTCCCGGCCGAGGGGAGGGAGCGGGCATGGCGGCCGAGGTGTGGATCGGGGTCGGCGGTGCGGTTCTGATGGCCGCCGCTGCCTTCGCCCGGGCGAAGGCGCGCCGGAAGTGGGTGGCGGTGGCCGCCGGCGTCCTCGTGCTCGCGGGCTGGACCCTCGTGGGGCAGTTCCTCATCAAGCCGCTGGTGCCCGGCCCGGTGCTGGCCGTCATCCTGCTCGGCGGCCTCACGCTGGGCATCCTCCTGACCGCGATCATCGGCAGCCGCGCGAGCCGGGCCCCCAAGCGATGACGGGCGACCCGCGACCGACCTGTGCCACGCTGGACCGGTGAGTCACCTGTCCGCGAGCGTCTTCGTCCGCTGCTCTTGCGGGCACCTGCACTGGGGGCGCTACGGGGCCGCGGGCCTGCTGCTCGTCGACCCCGCCCGCGGTGTCCTCCTGCAGCGCCGCGCCTGGTGGGTGCACCACGGCCGCACCTGGGCGCTGCCCGGGGGAGCCATCGAAGCCGGCGAAACCGCCGTCGGAGCGGCCGCGCGGGAAGCCTTCGAAGAGGTCTCCGTCCCCGCCGACGCCTTCCGCGCGGTCTCCGCCTCCGTCGTCGACCACGGCGACTGGAGCTACACCACCGTCCTCGCCCTCGCCGACGGCGCCGAAGCGCGCGTCGCCAACACCGAAAGTGCGGAGGTGCGCTGGGTGGATCCCGACGACGTCCCCGGTTACCCCCTCCACCGCGACTTCGCCGCCGCGTGGCCGGACCTGCGCGACCGCGTCGGCCGCGAACTCGTCCTGGTCGTCGACGCGGCCAACGTCGTCGGCTCGCGCCCGGACGGCTGGTGGCGCGACCGGCACGGCGCCGCCGAGCGCCTGCGCGACCAGCTGGCCAAGCTCGCCGAAGCCGGCGTGCCGGACCCGGACGACCCGGCCGTGACGTGGTGGCCGCGGATCGTCCTGGTCGTCGAAGGCCAGGCCAAGCACGTCACCGGCACGGAAGGCGTCGAGGTGGTCGCCGCGGACACCGACGGCGACTCGAAGATCGTCGAGGTCGTCGGGCAGCAGAAGGCCAAGGTCCTGGTCGCGACGGCCGACCGGGAGCTGAAACGGCGCGTCGAGGCGCTCGGCGCGTCGATCGTCGGCCCCAGCACGCTGCGCCGTCAGCTCGACGAGCTCTAGTCCTTCGCGATCCCGTCGCGCATCTCGGCCACCAGCGACGCCGTCACGGCCTTGAGGCTGCCCTTGTGCTGCTCGGCCACCGCGCGCTGCCGCCGGTAGCTCGGCCCGTACCGCAGGATCGTCTCGACGTCGCGCAGCTCGGCCACGCAGTCCAGCCGCCGCGCCACCGGCTCCAGCCGGTCCAGCAGGTCGGCCACGTCGTCGGTGACCAGCCGCTCGCGGCCGGCCGCGTCCAGGATGACGATCGCGTCGGTGCCGTAGCGGGCCGCGCGCCACTTGTTCTCCTGGACGTGCCACGGCGGCAGTGTCGGCAGGATTTCGCCGTCTTCCAGGCGCTCGACGAAGTCGTCCACCAGGCACTGCGTCAGCGCCGCGATCGCGCCGACCTCCTCCAGCGTCGGCAGGCCGTCGCAGACGCGCATCTCGATCGTGCCGAGCTTCGGCGACGGCCGGATGTCCCAGCGGATCTCCGAGAAGCTGTCGATCACGCCGGTGGTGAACATGTCCTCGACGTAGCTTTCCAGCTCCGCCCACTTCCGGAACTGGAACGGCAGCCCGGCCGTCGGCAGCTGCTGGAACATCAGCGCCCGGTTCGACGCGTACCCGGTGTCCTCGGCGCCCCAGTACGGCGAAGACGCCGACAGCGCCTGCAGGTGCGGCGCGTAGTTGAGCAGCGCGTCGAGGACCGGCAGCACCTTCTCGCGGTGGTCGACCCCGACGTGGATGTGGACGCCGTAGATCAGCATCTGCCGTCCCCACCACTGGGTCCGGTCGATCAGCTTGGCGTAGCGCTCCTTGTCGGTGACCTTCTGCTGGTACCAGTTCGAGAACGGGTGCGTCCCCGCCGAGAACATCTCGACGCCGAGCGGGTCGGCGACGCCGTGCACGACGTCGAGCGAGTCGTTCAGGTCGGCCTTGACCTCGGCGATCGTGTCGCAGACGCCGGTGATGATCTCGATCGTGTTGAGCAGCAGCTCCTGCTTGATCTTCGGGTGCTCCGCCTGCCCGTCGGGCCGGACGGCTTCGAGGATCTGCTCGGCCACCGAGGACAGTTCGCCGCTGCGGCGGTCCACCAGGCCGAGCTCCCATTCCGCGCCGACGGTCGATCGCCGCGAAGGACTGAACTCGATGTGCATCGCCGTCCGTCAGACCTGGGCGCCCGTGCTGGGGTCCGCGCCGGGCGGCGGACCCTGGCGCACGCGGAGCAGCAGCAGCGCGATCGCCGTCGCGAGCGCGAGGATGCCCAGCGGCGTCGCCACCGTCGGGCCGACGCCGATCGCGCCGGGCAGGATCAGCAGGAACAGCCCGGCCAGGAACAGCAGCAGGATGAGGAACGCGCCCAGCTTCGGCCGGGGAAGCGGCGGCGGCTCGGGCGGGACGTAGTGCTCGTCGTCCTCCGCCGGGTCGTCGGAGAACATCGTGGTGTCCCACGACGTGCCCCCGGACCGCCAGCCCGGCTCGGGCGGGGCCTCCACGGCCGGCGGGTCGGCGGGCCGTTCGGGCGTCTTGCGCGACTCGGATTCCGCGCTCGCGGTGTCTCCGGTGTCCGCGGTCTCCTCTTCCGGGAGCCCGAACCCGGCGGCCCGCAGGTCGGCGACGATCTCGGCGAACGTCGCGTCGACGTCCTCCGGCCCGTCCTTCCCCCGGCTCATGCGGTCTCCTCGGGCTGGGCCGCGTGCGCCTTCGCGAACTCGACGCTGCGGGTGAAGATCACTTCGGCGTCGTTGTCCTGCGTCGCCACGTGGTAGCTGTTCTCCAGCACGACCTCGGTGACGTCGGTGCTCGAGACGCCGTCGAGCACCAGCTGCGAGTTCACCGGCTCGACGACGTGGTCGACCGACGAGTGCAGCAGCAGCACCGGCTGCGTGACCTTGGCCAGGTCCGCGCGCACGACCGCCCACAGCTTCGCCAGGCTCGCCGCGGCCCGCACCGGCGTGCGCGGGTAGGCCAGCTCCGTCTCGCCCGGCTTCTTGATGTCGTTCGCGATCGCCGGCACCGACGGCACGATCCGGCCCAGCACCGGCAGCAGCCGCGTGTCCCACTTCAGCCGCGTCACCGACGGGTTGACCAGGACGATCCCGGCGATCCGGTCGCCGAACTCCTCGGCCAGGCGCAGCGTGAGCGTGCCGCCCATCGAGAGGCCGCCGACGAACACGGTCTTGCAGGTCGCCAGCAGCGCGAGCAGGGCCTCGCGGACGGCGCCGTACCAGTCTTCCCACGTCGTGCGGTTGAGGTCCGGCCAGCGGGTGCCGTGGCCCGGCAGCAGCGGGCAGCGCACCGTGAACCCGGCCCCGGCCAGGTGGTCACCCCAGGCCCGCATGCTCGCCGGGGTACCGGTGAACCCGTGGCAGAGCAGGAACCCGGTATCGGCCGAACCGGTGTGGCCGAACGGTTCCGCGCCGGCGAGCACGCCCATGCGATCGCCTTCCGTGTGAGCGGGGCAGTCCCTCCATGCTCTCACGCCCGGCGGACCTTGTGGGGGTCCGCCCGGGCCCCGAATTCGCTGTGAGATCGATCGCTGCCGAAGTGGTAACCGGGTGGTCTGCGTTGTGCGGCGGCCACCCGGGTTCGTAGGCTGTTCGTCTCGGGTGCACAGGGGCTGCGGCTGCGATGGAGGACTGAGACACCGGTGCTGTACTGGCTCATGAAGTGGGTGTTCCTCGGACCGCTGCTCAAGACGCTCTGGCCGACCAAGGTCGTCGGCGCGGAGAACATCCCCGAGACGGGTGGCGCGATCCTGGCCGGCAACCACCTGGCGGTCGCGGACTCGTTCTTCATGCCGCTGCGGGTCAAGCGCAAGGTGACCTTCCCCGCCAAGTCCGAGTACTTCACCGAGCCCGGGTTCAAGGGCAAGCTCAAGAAGTGGTTCTTCACCGGGGTCGGCCAGTTCCCGATCGACCGGTCCGGTGGCAACGCCGCCCAGGCCGCCCTCGACACGGCGATCCGCCTGGTCCGCGAGGGGCACCTGCTGGGGATCTACCCGGAGGGCACCCGCTCGCCGGACGGGCGCCTGTACAAGGGCAAGACGGGCGTGGCTCGCATTGCCCTGGAGTCCGGCGGCGTCGTGATCCCGGTGGCGATGGTCGGCACGGACAAGGTCAACCCGATCGGCTCGAAGATGTGGTGGCCCCGCCGCCTCGAGGTCCGCTTCGGCAAGCCCCTGGACTTCTCGCGCTACGAGGGCCTCTCGGGTGACCGCTTCATCGAGCGGTCGATCACGGACGAGATCATGTACGCCCTGATGGAATTGTCCGGCCAGGAGTACGTCGACATCTACGCGGCGAAGGCGAAGGAACTCCTGGCGGCGGAGGCCGCCGGGGTCAAGCCCGCGGTGCCCGCCCAGCCTTCTGCGCGCGACGCGGCCCGGGTGCCGGATTCCAAGGTCGGCTGACCCACTACTGTTCACCAGTGCGTTTTTTCTACGACACCGAGTTCATCGAAGACGGCGTGACCATCGATTTGGTGTCGATCGGAGTGGTGGACGAGCAGGGCCGCGAGTTCTACGCGGTCTCGACGGAGTTCGACCCTTCGAAGGCGGGGCCGTGGGTCCGGGACAACGTCCTGGACAAGCTGCCCTCACCGGCCGACCGAGCGTGGCGGAGCAGGGAGAAGATCCGCAACGACCTGCTGGAGTTCTTCGGCAAGCCGCCGGGCGGGATCGAGCTGTGGGCCTGGTTCGCCGCGTACGACCACGTGGCGCTGGCCCAGCTGTGGGGTCCGATGCCGGCGTTGCCGCGGCAGCTGCCGCGGTTCACGCGTGATCTGCGCCAGCGGTGGGAGGACGCCGGGAAGCCGAAGCTCCCGGCGGCGCCGACCGACCAGCACGACGCCCTGGCGGACGCCAAGCACAACCTGGCCCGGTGGGAAGTGATCGAGAACTACTTCCCGCGCCGCTGACCCCCCGGCTGCGATGACTCGTTCCTGGCGTCCGACGCCAGGAACGAGTCATTCACGTCGTCTCAGCCCGGCGCTCGGCCGGAATTGTCGGGGGTCCCCGGTAACGTGAAAACCGGGGGACCCCCGGGCCGGGGACCTCTCAGCGGCGCGCCCGCACCGCCGAGGCGAGCTCGTCGAGCAGCGGCGCGGTGTCGTCCCAGGCCAGGCACGAGTCCGTGATCGACTGCCCGTAGGTCAGCTCCGAGGCGTGCCCCAGCGAAAGCTCCTGCCGCCCACCCGCCAGGAAGCTCTCCATCATCAGCCCGGCGATCCCGCGCTCGCCCGCCGCCAGGCGCGCGGCCAGCTCACGCACCACCGCACCCTGCCGCACGTGGTCCTTGCCGCTGTTCCCGTGCGAAGCGTCGATGATCACCCGCTCCGGCAACCCCGACTTCGCCAGCCGGGCCAGCGTCTCCTCGACGGTCCGGGCGTCGTAGTTCGGGCCGGTGTTGTGGCCGCGCAGGATCACGTGGCAGTCCGGGTTGCCGGACGTCGTCAGCAGCGCCGCCAGGCCGTCGGTGTTGATGCCCGGGAACACGTGGCTGGCCGCCGCCGCGCGGGTGGCGTCGATCGCCACCTGGACGTCGCCCTCGGTCGAGTTCTTGATGCCCACCGGCATCGACAGCGCGCTGCACAGCTGGCGGTGGACCTGGCTGGCCGCCGTGCGGGCGCCGATCGACCCCCACGTCACGATGTCCGCGATGAACTGCGGCGTGATCGGGTCGAGGAACTCGCACCCGACCGGCAGGCCGAGCGCCGACACGTCGAGCAGCAGCTTGCGCGCCATCCGCAGGCCCTTGTTGACGGCGAACGTGCCGTCGAGGTCCGGGTCGTTGATCAGGCCCTTCCAGCCCAGCGTCGTGCGCGGCTTCTCGAAGTACACGCGCATCACGACGTGCAGCTCGCCGCGCAGCTCCTCGGCCTTCGCCGCCAGCCGGCGGGCGTAGTCGAGCGCGGCTTCGGGGTCGTGCACCGAGCACGGGCCGACCACGACGAGCAGCCGGTCGTCGCGGCCTTCGAGGATGTCGACCGTCTCGGCGCGGCCGTGGCGCACCACCTTCGCGACCGCGGCGTCGACCGGATGGTCTTCGCGCAGCATCGCGGGCGAAATGAGCGGACTGATCGACGTGGTGCGCGCGGCGTCGAGGTCACCGATGGTGGCCGGTCCGGCGGAGAGCGTCATGGCGGGGGTGTTCCTTCCTGGTGGACACCGACCCGCGGGGGACTCGCCGAGCCGGTTTCGAAATCCGGCTCGGGGTGGGAGTCAGCGCAGGTTCACGCCGCCGCGCCCACCCGGGGCCGGCTTCGTAAACCAGAAATAGCGCTGCATGCGCGTCAACGTAGCACAGCCGTCACCGGGACCGATCCGGCAGGTGGTACGGCCTGCACCGATCAAGACGAGAGCCGCTACGCTGGCGTCTGACGAAATGTGACTGTCATCTCCCGAGAACAGACGGAGGCTTCTCATGCGTGTCGGTGTGCTGACCGGCGGCGGCGACTGCCCGGGACTCAACGCGGTGATCCGCGCGGTGGTGCGCAAGGGCATCGAGGTGCACGGCTGGGACTTCGTGGGCTTCCGCAACGGCTGGAACGGCCCCCTCACCGGCGACAGCCGCCCGCTGGGCCTGAACGACGTCGAGGACATCCTCACCCGCGGCGGCACCATCCTGCGGTCCTCGCGCACGAACCCCTACAAGGTCGAGGGCGGCGTCGACAAGATCAAGC
This sequence comes from Amycolatopsis sp. DG1A-15b, assembly GCF_030285645.1. Lineage (GTDB taxonomy): Bacteria > Actinomycetota > Actinomycetes > Mycobacteriales > Pseudonocardiaceae > Amycolatopsis. The sequence goes on from NZ_CP127296.1 coordinate 375,599, forward strand.
AGGTCCTCGCCGACCAGGGCGTCGACGCGCTGATCGCGATCGGCGGCGAGGACACCCTCGGCGTCGCGAAGCGGCTGACCGACGACGGTGTCGGCGTCGTGGGCGTGCCCAAGACGATCGACAACGACCTGGGTGCGACCGACTACACCTTCGGCTTCGACACCGCGGTCTCCATCGCGACCGAGGCGATCGACCGGCTGCACACCACGGCCGAGTCGCACCACCGCGCGCTCGTGGTCGAGGTCATGGGCCGGCACGCCGGCTGGATCGCGCTGCACTCCGGCCTCGCCGGCGGCGCGAGCGTCATCCTGGTGCCGGAGCGGCACTTCAACGTCGACCAGGTCGTCTCCTGGGTCGAGCGCCGCTTCGAGAAGGAGTTCGCGCCGATCATCGTCGTCGCCGAGGGTGCGCTGCCCGAGGGCGGCGAGGAGAAGCTGCTGACCGGCGAGAAGGACGCCTTCGGGCACGTCCGCCTCGGCGGCATCGGCACCTGGCTGGCCGACGAGATCGCCCACCGCACCGGCAAGGAGTCCCGCGCGGTCGTGCTGGGCCACGTCCAGCGCGGCGGCACCCCGACGGCCTACGACCGCGTCCTGGCCACGCGCTTCGGCCTCAACGCGGTCGACGCGGTCGCGGACGGCGACTTCGGCGTCATGGTCGCCCTGAAGGGCACGGACATCGTCCGCGTGAAGCTGTCCGAGGCGACGGCCGAGCTGAAGACGGTTCCGGTCGAGCGCTACCAGGAAGCCGAAGTCTTCTTCGGCTGAGTTTCCCGCCGAGGGCCGCTCCGGGATGCCCGGGGCGGCCCTTCGCGCGTTCAGGGCCGTTGCCGGACCGCGTCGACGATGCCCTGGTTCACGACCACACCGGTCCCGGCGCCGAGGTAGGCGAAGGTGACCGGGTCGAACAGGAACTCGTTCTGGTTGCCGCTGCCGGGCTCGTTCATGCCGGTCCAGCTGATGCCGAGGACGGTCCGGCCGGTGGCGTCCTTCGCGTCGGTGCGGGCGACCAGTCCGGGCACCTTCGCCACCGCCTCGAAGAGCGCGGCCCTGACCGCCGGGCGCAGGTAGCCCTCGGCCAGCTCGATGATCTCGTTGCCGAGGTCGTGCAGGGTGTCGCCTTCGCCGTAGGTGCTCCTGTGCAGGTAGGCGAGCATGGTGTCGGCGTCGGTGGGCAGGCCCGCGGGGGCGGCGGGGTGCGGCACGCACCGGTTTGTCACCGTCCGCCCGTGGCTCTCCTTCTGCACGCGCTTCCCGTCGCGGCAGCCCGCCAGCGAAGCTTCGTGACCGTAGAGGAACACCAGCCCGTCGTGGGTGCCGTCCACCGACGCCCACGTCTCGTTCTCCCGGCCGTCCGCGAGCCGGGTCTTCGTGTAGACGAACTGCTCCGGCCGCGGGGTGACGTCCGGCAGGGCGCGGGCCTTGGCGGCCGCGGTGTACAGGATCGACACCGGGTCGGTCGCCGGCCGGGGCGCGGGGCCCGGCGGCACGGTGGTGCCGCCGGGCGAGAGCGCGACGACGGCCGCCACGGCCGCGGCGAGCCCGGCCGCGCCGGCCGAGCCCCACACCAGGCCGAGGCGGCGAGCCGGCCGCCGTCCGGTCGTCGCCGCGATCAGCTCGGCCCGCTTCCGGGCCAGATCACCGCTCGCCGGGAGCCCGGCCGGTCCGGCGAAATCGCGAAGCAGCTGCATCTCATCCATGGTTCGAGACCTCCTCGGCGGGCGCGTGCCCGAGTTCCGTCCGGACCTTCCGGCGAGCCCGGCTCAAGCGCGACCGGACCGTGCCGACCGGGATCCCCAGCGCGCCCGCGACCTCCTCGTACGTCAGGCCCTCCCAGGCGATCAGCACGAGCACGTCCCGGTCCCCCCTGGCCAGTCCGGCCAGGGCTCCGGCCAGCCGTTCGTTCATGGCCTGGGCGGTCACCCGCTCGGCGACGCGGTCCGCGTGACCGTCCTGCTCGGCGGGCGGGCCGAGGGCGGCTCGCAGCCGGTACTCGCGCGCTTCTTCGCGTCGGCGCTGGCCGACGAGATTGGTGGCGATGCCGTAGAGCCACGGCCGCGCGCTCGGGAACGCGGGGTCGTAGCGGCCGCGGCCGCCGAACGCGATCAGGAACGTCTCGCCCATCAGGTCGTCGGCGACCTGGCTGCCGAGCCGCCGGGCGAAATAGCGATGGATGTGCGGGGCGTGGCGGTCGAAGACCACCGCGAACCGCTCCGGATGTCGGAGCGACGCGGTGATGACGTCCGCGTCGTCCCCGGTTTCACCTGGTGAACTCATGAACCGCCTGCCTGTCGTGACGCTGTCTGCCCCGTTGTTGGCGGAACGGGCGGTTCGAGTTCACGCTAGATGCGGGCCAGCTCCTCCAGCACGCCGACGGCGGCGGCGATGTCCTCGGTCAGCGGCCGGTCGTCGAGGCTCTCGTCCAGCACGGCCGACGCCGCGTCGAAGGCGTCCCGCACCGGCAGCGCCACCAGGTCCGCCTCCCGCATCCGCAGCGCCCGGACCGCCGCCACCAGCTCGCAGGCCAGCACCTGCTGGTAGGCCGAGCACGCCGCCGTCGCCGCGCGGGCCGCCTGGGTCGAGAAGCTCGCGTGGTCCTCGATGCCGCGGGACACCACCGCCGTGCCGAGCGTGGCCGGAAGGGCCGCCTGCCGCAGCTCCGTCAGCGCGTCGTGCGCCACGTACTCCAGGATCATCACGCCCGAGCTGCCCGGCGGTCCCGCCGCCAGGAACGGCCGCAGGCCGGTGAACTCCGGCTCGACCAGGTCGCCCAGCCGCGCCACCGACAGCTCCGCCACCTGGTGCACGGTCGCCCGGGCCTGGTCCAGCGCCGTCGACACGTAGGCCGTGTGGAAGTGCGCGTGGTGGTAGGCGTCGTTGTGGACCGTCGAGATCATCGGGTTCTCCGTGCTCGCGTTGATCTCGACGGCGAGGACGTCCCGCAGGTAGTGGATCGCGTCCAGCGCCGGGCCCTGGACCTGCGGGAACGCGCGCAGCCCGAACGGGTCCTGGATCCGCCGCCCCGGCTTCGGCGTCTGGTGCATGCCCAGCAGCCGCCGCATCTCGGCCGCGCAGGCGACCTGCCCCGCGTGCGGACGCGCTTCGTGCACCGGCGTCGCGTACGCCTCGGGGTTGCCGTCGAGCGCGACGTAGGTCAGTGCCGCGACAGCGTGGCTCGCGCGGGTCAGCGTGTCCAGCCGCATGGCCGCCAGGGTCGCTTCGGCGAGCGTCGCGGCGTTGCTGCTCATGAAGGCCAGCGCGTCGCCCGCCCGCACGGGTACCGGCGGCACGTGCCCGGTGACCCACGGCCGTTCGCCGGCGAGCGCCAGCGCCGTCTCGGCGAGCGGCGCCAGGTCGCCGGTGCCGATCGCGCCGAGCCGGTGCACCAGCGGCAGCGCGCCGGTGCGGACGGCCTCGGCCAGCGCGCCGATCAGCTCGGGGCTGATCCCGGACCGTCCGGACAGCAGCTGGTTGAGCCGGATCAGCAGCATCGCGCGCACCTGACCGGGCGGCAGTTCGTCGCCACTGCCGCCCGCGTGGCTGCGCAGCAGCCGCAGGCCGTGCTCGACCGAGCTTTCGACGGTGTCGTCCTTGTTGGCCCCGACGCCGGTGGTCCGGCCGTAGACCACCCGGCGCGTGCTCAGTTCTTCGGCCAGCTTCCACGCGTGCTCGGCCGCGCGCAGCGCGGCGATCGAGACGTCGATACCCAGCGGGCCCCCGGTGCGTGCCGCGGTCACCACGTCCGCGCACCGCAGGGTCCGGCCGTCCACCCGGATCAAGGGCAGCCTCCTTCCGACTGCCCTCACTATGCGGCTAGGCCGACGGCGGCTGCCAGGGCGGTAGCGGCCAGTCCCACCGCGGGACGGGCTCGTGGAGGTTCGGTTCGGCACCGGGCGCGGAGAAGACGACGGCGAGGCGGCTGCCCCACTCGAGGTAGCCGGCGAAAGCCGCGCGGAACTCGGGATCGCCGGGCAGGCCGGCCTCGTCGGCGGCGTCGAGCAGCAGGTTCACCCACCGGCGCCGCTGCTCTTCGGTGATGCCGCGGCCCAGGTGGCGGCCCACCATGTGGGCGTGCCCGCCGTGGCTCGCCGAGTACCCGGCCGGCCCGCCGAAGACCTCGCCGAGCCAGACCGCGACGTGCTTCGGGTGCTCCGGGTCCATGCCGCGGAAGACCGGCTCGAGCAGCGGGTCTTCCAGGACGTGGCCGTAGAAGATCGTCAGCAGCTTCACGAGGGCTTCGTGGCCGCCTGCCCAGTCGTAGAGGGTGGGGGTCGGCGGGGTTTCTGGCACGATCACCGGATCAGGCAACCAGGGGCGGCCCGGCCGGGCAACCACGTACTTTCCGGTGCGTAGGGGAGAAGCGGGATGAAGCGGTACCACTGCGCGACGGAGCTGGCCGTCGACCTGATCGGCGGCAAGTGGAAGCCGGTGATCCTGGCCCACCTCAAGGAGGGCGCCCACCGCTACGGCGAGCTGCGGCGCCGGATGCCGGGCGTGAGCGAGAAGATGCTGACCCAGCAGCTGCGCGAGCTGGCCACGGACGGCCTCGTCCGCCGCGAGGAGTTCGACGGCCGGGTCCCGCACGTCGAGTACCACCTGACCGAGGTGGGGGAGGAGCTCCGCCCGGCGCTGACGGCGCTGTACGAGTGGGGCGAGCGCCGCGCGGCCGAGCGGGGGATCACCTTCGAGCCGGCGCCGGAGCAGTGACCCGCCGGGGTGCCGGTCAGGCCGGATCCGTCTCGTCCAGCCGCCGCTCCAGCGCGTCCAGCCGGTCCGACCAGAAGCGGCGGTAGGGCGCCAGCCAGGCGTCGACCTCGGCCAAGGGTTCCGGGCGCAGCGCGTAGCACCGCCGCTGCGCCGCGACCCGCACGGTCACCAGCCCGGCTTCGCGCAGCACCCGCAGGTGCTTGGACACCGCGGGCTGGCTCAGCTCCAGCTGCTCGACCAGCTCGCCGACCGAGCGCTCGCCGTCGCGCAGCAGGTCGAGGATGGTCCGGCGCCGGGGTTCGGCGAGGACGTCGAAAGTCTGCATCACCCCTGAAATGTGCTCTGCCGGGCATATTCCTGTCAAGGAATGTGGACCTTGTATGGTCTGAACCATTGACCTAGTGGTCTAGTCCACTTACGGTGAGTGTGGTCCCCACCACTCCGGCACCGTGGCCGTGAGGAATTCCCCGGAGGGAGAACGCATGTCCCGTTTGCGCAGGAAGAGCTTCTCGGCCCTGCTGGCCGTGGCCGCCGCCGCGGGCCTCGTCGCGGGCGGCGCGACGGCCCCGGCCGCCACCGCCGCGACCGAGGCATCCGTCGGCAAGGTGGTCGGCTACTTCACCGAATGGGGGGTCTACGACCGCAACTACCACGTCAAGAACATCGAGACGTCGGGCTCGGCGAGCAAGCTGACCCACATCAACTACGCCTTCGGCAACGTGACGAACGGCGGCTGCGCGATCGGCGACGCCTACGCCGACTACCAGAAGACCTACGACGCCGCGGGCAGCGTCGACGGCGTCGCCGACACCTGGGACCAGCCCCTCGCGGGCAGCTTCAACCAGCTCAAGAAGCTCAAGGCCAAGCACCCCGGCCTGAAGGTCATCTGGTCCTTCGGCGGCTGGACCTGGTCGGGCGGCTTCGGCCAGGCGGCGAAGAACCCGGCCGCGTTCGCGAACTCCTGCTACAACCTCGTCAACGACCCGCGCTGGGCGGGCGTCTTCGACGGCATCGACATCGACTGGGAGTACCCCAACGCCTGCGGCCTGTCGTGCGACACCAGCGGCGCGGCGGCGTTCAAGAACCTCCTCCAGGCGCTGCGGGCGAAGTTCGGCTCGAAGCTGGTCACCGCGGCGATCACCGCCGACGGCACGAACGGCGGCAAGATCGACGCGGCCGACTACGGCGGCGCCGCGCAGTACGTCAACTGGTACAACGTGATGACCTACGACTACTTCGGCGCCTGGGCCGCGCAGGGCCCGACGGCTCCGCACTCGCCGCTGACGTCGTACTCGGGCATCCCGACCGCCGGCTTCTACTCCGACGCGGCGATCCAGAAGCTCAAGAGCAAGGGCGTCCCGGCGGGCAAGCTGTTGCTGGGCATCGGGTTCTACGGCCGCGGCTGGACCGGCGTCACGCAGAGCGCCCCGGGCGGCACCGCGACCGGCCCGGCGCCCGGAAAGTACGAGCAGGGCATCGAGGACTACAAGGTCCTCAAGGCGTCCTGCCCGGCGACCGGCACCGTCGCGGGCACCGCGTACGCCAAGTGTGGCAGCAACTGGTGGAGCTACGACACGCCCTCGACGATCGCCGGCAAGATCTCCTACGCCAAGACCCAGGGCCTGGGCGGCGCGATGTTCTGGGAGCTCTCCGGCGACACCACGAACGGCGAGCTGATCACGGCCGTCGCGAAATAGCGGCCGCGGGGGCACCGGCAGATCTTGTCGGTGCCCCCGTTTATCGTCGCGGGCGTGAAGTTCAGCGGATTCGGCGAGTACGCAGTCGACTTCTTCGACGGCCTCGTCGAGGACAACTCCAAGCCCTACTGGGACGACCACGTCGAGACCTACAAGTCCGACGTCCGCGCCCCGATGGAAGCGCTGCTGGCCGAGCTGGCGCCCGAGTTCTCCGACGGCTTCGGCGAGCCCAAGGTGTTCCGCCCCTACCGGGACGTCCGGTTCGCCAAGGACAAGACGCCGTACAAGACCCACTGCGGCGCGGTGATCGAGCAGGGCCGCGGCGACGGCGCCTACTACGTCGAGGTGGGCCCGGACGGCCTGCGCGTCGGCGGCGGCTGCTTCCACCTCGCGTCCGACCAGCTCGCCCGGTTCCGCACGGCCGTCGACACCGAGCTGCACGGCGAGGCGCTGCGGAAGATCCTCGCCAAGCTCGAACGCGCCGGCTGGGAGGTCAAGGGCGACCGGCTCAAGTCCAAGCCCCGCGGCTTCGACGCCGGCCACCCGCGCCTCGACCTGCTGCGCCACCGCTCGGTGTACGCCGTGCGCGGCTGGGAGCCCGACGACGTCCTGCACGAGCGGGGTGCCCTCGACCGCGTCCGGAAGGCCTGGCGGCAGCTGCGCGAGTTCAACGAGTGGGCCCGCGACCGGGTCGGCCCAAGTGAACAACCGCGTCGCTAGCGTGACCTGACCAGGCAGGTTTCTGAACACTTTCTTGAACATTCGGGATCGGTACAGACGAACGCGCGAAGAGGGTCTACGCTATGTGGACGTGAGCCGACGCGCGAAGATCGTTTGTACCCTGGGCCCTGCCACCGCGACCCCGGAGAAGATGCGGGCCCTGGTGGATGCCGGCATGGACGTGGCCAGAATGAACTTCAGCCACGGCAGCCACAGCGACCACAAGCAGGTCTACGACCTGATCCGGGCCGCGGCCGCCGACAGCGGCCGCGCGGTCGGCATCCTCGCCGACCTGCAGGGCCCCAAGATCCGCCTGGGCACGTTCGCCGGCGGGCCGGTCGAGTGGCACAACGGCGACATCGTCCGGATCACCGTCGAGGACGTCGCCGGCACCCACGACCGGGTCTCGACCACCTACAAGGGCCTGGCGAGGGACGCCAAGCCCGGCGACCGCCTGCTGGTCGACGACGGCAAGGTCGGGCTGGTCGTCAAGGAGGTCGACGGCCAGGACGTGGTTTGCGAGGTCACCGAGGGCGGCCCGGTCAGCAACAACAAGGGCGTCTCGCTGCCCGGCATGGACGTCTCCGTGCCGGCGCTGTCCGAGAAGGACATCGAGGACCTCGAGTTCGCGCTCGAGCTGGGCGTCGACTTCATCGCCCTGTCCTTCGTCCGCTCGCCGGCCGACATCGACCTGGTCCACCAGGTGATGGACCGGGTCGGCAAGGGCCGGCTGCCGGTCGTCGCCAAGATCGAGAAGCCCGAAGCCGTCTACAACCTCGAAGCCATCGTGCTGGCCTTCGACGCGGTGATGGTCGCCCGCGGTGACCTCGGCGTCGAGCTGCCGCTGGAGCAGGTCCCGCTGGTGCAGAAGCGCGCCATCCAGATCTGCCGCGAGAACGCGAAGCCGGTCATCGTCGCGACGCAGATGCTCGAGTCGATGATCAACAACTCCCGGCCGACCCGCGCCGAGGCCTCCGACGTCGCGAACGCGGTGCTCGACGGCGCCGACGCGCTGATGCTGTCCGGCGAGACCTCGGTCGGCCGGTACGCGATCGAGGTCGTCGAGACGATGGGCCGGATCATCGAGGCGGTCGAGACCGACTCGCCGATCGTGCCGCCGCTGACCCACGTCCCGCGCACCAAGCGCGGCGTGATCTCCTACGCCGCCCGCGACATCGGCGAGCGGCTCAACGCGAAGGCGCTGGTCGCGTTCACGCAGTCCGGCGACACCGTGCGCCGCCTGGCGCGGCTGCACACGCGGCTGCCGCTGCTGGCGTTCACGCCCGAGGACTGCGTCCGCAGCCAGCTGTCGATGACCTGGGGCACGAACACCCACATCGTGCCGCGGGTGGAGTCCACCGACCAGATGATCCAGCAGGTCGACCACGCGATGCTCGACATGGGCAAGTACCAGAAGGGCGACCTGGTCGTCATCGTCGCCGGTTCGCCGCCGGGCACCGTGGGCTCGACGAACCTGATCCACGTGCACCGCCTCGGTGAAGACGACCACGCTTGAGAGACCGACCGCTTGGTATGCACATAAGCTCCGGGCATGACTGAATTGGCCAGGACGGCCGCCACCGAACTGGAGATCCCCGGTGGCGGCCAGCCGGTGCTCGACCGCCTGATCGCGCTGCTCGACCTGGAGAAGATCGAAGAGAACATCTTCCGCGGCGTCTCGCCCGCCCACTCGCCGGTGCGGGTGTTCGGCGGGCAGGTCGCCGGCCAGGCGCTGGTCGCGGCCGGGCGCACCGTCCCCGAGGAACGCCGGGTGCACTCGCTGCACGCGTACTTCATCCGCGGGGGCGACCCGAGCGTGCCGATCGTGTACGAAGTCGACCGGATCCGGGACGGCCGGTCGTTCACCACCCGCCGGGTCGTGGCGATCCAGCACGGCAAGGCGATCTTCTCCCTCTCGGCCTCGTTCCAGACCGACGAACCGGGCATCGAACACGCCGAGGTCATGCCCGAGGGCGTCCCGGCGCCGGAGACGCTGCCGACGCTGATGGAACGCGCCGAGGGCTACGCGATCGGCGCGCACGCCCGGCCGCGGCCGATCGACCTGCGGTACGTCAACGAGCCGCCGTGGGTCACCCGCGAGACCGGTGAGCGGCCCGCGCGCAACCAGGTGTGGATGCGCGCCGACGGGAAACTGCCCGACCAGCAGCTGCTGCACGTCTGCGTGCTCACCTACGCCTCGGACATGACGCTGCTGGACTCGGTGCTCGCCCGCCACGGCGTCTACTGGGACACCGACAAGGTGCTCGGGGCCAGCCTCGACCACGCACTGTGGTTCCACCGGCCGTTCCGCGCGGACGAGTGGTTCCTCTACGACAGCGCTTCGCCGACGGCGTCCGGCGCCCGCGGTCTGGCCACCGGCCGGTTCTTCGCCGAGGACGGCACGCTGATCGCGACGGTCGTCCAAGAAGGACTCTTGCGCGTCTTGTGAAGTTCGCCGGGAAATCACCCGCACGGGCGACGAATAGTTCGAATATCCGTCGCGGGAAAAGGGCATTCGGCCCGGGTGAGGGGGCCGGGACCGATCGGGGGACGGCCCCGGACCCCTCCGCGTGATGATCGCGCGGCACTTCGCGCGGTCATCGTCTACCCTGCTCAGAGGCCAGTCGAAGCCACGGCTGGCCGACTGTCAGGCGCCCGACGCAGTGCAGGGTGCGAGGATACAAGAGCATTCTGCAAATTGCAGATCCGGTGCCGGAATCAACTCGCGTTAATGCTCCACCAACTCCGCGCCCGGCTGGTTAGATACAGGAAGCACGTCGACATCCGGAGGTACCGCGATGGCCAGGGGACAGAGCCCCACCGTTCGCCGGCGGCGGCTCTCGGGCGAACTGCGCCGGCTCCGCGAGGCCGCGGACCTCACCATCGACGAGGTGGGCGAGAAGCTCGAGTGCTCGGCCTCGAAGATCAGCCGCATCGAGACCGGCCACGTCGGGGTCACCCCGCGTGACGCCCGGGACATGCTGGCCCTCTACGGGATCACCGGCGACGAGCAGGAGGCGCTCGTCCAGCTGGCCAGGGAGGCCCGCAAGCGCGGCTGGTGGCACGCGTACAACGAGGTCTTCACGGGCACCTTCGTCGGGCTCGAAGCCGACGCCAGCTCACTGCGCGCGTTCCAGGCCCTCCTGGTGCCCGGACTGCTGCAGACCGAGCGGTACGCCCGCGCGGTGATCCGCGCGCTGCGCCCGGACGCCGACGACGCCGAGATCCGCCGCCGCGTCGCCGCCCGGATGGCCCGCCAGGAACTGCTGTCCGAAACCCCGCCACCCGAGTACTGGGCCGTGATGGACGAAGCCGTGCTGCGCCGCGTGGTCGACGGGCCCGAGGTGATGGCCGAGCAGCTCTACCGGATGGTCGCCGTCGCCGAAAAACCGAACGTGACCGTCCAGGTCGTGCCGTTCGGTGCCGGCGCGCACCCCGGCATGGAAGGTCCCTTCCTCATCATGGGCTTCCCCGAACAGGCCGACCCGGACGTCGTCTACGTCGACGACAGCACGTCCAGCGGCCTCTACCTGGAGGAACCCACAGACGTGCGGCGCTACGGGCTGATGTTCGACCATCTGCGCGCGGCCGCACTGAAGCCGGACGACTCGGTGGAGCTGATCGCCGAGGCGGCCGGACGATTCGCCGAACAGGCGGCCGTACCGGCTCCGGTGCACCATCCGGAACCGAGGACACAGTAAGGAGTGGGGACCATGGAAGCAGAACTCTCCGGGGCGCGGTGGCGCAAGAGCAGCCACAGCGGCGGCGGCAACGACTGCGTCGAGGTCGCGTTCGTCGCCGGCGGTGCCGCGGTGCGCGACTCGAAGGACCCCGAAGGAGGTGCGTTCCGCCTGCCCGCGTCGGGTTGGCGGGGGCTGCTGGCCGCGGTGCGGACCGGTGGCCCGGCGCACGACTGAGGCGCTTGGGAGAAGACCCCTTACCCCCGCCGAGCTGGGCTCGGCCGGGAGTAAGGGGTCTTTTTGCGCGATGCCTACGTGATCACCCGATGCCCGGGGTGTCCCCTCAGGACGAACCTGAGTGCTACCAACCGGAGAGCCCAGGAACAGGGGAACACGATGCACAGCGATCTCATGCTCGACGCGGTCCGAGCCGAAGCGGCCTACCGGGCCGAGGAACTGCGGAAGGCCGGGCGCAGCGCCTGGGCCGCCCGCGCCCGCCGCGCCGTCCGCCACTTGCGGGCCGCGCACGCCGACGTCGAGGTACCGGCGCAGGAGCGCCGGGAGGCCTCGCGGGAGACCGCCGGCGCCGCCAAGACCGCCCGGTAAGGGGCGGGTGATGGTGGCGAAGGCGATAAGCGGTCGGAAACTGTCGGTGGGGTAGGCAACAATGCTCCTCGTGCCCCGACTCGGCTCCGGAATCCCGCTCGTCGCCCGTACCCACGAGATGCGGCGGCTCCGCGCCGCCTTCGCCAGGGCCGAACGTGGCGAAGCCGGCGCGGCGCTGCTCTCGGGGGACGCCGGGGTCGGCAAGACCCGGCTGCTGACCGCGCTCGGCGAGCACGTCGAAGCGTGCGGTGCGCTGCTGCTCACCGGCCGCTGCATCGACGTCCGCGAGGGCGGTCTTCCTTATCTTCCGTTCGCCGAGGCGCTCGCCCCGCTGGGCAGCGCGACGGACCCGGCGGTCGCCGCCGCGGTGCGGGCCCGGCCCGCCCTCGGGCGGCTGCTGCCGCAGGGGCAGGGCGTGGAAGAACCGCGCCCGGCCGAACACCCGCCGATGACCTCGAACGACCGGGAAACCATGGTGCGTCCCCGGCCGGAGCAGGATCTCGGTCAGCTGCAGTTGTTCGACGCGGTACTGGGGGTGCTGACCGAGATCGCCGAGTCGCGGCCCGTGGTGATCCTCCTGGAGGATCTCCACTGGGCCGACGCCTCGACCCGCAACCTGCTGTCCTTCCTGCTCAGCCGCCTGCGGGCACAGCGGCTGCTGGTCGTGGGCAGCTACCGCGAAGAGGACGTCCACCGGCGGCACCCGCTGCGCGGCCTGCTGTCCGAGCTGGTCCGGCTCGCCACCGTCGAGCGCGTCGACCTGCAGCCCTTCGGCGCCGTCGACGCCCGCAAGTTCGTCGAGGCGCTGGCCGACGAGCCGCTGCCGTCGGACGTCGTGGCCGACATCGTCAGCCGTTCCGAGGGCAACCCGTTCTTCGCCGAGGAGCTGCTCGCCACCAAGACCGAGTGCAACGACCTGCCCGCCGGGCTGGCCGAGGTGCTGCTGTCCCGGCTCGAGCGGCTCTCGCCGGACGCCCGCCGGGTCGCGCGGGTCATCTCGGTGGCCAACGAACCGGTCATGCACGGCGCGCTCGCCGAGGTCTCCGGGCTGGGCGAGCTGGAGCTCGACGAGGCACTGCGGGAAGCCGTCCAGCACCACGTGCTGGTGGTGCTTTCGGACGGCTCGTACACGTTCCGGCACGCGTTGCTGCAGGAAGCGGTGTACGGCGACCTGCTGCCGGGGGAGCGGTCGCGCACGCACGCGGCGTACGCGGCACGGATCAAGGCGCGGCCGCAGGGCCGCGGCCACGACGCGAAGCTGGCCTACCACTCGATGCAGAGCAGCGATCTCGCCACCGCGCTGCCGGCGTTGCTGCGCGCGATGGACGAGGCCGAGAAGCTCGGCGCACCCGGGTCCGCGCTGCAGCACGTCGAACAGGCACTGTCCATCTGGGACGCCGTCACCCCGGCGGACCGGCCGGACGGGGTCGACGAGCTGAAGCTGCTGTACGAAGCGTCGTACTTCGCGGGGACGTCCGGCGAGCCCGAGCGGGCCGCGGCGTTCGCCCGCTCGGCCACCCAGGCACTGACCGCCGACGTCCCGAACGACCGGGCCGCGAAGGTGTGGCGGCGGCTGGCGGACGCGCTGCTCGCGCTGGAGGGCACCCTGGACGAGGCGGTCGCCGCCATCGACCGGGCCTGGGACCTGGTCAAGGACACCGATCCCAGCTCGGCGCGCGCCTGGGTGCTGGCCAGCCGGGCCGGGTTCCTGCGGATCCTCGACCAGCCCGAGGCGGCGCTCGACAGCGCGCTCGCCGCGGTCGCCGACGCGCAGGCGGTCGGCGCGGCCGGTGCGGAGGCCTCGGCGCTGGTCACCCTGGGCACGCTGGCCGACTCACGGGGCGACGCCGCCGAGGCCCGGGAGCGGCTGCGGCAGGCCCAGCGCAAGGCGCGCGACGTGGGTGCGTACAACACCGAGATCCGCGCGACCTACTTCCTGGCGCTGAGCCACGACGACCAAGGCGAGTTCGCCGAAGCGCTGGAACACGCCTCGCACGGCGTCGCGCGTGCCGAGGAAACCGGGCTGAGCTGGAGCGTCTACGGCCTCGAACTGCGGGCGCGGCAGCTGGTGCTGCGTTACCTGATGGGCGACTGGCCGGACGAGAGCGCCGGCCGCGCCGGGCGCGGGGTGTCCAGCGCGGTCGCCGCGCGGATCCTGGCCATCTGGTCGCTGTTCGTCGTCTCCCGCGGCCGGTTCGACGAGGGCGCGAAGCTCCTGTCCGGCCTGCGGCAGCACTGGACGGCGGACATGCAGATCCCGCTGTCGGCCGGCGGCGCCGGCATCGAGCTGGCCTACTGGCGCGGCGCTCACGCCGAAGCCGTGCGCCAGGCCGAAGACCTGATCGGCTGGCTGGAGCGGATCGAATCCGGTCTGCTGGCCGGCATCCGGGTCGCCGCGCTCGGCGTGTCCGCCGCGGCCCGGCTGGCCGCCGAGGCCCGCGTCCACGGCGACCAGGCCGCGGCCGAAGCCGCCGTGGCGGCCGGCGAGCGGCTGCTGGCGCACGGCCGGATGTGCTCGGTGGTCGGCCAGCCGCGTTCGGGAACGCTCGGTCCGGAGGGCCGCGCGTGGCTGGCCCGCCTGGAAGCGGCGGCGACCTGCCTGTCCGGCCGGGGCGACGCCCGGAAGTGGGCGGCCGCGGTGGCGGCGTTCGGCTACGGCGCCGTCTACGAACAGGCGGTCTGCCGCTGGCACGAAGCCGAAGCCTTGCTGGCCGCGGACGCCGACGCGGGCGAGGCGCTCGAAGCGGCCCACGCGGTGGCGGTCCGGCTCGGCGCGATCCCGCTGCGCGACGCCGTCCGCGACCTGGCACACCGGGCCCGTGTCGAGCTGGCGGGCGTCGAACCGGCGGCCCCGGCCCGCACGGTCACCGACCCCCTGACCGACCGCGAGCGCGACGTCCTCGAGCGCGTCGCGCTGGGCCGCACGAACCGCCAGGTCGGCGAAGAGCTCTACATCAGCGAAAAAACGGTGAGCGTCCACCTTTCCCGCGTGATGGCCAAACTGGGCGCCAGCCGCCGCGCGGAAGCGGTGGCGATCGCCTACGACCGCGGCCTCCTCACCGCCCCCACCGCGTGATCAGAAGGTCGACACGCGTGATTGGAAGGTCGACACGCGTGATTGAAGGGTCGACACGGCCGAGCCTGCGGGCGTCGCCGTGTCGACCCTCGAATCACGAGTGATGACCCTTCAATCACGCGTGCTGACCCTTCCGTCACGTCAGCGGGGGAGGCGGCGGAGGGCTTTGAGGCCGAATGTCATGCCGCGGGACCACAGCGAGCCCGAAATCACGCGCGGCGGACGCAGGGCCAGGCCGCGCTGGAGCGCGATCGACTGCGACTCCGTGTACTTCAGCAGGCCTTCGGCGCCGTTGCGGCGGCCGACGCCGGAGTCCTTCATCCCGCCCATCGGGACGCCGACGCTGCCGAACGTCGCCGCGTAGCCCTCGTTCACGTTGACCGTCCCGGCCTTCAGCCGCGCCGCGACCTCCCAGCCCGCGCGGCCGTTGCGGGACCAGACGCTGGCGTTGAGCCCGAACGGCGTGTCGTTGGCCCGCTCGATGGCGTCGGTGACGTCGGTGTAGCCGTAGATCGACACGACCGGCCCGAACGTCTCCTCCGCGAACGGCAGCATGTCCGGGGTGACGCCGGACAGCACCGTCGGCTCGTAGAACAGCGGCCCGAGGTCCGGCCGCGCGCGGCCGCCGGTGAGCACCGAAGCGCCCTTCGCACGGGCGTCCTCGACGTGCGCCGACACCGTCGCGAGCTGGTCTTCCGACGTCAGCGAGCCCATCTGGGCGTGGTAGTCCAGCGAGCCGCCGAGCCTCAGGGCGGCGGTGCGCGCGACGAACGCGCGGGTGAATTCCTCGCGGATGTCCTCGTGGACGTAGATCCGCTCGACGGACACGCACAGCTGCCCGGCCGAGGAGAAGCACGCCGTCACCGCGCCCGTCGCGGCCTTCGCGACGTCGGCGTCGGGCAGCACGACCATCGGGTTCTTGCCGCCGAGCTCCAGCGAATACGACGTCAGCCGCTTCGCCACCTGGCCGGCCAGCTCCTTGCCGGTCGGCGTGGAACCGGTGAAGCACAGGTAGTCCGACTCCTCGACCAGCGCGGTGCCGATCTTCGAGCCGCGGCCGAGCACGATCTGCCAGGTCCCGGCGGGCAGTCCGGCCTCCTCGGCGAGCTCGTGCAGCCACAGCGCCGAAAGCGCGGTCTGGTTGTCCGGCTTCTGCACGACGGCGTTCCCCGCGGCCAGCGCCGGCAGGACGTCCATCGCGGTCAGGGCCAGCGGGTAGTTCCACGGCGAGATGATCCCGACGACGCCCTTGGGGTGGCGGAGCTCGCCCGCGCGGGTCAGGCCGGGGATGACGCCGGCGACCCTGCGGGGCGCGAGGAGCTTAGCCGCGTGCCTGCCGTAGTAGGCCGCCACCAGCGCGGTCGCGCTGACCTCGTCGAACGCGTCGAGTCGCGCTTTGCCGGCTTCGACCTGGACCAGGTCGAGCACCTCGTCCTGCCGGGCGAGCACCAGGTCGTGCAGGTGGGTGAGGACGCGGGCGCGCTCGGCGGGGGAGCGGTCCGCCCACGCCGTCTGGGCCGTGCGCGCGCCGGCGAACACCGCCCGGACGTCGGCGTCGGTGGCCTGCGGGAGGGTCGCGATCGGCAGCCCGGTGAAGGGCGCCCGCATCCGGACCGGCGCGGAGTCCGCGCCACCCGTCACCCGGGCGACGAGCTGGGCCGCCCGCGCCGAGCCGGGCGCCCCGGCGACGCCGCCGACGGTGGGCGGCAGCGAGGTGTCTTCGACCGCGTTCGCGGGGGTCGTGCTGGTCATGACGTCTCCGTTCCGGCGGAGTCCGCGCGACGTCGCGCAGGGGTTACCGACGAGTACACCATACCGTCGGTACGTCAGATGTCCAGCGTGATGTGAATAAGATTCACGTCTTGGGTGGGTGCAGCGGCGGCAGCTGGTAGTTCGGTTCCGTCGGTTCCTGCTGGGCCGGGTGCTGCTGGGCCTGCGTGACGCCGCCGTAGGGGTCGTCGGGCTGCTGCGCCGGGAACGGCTGCGACGCCGGGCCGCCGTAGGGAGGCGGCTGCGGGCCGGTCTGCGGCGGCGGGGCCTGAGCGGGGAACGGCTGCGACGGCGGATAACCCGGGTACGGCTGCCCGTACTGCTGGGGCGGCACCGGGTACGGCCGTGACTGCTGCTGCTGGTACGGCCCGGGTGGCGGTCCGGCCGGTGCCGCGCCGGGCGCCCGCCGCCCGGCCAGTACCGCGGCCACCAGTGCCATCAGGGCGACGATCCCGCCGCCGATCAGCAACCAGAACCCGATCCCGGTCGTGTAGTGCGACGTGAACGTCCCTTCGTCGCTCTCGTAGCTCAAGGTCGCCGAGACGTCCATGCCGAGCATCCACACCGCCGCGGTCGTTCCGGCCGCTCCGGCCACCAGCGCGGTCCGGGCGCCCGCACGCACGCCGGGGCCCGCCGAGCGGCGAGCGCCGGCGAGCGCCAGCCCGGCTCCGGCCAGCAGCACCACCGCGGCGGCGCTGAGCGGGATCCCGTACCGGGCGACGTGCGTGTTCTCGTAGAACTTCTTCGCCTGCTCGTCGGGCTCGACGTCGAACGTGCGTGACCAGGCACTGATCTTCTGGCTGCTCACGGGCTTGCCGTCCACCACCTGCTCGAACGACGTCTGGGGCAGGAACGACCCGGCGATCACCAGGATCGCGGCGAGCGCGCCGAGGATCCCGGCGAACAGCCGGAAGACGGCACCCGGATCGGCCGGCGGCTGGGTGGGTGGCTGGCCGTACGGGTACGGGTACGGGGCGGCGGTCATCGGAACTCCCCTCGTTCGGAGGGGATTGGACCACGAAATCCGCCTGCGGATAAGGGGCAAAGCACCCTGGTGGTGGCGCGGTGGTCAGCTCGGCGCAGCGGTGGCGTCCTCGTAGAGCAGGACGGCGATGCGCTTCCACTCCTCGAGGAGCTGCCGGCGCCGGTTCGGGTCGCCGCCGAGCTCGGCGTCCAGCGCCAGTCCGCGGGTGAGGTTCACGGTGAGCCAGAACAGCATCTCCGCCCGCTCCGGCGGGAGTTCGCCGGCGACCTGCGTGACGTGCTCGAGCGTGGCGCGGCCGAGCGCGCGGTCGACCGGGCGGATGGCCGCGCGCAGTTCGGGGTCGGTGCGGGCGGCGACCCACAGTTCGGTGACGGCGGTCGAGAGCGTGCCGGAGTAGCCGGCCCACAGCAGGTCGATCGCGGCGGCCACCCCGCTGCCGCCGCCGGGCAGCTCGTCCAGCGACTCCGCGAGCCGGCGGCGCAGCTTCGTCGTCAGGTGCTCGACCGCGGCCGCCATCAGCTCGGCCTTCGCGGTGAAGTGGTGCTGCACGGCACCCTTCGACACGCCAGCGCGGGCGCAGATCTCCTGCACCGACGTGCGCGCGTAGCCGACCTCGACCAGGCAGTCGATGGTGGCGTCGAGCAGCGCCGTGCGGGTCTGCTCGCGCCGCTGCGCCTGGGTCCGGTGCGTCGTCTCGGTCACCGCGGCCTCCCTGCTTTACCTACAGGCCGGTACGGATGTACATTCCGAACAGAACTTACATGCTGCTCGTCATGTTTTCCAGCAGGAGGGTCCCCGTGCCACTGCAACTGCCGAAGAGCTCGTGGAGCACGACCGAGCTCGATGACCTCCGTGAACTCGCGCGGTCGTTCCTGCAGAAGGAAGCCGTCCCGCACCAGGAACGCTGGGCGGCGGAGAAGAAGGTCGACCGCGAGCTGTGGACGAAGGCGGGCGACGTCGGCCTGCTGTGCCTGTCCATCCCCGAGGAGTACGGCGGGGGCGGCGGCACCTTCGCCCACGAAGCCGTCCTCTACGAAGAGCAGGCGCGCGCCGGCGACAGCGCGTGGGGCGTCACCGTCCACAATGGAATTGTCGCGCACTACTTGCTCGCCTACGCTTCGGAAGACAAGAAGCGCGTGTGGCTGCCGAAGCTGGCCAGCGGCGAAATGGTCGGCGCGATCGCGATGACCGAGCCCGGTACCGGCTCCGACCTGCAGGGCATCAAGACGCGCGCGGTCCGCGACGGCGACCACTACGTCCTCAACGGCGCGAAGACCTTCATCACCAACGGGCTGCACGCCGACCTCGTGGTCGTCGCGTGCAAGACCGACCCGGACGCGGGCGCGCAGGGCGTGTCGCTGATCGTGGTCGAGACCGACACGCCGGGCTTCCGCCGCGGCCGCGTCCTCGACAAGGTCGGGCTCAAGGGCCAGGACACCGCCGAGCTGTTCTTCGACGACGTCCGCGTGCCGGCCGGGAACCTGCTCGGCGACGCCGAGGGCCAGGGCTTCGTCCAGCTGATGCTGCAGCTGCCGCAGGAACGGCTGATCATCGCCGTCACCGCGGTGGCCGGGCTGGAGGCGGCGGTCGACCTCACGCTCGAGTACGCCAAGGAGCGCACGGCGTTCGGCCGGCCGATCTTTTCCTTCCAGAACACCAAGTTCAAGCTCGCCGAGGCCGCGACCGAGGCCGCTGTCGCGCGGGCGTTCCTCGACCAGTGCATCGAACGGCACCTCAAGGGCGAGCTCGACGTCCAAGGCGCGGCGATGGCGAAGCTGTGGACCACCGAGCGCGTCAACAAGGTGATCGACGACTGCGTGCAGCTGTTCGGCGGCTACGGCTACATGTCCGAGTACCCGATCGCCCGCGCCTGGGCCGACGTCCGGATTTCCCGGATCTTCGGCGGCACCAGCGAAATCATGAAGGAAATCATCTCCCGCTCGCTCTGAAAGGGACCGACTATGAAGGCAGGTCCGCTCGGCGGCCTGAAGGTGGTGGAGCTCGCCGGTCTCGCGCCCGGGCCGTTCGCCACGATGATCCTCGCCGACCTCGGCGCCGACGTCGTCCGCGTCGACCGCGCGCAGCCGGGGGAGGACGTGCTCGGCATCCCGGCCGACCCGCTCGCCCGCGGCCGCCGGTCCGTCGGCATCAACACCAAGACGCCCGAAGGCGTCGAGCTGGTGCTGAAGCTGTGCGACACCGCCGACGTCCTCATCGAGGGCTTCCGCCCGGGTGTCGCCGAGCGGATCGGGCTCGGCCCGGACGTCGTGCACGCGCGCAACCCGCGGCTGGTCTACGGCCGGATGACCGGCTGGGGCCAGGACGGTCCCCTGGCTTCGGCCGCCGGGCACGACATCAACTACATCGGCATCGCCGGCGCCCTCGAACCGATCGGGCGCGCGGGCGAGCGGCCGGTACCGCCGCTGAACCTCGTCGGCGACTTCGGCGGCGGCGGGCTGCTGCTGGCGATGGGCGTCCTGGCCGCGCTGTACGAACGGACCACGTCCGGGCGCGGCCAGGTCGTCGACGCGTCGATGGTCGACGGGGCCGCGCTGCTCACCACGAGCCTCCACGGCATCAAGGCGGCCGGCCTCTGGGCCGGGGAGCGCGGCGAGAACATGCTCGACGGCGGCGCGCCGTTCTACGACACCTACGAAACGGCGGACGGCAAGTACGTCGCCGTCGGCGCGATCGAGATGCGGTTCTGGAGTGCGCTGGTGCAGGTGCTCGAGCTCGACCCGGCGGAGCTGCCGCTGCACGTCGACAAGACGCAGTGGCCGCGGCTGCGCGAGATCGTGGCGGGGGCGATCGCCAAGCACCCGCGCGACGAGCTCGTCGCGCGCGCCGAGGGCACCGACGCGTGCCTGACGCCGGTGCTGTCGCCGGCCGAAGCGGCGTCACACCCGCACAACGCGGCGCGCGGCACGTTCGTCGAGATCGGCGGCATGGTGCAGCCGGCACCGGCGCCGCGGTTCGACCGGACGCCGCCTTCGACGCCGGAAGCACCGCGTGCCAAGGGATCCGACACCGAAGCGGTGCTCGCCGAACTGGGTGTCACGGACCTCGACGCGCTGCGTTCGGCGGGCGTGATCGCCTAGCTCGTCGGCTGGCTCTTCGCCAGATCGGAGCGCACGACCGAGTAGACGACGTGGTCGCGCCACTCGCCGTCCCGGAAGCCGTACCCGCGAAGCACTCCTTCGCGGGTGAAGCCGGCTTTCTCGAGCGAGCGTTGTTCGGCGCGGTTGCCGGCCTCGGTCGTCGCTTCGACCCGGTTGAGCTGGGTGTGGGCGAAGAGGTAGCCGACGAGCAGGCGCTGGGCTTCGGTGCCGTAGCCGTGGCCACGCGCTTCCGGGACGAGCACGAGGCCCATGTTCCAGCAGTAGGACGTCGGCCCGGTCCGGGTGCGGTGCCAGGAGACGACCCCGAGGACGCGGCCGCCGAGCGTCGGCACGAGCATGCCGGTTTCGGCGGTGAGCATCCCGGTTTCCAGCCACCGGCGGCGCAGGTAGCCGGGATCGTGCCAGCCGAACCACTGGTGCTCGCCGGCGGCGACGGGATCGTTGGTCAGCTGTTCCAGGAGGCCGAGATCGCTTTCGGCCACCGGCCGGAGCTCCACTCTGACACCGTCGTCGTCCATCCGGAGACCTTATCGGCCGCTTGACCGGAACCGGGACGGCCGCGCGCCCGGATCGCCCGGTCGAGGCACGCCCGTGACCGAGCGCGCACCTCGCGTGACGGAAACGCCGACTCGCGTGATCCAGAGGTCGACACGCGTGATTGAGAGGTCGACACGGCGAAGCCGGCAGGTCCCGGCCGTGTCGACCCTTCAATCACGCGAGTTGGCTCCGCAATCACGCGAGTCGACCTTCCAATCACGCGAGTTGACCTTCCGATCACGCGAGTCGACCTTTCGGACACGTGGGTCAGGTGAAGGTGCCGTGGCGGCCTTCGCCGCCGGCGAAGCGGGCCGCGCCGTCGATGGCCTCCGCCGCCAAGACTCCCGGGCCCATCGCCGCGGCGAACTCCGCCGCCAGCGCGTCCTCTTCGGACTCGCCCCACTGGGCCAGCGCCGAGCGCCGGTCGCCGCGCAGGCACGCCTGCGGGAACGCCGCGAGCTGCCGGGCGAGCTCCTGGGCCGCCGTCACCGCCTCGCCCGCCGGCACCAGCCGGTTGGCCAAGCCGATCTCGACGGCTTCGGTGGCGTCGACCGCGCGGCCGGTGAGGATCAGGTCCATGGCGCGGGACTGGCCGATCAGGCGCGGCAGCCGTACCGTCCCGCCGTCGATCAGCGGGACGCCCCAGCGGCGGCAGAACACCCCGAACACCGCCGTGGCGTCCGCGACGCGCAGGTCGCACCACAGCGCCAGCTCGAGCCCGCCCGCGACGGCCGGCCCGTGGACCGCCGCGATCACCGGCTTGCCGAGGGTCATCCGGGTGGGCCCCATCGGGCCGTCCCCGTCCGGGTGCGTGCGGTTCATCCGGTCGGTGCCGATCGCCTTGAGATCGGCCCCCGCGCAGAACGCGCCACCCGCTCCGGTCAGCACCGCGACGGCCGCGTCCGGGTCGGCGTCGAAGGCGCGGAAGGCGTTCGCCAGCTCCGCCGCCGTGGGCCCGTCGACGGCGTTGCGCGCGGCCGGGCGGTCGATGGTGATCGTCGTCACCGCGCCGTCCCGCTGGACCAGCACGTTCCGGGACATGGCCGCTCCTGGGGTGATCGAGGTGTCTTCCGCGCACGCCTTCCCTACAGTATTGGGATGGCCACTCCCAGGACGGGAACGGCGAGCCGGGGAGGAAGCACATGTCGGGCGGCGTGAAGAAGATTCTGATCGTGGGCGTGGTCGCGCTCGTGCTCTTCCTCCTGATCACCCAGCCCACCCAGTCCGCCGACTTCGTGCACCGCGTGCTCGGCTGGCTCAAGGACGGCGCCGAAGCGATCGTCACGTTCTTCCGCGCCCTCTTCTCCTGACCTGGTGCTTCTCCGTACCGGCGCCGCCACGGGCGGTGCCGGTGGCTACCGTGCGTGTTAACGGACGGTAAATCACCCAGTGTAACCAATCCCGGATTTCGGACTCCGACGCTCGACCATCCGGGTGGATTGCGGCCGAAAACGCGCAGGTCGTCGAATTCATGGCACCCGGGGTCTGGCGAAGACGACCACCCCGGCCCTACGGTGCTCACATTGCGTGATCGGGTGGTTCGCCATCCCCCCGGAGAACCCCGGTACGCAGGCAGTTTCCACTCAGCAAGGTGCAGGTTGGTGCGTGCGGCACCACCGCGTGGGACAGGCGTCAGGGCCTGTCCGTCGGGGACCTACAAGGAGGCAGGGATGACCGGAGATCCCGGAGTGGACGCGTTGATCCGGCAGTGGGCCGCCGAGCGCGAGAGGACTCCCGAGGAGCAGGAGGTCGACCGCATCGCTTCCGCGTGGCTGGCCGACGCACCCGCGCAGGCCCCGGGCATCCCCGGCCAGCGTGCCCGGACCGGACAGTCGCGGTTCGTCCCCGTCGAGTCGGCCGATCCCGGCTACCTCGCCGCCATGCGCAGCCGGCTGCCGGAGGTGCCCGAAGAGCTCCTCACCGCCGCCGCGGGCTGGTGGCAGATGGTCGGCGGCGTCGCCGAAGCCGAGGAGTGGTGGGACGCCGGCATCAGCCCGCTCGACCAGCGGGCCCTCGACTACCGGGCGGCCGGGCTCGCGCCGTCCGACCTGAGCCGCCGGCTCGGGCCGATGACGGTCCTGCAGCACCTGCGCCGCGGCAGTGCCCCGGCCTGGTGCGTGGCGCGGCTCGCGCGTCAGCAGAAATCCGCCTGACGAGACGTTTTCCACTCGGCCGGGTGACCCGGTGTGGTGAGACGATCGGGACGGCCCGCGTAACGCTAACCTGCGCGGGCTCGTTGACAGTTCGTCGACACACGCTGGAGGACCGGAGTTTCGTGCGCACCAGGACCGGAAAGACCGAGGACGACCCGATCGGCCCCAGCGCCGAGGAAGCCGTCCCCGCCGCACCGGCACCGCGCTCTCCGGGCGTCGCCGTGCTCACCCGGCTGCTCGTGGTCCTCGCCGTGCTGGCGGTGGCCGGCGGCGGGATCTGGCTCGTCACCCGCGCCGCGACGCCGGAGGCGAGCCCGACCACCACCGAAATCCCCGCCTTGCAGGTCAAGGCGGCCGACGTCCGCCCGGGCTCGGTCGCCCCGGCCGGTGGAGCGGTGGCGGGCGGGGCCGAGCAGCAGACCTCTCCCCAGCAGGTTCGCAGCACGGGTCCGGCGACGCTGTCCCAGTGGGCGGCCCAGGTCGCGGCGGCCACCGGTGTCCCGGCGCGGGCCCTGCAGGCCTACGGCAACGCGGAATTGGCGATGCGCGCGGACCAGCCGGGCTGCAAGATCTCGTGGGCCACGCTCGCGGGCATCGGCCGCATCGAGTCCAACCACGGTCAGTACGCGGGCGCGGTCCTCGGCGCCGACGGCCGCCCGTCCAAGCCGATCGTCGGCGTCCCGCTCGACGGATCGGCCGGAGTCCGGGCGATCGGCGACACCGACGGCGGCCGCTACGACGGCGACGCCGGGGTGGACCGGGCGGTGGGCCCGATGCAGTTCATCCCGGGCACCTGGCGCAAGTGGGCCGCCGACGGGAACGGCGACGGCCTCGGCGACCCCCAGCAGATCGACGACGCGGCCCTGGCCGCGGCGCGGTACCTGTGCGCGGGCGGGCGGGACATGGCCAGTCCGGGCGGGTGGTGGGCCGGGATCCTGTCGTACAACAACTCGACGGAGTACGCGCAGAAGGTGTTCGGCTTGGCGGACGGCTACGCGAAGGGCGCCCAGTCGGTGCGCAAGCAGGGCTGAGAGCCCGGCCACCTCGTCCGCGACCGCGCGTCGTGCCTCAGCTCACCAGTGCTAGCGTCGACTTCGTGCCAGACCCCCACCCGCCAGCCGCTTCCCCCTGGGGACGGCGGATCGCGATCGTCGCGACCTGCCTGCTGAGCCTGCTCGTCTGCTGCGGGCTCGCCTGGTGGCAGTGGGACCGTTTCACCTCCGCGAACGGCACCTTCCAGAACCTCGGCTACGTCCTGCAGTGGCCGTTGTTCGGGCTCTTCCCGGCCTTCATGTTCTGGCGGATCCGCAAACTCCGGCAGAAGGCCGAAGCCGGAGCGACCGAAACGCCCGAGCGGCAGGAAGCCGAGCCCGCGGTGCCCGCCCCCCGCCCCCGTCCGGACGTCGCCGAGGCGAACACCGACGAGGACGAGGAGCTGGCCGCCTACAACCGTTACCTGCGCGAACTGAACGCCCGCGATCAGCAGGCCGCAGAGTGAAGAGTGAGGACGACGAACCGATGACCACCAGCACCGAAGGCGCCCGGACCGCCGCGCCGCTCGCCGGCCCCCTGGTCCGGTTCCGCACCGCCGCCTACGTCACCGGTGTCGGCCTGCTGGGCCTGTGCTTCGTGATGGTGCTGCGGTACGGCTTCGACAACCCGACGCCGTCGGCGGTCTACTCGCCGATCCACGGCGTCCTCTACATGATCTACCTGGTGCTGACCATCGACCTGGCGATCAAGGCCCGCTGGTCGATCAAGGGCACCGTGCTCGTGCTGCTGGCCGGCTGCGTCCCGTTCGTCTCGTTCCTCGTCGAGCGCCGGGTGACGCACAAGGTCAAGGCCGGGCAGAAGCTGTAACCGCGACCTGACGGCGGAAGGTCAGCGCCACCAGCACCGTGCAGGCGGCGAACACCGCGGCGGTCGTGAACGCCGCCGTCATGCCGTCGACCGTCAGCTGCGCGCCGGTCGTACCCGCCGAGCGGGTGACCGAGCCGAACACCGTCACCAGGACGGCCAGCCCGAGCGTGCTGCCGACCTGCTGCATCGTCTGCAGCACGCCGCCCGCCGCGCCCGCGTCCTCGTTCGGCACGGTGGCCATCACGATCACGTTCAGCGGTGCGAACGACAGCCCGCCGCCGAGGCCCATCAGCAGCAGCGGCCCGAGCAGTGCCGGGAAGTACGTGCTTTCGGTGGTGAGCAGCGTGAGCCAGCCGACGCCGGTGACCATCAGGATCGAGCCGGTGACGGCCAGGGGCTTCGGGCCGTAGCGGGGGAGCAGCCGCGGCACGAGCCGGCTCATGGTGAAGATCAGCGCCGCCATCGGGAGGAACGCGAACCCGGTCGCCAGCGCCGCGAAGTGCCGGATGTCCTGCATGAACTGGGTCAGGAAGAAGAACATCGACATCATCGCCATCGGCCCGAGGAAGAAGTTGACGTAGGCCGCGCTGCGGTTGCGGTCGGCGAACAGCCGCAGCGGGACCAGCGGCAGCGCGGTGCGCGCTTCGATGGCGACGAAGCCGGCGAGCAGGGCCAGGCCGCCGGCGAGCGAGCCGAGCGTCACCGGGTTGCCCCAGCCGTCGGACGCGGCGTGGGTGAAGGCGAACACGAGCGCGCCGACGCCGAGGGTGCCGGTGACCGCGCCGGGCAGGTCCAGGTGGGCGCGGCGGCGTTCGGGCTCGGCCACGAACCGCGGGGCGAGCAGGGCGATCGCCACGCCGAACGGGACGTTGATGAACAGCGCGGCGCGCCAGGAGATCCACTCGGTGAGCAGGCCGCCGACGATCAGGCCGATCGCGAAGCCGCCGCTGGACATCGCGGAGAACAGCGCCAGCGCCCGGACCCGGGCCTTGGGTTCGGTGAACGTCGTCGTGACCAGCGCCAGGGTGCTCGGCCCCGCCATCGCGGCCCCGACGCCCTGCAGGACGCGGGCGGTGATGAGGAGCGTGGCCGAATCGGCGAGCCCGCCGGCCAGTGAGGCGAGGGTGAACAGGGCGGTGCCGGCGACGAACATGCGCCGCCGTCCGAACAGGTCGCCTGCCCGGCCGCCGAGCAGCAGCAGACCGCCGAAGACGAGGCTGTAGGCCGTCATCACCCAGGACAGGCCGGTGGCGGAAAACCCCAGGTCGGACTGGATGCGCGGGAGCGCGACGTTCATCACCGTCGCATCGAGGACGAGCATGAGCTGGCAGGTCAGGATGATCGCGAGGACCAGCCCGCTGCGCCGGGGGCGGACCGGTGCGGGCGCACGGTCGACCGTCTGGTGGGACAAGGGATACTCCCCCAAGGAGTAAGAGAGGAAGCGGAGACTTTCTCCGCTTGGCTGTGATCCGATAATATGGAGAGCGTCTCCGGATGCGCAAGTGAATTCGGAGAATCTCTCCGGTTAAGTGGCGAGGAGGCCGGGATGCCCGAGGTGGGCGAGCGTCCGATGCGCGCGGACGCGCGGCGCAACTACGAGCGCATCGTCGCGACGGCGAAGGACCTCTTCACCGCCCACGGCGCCGACGTGCCGCTGGACGACGTCGCCAAGAAGGCCGGCGTCGGCGCGGGCACCCTCTACCGGCACTTCCCGACCCGGGAGAAGCTGTTCGAAGCGGTCTACCGCGACGAGATCACGGTGCTCGCCGACCGCGCGTTCGTCCTGCACGACGAGCTGCCGCCGTGGGAGGCCCTGGAAGCGTGGCTGCTCGCCCAGGTCACCTGGGTCGTCGAGCGGCACAAGCTGGCGACGATCCTCAAGGAGTCCATCGATTCCGGCTCGGAGACCTTCCTGTACTGCCAGAAGCGGCTTCGCGAAGCGACCCGAGTGCTCGTCGAAGCGGCGCAGGAGGCCGGGCTGCTCCGCCGGGACGTCGTCGGTGCGGACGTCCTCCGGCTGGGCCACGGCGCCGGGATGGCCGTGCGCAACTGCAGTCCGGACGACGGCAGGCGCGTGCTGAACGTGATCCTGGACGGCCTGCGCGCGTGACGCGGGCCGGCCGGGGGATCAGCTCCCGATGCCGGTCATCGAGCGGACCTCCATCTCCGCCTGCTTCTCGGCGTCGGCCTTCGGCCGGCCCACCAGCGTTCCGGCGAACCCGCACAGGAACGAGAACGGGATCGACACCAGGCCCGGGTTCTTCAGCGGGAACCAGGCGAAGTCGATGCTCTTGAAGATCGAATCCGGAGCGCCCGAGACCACCGGCGAGAACAGCACCAGCAGCAGGCACGCGATCAGGCCGCCGTACATGCCCCACAGCGTGCCCGTGGTGTTGAACCGCTTCCAGAACAACGAGTACAGCAGCGTCGACAGGTTCGCCGAGGCCGCCACCGCGAACGCCAGTGCCACCAGGAACGCGACGTTCTGCCCGTTCGCCAGCACGCCGCCGACGATCGCCAGCGCGCCCACCACGATCGCGGTCATCCGCGCCACCCGGACCTCGTCCGCCGGCTCGGCCTTGCCGCGCTTGAAGATGTTCGCGTAGACGTCGTGGGCGAACGAGGCCGACGCGGTGATCGTCAGTCCGGCCACCACCGCGAGGATCGTCGCGAACGCCACCGCGGCGATCACGCCCAGCAGCAGCGTCCCGCCGATGTGCAGCGCCAGCAGCGGTGCCGCCGAGTTCTCCCCGCCCGGCGCGCTCTTGATCTCGTCCGCGCCGACCAGCGCGGCCGCACCGAAGCCGATCACCAGCGTGCACACGTAGAAGATCAGCATGCACACGGTGGCCCAGACGACCGAGCGGCGCGCCTCGAAGGAGTTCGGCACCGTGTAGAAGCGCATCAGCAGGTGGGGCAGCGACGACAGCCCGAGCACCAGGGCCAGCGCGAGCGACACGAAGTCGAGCTTCGTGGTGTTGTCCTTGCCGTAGGAGCCGCCCGGTTCCAGGAGGTGCTCGCCCAGCGGGCTCTTCTCAGTGGCCGCCGAAAGCAGGTTCGAGAAGCTGAAGCCGTACTTGCCGAAGAGGAACACCGCGATCAGCACCACGGCCAGCATCAGCACGCCGGCCTTGATGATCTGCACCCACGTGGTGCCCTTCATCCCGCCGACCAGCACGTACAGGACCATGACCAGGCCGACCACGCCGATCACCAGCGCCTGCCCGAGCCGGGTGTGGATGTTCAGCAGCAGGGCGACCAGGCCGCCGGCCCCCGCCATCTGCGCCAGCATGTAGAACAGCGAGATCACCAGGGTCGACGTCGCCGCCGCGGCCCGGACCGGGCGCTGGTTCATCCGGAAGCTGACGACGTCGCCCATCGTGAACCGGCCGGTGTTGCGCAGCAGCTCGGCGATCAGCAGCAGGTCGACCAGCCAGGCGACCAGGAAGCCGATGGAGTAGAGGAAACCGTCGTAACCGTGGACGGCGATCGCGCCCGCGATGCCGAGGAACGACGCCGCCGAGAGGAAGTCCCCGGACAGCGCGATGCCGTTCTGGCGGCCGGTGAAGGCGCTGCCCGCGGCGTAGTAGTCCGACGTCGAGGAGTTCCGGCTGCCGGCCCGGTAGACGACGTACAGGGTGATCGCCACGAACAGGGCGAACACGACGGTGTTGACGATGGGGTCGCTGGCGGGCTGCCCCGCGGCGAGCGCGGTCATCGGCGCTTCTCTTCCGCCAGGCCCGCCCGCGCCCGCAGTTCGGCGACGCGCGGATCGAGCCGGCGGCGCGCGTACCGCAGGTAGAGCCAGGTGATCAGCGCGGTGCTCACGAACTGGCCCAGGCCGAGCAGGATGGCGACGTTCACCTGGCCGAACACCTTGCGGCTCATGAAGTCGTGCGCGTACGCGGCCAGCAGCACGTACGTCATGTACCAGGCGAAGAAGGCGAAGCTCAGCGGGAAGACGAAGCCGCGGAACCGGCGGCGCAGCGCGACGAACTCGGGACTGGCCTGGATCGCGGTGTAGTCGGGGCCGGCGGGCCGGCGGGGTGGGACCCCGGCCGGTTCGGGCCCGGCGGGCAGGACCGGGATCCGGCTCGTCTCCTCGAGGGCGTTGGCCGGCGTGGGCCGCGCTACGTCGTACATGGTGCCTCCGGCAGAGTGCCTCCGTGGCGGCGGGCCCGGGCGCCGGTGGACCGGGCGCCGGGCCGCCCTTGCGGACTGCGAGGGCACATCGTAACTACGCCATCCGGCGGCTGCCGAAGGCGGCCGACCGTCCGGTCGGTTCGCGAGCCGGTATTCGTTTCCCGCGGTGGGCGTCTAATGGGTGACCGGCGACAACACCGGTCAGAACACCGGCGACAACGCAGTGCGGAGAACGTCCGTAATGCGGAAAAGAATTGTGACTGGACGTTGCGGATGCGGCAGTGCGCTACGGCGAACGGGTTAACGGCGCTCGACACTTCCCTAACCTGGTTACATAAAGTAGTCG
The DNA here is from genome assembly GCF_030285645.1 of Amycolatopsis sp. DG1A-15b. Classification (GTDB taxonomy): domain Bacteria; phylum Actinomycetota; class Actinomycetes; order Mycobacteriales; family Pseudonocardiaceae; genus Amycolatopsis. The sequence goes on from NZ_CP127296.1 coordinate 404,997, forward strand.
TTTCCCCGGCTTGATCCGGCACGAGGGTGGCTCGGACGTCGGACGGGCGGCGGAGATCCACTGGTCAGCGCCGGGTTCCGAAAGAAATCACCGGGTCGGGGCGGGAGAACGCGGAACGCCACAACATCGGGGGCATCTTGAGACTTGACCCACCCGTTGGTGGTACGCAGTGTAGATCGACCGAGGGATGCTGCTACCCTGCCTGGGCTAATCGGGTGATGGTCGGATGCGACAGGCCCCCGCGTCCGGTAACCGGAATTCCCTCTTCGGGGGCGGTGAGGCGAAATGTCCTGCCGGATGTCCGGTCGCGAAAGCGCTTTTCGCAGGTCAGCGCCCGAGTGGGGAACACAATTGACCGGCACGGCATCGGGGGTACGATTCTTTGGCCCAGCTGACCGCAGCGATCGATTGGCACCGATAAAGTTGATCTCGATCACCGTGCACAACGCAACTTGCGCCGTGCACGTGCAGAGTCCCGGGCACGGGACGACGGGGCGGTGCCTGCCCGGTGACGAGCGCGCGGACGCCCGCACGGCTGGGGACGAGCGAGGGCGCCGGGAAAGCGGCAGGGTGGGGACGGCACGGCCGTCCGGCGGCCCGTCGCGAGCCGGGACGCCGCGCCGCCGACGCGGATCCATGACGCCGGACAGGGAGTCACTCACGTGACCGTTGCAGGAGAAGGTCAGGTGCCCGTCGGGGAACTGCTCGGCCGAGCGCCCCGCCGGTCCAGGGGAAAGGCCGTGTGGCGCGCGCTCGTGCAGTGGCGCGACTGGAGCCTGCCCGTCAAGCTTTCGGCCGTCACGGTCGTGCCCATCGTCCTCGCGCTCGTGCTGGGCGTCGCGACGATCGCCGCGCAGGTCGGCCGCTCGGACGACTACCAGCGGCTCGACCGGCTCGTCGCGCTCGGCGGCGGGGTGCGCACGCTCACCGCCGCCCTCCAGCAGGAGCGCACGGTCACCTCGGCGATGCTGACCGAGGGCACCGTCGGGGGTACCCCCGAGCTGGCCGCGGCGCGCAAGGCCACCGACGCCGCGACCGGCCCGTTCACCGCGGAGCAGGCCCGCGCCGCCCGAGCCGAACCCGGCGTGTCCGGCGCGGCGGGCACGGCCGCCGCGCAGGTCGGCAACCTCGCCTTCCTGCGCCGCCAGGTCGACGGCGGTCAGCTCGACCCCGGCCAGGCCATCACGGCGTACTCCGCCCTCACCGGGTCGCTCATCAGCCTCGACACCGCGGCCACCGCGGGCGCCGGTGACGGCACCCTCGGCGGCCTGCCCGCCGGGCTGCACGAACTGCTGGTCGCCGGCGAGCAGGTGTCGCTCAGCCAGGCCCTCGTCTCCTACGGCATCGGCCGCGCGGGCCTGACGCCGAGCGAGCTGGCCACCCTGCGCGCCGCCGAGCTGCGGCTCGCCGACCGGCTCGTCGACTTCCGCTCCGCGGCGGGCGACACGCTGCAGCGCGACTTCGCGGCGATCGCCGAAGGCACGCAGGCGCAGAGCCGGGCCCGGATGGTCGAGACGGTGCTGAACGCGCAGAGCGGCGCGGTGGACGACGCGTTCCGCGCGCTGCCGGCCGCGGACTGGGCCGCCGCCTCCGCGGCGATGCGCACGCAGATCGGCACGATCGCCGACCGGCTCGGCGCGTCGGCGTCGCAGACGGCGGCGGACCTGGTCGACGAGTCCAGCAGCGGCGCCGGCCTGCTCGCGGTGCTGCTGTTCGCCGCGATGGTGCTGGCCGTCGCGGTCGTCTTCCTCATCACCCGGCAGCTGCTGCGCTCGCTGAAGGTGCTGCGCCGCAGCGCCCTCGATGTCGCCGAAACCGCGCTGCCGGAGGCGGTCCGCAACATCCAGGAGGGCCGCGCGCAGGGCACCGACGTCCGGCCGGTCCCGGTGCACACCGACGACGAGGTCGGCGAGGTGGCGCGGGCCTTCGACAAGGTGCACCACCAGGCGCTGCGGCTGGCCACCGAGCAAGCCGCGATGCGGACCGGCTACGGCAGCGTCTTCGTCAACCTCTCGCGGCGCAGCCAGAGCCTGGTGCAGCGGCAGCTGCAGCTGATCGAGCAGCTCGAGCGGGACGAAGAGGACGCCGACCAGCTGGCGACGCTGTTCCAGCTCGACCACCTCGCCACCCGGATGCGGCGCAACAACGAGAACCTGATGGTGCTCTCCGGCGCCGAGCCGGGCCGCCGGTCCGGGAAGCCGGTCGGCACCACCGACATGCTCCGCGCCGCGGTGTCGGAGATCGAGCAGTACCAGCGGGTCCAGGTGCAGCCGCCGCCCCCGGCCCGGATCGTCGGCTACGCCGCGAGCGATCTGATGCGCCTGGTCGCCGAGCTGCTGGACAACGCCACGGCGTTCTCCGCGCCGGAGACCACGGTGACCGTGGCGTCGCGGCTGGGCGAGAACGGCTCGCTCGACATCGACATCCTCGACAAGGGCATCGGGATGAACGAGTGCGAGGTCATCGAGGCGAACACCCGGCTGACCGAAGCCGGGTCGGTCGACCTGGTGACGTCGCGCCGGATGGGCCTGTTCGTCGTCGGCCGGCTGGCCAGCCGGCACCGGATCGGGGTGTCGCTGCACGGCGGCAAGGACATCGTCGGCGTCCGCGCCACCGTCGTGGTCCCGGCGGAGCTGGTGATGCCGGTGACCGACGGCCCGGCGACCGGCCCGATCGGCGCCCTGCAGCAGCACCCGGCGAGCCCGGCGGCGGGCAACCGGCTGCCGCGCCGCCCGGTCAACGGCGCGGCCCGCCCGCGGCCGGTGGTGCCGCAGCAGCCGGCGATGGGCGAGGAGCGCTGGCCGTCGGCGAGCGACCTGGCCGGGCTGTCCGGGGTGCGCCCGCCGTCGGACCTGGAGATTTCCGGCACGGCGCTGTTCGCCCCGATCGAGAAGGACGGCGACGTCCCGCCGCCGCCGCGCCCGGCCCTGCCGCAGGTACCCGCGGTGCTGCCGCTGCCGCCGGGACAGCCGCCGCGCGGCGACGACCTCCCGGCGGGCAAGGACCTGTTCACGGCCAACGAGACGACACTCAGCGACTGGTGGCAGGAGGCCACGGCGGGGTCGGAGCCGCCCCCGCCGGCCCCGGCGCCGGACCGGTCGGAGACGACGCCGATCTTCGACGAGATGCTGTCGGCCTGGTTCCGCGAGGACAAGCCGGCCGCGGAGGAGGAACCGGCCGCCGCTTCCCCGGAGGCGCCGCCGGAGGAGCGCCGCAGCTGGGACTTCGCGAGCGACGAGAACTTCCGCACGGTCCAGGAGCGGACGAAAGCCGAGCCGACGGCGTTCACCGACGCGGGCCTCCCGCGCCGCCGCCGCGGCGAGCAGCTCCTCCCGGGCAGCGCGACTGCTTCGGGCCCGGCGGCGACCCCGAAGCCGGCCCCAGCCCGCCCGGACCTCCCGGTCCGTGACCCGGCGGAAGTGCGAGGGCGGCTCAGCAGCTTCCAGCAGGGCGTTTCCCGTGGCCGCCGCCAGGCCGCGGCCCAAAGGCCGCGAGCGGGCCAGCAGCGTGCGGCGCAGCCGGCCCAGCCTTCCCCGGTGGTGCCGGGCTTGGGAACGGCACAGGACGCGGCCCAGCAGGCAGCGGCAGCGGCCCAGCAGGCGGCGGGGCAGAGTTCCGGCCCTGCGCAAGGCACGCCGGAAGCGGCCGGTCAGGCGGGCGTGGCTCCGCAGGCCGGGACGCAAGGGCCGGCTGGGCAGGGTGCGGATTCGGCGCAGGTGGTCGGGCAGGCGGGCGCAGCTCAGCAGCCCGCTTCGCCGGGTGCTGCGGGGCGGGGTGCGGATTCGGCGCAGGCCACACCGGGGATGTTCGAGCAGGCGGGCGTGGCTCAGCAGGCCGGTTCGCCGGGTGCCGCCGGGCGGGGTGCGGATTCGGCGCAGGCCACACCGGGGATGTTCGAGCAGGCTGGTGCGGCTCAGCAGGCCGGTGCGCCGGGTGATGCCCGGCCGGATGCGGATTCCGCGCAGGCCACACCGGAGTCGTTCGGGCAAGCGGGCACGGCTCAGCAGGCCGGTTCGCCCGGTGCCGCCGGGCCGGGTGCGGATTCCGCCCAGGCCACGCCGGAGTCGTTCGGGCAGCCGGGGCAGCAGTCCGGGGCAGCGCAGCAGCCGAGCGGTGCAGCGGACCCGGCGGCGCAGCAAGTCTCGCCCCCGGCCGGTTCGCGGCCGGCGGCGCCCGAGCCGTTCGACGAGTCGTCGCGGCCGAAGCTGCAGGGGGACATCTTCGCGGACGGGTCGCAGCCCGGCCGCCGGCCGCCCGCAGAAGACTCGCGACCGGCGGCACCGGACCGCGGTGCCCTTCCGCAGCCCGGCCGGGCCGCGCCCAAGCCGGGCGGTCTCCCGCGGCGTTCCGTGCCCCTGCCGCAGCCGAGCCGTCCTCGTCCGGGGCCCGAACCGGCCGTCTTCCAGGACTCCGGGCAGCTGCCGATCGCCAACGGCCGTCCCGCCGTCCCGCCGGCCTCGCTGCCCAGCCGGAAGGCCCCGGAGACGCCTGCTCCGCGCGGTGAAGAGACCGCGGTCGACGCCACCGCCGAATGGAATTTCGGCACCGACGACGGCTGGCGCGCGGTGCAAGCGGTGTCCCAGTCGACACCTCCCACCTTCACTTCGGCAGGATTGCCCCGGCGCCGTCGCGGGGAGCAGCTGCTCCCGGGCAGCGCCGGACCGTCCACCGGGGCCTCGGCCCCCCGACCACAACGGGACGCACACGACGTGCGCGGCCGCCTGCGGAGTTTCCAGCAGGGCATCGAGCGCGGACGCCACCGCACCGCACAGGCGGCCGAGACCAACCACGAGACCTTGGAGGGTGAATGACCTCGCCGAGTAGCGCTCAGCCGACGCAGAACCAGTTCGGCTGGCTGGTGAACGACTTCGCGGAGCGGGTGCCCGGTGTGGCCCACGCCGTGGTCGTCTCGGCGGACGGCTTGCTGCTGACCGCGTCGAACCGGCTCCCGCTCGACCGGGCCGACCAGCTCGCCGCGGTCGCCTCCGGGCTGGTCAGCCTCACCCAGGGCGCGGCCCGCTGCTTCGAAGCCGGCGCGGTCAACGAGACCGTCGTCGAGATGGAGCTGGGGATCATGGTGCTGATGTCGATCAGCGACGGCTCGTGCCTGGCCGTGCTCGCCGCCCCCAACTGCGACATCGGGCAGGTCGCCTACGAGATGACGATGCTCGTCGACCGGGTCGGCCAGATCCTCACCCCGGAGCTGCGCGCTCAGCTTCAGGGCTCCGGGGGGTCGCTGATCGGCGAACCGGTGGGATGATGGCGCGATGAGCACGGGGTCCGGATTCGACGGCGAACCACCCGCGGGGCACGGCCCCGCCGGGCGTGGGGACGACGGCACGTTCGCCGACGTCCTCAACGGGTTCACGCTGGATTCCGGCCGTGCCCGCCGGAAGCGCAAGAAGAGCAAGGAGTCCCCGCCACCCCCGGCCGCCGGTGCGCACGCGGCCGCGGATCCGCCGGCGCCCACGCCGTCGGCCGACCAAGGAGATCGTGTGACCTCTTTAGTCTCTCCACCCGGCAGTACCGACGGGGACAGCCCCCGACCAGGCGGTTTGTTCGACCCGGGCCCGCCCAGCGGCGAATTCGTCATGCCCGCGGTGTTCGAACAGCCGCCCGCGCCCGAGGAGCTGACGGCGATCGTCCGGCCCTACGCGCTGACCGGAGGCCGCACCCGGGCGAACTACGCCCTGGAGCTGGAGACACTGATCTCCGCGAAGGACTACGCTGCCACCGGTGGCTTCCCCGAAGTGGCCGCGGAGCAGATCGAGTGCATCTCGATCATGGAAGAGTGCCGGACCCCCCGTTCGGTCGCCGAGATCGTTTCGGCGCTGCGGGTGCCTTTGGGCGTGGCCCGGGTGCTGATCAGCGACGCGGCGGACGCGGGGCTGGTCACGGTGCACAAGACGATAACGGGCAATGACGGCGCCGAGGCACATCTGGTGTTGATGGAAAGGGTTTTGAGTGGACTCCGTCGGCTTTAAGGCACCGCGGGACACCGCGCCCCCGACCATGACATCCGCCAAGATCGTGGTGGCTGGCGGCTTCGGTGCGGGGAAGACGACCTTCGTCGGGTCGGTCTCGGAGATCGTGCCGCTGACCACCGAGGCGATGATGACCGACGCCAGCGTCGGCGTCGACAACCTCGACCACACCCCGAACAAGTCGACGACCACGGTGGCGATGGACTTCGGCCGGGTGTCGCTGGACGCGGACCTGATCCTGTACCTGTTCGGCACGCCCGGGCAGCAGCGGTTCTGGTTCATGTGGGACGACCTGGTCCGCGGCGCCATCGGCGCGGTGGTGCTGGCCGACACGCGCCGGCTGGCCGACTCGTTCGCCCCGATCGACTTCTTCGAAGACCGGGGCCTGCCGTACATCGTCGGCGTCAACACGTTCGACGGCGTGCTGGAGCACGACATCAACGACGTCCGCGAGGCGCTGTCGATCGACCCGAACATCCCGATCGTCCGCTGTGACGCGCGGGATCGCGAGTCGACCAAGCAGACGCTGATCACGCTGGTCGAGTACGCCATGCGGCAGTGGATCGCGCTGCGGGCGGCCAACGCGCGCTGACGCCGCCGGGGCCCGGGGCACGCCCGGGCCCGGCACCGGCTACGCGCGGCGGAAGCGCAGCAGCACGACCTGGCCGTCGAAGGTGCGCGACTCCACCAGCTCCAGGCCGAGCCGCGCGGTGTCCTCGGCGAACGGGCGCTTGCCGCCGCCGAGGACGACCGGGTGCACGAACACCTGGTACTCGTCGATCAGGCCGCGCGCGGTGAGCTCGGCGGCCAGCTCCGCGCCGCCCATGAGCAGCAGGTCCTCGCCCGGTTCGGCCTTCAGGGACGCCACGACCGCGCCCAGGTCGCCGCTGACGACGCGAGTGTTCCAGTCCGCCTTCTCCAGCGTCCGCGAGAACACGACCTTCGGCGTCTCCCGCCAGACGGGCGCGAACGCGATGTCGTGCGGGTGGTCCGAGATCGACTCGGCGTCCGGCCAGTAGGCGGACATCATGTCCCAGACCTTCCGCCCGTAGGCGAACTCGCCGGCACGCGCGCTCAGCTCCCGCGAGTAGGCGGACAGCTCCGGGCCCATGACCGGCCAGTCGAATTCGCCGTTCGGGCCCTCGACGCAGCCGTCGAGCGACGTGTGGACCAAATAGACGATCTCGCGCATTTCCATCTCCTCCGGTGGGGGTCTGACGCCAGGAGGTCGGAGCCGCGGCGGCCGACCGGACACCGCCGGCGGAAAACTTTCAGTACTCGTCGTGACGGCGCCACCACGAGCTGGGTGCGTCGTCGCCGCGGCTCTCCTCTTCCCACGCCTCCTGGCGCCCCAGCGGCGTGATGTCGAGGTACCGGTGCGACGCCATGAACGTCTCGCCGCCCCGGCCGGAGGTGAAGTAGGTCCGGTACACGGCGTCGCCGTCGCGGAGGAAGACGCTGACGCCGAAGCCCCTCCCGACGCCGCAGTCGTCGGTGAAGCTGCTGCCGTGCGCGGACACCCACGGCACGTCCCAGCCCATGCGCGTCTTGTACCGCTCGATCTCGGCGAGCGTGGCGGGCGCGACGACGGTGAGCGTGACGTCCCGGGCGTGCAGGTGCGCCAGGTGCGGCAGGTTGTCGACGACGAGGGAACAGCCGGGGCAGCCCGCCTCGTCGCCCGGGTGCAGCATGAAGTGGTAGACGATCAGCTGGCGGCGGCCGTCGAACAGGTCGAGCAGGCCCTTCTTCCCCTCGGCCGACTCGAACTCGTAGGCCTCGGTGAAGGGCACCATCGGCAGCCGGCGGCGTTCGGCGGCCAGGTGGTCGGCCGCCTTCATGAGTTCCTTCTCCTTGACGAGCAGCGCGTCCCGTGCGGCCTGCCACTCTTCGGGCGAGACGATCCGGGGCAGGGTGGCGGTCATCGGGCGTCCTTTTCTCGGATGAAGCCGGTCAGGTCCTCGAAGCAGGAGGTCCAGCCCTCGTCGTGGCCGTCGCGGTCGGCGGCGGTCGGGAAGCCGGTCTGGACGAAGGTCATCTCGGTCTTGCTGTCGTGCTCGGCGAAGCCGATCGTCACGAGGGTCTCGGTGCGCAGGTCGCCTTCGGTGTCCCAGGCGAAGGTGAACACGAGCCGTTCGGGGGCGGTGATCTCGCGGTAGACGCCGTGCATCCAGTGCTCGTCGCCCTCGGGGGAGCGGATGCACGCCCGCCAGGCACCGCCGGGCCGGGTGGCGAGGGTGACGGCGGAGCCGGTGTAGCCGCGCGGCCCCAGCCAGCTCGCCAGCTGGTCCGGATCGGTCCACGCCGCGAAGACCAGCTCGCGCGGAGCGTCGAAGACGCGTGTGATGGTGAGGTCAGGCATCGCCGGGGCCGCCGGTCAGGGTCCGCAGGTGCTCTTCGAGGCGGTCGAACCCGCCGTCCCAGAACCGGCGGTAGGTCGCGACCCAGTCGGCGACGCCTTCCAGGGGCTTGGCCTCCAGCCGGCAGGGCCGCCACTGGCGGGTGCGGCCGCGGGTGATCAGCCCGGCCGCCTCCAGCACCTTCAGGTGCCGCGACACCGCGGGCAGGCTCATCGGGAGCGGTCCGGCGAGCTCGTTCACCGTCGCTTCGCCCGCCGACAGGCGCGCGAGGATGGCGCGCCGGGTCGGGTCGGCGAGCGCCGAGAACGTCCGGCTCAGCGTGTCTGTCATTTCACCATCCTGTTAATTAACGGACTCATTAAATATAGGCCCGAGCAGGCGGGTGTCAAGGTTCTCCCGGGCTGCCGTGAGAGCCGCGTCACCAGCCCTCGGGTTTCCAATAGTAGGAAGCCAAAGTATTTTGGAGGGATGAGCAGCGAGCTGTACCGCCCCGCGCACCCCGTCCGGTTCGTCACGGCGTCGAGTCTCTTCGACGGCCACGACGCGTCGATCAACATCATGCGGCGGATCCTGCAGTCGCAGGGTGCGGAGGTTGTCCACCTCGGCCACAACCGGTCGGTCGACGAGGTCGCCACCGCGGCCATCGCCGAGGACGTCCAGGGGGTCGCCATCTCGGCCTACCAGGGTGGGCACGTCGAGTACTTCTCCTACCTGGTGGAGCTGCTGCGCGCGCGCGGCGCCGGCCACATCAAGGTCTTCGGCGGCGGGGGCGGGGTGATCGTGCGCGAGGAGATCGAGCTGCTGCACTCGCGCGGCGTCGCCCGCATCTTCTCGCCCGAAGACGGCTACGAGATGGGCCTGCCGGGCATGATCAACTTCATGATCAAGGCCTGCGACGTCGACCTCGCGGCCGAAGCCCCTTCGCTGGACAAGGTGCTCTCCGGTGACGTCGCCTCGCTCTCGCGCGTCATCACCCAGCTGCAGGCCGGGCAGCTGCCCGGTGACCTGCTGGGCGGCATCACCGAGGCCGCGGGCCGGCGCGAGGTTCCGGTGCTCGGCATCACCGGCACCGGCGGCTCGGGCAAGTCGTCGCTCACCGACGAGCTGATCCGGCGCTTCCGCCTCGACCAGGAGGACAAGCTGCGGATCGCGGTGCTCGCGGTCGACCCGTCGCGGCGCAAGGGCGGCGGCGCGCTGCTCGGCGACCGCATCCGGATGAACTGCCTCGACGGCTCACCGGTGTACTTCCGCTCGCTGGCCACGCGCACGACGTCCGGCGAGATCCCGGCCGGGCTGCGCGAGTCGATCCTGGCCTGCAAGGCCGCCGGCTTCGACCTCGTGATCGTCGAGACGCCGGGCATCGGCCAGGGCGACGCCGGGATCGTCGACTTCGTGGACGAGTCGCTGTACGTGATGACGCCGGAGTTCGGCGCCGCGTCGCAGCTGGAGAAGATCGACATGCTCGACTTCGCCGACGTCGTCGCGATCAACAAGTTCGAGCGCCGCGGCGCCGAGGACGCCCGCCGCGACGTCGCGCGCCAGCTGGTGCGCAACCGCGAGGCCTTCTCGTCGGGGCCGGAGGACATGCCGGTGTACGGCACGAGCGCGGCGAAGTTCAACGACGACGGCGTCACCGCGCTGTACCAGCACCTGCGGGGCATGCTCGCCGAGCGCGGCCTCGGCGTGTCCGCGGGGACGCTGCCGCGGGTCGAGGGCAAGGTCTCGACCGACGCCTCGACGATCATCCCGGGCAACCGGTCCCGGTACCTGGCCGAGATTTCCGAGACCGTCCGCGGTTACCACGCGAAGACCGCGCAGCAGGTCGCCGCGATCCGCAAGCGCGACGCGCTGGCGCTGGCGCGTGCCGAGCTGTCCAAGGTGGACGCTTCCACCGACGCGCTCGACGGGCTGCTGGCCGCGGCCGAGTCCGATGTGGACGGCGAGTCGGCAAAGCTCCTCGAGCGCTTCCAGGCGCTGTCGGCGGAGTACCGCCAGGACGAGCTGGTCGTGAAGATCCGCGACAAGGAGCTGCGCACGCAGCTGTGGCGCGACACGCTGTCCGGCAACCGGATCCCGCGCGTCGCCCTGCCCCGCTACGCCGAGTCCGGCGAGCTGCTGTCGTTCCTGCGCCGCGAGAACCTGCCGGGTTACTTCCCTTACACCGCGGGTGTTTTCCCGTTCAAGCGCGACGGCGAGGACCCGGCGCGGATGTTCGCCGGCGAGGGCGACGCGTTCCGCACCAACCGCCGGTTCAAGCTGCTCTCGGCGGACTCGGAGGCCAAGCGGCTCTCCACGGCGTTCGACTCGGTGACCCTCTACGGCCACGACCCCGACACCCGCCCCGACATCTACGGCAAGGTCGGCACGTCGGGCGTGTCCATCGCGACACTCGACGACATGAAGGTCCTCTACGACGGCTTCGACCTGACCGCGCCGAACACGTCGGTGTCGATGACCATCAACGGCCCGGCGCCGACGATCCTCGCCTTCTTCCTCAACACGGCGATCGACCAGAAGGTGACGGAGTTCCGCGACGAGCACGGCCGTGAGCCCTCCGACACCGAAGCCGCCGAGCTGCGCGAGTGGGTGCTGCGCAACGTCCGGGGCACGGTGCAGGCCGACATCCTCAAGGAGGACCAGGGCCAGAACACCTGCATCTTCTCGACCGAGTTCAGCCTCCGGATGATGGCCGACATCCAGGAGTGGTTCATCGAGCACGGCGTGCGGAACTTCTACTCGGTGTCGATCTCCGGCTACCACATCGCCGAGGCCGGGGCGAACCCGATCTCGCAGCTGGCGTTCACGCTGTCCAACGGCTTCACCTACGTCGAGTCGTACCTGGCCCGCGGCATGGACATCGACGACTTCGCGCCGAACCTGTCGTTCTTCTTCTCCAACGGCATGGACGCGGAGTACTCGGTGCTCGGCCGGGTGGCGCGGCGGATCTGGGCGGTGGCGATGCGCGAGCGCTACGGCGCGAACGAGCGGTCGCAGAAGCTGAAGTACCACGTGCAGACGTCCGGCCGGTCGCTGCACGCGCAGGAGATGAGCTTCAACGACATCCGCACCACGCTGCAGGCGCTGTGCGCGTTGTACGACAACGCGAACTCCCTGCACACCAACGCGTTCGACGAGGCGATCACGACGCCGTCGGAGTCGTCGGTGCGCCGCGCGATGGCCATCCAGATGATCATCAACAAGGAGTGGGGCCTGTCGAAGAACGAGAACCCGCTGCAGGGCTCGTTCGTCATCGACGAGCTGACCGACCTGGTCGAGGAGGCGGTGCTGGCCGAGTTCGACCGGATCAGCGAGCGCGGCGGCGTCCTCGGCGCGATGGAGACGGGCTACCAGCGCGGCAAGATCCAGGACGAGTCGATCCTGTACGAGCGCAAGAAGCACGACGGCTCGCTGCCGATCATCGGCGTCAACACGTTCCGCAACCCGCGCTCGGCGGAGGACGAGGTCGAGGTCGAGCTGGCCCGCGCGACGGAGGACGAGAAGAAGTCCCAGCTGGACCGCCTCGCGGACTTCCAGCACCGCCACCACGAGGAGGCCCAGCAGGCGTTGAAGGCTCTGCGCGAGGCGGCCACCCGCGGCGGCAACCTGTTCGGGGTGCTGATGGACGCCGCGCGGGTGTGCTCACTCGGTCAGATCACGGAAGCCTTCTTCGAGGTCGGCGGCCAGTACCGCCGCAACGTCTAGCGGCGTTTTTCGCACGTGGGTGTGGGTGATCTGATCAGGCGGCCCGGCAGCTGCTTGATCAGGGGTTCTGCCAGGGTGTCCGGTTGTGGATCAACAGGGACGGCAAGCCACGGGCAGGTGATCGAAGCGCTGGTCGCCAACCGGCTCACCTCACCGGCGCCGCTGGTGCGGGTGTCGCAATGGGCCTAGCAGTGGGCGGTCGAGGAGGTCTTCGGCATCGCGGCCGAGCGGTTGAACGACGACCGGATCGGACGGACGCTGGACGCGATCGCGCCCGAGCCGGAAGCAATCATCGGATCGGTGGGCGGGAAATACGGTCATCCCAAAGACCGCCGCCACGACCTCAAACAGGTCCAGGCCGGGCTGGCGGTCACCGCGGACGGCGTGGTCCCGGTGTTCCACCGCGCCTACGACGGCAACGCCCGGCGAGGTGGCCCAAGTCGTCGCGACGATGACCGCGCTGACGACCATGGCAACATCCCGGGATTTTCTGCTGATCGGCGACTCCAAGCTGGTCTCCTGCGGCAATCTCGCGGCGATGACCGAGGCCGGTGTCGCGTTCCTGGCGCCGGCGTCCAAGACCCACGTTCCGGCCGCTGTCCTTGCCACCCTGGACATCCACACCGCCGTCGAGGTCGACCACGTGGCCGAACGCGACCGGGGCAAGCCCGCCACCAGGCGAGGCCGGTGGCGGGTCATCGAGGACACCATGACCCTGGCCGGGCCCCGCAAGAAGGATCCGGTCCTCACCCTGCGCCGGGTGTTCGTGCACTCCACCGCCCGCGCCCAAGCCGCCGTCACCGCACGGGAACGCAAACTCGCCCAGGCCCGCGACGATCTCGAGCGGCTGCAACGCGGCCTGGGCAGCCGGCACTACCCCGATGCCGCATCCGTCACCGCCCGGGTCGCCGCGATCAGCCGGGCCCGCCGAGTGAGCACCTACCTACGCACCACGGTGAGCACCGAGGCTGCCACCGGCAAACCCGCCCTGGCCTGGACGTTCGACCAACAAGCCCTGGCCGCCGAGGCCGCCCTCGACGGCTGGCACGCGCTGCTGACCAACCTCGACCCCGCACACGCCGACGCCCCCGAGGTGCTGCGCCGCTACAAGGGCCAGGAGACCGTCGAACGCCGCTACAGCGCGGTCAAGGGACCGCTGGCCGTGGCACCCCTGTTCCTCAAAAACAACCGGCGCATCGCCGCGTTGATCGCTGTGATATGCCTGGCACTGCTGATCTTCTGCCTGATCGAACGCCAGACACGGCTGGCACTCGCCCCGCAGACCACACTCGAGGGACTCTACGCAGGACGACCAGCAAACCCACCGGCCGGCTGATCTTCGAAGCCCTCGCCCGGCTCCGCCTCATCCCCGCCACCGCACACCAACCACCCGGCATCCCACAACCACCACCACTCCAGACCCGGCTCCTGGTCCTGCTCAACGTCGACCCGACCAACCACGATGACCACACCAAGACCAGACCCTGAATGATCGCCAAAGTCGATCACCATGTGCGGAAAACCGATCCAGAGGGAGCCCCGATTGGTACCCGGGAGGAATCTCGCCGGAGGCCATGCCGGGGATCAGCTTCGCCGACGGCGTCGGGGCGGGGTGAAGTGGGAGGAGTCATGGTCGGCCGGCCGTCGACGACCAAGCGGACCTCTCGCCAGCGGGGACGTGCCCGCGCAGCTTTCCGCTCCGCGCGCCGGACCACCCACGACAGTGCCGTCGGCGAATCTTGGTCGACCGTGTCTGGGCAGCGAGGAGATCGCCATGGACTGGATCGTTGAGCGTCGATAAATCCCGAAAGGGTACAGGAATACTTTGGGTGGGGTCCCGAGCGGTCACTGGTAAACATACTTGGTGTCTATGAGAGACATCATTTACAGATGTGATCTTCGGCGATCGGAGTGAAATCTCGTGATCAAACGTAAAGGTGTCATGCTTCTTGCCTGCGGAGTTCTGTTGTTGACCTCGTTCGCGGCGCCGGGTGTGGCAAGTGCGGCATCGGCGCCCACCCAGTTCGTTGCCCAGTCGAGGGCAGCCGGACTCACCTCCGCGGAGGCGGACTGGATGCAACGGATGGCCTCGTGGTACGTGTCGAAGGCGGATGGCAAGCAGACCAGCCCGAACACGGTCGATCTGCCCCACGGCGGTCGCGTCCAGATCGCGCTGCCGGGAGAACAGTACCCCCGTGACTTCTCGCGACCTAACGGCACACTTGCCAGCCAGTGCAACGGGGGAACCGCGCGAGGATATGTATGCGTCTACAGCGGTTACAGGGGCACCGGGACGAGTCTCGCAGGATATTACTGCGGTTATGGTAATAGCATTTACATGAACCCGGAAATCTTCTGGAACTCGGGCCAGGGTTCGTGGGGCAGCAACCAGACCGGCAGTGCGAGAGGACTCTTCTGGACGATCGACGGTCACATCGCAGACTTCATTCCCGCCCAGGGGTACAACCACTACTACGAGTGGGCGGACCGCGAAATCACCGAGTTCGTTCCCTGTGGGGTCTGACAGACGTGCCTGACGATTACCGAACGCGAGGACAGTGTCGGGACCCAGCATCGCAACACCCCGCTGGGCTCCGACAGCCCCACATCTATCGAACTGGCCCAAGCCGAAAGAAGATGCCGGCCGCTGGGTCGCCGGCTCCGCCAAAATCGGGCAGGTATGGCTGACCTGCGGTAATGCCAACGTCCGCCCAGGCCGCACGACGGCGTGAATCCGCTGACCAACGAACCCGGCGAAGCCACGTCACCGCCTGGCGCTGCACCGGTGTTGCCTACCGCGGCAACACCGGTGCAGCCGGGAGACGACGCGACCGACGTCAACCGCTGTAAAGCAGGCGAGGCCGCGGCACCCAGGGTGACGGAGGCTCAGCGCCGTCGACGCGCGCAGGCGGTCGGCCAGCTCGAGGAACCGCCTGCGGGCGGCGTCCTCGCGGCTGGTGCCGCCGAGCATCGAGGAGGCGTAGGCGCTCAGCCCCAGGAGATCGTGACGCGTGCCGGGCCAGGTGGGTCCCGACGGCGCGGATCCCATAGTCGTCCCGAGTTTCCAGCCACGCGCAGGCCAGCAGCCGCCACCGGCGGCGGTGGATCGTCTGCGGCGTGTCCGGCCGGATCGTCGTCGTGGTGATCTCCCACAGCGTCGAGCCGATCAGCAGGTCCGCCTCGGCCCAGCCGGGCAGGACCACCGGGGCCGCAATGCTCAGCGGCCCGGTAGCGATCGGGCAGCCCGGAGCGCCAGCGGGCCAGGGTGCCACTGGTGCGCAGGACACGCACCAGCTGGACGGGCTCGGCCACGACCGGCTCGGGCGCGGCGGCGCGCAGGTCGGCGACGGTGTAGTCACGGCTGCTGTTACGTCGAGGCCGGGCAGGACGCTACCGGCCGGCTGATCTTCGAAGCCCTCGCCCGGTTCCACCTCATCCCCCGCCACCGCACACGAACCTCCCGGCATCCCACAACCATCGCCACTCCAGGCACGGATCCCGGCTCTGCTCAACGTTGAGCCAACCAAACCCAGATGACCAAACCAGGACCAAAGCCCTAAATGATCACCAAAGTTGATCAACCATGTGCGGAAAACGGATCTAGCGGCGGACCGCCTTCAGCTGCCAGACCGGGACGAGGACCCGGCCCTCGGCGTCGGTGCCCAGCCGCGCCAGCTCGGCCGGGTCCTGGTCCAGGATCGTCCGGACGCTCTGCCGCAGCTCCTCCGGCGTCATCGAGGTCGTGTAGAGGGTCGGTTCGAGGCGTTCGATCGTCCAGTCCTTGCCGACGGTCTCCCGCAGGTCGGCTTCGGTGATCAGGTACGGCGCCGGGAAGCCGTCCGGGATTTCCGGCGAGAAGGCGAAGAGGTGCAGCGTTGCGCCGGGCCGCGCCGCGCGGGTCAGCGCGGCGAGGTACCGGCGGCGCTCGTCCTCGGACAGGCAGTGGTACAGCGCGCTGTCGAGGACCGTGTCGAAGCGGCCTTCGTGGCCTTCGAGCTTGGTCGCGTCGGCCACGGCGAACTCGATTTCGAGGCCCTTCTCCGCGGCGCGCGAGCGGGCCTGCTCGACCGCCGACGGTGCCCCGTCCAGCCCGGTGACCCGCAGGCCGCGCGAGGCGAGGAACGCCGAGTTGTCGCCGAGGCCGCACCCGATGTCGAGCACCTCGCCGGTGAACTCGCCGGCGTCGGCCAGCGCGACGACCGCGGGCTGCGGCGCGCCGAGGTCCCACGGCATCTTGCGGCCCATCGGGGTGGCGCCCTGGTACAGCTGTTCGAAGTCGACGTCCTGTACGTCCATGACTGCCCCCTTATTCAACGTGCGATGAGATGACTTCATCCTGCACCCCCTGTCAACCCGGTGGTAGTCCTGGAGCATGAAATTCGGTATTTCGACGTTCGTGACCGACGAGGGCATCCGGCCGGACGTGCTGGGCGCCGCGCTGGAAGAACGTGGCTTCGACTCGCTGTTCCTCGCCGAGCACTCGCACATCCCGGTGCGCCGGGAAAGCCCGTACCCGGGCGGCGGTGACCTCCCGCGCGTGTACTACCGCACGCTCGATCCGTTCGTGGCGCTCGCCGCCGCGGCCACCGCCACGTCGGAGCTGCTGCTCGGCACCGGGATCGCCCTGCTGGTCCAGCGCGACCTGATCCACACGGCCAAGGAGGTCGCGTCGCTGGACCTGATCTCCGACGGCCGCGCGCTGTTCGGCGTCGGCGTCGGCTGGAACCGGGAAGAGATGCGCAACCACGGCACCGACCCGAAGACCCGCGGTGCGCTGATCGACGAGCAGCTGGCCGCGCTCAAGGAGATCTGGACGAAGGACGAGGCCGAGTTCCACGGCGAGCACGTCGACCTCGACCCGATCTTCAGCTGGCCGAAGCCGGTGCAGAAGCCGCACGTCCCGATCTACATCGGCGGCGAGAGCGAAGCCGCCCTGAACCGGCTCGCCAAGTACGGCGACGGCTGGCTGCTCCGGGGCTACACGAAGTACCAGGAGGCGCAGCGCGTCCGCGGCTGGCTGGCCGACCAGGGTCGCGAGGACGTGCAGTTCGCGGTCTTCGGCGGGCCGACGACGCCGAAGGTGATCGACGGCTTCCGCGAGGCCGGCGTCGAGCGGTACACGTTCCTGCTGGACACGCTGCCGGAAGCGGAGACGCTCAAGGCGCTGGACGAGCTGGCCGGGGTGGCCGGGGCACACCGCTGACGCCCGGCCACGGACCCAGCTGCGGGAGGTCGCCGGCGAGGCCGTCGCCGGTGGTCCGGCCGGACAGCCAGGCGGCCACCTCCCGCACGGGCCCGGTGACTTCCGTGCCGCCGGAGCCCCAGCGGCGGTCACCGGCCCGGATCGCGACGCCGTCCGGGAGGCGCCCGGCGAGGAAATCGATCGCGTGGACGGCGAAGTCTTCGGGCCAGTCGGTGACGCCGATGCCGACGTCGAGGTCGACGGCGTGGATCCAGACCTCGCGCCAGCGCGCGAAGACGGTGCTGGACAGCTTGCCGTCGCGGTAGTCGACGTGCTGGTCCCAGTCCCGGATCCGGGCCCAGGCGTCTTCCAGGCGGACGGAGTGCCGGAGCAGGGCGCGCCGGTGCTCGTCGGCGGTCCGGCCCGCGGTCGCTTCGATGATGCCGTCCCGGTCGTGCGTCCGCGGATCGTAGAGCGGGACGAGCACGCCGAGCAGGGCGTTCTCGACCAGGTCGGCGAGCGCGCGGCCGGCGTCGGTGACGTGGGCCAGCACGTGGCCGCGCGTCCAGCCGGGCAGCGGCGACGGCTCGCGGACCTGCTCGTCGGTCAGCCCGTCCAGCGCGCGGTGCAGCCGGCGGTGCGCTTCGGCGACCGCCGCGGCCGGGATCACTTGTCGAGCAGCAGGTGCACCGACAGTTCGAGGCGGTTGGCGACGTCGGCCGCCGACGCGCGGCGGGTCACCCACGCGACCAGGTTCGCCATCCAGACGTCCGCGACCACGTGGAAGATGTCGCGGTCGGCCTCGGTC
This sequence comes from Amycolatopsis sp. DG1A-15b, assembly GCF_030285645.1. Lineage (GTDB taxonomy): Bacteria > Actinomycetota > Actinomycetes > Mycobacteriales > Pseudonocardiaceae > Amycolatopsis. The sequence continues at coordinate 423,030 of NZ_CP127296.1, forward strand.
GGCTCGGCGATGCCCATCGCCTTGGCGAACATGTTCTCCATCAGCCGCCCGACCTGCTCGACCTCGGCGGCGGCGGAGGTGTCGGCGAACATGAACGCGCGCACCATCGCCTCGGTGAGGTGCGGGTCGCGCTGCATCATGCGCGTGTTGCGGCCGAGCACGAACATCAGCCGCTCGGCAGGTGTGTCGCCCGGGATGGCCTGGCGCTCCAGCTTCTCCTGCGCGCGCTCGAACTCGCGGGCCAGCCCGGAGACGAGCAGGTGGATCTTCGAGGGGAAGTACCGGTACAGCGTGCCGAGGGCGACGTCGGCCTTCTCGGCGACGGCGCGCATCTGGACGGCGTCGTAGCCGCCCTTCGACGCGAGTGCGAGGGTGGCGTCGATGATCCGGCGGCGGCGGTCGCGCTGAGCGGCCGAGCCGAGCTCGTCCGCGCCGATCGCGCTCAGGCCGTTGCCGCGGGCCTTGGTCTTGCCTGGCATCGGCATTCCCCCGTCCTTCGGAACTTGTTCCAGTTCACGACGTAGATTACCTGTCCTGGCGAACCTCGCGACAGCTGACCCACTGGCCGAAAAACTGTAACACGTTCTACACTCGCGAGTAGTGTCGCTGCTACCGTGAGGAGGCCCCATGCCGGTCGCGCTCACCGAGGAACAGGCCGCACTGGCCCAGGCGATCCACGCCTGGGCCGCGGCTCATCACCCCCGGGAGGCGGTGCGCGCCGCGGAAACCCGTTCCGGGGCGGCAATCCCGGCCGGCTTCGCCGCGCTCGGCCTGTTCGGTGTCGCGCTGCCCGCGGCGGCCGGCGGGGCCGAGGGCAGTGTCGCCGACCTCGCCGCCGGGCTCGCCGCGGCGGCCGAAGAACTCGTTCCCGGACCGGTGCTGAGCACCGCCCTCGCCGGCCTGCTGCTCGCCGAAATCCCCGAAGCGAAGGAGCTCCTCCCGGCCCTGGCCGAGGGGGAGGCCACGGTCGCGGTCCTGCTGGACGCGCCGTCGCTCGACGACGGCGTCACCGGGCCGGTGCCCGGCGCGGACGCCGGGACCTGGCTGCTGGTCCCGGTCGAGGGTGGCCACGTCCTGCTCGCTCCCGGCACGCCCGGGGTGAGCGTCGAGCCCCTGGCCGCGTTCGACTTCTCGCGCCCGCTGGCGCGGATCCGGTTCTCGGGGGTCCGTGGCGATCTCCTCACCCTGCCGCCGGTCGCCCCGCTGGCGGCGACCCTGGCGGCGGCGGAGGCGGCGGGCGTGGCGCGGCGGTGCCTGACCATCGCCGTCGAGTACGCCAAGGTCAGGGAGCAGTTCGGCAAGCCGATCGGGGCGTTCCAGGCGATCAAGCACCTGTGCGCCGAGATGCTGTGCCGTGCCGAGGCCGCCGAAGCGCTGGCCTGGGACGCGGCTTCGGGGCAGCACCCGCTTTCGGTGGCGAGCGCGGCCGTCGTCGCCCTCGACGCGGCCGTCGCCAACGCCAAGGACTGCGTCCAGGTGCTCGGCGGGATCGGGTTCACCTGGGAGCACGACGCCCACCTGTACCTGCGCCGGGCCGTGGCCCTGCGGCAGTGGCTCGGCGGGTCGTGGCGGCGGCGGGCGGCGTCGCTGGCGCTGTCCGGGACCGAGCGGACGCTGGGCGTCGACGTCGGTGACGACCCCGCGCTGCGGGACGAGGTCGCGCGGATCGCCGCGTTGCCCCCTGGTGATCAGCGGGTCGCCTTGGCTGACGCCGGTTTGCTGACCCCGCACTGGCCGGCGCCCTACGGCCGGGGCGCCGATGCCGCGGAGCAGCTGCGGATCGACGCCGCCTTGAGCGCCGCCGGCGTCCGCCGTCCGGACCTGGTGATCGGCGCGTGGGCGGTGCCGACGATCCTCGAGCACGGCAGCGACGAGCAGCGCGCCCGGTTCGCCCGGCCCACCCTGCGCGGCGAGCTCACCTGGTGCCAGCTGTTCAGCGAGCCCGGCGCCGGCTCCGACCTGGCGGCGCTGCGGACGGCGGCCCGGCGCGTCGACGGCGGCTGGCGGCTGTCCGGGCAGAAGGTCTGGACGTCGTTGGCCCGCGAAGCCGACTGGGGCATCTGCCTGGCCCGCACCGACCCGGACGCGCCCAAGCACAAGGGCATCACGTACTTCCTGGTCGACATGCGCGCCGACGGCATCACGACGCGGCCGCTGCGCGAGATCACCGGCGAGGCGGTGTTCAACGAGGTGTTCCTCGACGACGTGTTCGTGCCGGACGCCGACGTCGTCGGCGCGCCGGGTGGCGGCTGGCGGCTGGCGCGCACGACGCTGGCCAACGAACGGGTGGCCATCGGCAGCGGTTCGGCGGTCGGCGAGAGCGTGCAGACCCTGGTGTCCACAGTGGACGCCTCGGCCCTGGACGAGGTGGCTCTCGACCGGCTCGGCGCGCTGGTGGCCGACGGGGTCGCCGGGTCGGTGCTGGACCTGCGGGCGGCCCTGCGCCGGCTGGAGGGGCAGGACCCCGGTGCGGAGTCGAGCGTCCGGAAGCTGCTCGGCGTGCAGCACCGGCAGGACGTGGCGGAGTTCGCGCTGGAGCTGGCCGGCGCGGGCGCGCTGCTCGCCGACGGCTCGCCGCAGCACGAATTCCTGCTGACCCGCTGCCTTTCGATCGCGGGCGGCACGACGCAGGTCCTGCGTTCCCTCACGGCCGAACGGCTGCTGGGCCTGCCCCGCGGCTGATGCCCCGCGGCGCACGGGTGGGTTGCGTCGAGCAACGGTGCGAAAGGACCGTTCGCGCCGCCGGAGGCAAAACTGTCGGGGTCGTGTTCTAGCGTTGCGGTCGTGGAGTTCAGCGCAGACACCCAGGCCACCTACCTCCCCGCGGATCCCCCGCGGGACGGGGTGCTGGCCCTGTGGGGCGAGGACGTGGCCGGCGGGACCACGATCGAGCTCGTGCTGCCCCGGGGAGCCAAGTTCGCGCGGACGAAGGTCGAGGCCGAGCTGATCCCCCTGGAGCGGGCGCTGCCCCGGCTGCTGTCGGTGGGGGAGGAGGCCAGCCCGGCGGTGGCGGCGTGGTCGGCGGCCGTCAACGCCGGGGTGAACCTCGTCGCCCGGGGGCGGCTGCGGCCGGGCGGGGCGGCGGCCTGGCGGATCGGCCCGCTGGACGCCGCCGACGAGGAACTGCTGCGGGGGCTGGCCGGCGCGCTGCCACCGGAGGCGTACGCGCTGCCGCTGACCGGGCTGAAGAACATCCGCCTGCACTCGCCGGACTCCCTGGTCCGCGCGTTGTGGGACGCGACGGCCGACCTGCTGGTGCGCAGCCCGGCGGCACCCGTCGGCGCGGGCGATCCGGCGTTCGCGGCCCGTGAACCGGCTCTGCTCGGCCCGGACGGCGCGGCCTGGCTGGCGGAGCTGGACGCCCGCGAGCCCCGCGGGATCCAGGTGCTCCTGCGGGTCGAGGGCCTCGACGACGACTCGTTCGCCGGGGTACTGGCGGTGCGCAGCATGGCGGAGCCGAGCCTGGTGGTGGAGGCGGCAACGCTGTGGGAGGCCCCGGACGCGGTGCTGAACCGCCTCGGCGACCAGGTCGAGACGCAGCTGCTGCTGGGCCTGCGCCGCGGCGCACGGGCCTGGGCGCCGCTGGGCCGGGTGCTGACCCAGGCGACGCCCGCTTCGCTGGCGCTGTCCGACGAAGAGGTCGTCGACCTGCTCACCGACGGCGCCCGCGACCTCGGCGGCGCCGGCATCGAGGTGCTCTGGTCGAAGGGGCTGTTCGCGGCGGAGGTGAAGGCGAAGGCGAGCGCGACGCAGGCACCGGCGAGCGTCACTGAGGCGGAGTTCGCCTTGCGTTCGCTGCTGGAGTTCCGCTGGCAGCTGAGCCTGGGCGGCGAGCAGCTGACCGAGGCCGAGGTCGCGGCGCTCGCCGAAGCCAAGCGGCCGCTGGTCCGCCTGCGCGGCCAGTGGGTCCGGGTCGACCCGCAGCTCCTGGCCCGGGTCCGGGGCCGGACCCGCAAGCTGGACGCGGGCGAGGCCCTGGCGGCCGCGTTGACGGGCGAGCTGGAGCTCGACGGCGAACGCGTCGAGTTCGCGGCACCGCCGGCGCTGGGTGGGCTGGCTTCGCGCATCCGCGACCGGGCGGACGCCCTGGTGGCCCCACCACCGGGGTTGCACGCAACGCTGCGCCCGTACCAGCAGGCGGGCCTGTCCTGGCTGGCGACGATGACGGGGCTGGGACTGGGCGCCTGCCTGGCCGACGACATGGGCCTGGGCAAGACGATCCAGCTGATCGCCCTCCACCTGCACCGGCGCGAGCTGGCGAGGTCCGGTGCGCTGGGGCCGGGTCCGGCACAGTTCCGCTGGGCGGAGTCCGGCCCGGCGCAGCCTGACCCGACCGTACCGTCGGCAGCCGAGCCCCCGCCGCACCCCGGCGAGGCCATCCGATCGGCGGCCGACCCGCGCCCCGGCGAGGCGCAGCCCGGCGGCCAGCCCCACGAAGCCACCGCATCCGAGGCCGAGCCGGCGCCGATCGGTGCGCGGCCGGCGGCCGGCGGTGGGATGGCGCCCGCCGGCGGTGAGTCCCCGCCGGGCGGTGCCGAGCCCTCGCCTCCCGGTGTCGAGGATTCCCTCGCCGACCCCGCGCCCCAGCGAGGCGGCGGTCCCACCCTCGTCCTCTGCCCCACCTCCCTCCTCGGCAACTGGGAGCGCGAGTTCGCCCGCTTCGCCCCCGAAATCCCCGTCCGCCGGTTCCACGGCGGCGGCCGCCACCTCGACGACCTCGCGCCCGACGAGGTCGTCCTGGCCACTTACGGCGTCCTCCGCCGCGATCGCGAAACGCTGTCCGAAGTGGACTGGGGGCTGATCGCGGCCGACGAGGCCCAGCACGTCAAGAACCCGTTGTCCGCCACGGCCAAGGAACTGCGCAAGGTGCCCGCGCAGGCCAAGGTCGCCCTCACCGGCACCCCGGTCGAGAACCGGCTCACCGAGTTGTGGTCCATTGTGGACTGGACGACGCCCGGCCTGCTCGGCCCGCTCGACCGCTTCCGCCGCACCGTGGCGCGGCCGATCGAACGCGACCGCGACAAGGCGGTCACCGAGCGGCTGGCCACCACCGTCCGGCCGTTCCTGCTGCGGCGGCGCAAGTCCGACCCGGACATCGCCCCGGAACTGCCGCCCAAGACCGAGACCGACCGGTTCGTCCCGCTGACCGCCGAGCAGACCACGCTCTACGAGGCCGTCGTGCGGGAGAACCTCGCCGAAATCCGGGAAACGCAGGGCATCAAGCGGCGCGGGCAGGTGCTGCAGCTGCTCACCGAACTCAAGCAGATCTGCAACCATCCCGCGCAGTTCCTCAAGGAACCGCACGGCGCGCTCACCGGCCGCTCCGGCAAGCTCGCGGCGTTCGAAGAACTCCTGGACGTGATCCTCGACGAGGGCGAAAGCGTCCTGGTGTTCAGCCAGTACGTCCAGCTCTGCCGCCTGCTCGAGCGGCGTCTCAAGGACCGCGGGTTGCCCACCGAGCTGCTCTCCGGCGACAGTTCCCCGGCGAAACGGCAGGACATGGTCGACCGGTTCCAGGCCGGCGAGATCCCGGTGTTCCTGCTCTCGCTCAAGGCGGGCGGCGTCGGGCTCAACCTGACCCGGGCCACCCACGTGATCCACTACGACCGCTGGTGGAACCCGGCGGTGGAGGACCAGGCCACCGACCGCGCGTACCGGATCGGGCAGGACCGGCCGGTCCAGGTGCACCGGCTGATCGCCGAGGGCACCCTCGAGGAGCGGATCGCGGAGGTCCTCGAGAAGAAACGCGGCCTCGCCGAGTCGATCGTCGGGGCGGGGGAGGACTGGATCACCGAACTGTCCGACGACGAGCTCGCCGACCTGGTCCGGCTCGGGGGCGGGTGATGCCACCGAGGCGGAACTTCGGCACGACGTGGTGGGGCCGGGCCTGGGTCGAGGCGCTGGAGAAGCGCGCGAAGCTCGACCCGAACCGGCTGCCGCGCGGGCGGACGTACGCGCGGAAGGGCACGGTCAGCGAGCTGCACGCCGGGGCCGGTGCGGTGAGCGCCCGGGTGCGCGGCAGCCGGCCGGAGCCGTACAAGGTGACGATCGCGATGCGCACCTTCACCGACGGCGAGTGGGACACGCTGCTCGGCGTGGTCGGCACCCAGCTCGGCCACGCGGCGGCGCTGCTCGACGGCGAGCTGCCGGGCGCGCTCACCGAGCAGGCGCGCGAAGCGGGCGTCGATCTGCTGCCGGGCCCGGGCGACCTGCGGCCGCGGTGCTCGTGCCCGGACTCGGCGAACCCGTGCAAGCACGTCGCCGCGGTGTACTACCTGGTCGCCGACGAGGTGGACCGCGACCCGTTCACGCTCTTCCTGCTGCGCGGCCGCCCGCGGGCCGACGTGCTGGCCGAGCTCCGCGCCCGCCGGTCGCCGGCGCGCGGCGAGAAACCGAAGCTCCCGAAGCCCGTCGACGAGGGCCTGACACCGCGCGCCGCCTACGCGCGACGGCCGGGCGCGATCCCCGCCGTGCCGCCGCCACCGCGGGTGGCCGGGCCGCCGGCGGTGCTGGACCTCGACCCGCCACCGGGCACGGGCTGGACGGCGGCGGCGCTGTCCGCCCTCGCGGCGGACGCGGCTTCCCTCGCCCGTGACCTCCTGGCCGGTGGACCGACGGCGGCGGAGCTGACCTTCGACGAAGACCTCGCCCGCCGCGCGGCCGGCCGCTCCGGCGCGGAGACCACCGCCCTCGCCACGGCGGCGGGGATATCCCCACGAGACCTGGTCCGCTGGGCCGAGGCCTGGCGCGAAGCAGGCCGCGGCGGCCTGGCCGCCCTGCGGGAGACCTGGCAGCCCGGCCCGGGACTCCTGGCCGAGGCCGAGTCGCTCCTGGCCGACGCGGGCCTCCCGGGCAAACCGAAGATCTGGCGCAACCGCGTGACCCACGGAGAGCTGCAATTACGCTACGGCCGCGACGCACGCTGGTACCGCTTCGTCCGCGAAGGAACGGAGTGGCGCCTCGACGGACCACCTTCGGCAAGCCCCGTGGACCTCGTTTACTGACCTCCCCGCAGGAGCGCACCAATGAGGTTTTCTCAGTAGCGTCCGTGGTGTTCGTGGTGGGTGAGGACGAGTGCTGCTTTGGTAGGCCTTGTCGGTGGATCAGGCTGGCGTCGAGGATCACGTGGGTGTCCCCGGCGGCCGGATCTCCCACTGGGTCGAAGCAGGCTTGAGCACCACCACCGCCGGCGAGGTCATCGACTACGACGTCATCGAGAACGACATCACCGCCGACACCGGCCTCCTCCACGCGCCTGATCCCACCACGGCAACCCCTCGCATGCACCCGGAGCTGTTGCGGCGGCTGGACAACCGGGCGTCAGGTCGTGGTGAACCGGCCTGAGGACCGCGAGGTGCGGCGAGGTCATCGACTACGACGTCATCGAGAACGACATCACCGCCGACACCGGCCTCCTCCACGCGCCTGATCCCACCACGGCAACCCCTCGCATGCACCCGGAGCTGTTGCGGCGGCTGGACAACCGGGCGTCAGGTCGTGGTGAACCGGCCTGAGGACCGCGAGGTGCGGCGGATCTGCGTTCAACGCACCCAAGGTGGCCTTGGGGCGCGGGCGCTTACCGGTGCTCGGCCTTCCAGGCGTTGTAGGTGTGGTCCAAGAACCGCGCCACCCCGCGGACCACGTGCGCCGACCGCACCGACGTGAACACGTCGAACGCGTGCTGCGCCCCCGCCAGCTCCGCGTACGCCACCGGCTGCCGGGACTTCTCCCGCAGCCGCGAGACGAACTCGCGTGCCTCGCGCACCGGGACCAGCGAATCGTCCCGGCCGTGGATCACGAAGAACGGTGGCGCGTCCGAGGTGATCCGGTCCAACGGGGACGCCGCGATGTAGTCGTCCAAGTGCCCCACCGGGTCCCGGTCCGGTGCGAACACCCGGCGGGCGATCAGGCTCTCCAGCCGGTACTTGCTCGCCGGTGCGCCGGACGTCGCCGCGAAGTCGTACACCCCGTAGTGGGGGATGCACGCCTGGATGCTCGTGTCCGCGTCTTCGAACGATGGCTGCAACGCCGGGTCGTTCTGCGACAGCGCCAGCAGCGCCGACAGGTGGCCGCCCGCCGAGCCACCCGTCACCGCGACGAACCGGGGGTCGCCGCCGTACGAAGCGATCGAAGAACGGATCCACGCCAGGGCCTGCTTCGCCGCGACGATGTGCGCCGGCCAGCGGTGCGCCGGTGACAGCGGGTAGTTGATCGCGACGCACACCCAGCCCCGGCGCGCCAGGTAGCGCATCAGCGGCCGGCCCTGCTCCTCCTTGTTGCCGATCACCCACGCGCCGCCGTGGACCTGCAGGAGCACCGGGGCGCCGGAGACCGGCGAAGAAGGCCGGTACACGTCCAGCAGGAACCGCTTGCCGCCCGGGGCGTACGCGATGTTGCGGTCGATGCGGACGTCGGGCGCGCCCATCCGGAACGGCAGCGCCAGCTCACCCCACGGCAGGCCCAGGTCGGAGCGGCCCAGCTCCTGCGCGTAGTCCTCACCCAGGGCCGAGGTGAGCGCCTTCTCGATCTCCTCGCGGGCGCCGTGCCCGGTGCGGATCAGCGCGGCCAGCCCGGCGGCGGACGCGGCCGCCATCGCCAGACCCGCCTTCGTCGACCGGTCGCCGGTGCCGTGGCGGGCCACGTGGACCAGGGAATCCGCCGCCGTCAGCGCCAGGAACTGCGGGGCCAGCTCGCCGGTCAGCCACCCGGCGAAGAACACCGGGATCGTCGTGGACCGCGCCCGCAACGGGCGGAGAGCGTTGGCGGTGAGACCGAGCTGGACCGCGCGACGGATCAGGAAATTCGGCTGCACCATCGCGATAGTACCGGCGAGTAGGGTGACGCGCCGCTCACCCGAAGTGGCTTACCCTGGCGCCATGCAGAGACTCAGCGGCCTCGACGCGAGCTTCCTCTACCTCGAGACGTCGTCGCAGGTCCTGCACGTCTGCGGGCTGCTCATCCTCGACGGCTCGACCGTCCCCGGCGGCTACACCTTCGCGAAGCTCCAGGAAAAGCTCGACGAGCGCGTCCGGATGATCCCGGCGTTCCGCCGCAAACTGCACAATCCACTCTGGAACCTCAGTCACCCCGTGTGGGTCGAAGACGAGGACTTCGACCTCGACCACCACGTGCACCGCATCGGCGTGCCCGCTCCCGGCGACCGCGCCGAGCTGGCCGCGCTGTGCGCCCACATCGCCGGGCAGCAGCTCGACCGCGCGCACCCGCTGTGGCAGCTGTACGTCATCGAAGGCCTGGCCGACGGCCGGCTCGCCGTGCTGCTCAAGATGCACCACGCGAGCGTCGACGGCGTGAGCGGCGCCAGCCTGATCACCTACCTCGCCGGGCTCGAACCGGACGGGCCGATGCCGGAGATCGAGGAGCACCGGAACGCCGCGATGCCCTCGCCGCTCGACCTGCTCCGCTCCGGGGCCGAGAGCGTGGTGAAGCGCCCCGCCGAGGTCGCGCGGCTGCTGCCCGACCTCCTCGGGCTGGTGCCGCGGTGGGTCGGCCGGGCGTTGCGCGGCAAGGGAATGCCGGTTCCGTTCACCGCGCCGCGGACGTCGCTGAACGGCACGATCACCGGGCACCGCAGCGTCGCCTTCGCCCAGCTCGACCTCGCCGACGTCAAGGACGTCAAGAACGCCTTCGGGGTCACGGTGAACGACGTCGTGCTCGCGCTCGTCGCCGGTGCGCTGCGGGAGTTCCTCGCCGCGCGCGGGGAGCTGCCGGAGGATCCGCTGGTGGCGACGGTCCCGGTTTCGGTGCACGACCGGACCGAACGCGAGCACGGCAGCAACAAGGTCTCGGCGTTCTTCGCCTCGCTGCCGACGCACCTGCCCGACCCGGCCGCCCGGGTGTTCTTCCTCGCCGAGGCCAACCGGCGGTCGAAGGACCACCACCACGACATCGACGCCGACATGCTGCAGGACTGGGCGCAGTTCTCGGCGGCGACGGCGTTCGGGCTCGCCGTGCGGGCGTATTCGGCGCTGCGCCTGGCCGAGAAGCACCCGGTGGTGCACAACCTGGTCGTCTCGAACGTGCCCGGCCCGCCGATGCCGCTGTACTTCCTGGGTGCGCGGATCACCGGCTTCTACCCGCTCGGCCCGGTCTTCCACGGCGCCGGGCTGAACGTCACGGTGCTGTCCAACGCGGGGAAGGTGCACGTCGGCCTGCTCGGCGCGCGGGAGCTGGTCAAGGACCTGTGGCCGCTCGCCGACGCGCTCCCGGACGCACTGGCCGAGCTGCTGAAGGCCGCGCCTAACGGGGGCTGAGCACCACCACCGGGATCTCCCGCTCGGTCCAGGCCTGGTACTTGGCGAAGTCCGCGTACAGCTCGACCAGCCGCGGCCACAGCTCGGCGCGTTCCGCAGGCCCGGCGACCCGGGCCGTGACCGGGACGCCGCGCCGGCCCTTGAGGTCGATGCGGGTTTCGGGGTGCGCCAGCAGGTTGCGGTACCACTGCGGGTGCCGGGGCAGCCCGCCCTGGGAACCGACGATGACGACGTCGTCGCCGGAGCGCAGGTACAGCAGCGGGGTGGTGAACAGGCGCCCGGACTTGCGGCCGCGGTGTTCCAGCAGCAGCGTCGGCACCGGCTTGCGGAACCCCGCCCCGACCCGCCACGTGCTGCCGACGCGGCCGCCGGTCAGCCGGAAGACGGCCACCTGCGCCTTCGCCGCGTACTTCATCACCTTCGCGGTCACCGGTGAATCCAGGCCGCCGGGCTTCTGGTCGGGCAGGCTGAAGCGTCCCATCATGAGTTCCTTCCTCGGAGGGAGCCGACCGCGGCGAGCAGGGCGGGCACCCAGCGGTCGGCGGCCAGCACGCAGGCCGCGTGCCCGGCCGCGACCTCGTAGGTGGCCGCGCCGGGGATCCGGCGAGCCAGTGACCGCTGGTGGGCGGGGGCGATGAACCGGTCGCGGGCCGTCACGACGACCGCGGCCGGCAACCGCAGCGTGTGCAGCCACGGCGTCGAGTCGAACCGGCCGATCTCGTCGACGGCGACCGCGATCGCCCACGGCGTGGTCGACCGGAACTCCCGCAGCCCCCACCGGTGGTCGGCGAGGCGCTCGCGGGGGAGCGCGGCGGGCACGGCCGGCGGCGGCACGTGCTCACGCAGCCGCCGCAGGGTCCGGCCGAAGACGTCGAGGGCCACGCGCTGCCGCAGCCCGCGGCCGAAGTGGCCCGCGGTCGAGCACAGCACCAGACCGGTAACACGTTCTGGTTCGGCGCGGGCCACCAGTTGCGCCACCAACCCGCCCATCGAATACCCCGCGAGGGCGAACCGGCCGACGCCGAGCGCGTCCGCGACGGCGGTGACGTCCTCCGCGCAGTCGGCGAGCCGGAACTCCCGCGAGCGGATGCCCCGGCCGTGCCACCGCTGGTCGAACACGACGACGCGGTGCTGCCGCGCCAGCTGCGTGAGCGCCGGATACCAGGTCAGCAGGCCGGTGCAGGCCACCGAATGCAGCAGGAAGAGCGCGGGCGCGTCCCGTGGCCCGACGTCGGTGACCACCGTGTGCCCGCGGCCGGGCAGCTCCACGGGGACCGGCTCGGGCACGCCCGCGGTCGGCGGCACGGTGATCCGCCGCCGTGTCCGCGCCATTCCGCCACCCCCGGGGGTTGCCGTGCCCGCCCTTTCCGGTTAAGACTAGAACAGGTTTCAATATTGCGCCCGATCCGGAGGACAGGCGTGGACTTCGCCCTTGACGATACGCAGACCGAGATCGCCGCCCTCGCCGCGAAAGTGCTCGGTGATTTCCGAGACCCGGGAGGTCGCCCTCCGAAGCCGGCGGTGGAGGACGGCTCGTGGCGCGCGCTCGCCTCGGCGGGCCTGCTCGCCCTGGCGCTGCCCCCGGAGCTGGACGGCGACGGCTTGGGCGTCGCCGAGGTCGCCCAGGTCCTGACCGAGGTCGGCCGGGCCGCCGCGCCGGTGCCCGCGTACGCCGCGCTCGCCCTGGGCGTCCTGCCGATCGAGTCGCTCGGCACCCCGGCCCAGCGCGCGGAATTCCTGCCGCCGGTCGCGGCCGGGGAGGCACTGCTCACCGCGGCGCTGAACGAGCCGTCCGCTCCGCTGGTCGCCGAGCCCGCCGCGACCGCGCGGGCCGGAGACGGGAAGTGGCTGGTCAGCGGCGTGAAGACCGCGGTCCCGTACGCCGCCGAGGCCACCCGGATCCTCACCCCGGTGACCACCGCGCACGGCAGCGCCGTCTACCTCGTCGACCCGCACACTGACGGCGTCACGCTCGTCCCGACGCCCACTTCGTCCGGGACACCGGAGTACACCGTCCGGCTCGACGACGTCGCCGTCGAGGAAACGGACCTCCTGTTCGACCGCGGCGCCGTGGCGGCGCTGCACCGGCTGGCGCTGGCCGGCGCCCTGGCCCTCGGCGACGGCCTCCTGGCCGGCGCGCTGGCGCTGACCGTCAAGCACGTCGGCGAGCGGACCCAGTTCGGCCGGCCCCTGTCCGCCTTCCAGGCCGTGGCGGGCCAGATCGCCGACGTCTACGTGGCCGCGCGGACCGTGCACCTCGCCGTGACGTCCGCGGTGTGGCGGCTGGCTTCGGGACTCGACGCCGACGCCGAACTGGACGTCGCCGCCTACTGGTTCGCCTCGCGGGCACCGGAAGCGCTGGCGACCTGCCACCACCTGCACGGCGGGGTCGGCGTCGACGAAACCTATCCGCTGCACCGGTATTCGTCGGCGGTCAAGGATCTCGGCCGGACACTCGGCGGGGCCGCGCACCGGCTCGGCCGGCTCGGCGAACGAGTGGCGGGGTGAGCGGGATGCACGTCGAACTGACCACGGCACAACGACAGCTGCGCGCCGAACTGCGCGAATACTTCGCCGGCTTGATCAGCCCCGACGAACGCCGGGCGATGCGGCGCGAGCGGCACGGGCCGGTGTTCCGCGAGATCGTCCGCCGGATGGGCCGCGACGGCCGGCTCGGCGTCGGCTGGCCGGTCGAATACGGCGGCCAGGGCTTCGGCGGGATCGAACAGCACCTGTTCGTCGACGAGGCCGCGCGCGCCGACGTCCAGCTGCCCTCGGTCACGCTCCAGACCGTCGGGCCGACGCTGCAGGAGTTCGGCACGGACGAGCAGAAGTCCTTCTTCCTGCCGAAGATCCTGGCGGGGGAGATCCACTTCGCGATCGGGTACAGCGAACCGGAAGCGGGCACCGACCTCGCGTCGCTGCGGACGACGGCAGTGCGCGACGGTGACGAATACGTCGTCAACGGCCAGAAGATCTTCACCACCGGCGGGCACGACGCCGACTACGTCTGGCTCGCCGTGCGGACCGCGCCGGACGCGCCGAAGCACAAGGGCATCTCGATCCTCATCGTCGACACGACCGATCCCGGCTACTCGTGGACGCCGATCATCACCTGCGACGGCGCCCACCACGTCAACGCGACGTACTACTCGGACGTCCGCGTGCCGGCGAACCGCTTGGTGGGGCAGGAAAACGCGGGCTGGCGGCTGATCACGACGCAGCTCAACCACGAGCGCGTCATGCTCGGGCCGGCCGGGCGGATCGGCGGCCTCTACGACCGCGTGCACGCGTGGGCGAGCGCGCACGGCCTGCTGGACCTCGCCGACGTGCGGGCCGTGCTCGCCGAGGCGCTGGCCGTGACGCGGGTGAACGAGCTGCTGAACTGGCAGGTCGCGGTGTCCTCGGCGAGTGCGCCGGTCGGCGTGGCCGACGCGTCGGCGACCAAGGTGTTCAGCTCGGAGGCCATCCAGCGGATCGGCCGGAACCTCGAGGAAGTCGTCGCGCGCCACGGCGACCTGGCCGATCCGGACACCGCCGAACTGGCGGACTGGCTCGACCTCACCGCCAAGCGCAACATCGTGCTGACCTTCGGCGGGGGCGTCAGCGAAATCCAACGGGAGCTGATCGCCTCGATCGGCCTGGGCCTGCCGAGGGTGCCACGATGAACATCGAAGAAGCGGCCGCGGAGATCGCCGCGCGCGGGGAATGCGCGCCGCGCCTGGCGCGCGACCCGGTCAACCAGGCCATGGTCAACAACTGGGTCGAGGCGATCGGCGACCGCAACCCGGTCTACACGGACCCGGAGTACGCCGCCACGAGCGTCCACAAGGGACTGGTCGCGCCGCCCGCGATGGCGCAGGTCTGGACGATGGGCGGCCTGAACGTCCCGCGCGGCGCCGACGACCCCCTGGGGTTGATGATGGAGCTGCTCGACGAGGCGGGGTTCACATCGGTCGTGGCGACGAACTCCGAGCAGACCTACCACCGCTACCTGCGGCCCGGCGAACAGGTCGAGGCGCGGACGCGGCTGGAGAACGTCGTCGGCCCGAAGAAGACCGCACTGGGCGAGGGCTGGTTCGTCACCACGCGGATGACCTGGTACGTCGGCGCCGAAGCGGTGGCGGAGATGATGTTCCGGGTGCTCAAGTTCCGCCCGCCCGCCCCGAAGCCGCCGCCGGCGCCGGTGCTCCGGCCGGTGATCAGCCGGGACACGGAGTTCTTCTGGGACGGCCTGCGCGAGGGTGAGCTGCGGATCCAGCGCTGGGGCGAAACGCTGCGGCACCCGCCGGGGCCGATGCCGCCCGACGGCTCGCTGGACACCAAGCCCGACTACGTCGTCGCCAGTGGGCGGGGGACCCTGTACTCCTTCGTCGTGCACCACCACCCGCCGGTGCCGGGCAAGGAACTCCCGTTCGTCGTGGCCCTGGTGGAACTGGAAGAAGGGGTCCGCGTGATGGCCGAGCTCCTGGACGCCACTCCGGAGGAGGTCCACATCGGACTGCCGGTCATCGCGGCGTTCGTCCGGGTCGACGACGACCTGACCCTGCCCGCGTGGAAGGTGGCCCGATGACCGTCGCCGAAGGGACCGAGCTGCCGCCGCTGACGATCGAAGCGACGCCGACGTTCGTCGTCAGCACGGCGCTGGCCACCCGCGACTTCCAGGACGTCCACCACGACCGCGACTCGGCCGTGGCCCGCGGCTCGAAGGACATCTTCCTCAACATCCTCACCGACACCGGGCTGGTCCAGCGGTTCGTCTCGGAGTGGGCCGGCCCCCAGGCGCTGATCCGGTCGATCAAGATCCGGCTCGGCGTGCCCTGCTACGCCTACGACACGCTGACGTTCACCGGCCGGGTGGTTTCCCGCGAGGGCAACGACGTCGTGGTTTCGGTGTCCGGTGTGGACAGTCTCGGCGAACACGTCGCCGGCACCGTGGAGGTGACGCTGCCGTGACGCTCTCCGGGAAGGCGGCCATCGCCGGCATCGGCGCCACGGAGTTCTCCAAGGACTCGGGGCGCAGCGAGCTGCGGCTGGCGGCCGAATGCATCTCCCACGCGCTGGCCGACGCGGGACTGAAGCCGTCCGATGTGGACGGCCTGGTGTCGTTCACCATGGACGGCAACGCCGAAATCGCGGTGGCGCGCGAGCTGGGCATCCCCGAACTGAAGTTCTTCAGCCGGATCCACTACGGCGGTGGCGCCGCGGCGGCGACCGTGCAGCAGGCCGCGATGGCGGTGGCGACCGGCGTCGCGGACGTCGTCGTCGCGTACCGGGCGTTCAACGAGCGGTCCGGGCACCGCTTCGGCCAGGTTTCCTCCGCGGCGGCCGGCCAGGTCAACTCCTCCGGGGTGGACAACGCGTTCCACTACCCGATGGGCATCGCGACCCCGGCGGCGACGGTGGCCATGGTCGCGCGGCGCTATCTGCACGACTACGGCGCGACGAGCGAGGACTTCGGGCGCGTCGCGGTCGTCGACCGCAAGCACGCGGCGACCAACCCGAACGCGTGGTTCCACGGCCGGCCCATCACCCTGGAGGAGCACCAGGCGTCGCGCTGGGTGGCCGAGCCGCTGCACCTGCTCGACTGCTGCCAGGAGAGCGACGGCGGGGTCGCGCTCGTCGTCACCAGCGTGGAGCGGGCCCGTGATCTCGCGCGGCCGCCGGCGGTGATCGCCGCGGCGGCGCAGGGCAGCGGGCCGGACCAGTACGTGATGACCAGCTACTACCGCGACGACCTGGCCGCGCTGCCGGAAATGGGCGTCGTGGGCCGGCAGCTGTGGGACCAGTCGGGGCTGGGACCGTCCGATGTGGACGTCGCGGTGCTGTACGACCACTTCACGCCGTACGTGCTGATGCAGCTGGAGGAACTGGGGTTCTGCGGCCGGGGCGAGGCGAAGGACTTCATCGCCGACGGCGCGCTGGAGCTCGACGGCGCGTTGCCGTTCAACCCGCACGGCGGCCAGCTCGGCGAGGCGTACATCCACGGCATGAACGGCATCGCGGAGGGCGTCCGCCAGCTCCGCGGCACGGCGGCCAACCAGGTCGCGGGCGCGGCCCGGGTGCTGGTCACGGCGGGGACGGGCGTGCCCACCAGCGGACTCATCCTGACGGGTGACCAAGTCTCACCTCAATGACGTCTGGTGCCCGGCCGGCGTGGGTGTCACGGTGGAGACACCACCCACGACGGAGAGTGAGGCCGACTGGCGATGGTGGTCGACTGGGCGCTCACGGCGGTGTTCGCGGCGCTGGTGCTGCCGTGCGTGCTGAGGCTGGTCCGCCTCGACTACGCGCGGCTGGGCCACGGCGTGCGCCACGGCGACCTGGCGGAGCTGCTGCTGGTGGTCGCGATGGTGGCGATGGTCTCCCCGGTCGGCGGCCCGATCCCGGCGGCGGGCTGGCAGGCGGTCCTGGCGCTGACGACGGGCTGGTTCGCGGTGGCCTGGTGGCGGACCCGGACCTGCGCCCACCACGCGCTGTCGGCGGCGGCGATGCTCTACATGGTGACGGCGATGCCGCACGGCGGGACGGACCACGGCCCGTGGCTGACGATGTCCACCATGGACACCCGGCTGGCGTTGCCGCTGATCGCGGTGGTGGCGGCCGGGTACTTCGTGGCCGACGCGGCGTGGTCGGGGGTGCGGGTGGTCCGGGGCTCGCCGGTGGTGAGGCCGGAATCCGGCCACGCGTCGCGCGCGGTGTGCCGGGCGGCGATGGGCGCCGGGATGGGCTACCTGCTGCTGGCCTCGGCTTTGTGAGCGCGGCCCGGAGAGGTCCCCGGCCCGGGGGTCCCCCGGATTTCACGTTACCGGAAGGCACCGACAATTCCGGGCGATGCGAGGGGGCGGAACGGCTCGCCGGCCGGCGAACGGCCGGTCCGGGCTGCGGCGGACCTCAATCCGCTGGGGGGCGGACGTCGGCTCGGTGCGCGGCGGATCTCGGCTCGCATGGCGGACCTGGGCTCGCGCGCCGGACCTGGGCTCGCGCGCCGGACCTGGGCTCGCGCGCCGGACCTGGGCTCGCGTGGCGGGCCTCGGTCCTCGAGCCGCCGGATCTCGGCTCGCGTGGCGGGCCTCGGTCCTCGAGCCGCCGGATCTCGGCTCGCGTGGCGGGCCTCGGTCCTCGAGCCGCCGGATCTCGGCTCGCGTGGCGGGCCTCGGTCCTCGAGCCGCCGGATCTCGGCTCGCGTGGCGGGCCTCGGTCCTCGAGCCGCCGGATCTCGGCTCGCGTGGCGGGCCTCGGTCCTCGAGCCGCCGGATCTCGGCTCGCGTGGCGGGCCTCGGTCCTCGAGCCGTCGGGCCTCGGCTCGCGTGGCGGGCCTCGGTCCTCGAGCCGTCGGGCCTCGGCTCGCGCGGCGGACCTCAGCCCACGACCCGCCGGACCTCGCCCAGCGGGCTCTCGCCGGCCTCCGGGAGTGCGGCCGCCGGGTGCTCGGCCGTCCATTGGGCCGCCGCCGCGATGTCCTTCTTCAGCGCCGTGATCAGGTCCTCCGCCGAGGCGTACTTCTCCTGCTGCCGCAGGTGCGAGCCGAGCCAGACCACGAGTGTCTCGCCGTAGAGGTCGCCGGTGAAGTCCAGGACGTGGGCCTCCAGCAGGCGGTAGCCGTCCGCGCCGTAGTACGTCGGGCGGCGGCCGACCGAGACCGCCGCCGGCAGCCGGGTGCCGTCCGCGCGGCCGATCCAGCCCGCCCACACGCCGTCGCCCAGGGAGCCGTCCTGGTCGCGCAGGGCGATGTTGGCCGTGGGAAAGCCCAGCTCGCGGCCGCGCTTGTCGCCCGATTCGACCGTTCCCCGCACCACGAAGTATTCCGGCATTCGTCCTCCCGAGGTCTCCCCACCACGGTAGCGGGCGCGGCTGAACAGCTCAGGAAGTGGACACGAGCACCGTGTCCGCCAGCACCGGCGCGTCGTCCCGCGCGGGAGCCGACGTCGTCACCAGCAGCCGGTCGTCCGAGCGCCACACCCGGATCCGCAGCGTCTCACCCGGGAACACCACCCCGGCGAACTTCGTCGCGAACGACGCCACCCGCGCCGGGTCGCCGTCGAGGAACTCGTTCACCAGCACCCGCGCCACGATCCCGTACGTGCACAGCCCGTGCAGGATCGGCCGGTCGAACCCCGCCGCCCGGGCGAACGCCGGGTCCGCGTGCAGCGGGTTCCGGTCACCGCACAGCCGGTACAGCAGCGCCTGCTGCGGCAACGTCGGCGTCTCGAACACGAAGTCCGGCGCCCGCGAAGGCCACTCGATCCGGTCCGAAGGCCCGCGCGAGCCGCCGAAACCGCCCTCGCCACGCGCGAAGATGCTCGACCGCGCCGTCCACAGTGGATCACCCGAGGACGACGTGACCGAAACCTCCTGGATCACCACCGCGGCCTTGCCCTTGTCGTACACGTCCGCGATCCGCGACCGCGCCACCGCCTTGCCCGACGCCGGGATCGGCTGGTGCAGGGTGATCTCCTGCTTGCCGTGCAGCACCTTCGCCAGGTCGATCTCCACCCCGGGGAACGACACCGCCGGCGGGTCGAACACGCGCAGGTTGGCCGCGACCGTCGCGAACGTCGGCAGCACCACCAGGTCCTGCTCGTAGGTGTACCGCAGCTCGTCCGGGCCCGCGCCGAGCGCCAGGTGGTACAGCAGCACGTCCGACGACGTCCAGGCGAAACTCACCTCGCCGATCTCGGCCCCGATGGCGACCGCGGGATCGATGGGCACTGCGGGCTCCTATTCGTAGCTGATCGAGACGTCGTCGGTGACCGGCAGCGACTGGCAGGCCAGCACGATGCCGTCCGCCATGTCCTCGGCGTCCAGCACCTCGTTGTGCAGCATCTTCACCTCGCCCGACACGACCCGGCAAGCGCACGCGCTGCATTGTCCCTCGCGGCAGGAGTACGGCGCGTCCATGCCCTCGTCCAGCAGCCGGTCGAGGAGCTTGCGCTGCCGCGGCCAGGACATCGTCCGCGTCGAACCGTCCAGCGACACCGTCAGCGACGCCGGTGCCTCGTCCGAAGCAGGCTCCTCCTCGGCGACGACGTCCTCGAACGGGTTCCCGGTCAGCGACGTGAACTTCTCGACGTGCACCCGGTCCCGCGGCACCCCGAGCTGCCCGAGCGCCTCCCGCACGGCGGCCATGAACGGTGCCGGGCCGCACAGGAAAGCCTCGTGCGAGGTGTACGCCGACGCCAGCCCGCGCAGCTGCGAGACGTCCGGCAGCCCCTGCACGCTCTCCAGCCAGTGCACGACGACCAGCCGGTCGCCGTACCGCTTCGCCAGCGAGGCCAGCTCGCCCGCGAAGATCACCGAATTCTCGTCGCGGTTCGCGTAGACCAGCACGACCCGGCCGGACCCGGTCTCCAGCACCGTCTTGAGGATCGCCATCACGGGCGTGATGCCGCTGCCGCCGGCGAAGAGCAGGAAGTCCTCGTCCACCGAGGCCGGGCAGAACACCCCCGCCGGCGCCAGGACGTCGACCTGCATCCCCGGCTTCAAGGACGCGCAGACCCAGCTCGAGCCGTACCCGCCGTCGGTCCGCTTGACCGTCACCTGCACGCGGTTCTCGTGCGGCGCGCTCGACAGCGAATAGCACCGCGCCACCGAACCGGTCCGGTCGCTGGGGATCTTCAACGTCAGGAACTGCCCGGCCGTGTACTCGAAAGCCGGCGCGTGCTCGGGTGGGATCTCGAAGACCACCGACCGCGCGTCCGGCGTTTCGACGACGACGTCGGCGACGGTCAGCGTGTAGACCCGCTCAGCCATCGGCCACCGCCAGCGTGCCTTCACGCACCGCGTCGGAGATGCTGTCGGCCAGCTTCGGGCACGTGTCGAGCAACGCCGACGGGCCGTCCGCGTCCGCGAACACCGGGCAGGTGTCGGCGGGCCGGGTCGTCCACTGGATGCTCGTGTGCTGGATGCTGTTCTTCTTCACCAGCACGCACGTCCCGCAGCTGCGGCACTCGTGCGGCCGCAGCCCGCCCGACAGGAACTCGGTCTGCTCGGCGGTCGTCACACTTCCGCCTCGGTCTTCTGCCGCGCCAGGTTCTCGGCCACCTCCGCCGCCCACGCCTCGTTCGCCTTCGTCGTGTCCACTTCGAACTCGAACCGTTGCGTCATGTCCTCGGTGACCTCGGCCGCGTCGACGTAGAACTGCTGGTACCACCGGCGGAGCTGGTAGACCGGACCGTCCTCTTCGCACAGCAGCGGGTTGTCGATCTGCGTCTTGTGCTTCCAGATCTCGACGTCCTGCAGGAACCCGGCGCCGATCCCGCGGGCCAGCTTCGCGGCGATCTTGTCGGCGTGCTCGTCCGAGATCCCCGGCGGCTTCCGCACCTTCATCCCGTACTGCAGCACGAACGACGTCGGCGTGACGGGGTAGTGGCAGTTGATGAGCACGCTCTCGATCTCGTAGCCCTGGAACGAGTTCACCAGCTTGTTGATCATGTACGACGGCCCGAAGTACGACGCCTCCGACCGCAGCAGGTTCTCCTCGCCGCCGTAGTTCGACGCCATGCCCATGTCCGGGCGGCCCTTGGTGTTGAGGTACTGCGTGGCGATGTGGCCTTCGAAGACGTTCTTGAAGTACGTCGGGTAGGCGTAGTGGATGTAGAAGAAGTGCGCCATGTCCACGACGTTGTCGATGATCTCGCGGCAGTTGGAGCCCTCGATGACGATCTCGTCCCAGGTCCAGTTGCTCCACTCGGCGCTGTCGGCGGCCTCGATCCGGGGGATCGCCAGCTCGTCGGCCGGCGGGTTGCCCTCCGGGTCGTGCCAGACGAGCAGCTGCCCGTTCCGCACCTCCGACGTCCACGAGCGCGTCCGCGCGCGCAGCGGAACCCGCTTGGCGTAGGGGATCGAGACGCACTTGCCCTTGCCGTTCCAGCGCCAGTCGTGGAACGGGCAGGCCACCTCGTCGCCCTTGACGCTGCCCTGGGTGAGGTCGCCGCCCATGTGCCGGCAGTAGCCGTCGAGCACGTGCAGCTCGCCGGCCGAATCCGCCCACACCACGAGCTTCGTGCCGAACGCCGTGATCGCGTGCGGCTTCCCGTCGCGGAAGTTCTCCGCCAGGCCGAGGCAGTGCCAGCCGCGGGCGAACCGGGTCGGCGGCTCACCGGCGTAGATGGTGCGTACCGAATCCTGCGTCATCGCTGCCCTCCCGTGGTCCCCTGATCTTCGTTCGCCAGCCGCGTCGCCGCAAGGTAGCCGAACACCATGGCGGGACCGATGGTCGCGCCTGGCCCGGCGTAGGTCCGGCCCATCACGGCCGCACTGGCGTTGCCGGCGGCGAACAGCCCCGGCACGGCCGAGCCGTCCTCGCGCAGCACCTGCGCGTGTTCGTCGGTGCGCAGCCCGCCCTTGGTGCCCAGGTCGCCCGGCACGATCTTGACCGCGTAGAACGGTGCCTTGTCGAGCGGGCCGAGGCTGGGGTGGGGTTTGTTGCGCGGGTCGCCGTAGTAGTGGTCGTACTTGCTGACCCCGCGGTGGAAGTCCTCGTCGACGCCTCGGCGCGCGAAGCCGTTGAAGCGCTCGACCGTCGCTTCCAGTGACTGGGCCGGGACGTCGATCTTCGCCGCCAGCCCGGCCAGCGTCGACGACTTCGCCGCGATCCCGGCCTTGAACCAGCGCCCGGGCAGCGGCTGGCGCGGCCCGATGCCGGTGAACATGTACCGGTCCTTGTAGCGCTGGTCGAACACGAGCCAGGTCGGGATGTGCTCGCCCGGCCCGTCTCCTTCGCCGTACATCGCGTGCACGGCCTCGACGTACGGCGCCGATTCGTTGACGAACCGCTCACCGCGGGCGTCGACCATGATGCTGCGCGGCCGCGACCGTTCGGCCAGCGCGAACCACGGGCCGCCGGTGAGCGGCAGCGACGGTCCCCACCAGGCGTCGTCCATCAGGTCGAGTGCGGCGCCCAGCTTGAGGCCGGCGGTGATGCCGTCGCCGGTGTTGGCCTCCGCGCCGACGGTCCAGTCGACGCCGATCGGCGCCCGCTGGTACTTCTCGCGCATCTCGAGGTTCCGCTCGAAGCCGCCGCTGGCGAGGATCACCCCGCGCCGGGCTTCGATGACGCCTTGCGCGGTGACGACGCCGGTGACGCGGTCGCCGTCGACCTGCAGGTCGACCAGGGGCGTGTTCAGCCGGACCTCGACCCCGGCCTTCGCCAGGCCCGCCCGCAGGCCCGCCGCAAGCGCTTGCCCCATGCTCAGCAGGTGCTGCCCGCGGAGCTTGCCGACGAGCCACTGCCGGCCAAGGGACAGCATCCGGACGGCCCCGCGCGGGTGCCTCGCCAGCAGGCTCAGCCAGCGGTAGTCGGCCTGGGTGATCGGGACGCCGAGCGGGGGAGCGCTGTACGGCGGTTCCAGGTGGGCCAGCTCGGCGCCGAGCAGCTTGCCGTCGAGCGCGACCGGCTCGACCGATCGGCCGCCGGGGCGCCCGCCGGGGGCCTCGGGGTGGTAGTCGCTGTAGTCGCGGACCCACCGGAACTCGAGCGGTGTGTGGTCGCAGACGAACCGCAGCACTTCGGGGCCGTGCGCGAGGAACGTGTCGCGCCGGACGGCCGGGACCACGTCGCCGACGATCGAGGCCAGGTACTCGCGTGCCCGTTCGGGTGGTTCGTCGATCCCGGCGGCGCGCAGGGCGTGGTTGCCGGGAATCCAGACCCCGCCGCCGGAGCGCGCGGTCGAGCCGCCGAAACAGGCCGCCTTCTCCAGGACGACGACGCTCAAGCCGTGGTGGGCCGCGGCCAGCGCGGCGGTCATCCCGGCGGCACCACTGCCGACCACGACGACGTCGAACTGCTCCGTCATGCCACCTCTCCTGCAACGTGTTCCAGATAACGAGTATCCAGTTGGGAGCCGCTTTCGGTCACGATAGACGAGAACGTGTTTCAGTTCTAGGGTAGCCACCATGGACGCACTCGTCGCGGACGTGGTCATCGTGGGGTTCGGGGCGGCCGGCGCCTGTGCCGCCCTTGAAGCGGCCGACGCGGGCGCCGACGTCATCATCGTCGAGCGCTTCGCCGGCGGAGGGGCCAGCGCGGTCAGCGGTGGCGTCGTCTACGCCGGCGGGGGGACCGGTCAGCAGCTCGACGCGGGCGTCGACGACTCCGTCGACGCGATGTACGCCTACCTGCGGCTGGAAACCGGGGACGTCGTCTCGGAGCGCACCCTGCGGCGGTTCTGCGAGGGCAGCCGCGAGATGATCACCTGGCTGGAGGGCAACGGCGTGCCGTTCGAAGGCAGCCTCTGCCCGTACAAGACGTCGTACCCGAGCGACCAGCACTACCTCTACTACTCCGGCAGCGAGGCGGCCGGCGGGTTCCGCGACGCGGCGAAGCCGGCCCCGCGCGGTCACCGCGTCAAAGGGCCCGGGACCTCGGGGAAGATGCTGATGGCGCGGCTCAAGGCGGCCGTGCGCGCCCGTGGCATCCGGGTGCTGACGCAGACGACCGCCCGGACCCTGCTCCGCGACGAGGCCGGCCGCGTCACCGGGCTCGTCGTCGACACCCTGAGCGATGCTCCGGCGTCGGTGCGGGCGCGGCACCAGCGCTTCGCGCAGTACGCGGCGAAACCCGGGATCTACGTGCCGTCGCTGCGCAAGTCGCTGCACCGGCGAGTCGAGCGGTTCGAGCGGGCACACGGCCGTGAGCTGCGGATTTCCGCGCGGCGCGGGGTCGTGCTCGCCGCCGGCGGCTTCATCGCCGACCGCGAGATGGTGCGGGAGCACGCCCCGAAGTACCGCGGTGGGCTGGCCCTCGGCACGTCCGCCGACAACGGCTCGGGCATCCGGATGGGCGTCGAGGCCGGCGGGACGACCGGCGAGCTGGGCCGGATCTCCGCGTGGCGGTTCGTCACCCCGCCGAGTGCGTTCCTCGGCGGGATCATCGTCGACGCCGCGGGCCGGCGGGTCATCGACGAGTCCCGCTACGGCGCCGCGGTCGGGGAAAAGCTCATCGAGGACCACGGGGGCAAGGGCTGGCTGCTCGTCGACGCGCCGATCGTGGCCGAGGCGCGCCGGGACGGCCGCAAGCAGAGCCAGTGGTTCCAGTGGCTTCAGCTGCGGTACCTGCTGCGCCGCGGCCGGGTCGTGGGGGAGACGGTCGAAGAGGTGGCGCGCAAGGCCGGCGTCGACCCGCAGGGGCTGCGCGCGAGCGTCGAGGCCTACCACGGCGACCGGGATCCGGTGGGCAAGCCCACCGAGTTCGTGCGGCGCCTGGACAACCCGCCGTACTCGCTCATCGACATCTCGGTGCGGCCGAACCTCGGGTACCCGACGCCGATGCTCACCCTCGGCGGGCTGGTCGTCGACGAGGACACCGGCGCGGTGCGGAGCACGGCGGGGGAGCCGATCCCGGGGTTGTACGCCGCCGGGCGCACCGCCGTGGGAATCTGTTCCAGGTCCTACGTGAGCGGTCTGTCCCTGGCCGACTGCGTGTTTTCCGGCCGTAGAGCGGGGATCAACAGTGCCCTGGCGCAGGGTGTTCTCGACAAAAACGAGAACGTGTTCTAGTCTCTGGGGAGTGAACCAGAGAGAGGACTGCGCATGAGCGAGCAGGTGATCGCCGGGGTCCGGGACCTCCTGCCGGTCCTGCGGGAACGGGCCCAGGACACCGAGGACGCGCGGCGCGTCCCCGAGGAGTCCGTCAAGGCCCTGCAGGAGACCGGGTTCTTCAAGCTGCTGCAGCCGAAGCTCCACGGGGGCTTCGAAACCGACCCGGTGAGCTTCTACACCGCGGTCAAGCTGATCGCGAGCGCGTGCGGGTCCACCGGCTGGGTCGCCTCCATCCTCGGCGTCCACCCGTGGCACGTGGCCCTGTTCGACGCGCAGGCGCAGCAGGAGGTCTGGGGCGAGGACCAGGACGTGCGGATCTCCTCGTCGTACGCGCCGATGGGCAAGGCCGAGGTCGTCGAGGGCGGCTACCGGCTGTCGGGCCGGTGGAGCTTCTCCTCCGGCTGCGACCACTGCACGTGGGTGCTGCTCGGGGGACCCGCGTTCTCCGGCGGCAAGCCGGTCGACTTCTGCACCTACCTGCTGCCGATCGCCGACTACTCCATTGTGGACGTCTGGGACACGATCGGCCTGCGCGGCACCGGTTCGAACGACATCGTCGTCGAGGACGTCTTCGTGCCGCAGCACCGGGCGCTGAGCTTCATCGCGACGTCGAAGTGCCGGGTGCCGGGCCAGGCCGTCAACCCCGGGCCGCTGTACCGCCTCCCGTACGGTTCGGTGCACCCGACCACGATCACCGCGCCGATCATCGGCATGGCCCAAGGGGCCTACGACGCGCACGTCGAGCACCAGCGCAAGCGCGTGCGGGCCGCGTACGCCGGTGAGCAGTCCAAAGAGGACCCGTTCACCAAGGTGCGGATCGCCGAGGCGGCCAGTGAGATCGACGCCGCCTGGCTGCAGCTGACCCGCAACATCGAGGAGCTGTACGAACTCGCCAAGCGCGAGGAGCGGCTGCCTTCGGACCTGCGGCTGCGTGTCCGGCGCGACCAGGTGCGCGGCACCGAACGCGCGATCACCGCGATCGACCGGCTCTTCGAGAACTCCGGCGGCCGCGCGATCCAGCGCGGGACGCCGATCCAGCGCTTCTGGCGCGACGCGCACGCGGGCCGCGTTCACGCGGCCAACGACGCCGAGCGCGCGTACGTCATGTTCGGCACCGGTGCCTTCGGGCTCCCCGTCGAGAACGCGATGTACTGATGGCCGCTCCTGAAGGCAAGTACGTCCAGGCCGGCTCGCTGAAGCTGCACTACCACGAGGCCGGCGCCGAGCACGCCGAGACCGTGATCCTGCTGCACGGCGGCGGGCCCGGCGCGTCGGCGTGGAGCAACTTCGGGCGCAACCTGCCGGAATTCGCCAAGCACTACCGGACGATCGCCGTCGACCAGCCCGGCTTCGGGCGGTCGGACAAGCCTGCCGAGCACCCGCAGTACTTCCGGCACAGCGCGGACGCCGTCGCCGGCCTGATGGACGCGCTCGGCATCGAGCGCGCGCACTTCGTCGGCAACTCCCTCGGCGGAGGCGCGGCGGTGCGGTTCGCGCTGAACCACGGGAAGCGGGCCGGGCGGCTGGTCCTGATGGGGCCGGGCGGGCTGAGCGTCAACCTGTTCGCGCCCGACCCGACCGAAGGCGTCAAGAACCTCGGGCGGTTCGCGGCCAAGCCGTCGCGCGAACGGATGGAAGCCTTCCTGCGCATCATGGTCCACGACCAGGCGCTGGTCACCGACGAGCTGATCGACGAGCGGTTCGCCGCCGCGAACACCCCGGAGTCCCTGGCCGCGATGCGCGCCATGGGCATGTCGTTCGCGCAGCCGGACACCTACGAAGAAGGCCTGCTCTGGCGCGAAGCCCACCGCCTCCGCCAGCGCGTACTCTTGATCTGGGGCCGCGAGGACCGCGTGAACCCCCTCGACGGCGCCTTGCTGGCACTGAAGACGATTCCGCGCGCGCAGCTGCACGTGTTCGGCGGCTGCGGGCACTGGGCCCAGCTGGAGAAGTTCGACGAGTTCAACCGGCTGGCCCTCGACTTCCTCGGGAGTTCCTGATGGGCATCCGGTCACTGGGCTACCTCCGCATCGAAGCCACCGACATGGCGGCCTGGCGCGAGTACGGCCTCAAGGTGCTCGGCATGGTGGAAGGCAGCGGCACCCACCCCGACGCGCTCTACCTGCGCATGGACGACTTCCCCGCGCGGCTGGTCATTTCACCGGGCGACGCGGACCGGCTGGCCGTCACCGGCTGGGAGGTCGCTCACGCGGGCGAGCTGGCCGAGCTGCGGTCCCGGTTGGACGGTGCGTCGGTGCCCTACAAGGAGGGCACGCCCGATGAGCTGGCCGACCGCCGCGTCGACGAGCTGATCAGCTTCGACGACCCGTCCGGCAACACCCAGGAGGTGTTCCACGGCGTCGCGCTGCAGCACCGGCGCGTGGTCAGCCCGTACGGCCACAAGTTCGTCACCGGTGAGCAGGGCCTTGGCCACGTCGTTTTGTCTACAAAGGACGACGAGGCGTCGCTGCGGTTCTACCGGGACGTCCTCGGCTTCCGGCTGCGCGACTCGATGCGCCTGCCGCCGCAACTGGTCGGCCGGCCCGCCGACGGGCCGCCCGCGTGGCTGCGGTTCTTCGGCTGCAACCCACGCCACCACAGCCTCGCGTTCCTGCCGATGCCGACGCCGAGCGGGATCGTGCACCTGATGGTCGAGGTGGAGAACACCGACGACGTCGGCCTGTGCCTCGACCGCGCGATCCGGCGGAAGGTGCCGATGTCGGCCACGCTCGGCCGGCACGTCAACGACCTGATGCTGTCGTTCTACATGAAGACCCCGGGCGGCTTCGACGTCGAGTTCGGCTGCGAAGGCCGTCAGGTCGACGACGACAACTGGATCGCCCGCGAGAGCACGGCGGTTTCGCTGTGGGGCCACGACTTCTCGGTCGGCGCGCGGCCGCCGGGCGCATGACCTCCGTGGCGGTCGACCAGACCGAGTTCCGCAGCGTGCTCGGGCACTTCTGCACGGGCGTCACGGTGGTCACGGGCCGCGACGGCGACACGCTCGCCGGGTTCGCCTGCCAGTCGTTCGCCGCGCTGTCGCTCGACCCGCCGCTGGTGCTGTTCTGCCCGGCCCGGACGTCACGGACGTGGCCGGTGCTGGCCGCGGCGGGCCGGTTCGCGGTCAACGTGCTGGCCGAGGACCAGCAGGAGGTCAGCGCGGTGTTCGGCGCCCGCGGCGAGGACAAGTTCGCCCGGTTCGGCTGGACACCGGCGCCGTCGGGCGCACCCCTGCTCGAGGGTGCCCTGACCTGGATCGACTGCGCCTTGGAAGCCGTGCACGAGGCCGGCGACCACTACGTGGTCATCGGCCGCGTCACCGCCCTCGGCGCGCCTTCGGAGGCCCGCCCGCTGCTGTTCCACCGCGGCCGGTACGCCGTCACCGAACCGGCCCGGGACGCGCTCGCGGCCCTGATGCCCTGGCCCCGCCCCGACGACTGGCTGTGACCGGCCGGCGCGACCGGGTGGTTGTGCACGGGTTCACAGGTGGGCCGCATCCCATTCACGAGAGAAAGCCGAGCTCCGGCGCGCACACTGTTACCGAGAAGACACCTTCCCGGGAGGAGTGAGTCGCGGATGCGCGGGCCCAGCGGACGGATCGCCCGGTTCCGGCGCCGGTTGCTGCCGGGCCGCAACCCCGTGGCCCGGGCGGGCGACCGCGTCGAGGCCCTGCTGCTGCTCCTCGCCGTCGCCGGTGCGTTGCTCGCGATCCCGTTCGCGGCGGCGTTCGGCTCCGAGACGTACGCGGCGCAGACGGCTCGCGCGTCGCAGGAGCGCACGACCCGCCACCCGGCCACGGCCGTCTCGCTCGCCGCGGCGTCCAGCCAGTCCTACAGCACCGACGGCGCCGGCGCCCCGGCCGCCCAGACGACGGTCCCGGCGGCCTGGTTCGACACGCGCGGCACCCGCCACACCGGCAACGTCCTCGCCGACCCGGGCAGCCCGGCGGGCACCCGCGTACCGGTGTGGCTGGACCAGCGCGGCGAGCTGACCGGAGAGCCGCTGTCCTCGTCGACCTCGGCGGCCGACGGCGTGTTCGCGGCGATCCTGCTGTGGACCGCGATCACCGGCGCCCTGGCCGGGTTGTACGGAACCGCCCGGTTCGTCCTGACCCGCGTCCACGCGGCGGCCTGGGACCGGGCCTGGTCCGAAGCCCGCCACGACAGCCGGTTCTGAGGTCACTTCCAGCGGAAGTGCACGAATACCCGGCCGAAGTTGTCCTTGTCCTTTTCGACCCGGTGGTAGAGCGCCTTGACGTCCTTGCGCTCGAGAAACCGCAGGACGTGCTTCTTCAGCTGACCCGACCCCTTGCCGGGGATGATCTCGACGAGCGGCGCCTTCTTGGCGACGGCCTCGTCGATGATCGCGCGCAGGGCGCGGTCGATCTCACCCCCGCGGTTGTAGACGTCGTGCAGGTCCAGCTTCAGCTTCATTCGCCCTCCCCAGCTCCACGACGTGCGGAAACAGCCGACACGCGGGTCGGCTGCCGGGTCACAGTGCCTGCCACCAGCCGTCGACCGGGGGTGGCTCGGTCGCGTCGATGCGCTCGCCCGGGCGGGGGATCGCCAGCGGGAGGTCGGCCTCCTTCGCCTCGCTCCACACGCGGTCGGCCGGCTCGCCCCACGGGTGCATCGCCAGCTGGAACGTCGCCCAGTGCACCGGGACCAGCAGCTTCGCCCGGACGTCGAGGCCGGCCGCGACGCCTTCCTCCGGCGTCATGTGGATGTCCGGCCACTGCGGGGCGTACGCGCCGATCTGGATCAGGGCCGCGTCGAACGGGCCGTGCTCCGCGCCGATCGCCGCGAACCCGTCGAAGTAGCCCGTGTCACCGCTGTAGAACACCCGGTGCTGCGGGCCCAGCAGGGCCCACGACGTCCACAGCGTGTCGTCGTTCGTGATGCCGCGGCCGGAGAAGTGCTGGGCCGGCGTCGCGACGAAGCGGACGCCCGCCACCGTCGCCTCTTCGTGCCAGTCGAGCTCGATGATCCGGTCAGCCGGGACGTGCCAGCGCTCCAGGTGCGCCCCGACGCCGAGCGGCACGAGGAAGGGGGCCGATGACGACGTCACCAGCGCGCGGACCGTCGCCAGGTCCAGGTGGTCGTAGTGGTCGTGCGAGATCACGACCGCGTCGATCCGGCCGAGGGCCGACAACGGCACCGGCGGCTCGTGCAGCCGCCGCGGGCCGGCGAACGCCGCGGGGGAGACCCGGTCGCTCCACACCGGGTCGAGCAGCACGCGGGCGCCGTCGAGCTCGACCAGCGTGGAGGCGTGGCCGTACCAGGTCAGGTGCAGGCCGTCGGCCGACTCGACCGGCGCCGCCGCGACCAGCGGCACCGCGCCGGCCGGTTTGCGCAGCTCACGGTGCTCGCCGAAGAACATCTCGCGGAAGATGGTCCGCATCGACGCCGCGGTCATCGGGTGCCGCGGCGCCGCGTTGCGGAACACCTTGCCGTCGAACTGCGGCGAAGAGCGGACCCGCTCGGCCCGGGCGCCGGTGGCCTTCGCGCCGAACGCCGCCGGCAGGTCCCGCAACCCCAGGGCTGCGATCATCTTCTTCATAATCCGGCCTTCCTCATGCCCCGAGTCTACGAACGCTTCCTGAGAGGGGCCCCAGCTTCATGCAGGTGGGTGAGGGCCTGCCGGTAGGACTCGGCCAGGCTCGTCTGCAGGTACGGGACGCCCAGCTCGGCGCAGTAGGCCTGGACGATCGGCTGCGCCCGCCGCAGGTGCGGCGACGGCATGCTCGGGAACAGGTGGTGCTCGATCTGGTAGTTGAGGCCGCCGAGGGCGACGTCGGTGACGACGCCGCCGCGGACGTTGCGCGAGGTCAGCACCTGCTTGCGGAGGAAGTCGAGCTCGGTGCGCCCGGTCAGCGTCGGCATGCCCTTGTGGTTGGGCGCGAAGATCGATCCCATGTAGACACCCCACAGTCCCTGGTGGACGGCGAAGAACAGCAACGCCATGCCGGGGGACAGGACGGTGAGCAACGCGCTCGCGTACAGGACGAAGTGCGCGGCGAGCAACGCGGCTTCGACCTTGCGGTGGCGCAGGCCCGGCTTGCGGACCGCGCGGATGCCGGACCAGTGCAGGTTCAGC
Organism: Amycolatopsis sp. DG1A-15b; assembly: GCF_030285645.1. Lineage (GTDB taxonomy): Bacteria > Actinomycetota > Actinomycetes > Mycobacteriales > Pseudonocardiaceae > Amycolatopsis. The sequence continues at coordinate 453,938 of NZ_CP127296.1, forward strand.
CCTTCGAGGGTCAGCAGCGGGAAGAACAGGAAGGCCTGGTACCGCCCGATGAACCGCGGCACGCCGCGGCTGGCGCGGGCCTGGTCCTTCGACCAGACGAGGATGTCCGGGTCGACGTCGGGGTCGAGCTCTTCGTGGTTCGGGTTGGCGTGGTGGCGGGTGTGCTTGTCCATCCACCAGCCGTAGCTCATCCCGATCCCGAGGTTCCCGGCGAGCATCCCGGCGATTTCGGTGGGCCGCCGTCGCCGGAACACCTGCTTGTGCGCGAGATCGTGCGAAAGCAACGCGATCTGCCCGAACAGCACGGCCATGAAGCCCGCGACGGCGAGCTGCCACCACGAGTTCCCCAGCAGCGCGAAGGCCACCCAGCCGGCACCGAACAACCCGGTCACGACGGCGATCCGGGCGGCGTAGTAGCCGGGACGGCGGTTCATCAGGCCGGCGGCGGAGATGCGGTGGCTCAGCCGGGCGAAGTCGCTGCCGACGAGGTTCTCTGTGGTGGTCACCACCCGAGTCTCCGGCAGCGCCGCCCCGACCGGAATCCTGCGCGCCCCAGGCGGTTTGCGGGGGCCAGCCCTACCGGCCGCGCTGGTATGGGCAGCGGCGTCAGCCGACGTACTCCGCGAGGTGCTTCCCCGTCAGCGTCTTCTTCCGCGCCTTCACCAGCTGCGCCGGCGTGCCCTCGAAGACGATCCGGCCGCCGTCGTGGCCGGCGCCCGGGCCGAGGTCGATGAGCCAGTCCGCGTGGGCCATCACCGCCTGGTGGTGCTCGATGACGATCACCGACTTGCCCGCGTCCACCAACCGGTCCAGCAGGCCCAGCAGCTGCTCGACGTCCGCCAGGTGCAGGCCCGCCGTGGGCTCGTCGAGGACGTACACCCCGCCCTGCTCGGCCATGTGCGTCGCCAGCTTGATCCGCTGCCGCTCGCCGCCCGACAGCGTCGTCAGGGGCTGCCCCAACGTCAGGTAGCCGAGGCCGACGTCGGACAGGTGCGTGAGGATCTTGTGCGCCGCCGGCACCGCGGCGTCACCGGAAGCGAAGAACTCCAGCGCCTCGGTGACCGGCATCCCGAGCACCTCGCTGATGTCGCGGCCGCCGAAGGTGTACTCCAGGACGTCGGCGTTGAACCGCTTGCCCTCGCACACCTCGCACGGCGTCGCGGTGGCCGCCATGATCCCCAGGTCCGTGTAGACCACGCCGGCGCCGTTGCAGTTCGGGCACGCGCCTTCCGAGTTGGCGCTGAACAGGGCCGGCTTGACGCCGTTGGCCTTGGCGAACGCCTTGCGGATCGGCTCCAGCAGGCCCGTGTACGTCGCCGGGTTGCTCCGGCGCGAGCCGCGGATGCCGGTCTGGTCGACCGTCACCACGCCCTCGCCGCCGGACACCGAGCCGTGGATCAGCGAGCTCTTGCCCGAGCCCGCCACCCCGGTCACGACCACGAGCACGCCGAGCGGGATGTCGACGTCGACGTCCTGCAGGTTGTGCGTGGCCGCCCCGCGCACCTCCAGGACCCCGGACGGCGAGCGCACCGACGACTTCAGCGACGCGCGGTCGTCGAGGTGCCGCCCGGTCAGCGTGCCGCTGGAGCGCAGACCGTCCACAGTGCCCTCGAAGACGATTTCGCCGCCTTCGGTGCCGGCACGCGGCCCGAGGTCGACGACGTGGTCGGCGATCGCGATCGCCTCCGGCTTGTGCTCCACGACCAGCACCGTGTTGCCCTTGTCGCGCAGCTGCAGCAGCAGGTCGTTCATGCGCCGGATGTCGTGCGGGTGCAGGCCGATCGTCGGCTCGTCGAAGACGTAGGTGACGTCGGTCAGCGACGACCCGAGGTGGCGGATCATCTTGGTGCGCTGGGCTTCCCCGCCCGAAAGGCTCCCGGACGGCCGGTCGAGCGAAAGGTAGCCGAGCCCGATCTCGACGAACGAGTCGAGGGTGTGCTTGAGCGCGTCCAGCAGCGGCGCGACCGACGGCTCGGACAGCTTCCCCACCCAGGCGGCGAGGTCGCTGATCTGCATCGCGCACGCGTCGGCGATGCTGATCCCGTCGATCTTCGACGACCGCGCTTCCGCCGAAAGCCGCGTGCCGGCGCAGTCCGGGCAGGTCTGGAACGTCACCGCGCGCTCGACGAACGCGCGGATGTGCGGCTGCATCGAGTCGACGTCCTTGGACAGGAAGGACTTCTGGATCGCCGGCACCAGCCCGGAGTAGGTCAGGTTGATGCCCTCGACCTTGATCTTCGTCGGTTCCTTGTACACCAGGTCGGCGAACTGCTTCTTGGTGTACTTCTTGATCGGCTTGTCCGGGTCGAAGAAGCCCGAGCCGCGGAAGATGCGCCCGTACCAGCCTTCCATGCTGTAGCCCGGGATGGTGATCGCGCCCTCGTTGAGCGACTTGTTCTCGTCGAAGAGCGCGGTCAGGTCGATGTCGTTGACCTTGCCGCGGCCCTCGCAGCGCGGGCACATGCCGCCGGTGATGCTGAAGCTGCGGCGCTCCTTGATCTGCCGGCCGCCCTTTTCGATGGTGACCGCGCCGGCGCCGCTGATCGAGGCGACGTTGAACGAAAACGCCTGCGGTGAACCGATGTGCGGGTTCCCGAGCCGGCTGAACAGGATCCGCAGCATCGCGTTGGCGTCGGTGGCGGTGCCGACCGTGGAGTGCGGGTTCGCGCCCATCCGCTCCTGGTCGACGATGATCGCGGTGGTGATCCCGTCGAGGACGTCGACGTCCGGTCTCGCCAGCGTCGGCATGAACCCCTGCACGAAGGTGCTGTAGGTCTCGTTGATCAGCCGCTGCGATTCGGCGGCGATCGTGCTGAAGACCAGGGAGCTCTTGCCGGACCCGGAGACCCCGGTGAACACCGTCAGCCGCCGCTTGGGCAGCTCGACGCTGACGTCCCTGAGGTTGTTCACGCGCGCGCCGTGGACGCGGATCAGGTCGTGGCTGTCGGCCACGTGCGGTGCGCTCTTCCTCGTGGGCTTGCTCATCGGGGTTCTCCAGCGTGGTCGGGCGGGTTCAGCTCGGTTCTCGGGGGTGAGGAGGTTGCGTTCAAGCTACGGCGAGATTCGCGGCCGCGGCTTCTCGATTCCTGATCGCTTCGGCGGCCCGCCGGTAATCGTGCGGCGAAAGGCCGTAAGCGTCCTGGAAACGGCGGGCGAATTGCGCGGCGGGAAGGTCCACGCTGCGCGCGAGCGAATCGATGTCGAGCGGCCGGGTGCATTCGCGGTCGATGCGGTCGCGGACGCGGCGCAACAGCGCCAGTTCGCGGAAGTGTCGCTGCGCGGCGGCCTTCAAGCTGAGGCACATATCGGGTTTCCTTCCGGAATGCGCCCGAGCACCGCCCGGGCCGCGATGGGGAGCAGCAGGAGGGTCAGCAGGCCGGACAGCACGAGGCCGCCGGTGCTGCCGGCCAGTTCGATCAGGGGGCCGCCCAGGGCCAGCCCGAGCGGGGCGGCCAGCGTGGAGCCGGTCGTCCAGAGGGTGACGACCTGCTGCTGTTCCCCGGGGGCGAGCCCGGACTGCAGGAAGCTGTACGCGACCGGCGTGAACGGCGCGTACACCAGGCCGCCCAGGCCGAAGACGAGCAGCGCCACGGTGAGGTCGCCGGTGACGGCGAGCGCGATCGGGCACAGCGCCCACAGGCCGATGATCGCGACCAGCAGCGGCCGCTGCGGCAGGTTCCGCAGCCGGCCGACGAGCGCGGCGCCGAGGAACGCGCCGATCCCGAGCGCACCCCACAGCACCCCCAGACCGGACGCGCCGGCGTGCAGCGTCGCGCCCACGTACAGCGGGAGCGCCACTTCGACCGGCATGTACAGGAAGTTGAAGAAGAACTCGACCACCAGCAGCCGCGCGGCGACCGGACGGCGGCGCAGGATCCGCCAGCCCGACTCGTGGGTGCCCTCGTCGCGCAGCGCGTCCCGGCCCTCGGCGCCGCGGGGGACGCACGCCAGCGTGGCGGCCAGCAGGATCAGCGCTCCGCTCGCGTCGACGAAGAGCGCGAAGCCCGCGCCGGCGGTCGCCACGACCACCCCGCCCAGCACCGGACCGGCGATGTAGAGCGCGAACGTCGTGTTCAGCCCGAGCAGGCCGTTGACCGAGAACCGCCCGGCCTCGCCCGCGGCCGACGTCGCCAGCAGGCGGCGGCTGCTCGAGCCGGCCAGCCAACGTCGCGCCGAAGAGGAGGCCGGCGACCAGCACCGGCAGCGTGAGCCGGCCGGTGACGGCCAGGACGCCGAGGACGGCGAAGGTCAGCGACCGCAGCAGGCAGTCGGCGACGAGCAGCGTGCGCGGCGGCACCCGCACCCGGCCGAGGCCGATGGCCAGGGCCAGCGCGGTGGACAGGACGAACGGCGCGGCCTCCACGAGCCCGATGGCGATCGCCTTCGGGACGTCGCCGTGGAGGGAGAGCGTCTGGACGGGCATGGCCACCAGGAGCATGCCGGTGCCGACGTTGGCCAGGAGGTCCCCCAGCAGGAGCCCGGCGATCCGCCGGTCGCGCAGCACCTCGCGGTAGCTCTGCGCGGGGGCGATCGTGGTCAGCGCAGTTCCTGGATGCGCAGGAGGTTGCCCGCCGGGTCGCGGAACGAGCAGTCCCGGATGCCGTAGGGCTGCTCGACCGGCTCCTGGACGACCTCGGCGTTGCCCGCCTCGAGCTTGGCGAAGAGGGCGTCGAGGTCCTCGGTGGCCAGGTTGACCGAGGCGTAGGTGCCCTTGGCCATCATCTCGGCGATCATGCGGCGCTCGTCGTCGGTCAGGCCCGGCGTCGCGGCCACCGGCGACAGCACGATCGAGGTGTCCGGCTGGTTCGGCGGGCCCACGGTGATCCACTGCATGTCGCCGTACTTGACGTTCTGGCGGACCTCGAAGCCGAGCAGGTCGCGGTAGAACGCGAGCGAGGCTTCCGGATCCGTGTGCGGGAGGAAGCTCGAGTGAATGGTGACGTCCATGCCGGTCACCCTAGGTGGCCGTCGAGGGCCGCGCTTCTCGATTCCTGATCGGTCTGGTGACCTGTTTGGCCACGCACGGCGGCATCCCGACGGTGGCCTCGGCCTGCTGCTCGCGGTAGACGCTCGGGGGCGTGCCGACCAGCTCGGCGAACCGCGTGCTGAAGGTGCCCAGCGACGAGAAGCCCACGGTGAAGCAGACCTCCGTGACGCTCAGTTCGCCTGTGCGCAGCAGGGCCATCGCCCGTTCGATCCGCCGCGTCATGAGGTACGAATACGGTGACTCCCCGTACGCCCGCCGGAACTGCCGGCTGAGGTGCCCGGCCGACATGTTCACGCCACGGGCCAGCGCCTCGACGTCGAGGGGCTGGGCGTACTCCCGGTCGATCCGGTCCCGGACGCGCCGCAGCAGCGCGAGGTCGCGCAGGTACTGCGCCGTGGGGGAGCCGGTCACGGATGAATCGTGCCACAGAGGACGTCCGCCGCGGCGGGTTTCGGGTCAGCGGAGTGCTTCGCGGAGCGTTTCCCGCAGCCACTGCTGAGCCGGGTCGGCGTCGAGGCGGGCGTGCCAGGACAGCCGCACCTCGATTCCGGGCAGGTCCGCCGGGACCGGGAACCAGCGAAGGCCGAGCGCGGCGCCGTACTGCTCGGCGAGGCGCTGCGGCAGCAGCCCCACGTAGGGGCTCGAAGCGACCACGAGCGCGGCGACGGCGGAGGTGGGCACGACGGCGGCGACGTGGCGGTGCAGGCCCGCTGCGCCGAGCACGTCGTCCAACGGCCCGCGGGCCAGGCCGCGGCGGGAGGCCGAGACGTGCGGGTGCCCGCACAGCTGCGCCAGCGTCGGCCGGCGGTGCCGGCCCAGTGGGCTGTCCGCGCGCACCGCGGCCACCAGGCGTTCGCGGTACAGCACGGCGGTCCGGATGTCGGGCGCCGGCTGCCCGCCCACCCCGATGTCCAGGTCGATCGAGCCGTCGCGGAGGGCTTCGGTGCTTTCGCTGCCCTCGGCGACGAAACGCAGGGTGACGCCCGGGGCGGCCGCCGCCGTGGCTTCGGCCGCCGCCGTCGCCAGCGTCGCGGCCACGCCGTCGTTGATGCGGATCGTGAAGGTCCGCTCGAGGCCGGCGAGCGAGAAGTCGGTGTTGACCAGGGCCGCCGCTTCCTCCAGCAGCGAGCGCACCCGCGGCGCGGTGCGCAGCGCGAACGGCGTCGGGGCCAGCCCGCGCCCGGCGCGCACCAGGATCGGGTCGCCCATGGCCCGCCGCAGCCGGCCCAGCGCCCGGCTGGTCGCCGGGATGGACAGGTGCAGGCGCTCAGCCGCGGCCGTCACGCTCCCGTCCCGCAGGAGCGCGTCGAACACGCGCAGGAGGTTCAGGTCGAGCTGCTCGGACACAGTTGCAGCATACGCAAACGTCTGTTGCCGAAGTTGCGTCGCGCGCAGTGGTCCGCCGTCCCTACCGTCGGGCTCATGTCCACTTCCCTCTCACGCCGCGCACCGGTGTCCCACCGCGGTCTCGGCACCCTCATGTGCGCCGCGGTGGTGCTGGTCGTCGGGATGGTCGCGGCGATCAACCTCGCCGTCCCGCTGCTCGCCGGGAGCGCGCTGCACCCGTCCGCGCCGGCCCTGGTCTGGATCGTCGACAGCTACGTGATCGTGTTCGCCTGCCTGGTGATCCCCGCCGGTGCCGCGGGTGACCGGTTCGGCCGCAAGGGCGTCCTGCTGACCGGCCTCGGGCTGTTCGCCGCGGGCACGCTGCTGTCGGCGGCGGCGCCGGACGTCGCCGTCCTGCTCGCCGGCCGGGCGCTCACCGGGATCGGCGCGGCCGCGGTGCTGCCCAACTCGCTCGCCGTCCTGCTGCACGCCGTGCCCGCCGAGCGCAAACCGGCCACGATCGCGACCTGGGCGTCGATGACCGGCATCGGCGGGGTGGCCGGCAACGTCGGCGGCGGCCTGGTCCTGACGGCCGGCTCGTGGCGCTGGCTGTTCGCCGCCGCCGCGGCACTCTCGCTGGGGCTCGCCGCCCTGGCCGCCCGGTTCACGCCGGTGTCGTCGCGCCACGACCGCCGGCTCGGCCCCCTGGCCGCGGTGCTGCTGACCGGGGCGTCGGTCGCGCTCCTGCTCGGGATCGTCCAGGGCCCGGAGGCGGGCTGGGGCAGCGCGGTCGTGGTCACCGCGTTCGCCGGCGCCGCCCTCCTGTTCGCGGCGTGGGTGGCGACCGAGCTGCGGTCCGCCCACCCGCTGCTGGACCCCCGGCTGTTCCGGATCCCGGGCCTGCGCAGCGCCTGCCTCGGACTGACCGCGATCTTTTTCGGCATGTTCGCGCTGTTCTACGTCAACGCGTCGTTCCTCCAGTACGCCAAGGGGTTCGGTGTGCTGGCGACCGGGCTCGGGATCGTGCCGCTGACGGTGCCGATCGTCCTCGGCGGACGGCACGTGGGCCGCCTGGCCGGGCGCATCGGCCTCGACACCACTGTCGCGTGCGCGTTCGGGTTCGTCGGGGCGGGCCTGCTCGGACTGTCCACGAGCGACGCGGGCACGCCGTATGCCGCCTACGCGGCCTGGCTCGTCGTGACCGGGACCGGGGTGACGCTGGCGTTGCCGACGCTGTCGGGCGTGATCGCGGGTGCCCTGCCGCCCGCCCAGGCCGGGGTCGGCACCGGGCTGCAGGCCACGACCAGGGAGTTCGGCAGCGCGCTCGGCGTCGCCGTGGTCAGCACGGTGTCCACCGCGCGGTTCGCGGCCGCCTTGCCGCCGGACCTCCGCGGGGCGCACACCGTCGCCGAAGCCCTTGCCCGGGCTCCCCGCGCGTCCGACGTCGTCACGGCGTTCGTCGCCGGTACCGACGCCGGGCTGCGCGTCGCCGGGGTGGCGGTGCTCGTCCTCGGCGGTCTGGTCGTGGCGGAGTCGTGGTGGTCGCGGGGGCCGGAGGTGACGGCCGTCCCGGGGGTTCCCGTGCCCCCGGGACGGCCGTGCACCGGTGCTGCAAGACCGTGGTGTCCCTTCCGGCGGCATACCCGTCCGCCGGAACGATCTCCACGGCCCGTGCGCCCCGGCGGAGTGACCCGCCGCGGCGCTCGACCCCGGACCCCGCCCGGTGCGCCGGAAGAAGGCCACCCCGGGGGCGTCGGGTTCCCTCGGGATGGCCCTCTCCTGGCCCGCCGGGCGCTCTGCGCTCTGCGCGAGGCGGGCAGGGGGACGCTGGGGCCGGTCACCACACCACCCAGCCGCGGAGGGGGTGTGGTGACCGGCAAGGGACGGGGGCCGCCGCGCGCAGCCCCGTCCCGGCTTCGTTACCTCCCCATCGGGATGGCCATCGTCGGCAGCGCCCCCGCGGGCAGCGACTGCGCCTGCAGCGCCGTCGTGGGCGGGGACTGCGCGGGGAACGCCGTCGTCGGGATGTCGTTGGCGAACTCGCTCTCGAACTCGCGCTCGAACGCCTGCGCGTCGAACCCGCTCTCGAACTCCGGCGGCACCTCGGCCGACAGCGCGGCGAGCGACGGCTCGACCACCGGGACCTGCGGGACCTCGGCGACGGGCGCGGGCTCCGGCTCGGGCACGTAGTCGGGCGCGGGCAGCCGGCGGTTCAGTTCGGCCATCCAGTCGAGCATCGCCCGCGGCTTGTCCCAGCAGGAGATGCCGACGAGCTGCCCGTCCCGGACGAAGCCGGTGATGCCGTCGGCCAGCGACACCGTGTCCTCGGCCAGCGACGGCATCCCGCACATCTGCAGGCGCGTGTCGTACAGCGTCGACCAGGCTCGGGGGAGCGGGGTGAACGGGATGGCGCTGGAGTGGCCCATCAGCAGGTTGTCCGCCGCGTGCCGGGCCGATTCGACGGCGTTGATCCAGTGCTCGACCCTTCGCGGGGTCTCGTCGAAGCGCAGGTTCGGCCAGCGCGCGATGTCGCCGGCGATGACGACGTCGGAGGCGCCTTCGGCGAACAGCTTGGAGTCGCAGAGCACGCCGTCGCTGATGTCGAGGCCCGAGCCGCGCATCCAGTCCACCGAGGGGACGCTGCCGATGGCGAGCACGACGACGCTGGCGACCAGCAGCTGGTTGTTCGTCAGGTGCAGCCCGACGGTGTCCTTCGTGCTGATCCAGTGCCGGACTTCGCTGCGCATCGCCAGGTTCGCCCGGTGCTCGTGGTGCGCCTCGACGATGCCGCTGGAGACGCGGTCGCCGAAGCGGTGCAGCGGCGCCTTCGCGTGCCCGATCAGGGTGACGTCCCGGCCGATGTGCCGCATGCTCGCGGCGAACTCGTTGCCGATCAGGCCGGCGCCGATCACGACGGCCGGCTTCTTGCTGGCGTTGAGGCAGCGCCGCACCGCCATCGAGTCCTCGACCGTGCGCAGGATCCGCACCCGCGGGTCGTGCCGCGGCGCCCCGGGCAGGTGCCGCGGGTAGACGCCGGTCGCGGCGATCAGGCCGTCGTACCAGAGGGACTCGCCGCCGGGCAGGTGCACGACCCGCTCGGTGGTGTCCAGGTGCGTGACCCGCGCGCCGAGCCGCCAGTGCACGTCGAGGTCCGGCAGGTAGTGCGAAAGGCCCACGTCGCTGGGCCGTTCGGTGCCCATCACCAGCGCCTTGGAGACCATCGGCCGGTGGTAGGGCCGCCGGGCCTCGTCGCCGATCAGGACGATCTCCCCGTCGAACTTCTGTTCCCGCAAGCGTTCCGCGGCGCGCAGCCCGGCGACGCCCGCACCGACGATGACGATCCGGTCGCCGTCAGCCATCGAGGTCCCCTCTCATCACGACCGCCTGCATCGGGCAGCAGCGAGCGGCCATCTTCGCCTGTTCAATGGTGGTTTCGTCCAGCAGCCTCGTGTGGAAGCGCAGGCGGCCGTCCTGGCCGAGGTCGAACACGTCCGGCGCCTCCATGGCGCAGATGCCGTAGAGCTCGCACCGGTCGTTGTCGACGCTGATCCGGGGTCCGCCGCCGGGTAGACGGAAGGGCATCTCAGGCCACCTGCTCTTCCACGAGACCGATGCGTTCCAGGGTGCGAGCCGGCATGAACCGCAGCATCGACACCGTCACGGCCGGGACGAGCAGGGTGATGCCGCCCAGCCAGGTGACCGAGAGGTGGCCGTTCGCGATGGCGCCGAACCAGGAGTGGATCGCGATGAGCGCCACCGCCGGGTACGCGCAGCGGTGCAGCCACAGCCAGCGCCGGTAGGACGTGAAGCGCTGCAGGCCGGCGGTGAGGAAGATGGCGAACATGACCTCGAAGCCGACGATGCCCGCGATGTGCCGCGCTTCCTGACCGGAGCCGAACGGGACGAACATGTAGGCGAAGCTGTACGGCTGCACCGTCAGGTAGGTGAAGCCGAGCGCGTGGACCAAGCCGAAGATGATCGTCGCGGTGGCCAGCACCATGTGCGTGCTGCGCAGGGCCTTCCGGCCGGTGACCGAGCGGATCCAGCCGGTCGCGGTGAGCACACCCCAGGTGAGCGTCAGCATCGTCGCCGCGTAGGACGTCCGGGCGGCGAAGGCCGCGAGGCCACGGGCCGCGGGGTCGGTCTTCGGCTGGAACTGCTGGGTGAGGAAGATCGTCGCGTCGTGCCAGGTCTCAACCATGGCTACCCCCGGTTCTCGCGGTGGCCGGCCGGGACGCCCGGGCGCGGCCACGGTTGCTCTTGACCTGGCGCAGCACGTAGAAGAAGCCGCCGCCGAGCAGCAGGAACAACGCCGCCACCACGGCGATCTGGGACGGGTCGAGGCCGAGCTGGATCCCGGTGGGCGCCGCGGTCGTGGAGACGGACGCGGCGGGCAGCGCGGTGTAGTCGACCATCCCGGTGCTCTCGAGCATCGTCATGTGCCGCATCACAGCCTGGTTGCCGACCGTCGCGAAGGCCCGCACGTCGTCGTTGCGGGTACCGGCCCGCAGCTGCGCCAGGACGTTGAACACGGCGCCGTGCGCCGCCCGCAGCCGGTTGGCGAAGACGCGGTCGAACTCCGGACCGGGGGAGGCGGCCATCTCTTCGGCGAGCCAGCCGCGCTGTTCCTCGGAGGGCTGGTCGGGGACCGGCGAGTTCAGCTTCTGCGAGAGGGCGCGGGTCGCCACGTCGAGGCGGCCGTGGTCCATCATGATCGCGAAGCCGACCTTCTGGACGATCGGGCTGCCCTTCTCCATCGCCATCATGCCCGACGGCATCTCCCACAGGCCGGCCTGGCGGACCTTGGTCAGGAGCACGGCGTCGGTGTCGGAGACCGCGGTGGTCTGGGCGAGCGAGGTCGAGCCCGGCGCGAGCAGCGCCAGGACCAGCGCCACGACGAAGAGGATCCGGACCAGCGGGCGGGTGCGCTCGAGGACCGACGGGGGTTCGAACCCGAACCCGGCGAGCTCAGACGCCGAACGCATTTTGCCTCCACTCGTCCTGGGTCAACGTGATCTTCTTGCCGTCCGGCGCGATCGGGTACCAGGCCTGGTCGAGGCCCTGGCCGGAGGTGTCGGCCGGTTCGCTGTCGCCGGTGAAGTGGTAGAGCGGCCAGCCGGCGAGGGTGAGCTGCTCGATGCCGTCGGCGCGGGTGATCTGCCCGATCAGCGACTGGTCGACGTCGATCGCCGGCAGGTTGCCGCCGGCCTTGACCGGGATCCACTTGGTCGCGCACGCCCCGTTGCAGTTGGACCGCGGGGGGTTGGGGGTGTCCCGGTCGTACCGGTAGATCGTGTACCCGGTCCCGTCGACGAGCAGGAGCCCGAGGTCGAACGTCTTCGCGGCCCTGAGCTGGCTCTTCGCCGGGTTGTTCGGGTCGGCGGTGATGGACTGCGGCATCGGCAGGACGACCTGTCCCTGCTGCATGCCGGGCATCTGCATCCCGGCGCCGCCGGCGGCGTATCCGCCGCCCGAGGTGGTGGCGGCGCCGGCGGTACAGGCGGTGAGCAGGGCGAGTGCGGTGAGGCACACGGCGGCGGGGACCACCGGGCGGGGAATGCGGATCACTGCTCCTCCGTGGGGCATGACTACGCGCTGTTGCCGGTAGTGCAACGGAAAAGGGCGCGAAAGATCCACAGTGGACATTCGGTCCGGAGTGGATGCGGAGCGTTGCGGGGGACAACGCCTGGTCGGGGTCTTCGGTAGGGGATACGGACACGGTCCGGAAACGGTTCAAAAAAGTTTTGCTCCCGGTTTGCGGGCCGGAAGTACTGGACGTAGGCCGTCCGGCCCACCAGGATGTCCCGCGTGGGACGGCACACCCGAGCGCTGAGATCCATCGGAGATCATGATGCCGTCGTCGAGCCCGGCGACGGCCACGACGATCTGGCGAAGGCGCTTTACCAGGAGTTCGGCGGGTCCCTGATGGCGTTCGCGCTGCGGCTGACCGGCCACGACCGGCAGTGGGCCGAAGACGTCGTGCAGGAGACCCTGATCAAGGCGTGGCGGAACGCCGACAAGCTCGACCGCCAGCCGGAGATGCTGCGTGCCTGGTTGTTCACGGTGGCCCGGCGTACCGTCATCGACGGCTGGCGCAGCCGCAGTGTCCGGCCCCAGGAGCTCGAGGAGATCGAATCCGACGCGATCGCGGTGTCCGACGAATCGGACCGGACGCTCGCCGCGATGATCGTTTACGAGGCGCTGCAGGGCCTTTCGCCCGAGCAGCGGGAGGCCATCCAGCAGACCTACCTGCGCGATCGGACCGTGAACGAGGTCGCGGCGACCCTCGGCGTGCCCCCGGGCACCGTCAAATCCCGCATCCACCACGCCGTCCGCGCGCTGCGCCGGGCCTTGCGCGAGCGGGGGTGAACTGAGCGTGGCCGGATCCGCACACACCGACGTCGCCGCCTACGTGCTCGGCGTCCTCAGCGAAGCCGAGAACACCCAGTTCGAAGCCCACCTGATGAACTGCCCGCACTGCCAGCTCGACCTGATCGAGCTCTACCAGCTGCCGGACGTCCTCGACCTGGTCAAGCGCAGCTGGCCGGAGCCCCCGATGCCCGCGCCCAGCCCGCGCACCCTCTCGCCGGGTCCCCGGGTGCTGCGCGGCCTCATGGAAGAGGCCGCCGTCAAGCGCCGCCGCCGTCGCCGGATCGGCATCCTCGCCGGGGCCGCGGCCGCGGCGGCCGTGATCGCCGGCCCGCTGGTGACCCTCGCGGTCCGGCCGGCCGACGCCGTCCCACCCGCTTCGCTGGCCGCTCCGAGCAACAAGCAGCCGCCGCCGGCCACCAGCGTCCCGGCGACGTCCACCCCGCCGGCCGCGGGCGCCCAGGGCCAGCCCGGCGGCGGCCAGACCTACGGCCGCGGCAGCGGCGGGTCCGCCGTCAGCGCCCTGGTCACCGTTTCGCCGGTGGAGTGGGGCAGCCGCGTCGAGCTCGAGCTGCGCGGGATCGTCGGACCGGTGAAGTGCCAGCTGGTCGCCGTCCCGGCGACCGGTGCCGAGCGCGTCGTCTCCAGCTGGTCGGTGCCGCCCAAGGGGTTCGGCATCCCCGGCTCGCCCGAGCCGTTGCGGCTGCAGGGCTCGGTCTCCCTGGCGATGGACCAGATCAACCGGTTCGAGGTGCGCGGCGAAGACGGCACCGTCCTCGTCGTCGTCCAGCGCTGAATCTCTTTCTTTTCGGTGAACCGCTGTGACCTGGGTGAATGCGGTCCGGTTGCGTTCTCGTAGATAACGAACAGATAACGGGCCGGTCGCTTTTGAACCTCGGGCCGCTCAGGTCCGTATCCCCCAATGCATCCCCCGATGCATCCCGACAGCCGGAACCGCAAGCATCCCCAACGGGTTCCGTGCGATCTCAAAGCTCAATCAACGGTAGTTCTTGCCCGGGCTGCCGCGCTCATCGGCGCGCGCCCGGAATAACGAACGAGGTGAACTAGTCTATGGCCCGGAATTCTCGGTCCCCCGTGACGGGCAAGCACCGCGTTGCCCGCCGAACCAAGATCGCGATGGGCGCGATCGGCCTGGCGATCGCCGTCGGCGGACTCGCCGTGGCGGTCTCCGCGGGGCGCACGGGCGAAGCCAGCGCGGACCCCGCGGACCCGTCGTTCTTCATCGACATCAACAAGGTTCCCGCCGGCAGCAACGTGAACGCGGCCTTGAAGCAGAAGGGCGCCCAGGGTTCCTTCACCGTCGACTGTGGAACGAACGCGGACGGCTCGCACCACAACCCGGACAACTTCATCGCGCAGCCCGGGATCAAGAACGGCGCCCAGCACCTGCACGACTACGTCGGCAACGTGACGACCGACGCCGATTCGAGCCTCAAGAGCCTGCTCGCCGGCGACACCACCTGCAAGAACGGTGACCAGTCGGCGTACTTCTGGCCCGTGATCCGCGTCGACCGCGAAGACGAGGCGGCCGACCAGAGCAAGAACCAGAAGGCCAAGCAGGAGCAGCAGGGCAAGACCGGCGACGTCCAGCAGGACAAGACCGCGCAGGACGCGAAGGACGCGCAGGACCAGAACCAGCGTGAGCGCCGCGGTCAGGGCGGCGGCCGGACCGGGCTGGGCACCCAGCAGCAGGGTGACCAGAACGACGGTCAGCAGCAGCAGCGCCGTCAGCGCGAACAGCAGCAGAACAACCAGCAGCAGGACCAGAACCAGAACGACCAGAACAAGAACCAGCAGCAGAACCAGAACCAACAGCAGAACCAGCAGAACAAGAACCAGCAGCAGGACCAGAACAAGAACCAGCAGAACCAGCAGGGCAAGAACCAGGACCAGAACAAGGACCAGGCCGCGCAGGAAGAGCTCGGCGGTCCGCAGGGCGCGAACGAAGAGGTCGGCGACAACGACGGCGAGATCATCGAGCCGGAGTCCGCGACGCTGAAGTTCATCGGCGGTGGCGCGCAGAACGTCGTCGCGATGCCGCTCGGCCTGAAGATCCTCTACGGTGACGCCAAGCAGAGCACCAACGGCCCGAAGAACGCCCGGCCCAGCTGGACCTGCACCGGGTTCGAGGACCGGCTGACCGACAAGTACCCGATCTGCCCGCAGGGCAGCAAGGTCGAGCGGATCCACGCCTTCCCGAACTGCTGGGACGGCAAGAACACCGACAGCGCGGACCACCGCAGTCACATCGTGTTCGCCGACCAGCAGGGCAAGTGCCCGCAGGGGTTCAAGAACGTGCCCCAGCTGCAGGTCACCCTGGTGTACGACGTCCCGCAGGACGTCCAGCAGAACAAGCAGTACAAAGTGGACGCGTTCGCCCAGGAAGCGCACAACCCGAAGTCCGACCACGACGACTTCGCGAACGTGATGAGCAAGCAGATCATGGGCCGCCTGGTCAACTGCATCAACTCCGGCAAGGCCTGCGCGGAATAACGCGCCCGGCCAACCTGTATCGCGGGAAGGAGAACTTCCGATGAACCGTGCTCGCCCGGCTGTCGCCGCACCGATCACCGTTGCCGGACTCGCGCTGGTCGCGGCCTGCGGGACCAACCCGTACGCCACCTCCGGTGCCGTCCAGCCGGTGGTGCTCGGGGCGCAGCAGCAGCCGGCGAGCGCGGTCCCGGCCGGCTCCGCGGCCCAGCTGATTTCCTCCACTGTGGACGGACTGGGCACGGTACTGGCCGACGCGGAAGGGCACACGCTCTACCGCTACGCGAAGGACACGGCCAAGCCGTCGAATGCCACCTGCGCCGGTCCGTGCGCGATGACGTGGCCGCCGCTGGTTTCCGACGTCCCGGTGGTCGCCGCCGGGGTGGACAGCGCGCTGGTCGGCCTGGTCACCCGGCCCGACGGCCGCAAGCAGGTGACGGTCGGCGGCTGGCCGGTCTACCGGTACGCGAAGGACACCGGGCCGGGCATCGCGCTCGGCCGGGCGGCCGGCGCGGACTGGGCGGCGATCGCACCGACGGGGGAGAAGGCGGGCACCGAGCCGCCGACCCTCGGCACGACGGAGATCGACGGCCTCGGGCCGGTCCTCACGGACACCGACGGCCGCACGCTCTACCTCTTCACCAAGGACGGCAAGGACTCCGGAAAGTCCGCTTGCGACGCGGCCTGCGCGCGGAAGTGGCCACCGCTGGAGGCCGACGGCCGCACCACCGTCGCCGACGGCATCGACGCCGGACTGGTCGGCCGCATCCGCCGGCCGGACGGCACGAGCCAGGTGACGGTCGGCGGCTGGCCGGTGTACCGGTACGCGTCGGACGACGAGCCGGGAACGGCAACCGGCCACGGCGCGGGCGGCACCTGGTACGCATTGGAACCCAACGGCTGCAAGGCGGACCCGGCTCGCCGGCCGGCGGTCCAGCAGGCAGTGGCAACCTCCTCCGGCGGGTACTGACCCGCCCCACGATCCCCGGCCCGGCGGACACTTCCCTCCACCTCACCCCCCCCGTCCGCCGGGCCGGTTGCACCACCCCGAAAACTGCGGGACCTCCTCCCGCACCAACCCGCGGGACCTCGTCCCGCACCCGATCCCCGGCCCGGTGGACGCTTCCCCTCCACCTCACCCCCCCCAGTCCACCGGGCCGGTTGTTTCACCGCAGGAAATCGCGGAACTCGCGTTCCGCACCCCGAGCCCCGGTCCGGTGGACGCTTCCCTCCACCTCACCCCCCCCAGTCCACCGGGCCGGGATTCTTCACCCCACCGATCCGGCCCCGCCGGATCAGCGAAGGAGGAGAAGGCGGGAGTCGCTCCCGCCCGCGAGTTCCGGCCCGGTGGACGCTTCCCTCCACCTCACCCCCCCATCCACCGCGCCGGAACCCTTCCCCTTCCCCCAGATACGCGAACCCACCCCCCGGGGCACGCACTCCGCCCCTCCAGGCACGCGAGATGCCCGCCCAATCACGCGAGATGTCCCTCCAATCACGCGAGATGGCTTCTCAATCACGTGAGATGCCCCTCCAATCACGCGAACCACCCCTCCCAGCCCACGAGATCCGTCCCCGATCACGCGAGATCGGCTCCCGATCACGTGAGTTCCGCCCTCCATCACGCGAGATGCCCCTCCAATCACGCGAACCACCCCGCCCGGCCCATGAGGTCTGCCTCCGATCACGTGAGTTCCGTCCCCGATCACGCGAGCTCCGCCTCCGATCACGCGAGTTCCGTCCCCCATCACGCGACTTCCGTGGCCGAGCACACGACTTCCGTCCCGAACCACGCGAAACCCGCCGCGAAGCCCCGGCCGGTGGCCGCCCCTCGGTCACCGGGCCGGCCCGGCTTCGCGGCTCCCACGAACTCCGGTCCCGGGGGGTGCTTCCCTCCACCTCACCCCCCTCATCCCCCGGACCGGTGAACGCTGCGGTCCCCGTGCTCCGGCACGGGGACCGCGGCCCAGAAGTCCAGCGGCACCCGGCCCGTTCCCCGGCCCTCGAAGTCGAGCAACCGGCCCATCAGCTTGACGCTCCGCAGCGTGACCGCCCGGCCGGTGATCTCCAGCCACGGCAGCTTCGCCGCCAGTTGCGCCTCCACGGACAGCACGTCGTGCGACGAAGGCAACCACAGCACCAGCATCAGGTTCGCCGCCCCGGTCAGCGCCGCGCACATGCGGACCTCCGGCACCATCGCCAGCGACCGGGCCGTCGTCTCCAGCTTGTCGGGCGGGACCCGCAGCCACAGCGTCACCGTGACCGGCGCCGGTGACGCCGGCCGCGCGATCTCGCAGCGGATGCGGATCGCGCCACGGCCGAGCAGCCCGTCCAGCCGGCGGCGCACCGTCGTCGCCCCGACACCGAGCGAGTCCGCCAGCGCCGCCGCCGAGGCACGGGCGTCCGCGCCCAGCGCCAGGATCAGCGCGCGGTCCGCCGCGTCGAACCGCAGCGGTGTGCGCTGGCGAGCCGGTTTCGCCGACAACGCCTCACGCTGACCCGGTGAGATCGCCCGCACCCGCCACCGGCTGCCTTCGGTGAAGATCCGCGGGGACAGCGTCGTCCGCACCCGCGCCACGCCGGGGATCGCCGCCACCCGGCTCGCCACGTGCGCGCCCAGCTCCCTCAGGGACGGCGCGACGACGTGGGCGAGCAGATCGCCCGGCCCGGCCACGTGCTCGACCGTGGCCACGTGGACGTCCGCGGCCAGCACGGCGGCCACCGGGAAAACCGCCCCGGGCTCGCAGTCGATCGACACGAAGGCCGCGGCCAGCCGCTCGATCAGCTCGCCGCCGGCGTAAGCGGTGAGCCACGCTTCCCCGCGCTCCACGAGCGCGTCCCAGCGGCGGGACACGGTCACCGCGCCCAGGCCGAGCGCGTCCCCGAGCGTCGACCACGACGCCCGCGGCGCCGCCTGGAGGGCGTCGGCCAGTTTGAGGTCCTGCTCGGCCAACATGGCGGATTCTTCGCTCATCTGCCCTCGAAACGGTGGTTTCGGCGATTTTCCCCGGCCATTGTGCTCGACACTCGCATGATCGGCAGATGACCCTGCGCTCCGATGCCGCCGCCCTCCTCGACGAACTGGTCGTCCTCCGCCGCGACCTGCACCGCATCCCCGAGATCGGCCTCCACCTGCCGCGCACCCAGGACCGGGTCCTCGCCGCCCTGGACGGCCTGCCCCTGGAAATCACCCTCGGCAAGAACCTGTCGTCGATCACCGCGGTCCTGCGCGGCGGCCAACCCGGCGGCACCGTCCTCCTGCGCGGCGACATGGACGCGCTCCCGGTCACCGAGGCCAGCGGCGAGGAGTTCAGCTCGACCCTCGACGGCGCCATGCACGCCTGCGGCCACGACCTCCACACGGCCGGACTGGTCGGCGCGGCCCGCCTGCTCGCCGCTCGCCGGCAAGACCTCCCCGGTGACGTCGTCTTCATGTTCCAGCCCGGCGAAGAGGGCTGGGACGGCGCCGGCCACATGATCGACGAAGGCGTGCTGAGGGCGTCCGGCAAGCACGTCGACGCCGCCTACGGCCTGCACGTTTCGGCCGCCAGCTACGCGAAGGGCCAGTTCACCGCCCGGCCGGGCACGCTGATGGCGGCCTCGGGCGCCCTCGAGGTCCGGGTGAAGGGCGACGGCGGCCACGGCTCGTCCCCGCACGACGCCCGCGACCCCATCCCCGCGGCCTGCGAGATGGTGACCGCCCTGCAGACGATGGTCACGCGCACCTTCGACGTCTTCGACCCGGTCGTGATCACCGTCGGCTCGTTCCACGCCGGCACCCGGCGCAACATCATCCCGGACGACGCGGTGTTCGAGGCGACGCTGCGGTCGTTCTCGCCGGAAGTCGCGGCCCGGGTCGGCGAGCGCGCGGAGCAGGTCTGCCGCGGCATCGCGCAAGCCCACGGCCTCGACATCGAAGTCACCTACGAACCCGAGTACCCCGCGACGGTCAACGACGCCGACGCCTACGACTTCGTGGCCGCCACGATCCGCGACGTCTTCGGCGAGGAGCGCTTCACCGAGATGGCCGATCCGATCACCGGTTCGGAGGACTTCTCCCGTGTCCTGGAACGGGTTCCCGGGGCCTATCTCTTCCTCGGCGCGTGCCCGGCGGACCCGGCGAGCGCCCCGGACAACCACTCACCGCGGGCGCGCTTCGACGACAGCGTGCTCGGCGACGGCGCCGCGCTGCTGGCCGAGCTCGCTGTCCGCCGCCTCGCGCTCCTGGCCGGGTGACGTCCGTGCGCAGCTACCACTGACCCCGCCGATGCCCGTGCTCGCCCTGGGATCGAACAGCTGCACCCGGAGAAACTGGTCGTCCACAGTGGAGGGAACGACCACGTCTGGTCCGTGTCCCGAAGGGGAGTGACCCGAACGGCGTATTGCTGTCGCTGTCGAAGGACGCTCTCCCCGCCTGGGTGCGCAGCGGCCGCCGGCGGTTCCGGATCGACCACGGCACGGTTGTGGTCGCGAGTACGCTGGCCTTCGTGCTCGGGATCTTCCGGCCGGATCCGCTGGCCAACCTGCTGTTGCTCACCTGTTCGGGGTCGGTCCGGCCGGCGCCCGTCCCGGTGCCGACCGGGCTGGTCGCCGGCGAGCTCGTGGTCCTCTGGCTGACCTTTGTGGACACTCATCTCGCCGGCACGGTCACCGTCGGCTCGGCCGCGGTGGTGGCGCCGCGACGGACTTCTCTCGTGGAGGCGGCGTGACGCGCACGGTGTTCACCGGCGGCTCGGTGTTCGACGGCACCGGCGCGGACCCGGCACCGGCCGACGTCGTCGTCGAGCACGGCCGGATCATCGACGTCGGAACCGGCCTGGACGGCGACGAAGGCGTCGACTGCACCGGCACGGTGCTGCTGCCGGGGCTGTTCGACTGCCACGTGCACGTGACGATCTCGGACATCGGGCTGCTGTCCCGGGTGCAGAAGCCGTTCTCCTACCAGTTCTACGAAGCCGCGCGGAACCTCTGGGCGACCCTCGGGCTGGGGATCACGACGGTCCGCGACGCGGCGGGCGCGGACCTCGGCATCAAGCAGGCGGTGGACGACGGGCTGATCCCCGGCCCGCGGCTGCAGATCTCGATCGGCTTGATCAGCCCGACCGGCGGCCACGGCGACGCGTGGAACCCCTCGGGGCTGTGCGTCCCGCTGCTGGTCCCGCACCCGGGCCGGCCGGAGACCACGGTCGACGGTCCCGACGAGATGCGCCGGGTGGCCAGGACACTGCTGCGCGCGGGCGCGGACGTGCTCAAGGTCTGCACGACCGGCGGCGTGCTGTCCCCGCGCGACGACCCGCGGCACGCGCAGTTCACCCCGGAGGAGCTGGACGTCCTGGTGACGGAGGCGGCGATGCAGGGCCGCCCGGTGATGGCGCACGCCCAGGGCGCGGCGGGCATCAAGAACGCGGTCCGCGCGGGCGCGCGTTCGATCGAGCACGGGATCTACCTCGACGACGAAGCGATCGAGCTGATGCTCGGCCGCGGAACCTGGCTGGTGCCGACGCTGATCGCCCCGGTCAACGTGGTCCGCGCGGCCGACGCGGGTGTCGACCTCCCGGCGGCGGTGGTGGCGAAGGCCCGTGAAGTGGTGGAGGCCCACCGGGACTCGGTCCGCCGCGCGTACGCGGCGGGCGTCCGGATCGCGATGGGCACGGACAGCGGAGTGGGGCCGCACGGGACGAACCTCGAGGAACTGGCCCTGATGGCGGCGTGCGGCATGAAACCGGGGGACGTCCTGGAGGCCACGACCTCATCGGCGGCCCGGTTGATGGGCCTGGACGGCGAACTGGGCCGCCTGGAGCCGGGCCTGCGGGCGGACGTCGTGGTGGTGGCCGGGGATCCGTACGACTTCCCGGCGCTGGCGTCGAACATCCGGGAGGTCTGGAAGGACGGCATCCGCGTGGTCTGACGCCGTGTGGTCCGGCTGGGTACGCGTGTCGTCCGGCTGGGTACGCGTGTCGTCCGTCAGAGCTCCGGGCTCAGCAGCTCCCGCAGTGCCGCGGCGAACTTCGCCGGGTTCCGCTGCGGTGCCAGGTGCGACCCCGGCAGCTCGGTGAACGGCAATCCCAGTTCCAGCGCCAGGATCTTCGCCGGCTGGTAGTGGTAGCGGCCCCGGCTGCCCTCGCCCGCCACCGGGACGATCTCCGTGCTCGCCTTGCGCAGCGCCCGCAGGTCCGGCAGGTAGTCGAAGAACTCCGTCAGCTCACGGTCGAACAGCCGGATCCACTCGGCTTCGTGGGGGAGGCGGAGGTTCGGCAGGTTCGGCAGGGCCGCGCCCGCGATCGCGTCCGCGAAGCGCGTCACCGCGGCCATCAGCTCACCCGAACGGGCCAGCCGGACCTGTTCGGCCGCCGCTTCGAGCCAGCCGCCCGCGTCCGGCATCAGGTGCACCGCCGGGGGTTCGTGCGCGACCAGCGTCGTCACGCGGTCCGGGTGCCGGGCGACGAGGTCGAGGCCGATCAGGGCGCCCGCGCTGGAGCCGAACACCCGGGCCGGGCCGTCGGCCGCGTGGTCGAGGACGGCCAGTGCGTCGTCCGCCTGCAGGGAAACCGGGACCGGGCCCGTCGTCGTGTCCGTGCTGCCGAAGTGGCCGCGGCGATCGTAGGTGATCACGGTGTAGTCCGCGTACAGCTGCTTCGCCAGCGCGCGGTAGGCGTCGCCCGATCCGGTGCCGCCCGCGATCAGCAGCAGTGCCGGGCCCTCGCCGCCACGGCGGACGAGGAGCTCACCGTCCTCCACCGGGCAACGGCTTTCCGAGATCATGCCCCGAAGTGAAGCACAGGCTATTCACTGGACGGCGTGGTGGTCGATCCCTAACGTGCGCGGCATGGCACAACGGCGAGCGATCCTCAGCGGGTCGACCTTCGAAGAGCAGATCGGCTACGCCCGGGCGGTGGTCCACGGCGACCGCGTGTACGTCTCGGGCACCACCGGTTTCGACTACCGGGCGATGACGATCTCCGACGACGTCGCCGAGCAGGCGGCCCAGTGCCT
Organism: Amycolatopsis sp. DG1A-15b; assembly: GCF_030285645.1. Classification (GTDB taxonomy): domain Bacteria; phylum Actinomycetota; class Actinomycetes; order Mycobacteriales; family Pseudonocardiaceae; genus Amycolatopsis. Next base: position 476,124 of record NZ_CP127296.1, read on the forward strand.
GCGCAACATCGAAGCGGCGCTGGCCGAGGCGGGCTGCACGTTCGCGGACGTGGTCCGCGTCCGCTACCTGCTGCCTTCGCGCGAGGACTTCGAGCCGTGCTGGCCGGTGCTGCGCAAGGCGTTCGCGGACGTCCGCCCGGCCGCGACGATGCTGGAGTGCCGCCTGGCGGACCCGCGCATGAAGATCGAGATCGAGGTGGACGCCCACCTGCCGGGCTAGAGCCGTTCGATGATCGACGCGGTGGCCAGCGCGCCGCCCGCGCACATCGTCACCAGGGCCGTCGAGGCGTCCCGGCGCTCCAGCTCGTGCAACGCCGTCGTCAGCAGGCGGGCTCCCGTGCTGCCCACCGGGTGGCCGAGGGCGATCGCGCCGCCGTTGACGTTCACCCGGGACGGGTCCGGCGAAACCACCTGCTGCCAGGACAACGCGACCGAGGCGAACGCCTCGTTGACCTCGAACAGGTCCACGTCACCCACGGTCATCCCGGCCCGGGACAGCACCCGTTCCGTCGCGCGGATCGGGCCGTCCAGGTGGTAGTACGGCTCGGCGCCGACCAGTGCCTGCGCCACGATCCGCGCCCGGGGACGCAGCCCCAGCGCCGCGGCCCGGTCGGCGTCCAGCAGGAGCAGGGCCGCCGCGCCGTCGGAGATCTGGGAAGACGTGCCCGCCGTGTGGATGCCGTCCTCCACCACCGGCTTGAGCCGGGCGAGGCCTTCGGCCGTCGTTTCACGCAGGCCCTGGTCGCGCGCGACCAAGCGCGTTTCCCCCGTCGGATCACCCGAATCGGACAGGACCGGGGCCTTCACCGGCACCACCTCGCGGTCGAAGTGGCCTGCCTCCCAGGCAGCCGCCGCCTTCTGCTGGGACGCCGCGCCGAACGCGTCGACGTCCTCCCGGGTCAGGCCGCGGCGGACCGCGATCCGCTCCGCCGCGCCGTACTGGTTGGGCAGGTCGATCGACCACGACGACGGCCGCGGTGAAGCGCCGGCCCGGTTCGCGCCCAGCGGGACCCGGCTCATCGCCTCGACCCCGCACGCGACGCCGGCCTCGATGGCACCCGCCGCGATCAGGCCGGCGACGAGGTGGGTGGCCTGCTGCGCCGAGCCGCACTGGGCGTCGATCGTCGTCGCGCCCGCCGTCTCGGGCAGGCCGGCGTGCAGCCACGCCGTGCGCGTGACGTTGTTCGACTGCTCACCGGCCTGCGTGACGCAGCCGCCGATGAGCTGTTCGACGAGGGCCGGGTCGATCCCGGCGCGGTCCAGCAGGGCGAGCTGCGCGGCACCCAGCAGCTCGGCCGCGTGCAGGCCGGCGAGCAGCCCGTTCCGCTTGCCGATCGGGGTCCGCACGGCTTCGACGATGACCGGCACGCCCATGTCGTCCCTTTCGTCGGGAAACACTGTTCACTACCCCAAAAATTAGAACAAGTTATCGTTTCGTGCAAGTCTGCGCAGGCTCGAGCCTCTCTTGATCTTCATATGGTGAGCGCACGCTCACCTGGCATCATCGGTTAAGTAAACGGGTTTCACTTACGGTCTTCCGTTGGTTAACGCCGTATGCTTCAATCCAACCTAGAACGTGTTCCAAGCCGAACCGTGGGAGGCAACGTGGCCGCTCCGCTCATCCCCGCCGGGTTCGACTTCACCGATCCCGATCTCTTGGCACAGCGACTTCCCGTCGCCGAGTTCGCCGAACTCCGGCGAACCGCCCCGGTGTGGTGGAACCCCCAGAAGCACAACACCGCGGGCTTCCGCGACGACGGCTATTGGGTCGTCTCGCGGCACGCGGACGTCAAGGAGGTCTCGCGCGACAGCACGCTCTACTCGTCGCGGGAGAAGACCGCCATCATCCGCTTCGACGAGAACATGACCGAGGACAACCTCGAAGCGAACCGCCTGGTGTTGCTCAACATGGACGCCCCGCAGCACACCAAGCTGCGGCGGATCGTGTCCAAGGGCTTCACCCCGCGGTCCATCTCGAAGCTCGAGGACACGCTGCGGGACCGCGCCGAACGGATCGTCTCCGAGGCGAAGAAGAAGGGGTCGGGCGACTTCGTCACCGACGTCGCGTGCGAGCTGCCGCTGCAGGCGATCGCCGAGCTGATCGGCATTCCGCAGGAGGACCGGCTGAAGATCTTCGACTGGTCCAACCAGATGGTCGCCTACGACGACCCCGAGTACGAGGTCGAGCCCCTGGAGGCGTCCACCCAGCTCATCGGCTACGCCTGGAACATGGCCGAGGACCGCCGCAGGTGCCCGATGGACGACATCGTCACGAAGCTGATCCAGGCCGACGTCGACGGTGAAGAGCTCGGCTCCGACGAGTTCGGCTTCTTCGTGATCCTGCTTGCCGTCGCGGGCAACGAGACCACGCGCAACTCCATCACCCACGGCATGAAGGCCCTCCTGGACCACCCGGACCAGTGGGAGATCTTCAAGGACCAGCGGCCGAAGACCGCCCCCGACGAGATCGTCCGCTGGGCCACTCCGGTGATCGCCTTCCAGCGCACCGCCACCCGGGACACCGAGCTCGGCGGCGCGCACATCCGCAAGGGCGACCGCGTCGGCATGTTCTACAGCTCCGCCAACTTCGACCACGAGGTGTTCCAGGACCCGGAGAAGTTCGACGTGCTCCGCGAGGACAACCCGCACGTGGGCTTCGGCGGCACCGGATCGCACTACTGCATCGGCGCGAACCTGGCCCGGCTGCAGATCGACCTGATCTTCAACGCGATCGCCGACGTGATGCCGAACATCACCGAGGCGGCACCCCCGGTGCGGCTGCGGTCGAGCTGGCTGAACGGCATCAAGCACTACCCGGTGAACTACGGCTGAGGAACGCGGCGACCCGCTCCCAGGTGAGTTCGGCCCCGGCCACGTCGTGGTCGGGGCCGTCCGCGTCGGTGTAGAAGTGGCCGAGGCCCGGGTAGGTGTACACCCGGGCCTCGGCGCCCGACCGCGCCGCGGCTTCGCGCCAGGCCGCGACCTGCGCCGGGGGCGCGATCGGGTCGGGATCGGCGACGTGGACCTGCGCCGGCAGGCCCGCGCGGTGCCCGGCCGGCAGCGCCCCCATCGCATGCAGGAGCACGACGCCGGCGGTGCCGGGCCGGTGCGGCAGCACGGTCTCGACGACACCCGCCCCCATCGACACGCCCACGAGCACGGTCTCGGCGGGCAGATCCTGCACGCCGTCGCGGGCTCGCCGGGTGATGGTCTCCCAGCCGACGGCGTCCTTCAGCGCGAAGCCCTCGTCGAGGGTCGCCGCCGTGCGGCCGGCGTAGAGGTCCGGGGTGGTGACGTGGTGCCCGGCCGCCCGCAGCCGGTCGGCGAAACCGAGCTCGACGGGCCGTAATCCCAGCACCGAGTGGAACATCACGATGTCGCTCACCCGGCGATTCTGCCAGGGGCTGCCATGATGGGACGATGCCATCGCGAGCGACCGTGGACGTCGAGTTCGCCATCCGCGTCACCGAACCCGGGCCCGCGGCGATCTCGGTCTCCGCGGCGCACGCCGACACCGACGAACTCCGCGTGTCCTGGCACGGGCCCGGCCGGCCCGTCGAGTTCGCGCACGGCACCCGGGCCGAGGTGTTCGACCTGCCCGCCGGCGAGCACCGCGTCAGCTACCACGCCGAGCGCGTGTTCACCGACCCCGAACCCGAGCCCGTGACGCTCGCCGACGTCATCGTGTTCACCCGGCCGAGCCGGTACTGCCCGTCCGATCGCGTCGCCGGGCTCGTGCCGCCGGAGCTGCGCAACCTCGAGAACCGCGGGAAACAGGTCGAAGCCGTCGTCCGGCACGTCCACGAGCGACTGTCCTATGTGGTCGGTTCGAGCCGGCCCGCCGACGACGCGATCGACACCCTGCTCGCCGGCGAAGGCGTCTGCCGCGACTTCGCGCACGTCTGCATCACCCTGTGCCGGTTCCTCGACATCCCCGCGCGCTACGTCGGCGTCTACGCGCCCGGGCTCGCGCCGATGGACTTCCACGCCGTCTTCGAAGCCGCGGTCGACGGTCACTGGTACGTCTTCGACGCCACCCGGCTCGCGCCGCGCCAGACCATGCTCCGGATCTCCACCGGCCGCGACGCCGCCGACACCGCCTTCCTCGCCACGCTCGGCGGCGAACTCGACTTCCTGGGCAGCACCATCTTCGCGACGACGGACTCCGCGCTGCCCGTCGACGACGGATCCGGCCTGGTCGTTCTCGGCTGACCCGCGTGTTGCCTGCGCAAAGACGGCCTCGGCTGGGTAGACAGTCTTCGTGAACAGTTCCCCCAAGGCGCCCAGCCGCTGGGCCCGGGCGCGCGCCCGGTACCGGTGGCTGGACCACCTCGCCCGCGCGACCAACCGCTACATCGAGTCCGGCGGTTACCACTACGTCGCCTCGATCACCTACTTCAGCCTGCTGTCGCTGGTGCCGCTGCTGATGGTCGCCTCGTCGGTCGCCGGGTTCGTGCTGGCCACCCAGCCGAACCTGCTCGACACGCTGGTGCACGCGATCGTCAGCACGCTGCCCGGCGGGCTCGGCGACAAAGCCACGGAACTGCTCACCGGCTTCGTCGAGCAGCGGACCAGCGTCGGCGTGGTCGGCCTGGCCATCGGCCTCTACTCCGGCTGGAACTGGATGAACGCGCTGCGGGACTCGCTGACGGCGCTGTGGGGGCAGAACCGGTCGGACCAGTCGCTGCTGCGGCTGATCCTGGGCGACCTGCTCGCTCTGCTCGGCCTGACCGCGGCCCTGCTGGTGTCGTTCACGCTCACCATCTCCGGCACCGCGCTCGGCGGCTACCTCCTCCGGCTGGCCGGCCTCGACGACACCAGCTGGGGGCACCAGCTCGTGTCGGCCTCCTCGGTGCCGCTGTCGCTGGCCGCCGACTGGCTGGTCTTCCTCTGGGTGCTCACCCGGCTGCCCCGGCAGAAGGTCGGCGTGCGCAGCGCGATCCGCGGCGCGATCGCCCTCGCCGTCGGGTTCGAGGCGCTGAAGCTGCTCGGCGGGTTCTACCTCCGGCTGATCGGCGACTCGCCGACCGGGATCGCGTTCGGCTCGATCATCGGCCTCATCTTCTTCATCTCACTGGTCGCGCGCCTGCTCGTCTACGTCACGGCGTGGACCGCGACCGGCTCCGACGCACCTCCGAAGCCGGTCCAGCCGCCGGCGCCGGTGGTGCTGAATCCGGTGGTCGTGGTGGACCCGCCGATCGCGGTGCCCGCTACGGTCGGCGTGGTCACCGGCGTCCTCGGCACCCTGCTCGCGCTCCGCTGGCGCCGCTCCCGCCGGTGATCAGCGGGGCTTCTCCGAGCCCACCAGCCACATCGAGAAGTACTGCGACCCGCCGCCGTAGGCGTGCCCGAGCGCGCGGCGCGCGCCGTCCACCTGGTAGTCCCCGGCCCGGCCCATGACCTGCTTCGCGGCCTCCGAGAACCGCAGCATGCCGGACGCGCCGATCGGGTTGGACGAGAGCACCCCGCCGGAGGGGTTGCACGGCAGCCGGCCGCCGATCGCCGTCTCGCCCTTCTCGGTGACCTTCCAGCCTTCGCCTTCGGGGGCGAAGCCGAGGTTCTCCAGCCACATCGGCTCGAACCACGAGAACGGCACGTAGATCTCGGCGACGTCCACTTCGGACATCGGGTCGGTGATGCCCGCCTCGGCCCACAGCGCGGCCGCGGCCTCACGCCCGGCCCGGGGGTTCACCTGGTCGCGGCCGGCGAACGTGGTCGGCTCGGTGCGCATCGCCGTCGCGTGGATCCACGCCGCGCCGCCTTCGACCGCGTCCCCGGCGGCCTCGTCGCCGAGCACCATCGCGCACGCGCCGTCGGACGACGGGCACGTCTCGTCGTAGCGGATCGGGTCCCACAGCATCTGCGACGCCCGCACCGACTCGACGGTGATGTCCGGCTGCTGCAGGTGCGCGTACGGATTGAGCGCGCCGTTGCGCCGGTCCTTCGCCGCGACGATCGCGCCGACGTGCTCGGGTGCGCCCGAGCGGCGGATGTAGGAACGCACGTGCGGCGCGAAGTAGCCGCCCGCGCCGGCCCCGACCGGCATCTGGAACGGCGGCAGGATCGACAGCCCCCACATCGCGTTCGACTCGGACTGCTTTTCGTAGGCCACGGTGAGCACGCGCCGGTGCACGCCCGACTGGATGAGCGACGCCGCCACCAGTGCCGTCGAGCCGCCCACCGACCCGGCGGTGTGCACGCGCAGCAGCGGCTTCCCGGTCGCGCCGAGCGAGTCGGCGAGGAACAGCTCGGGCATCATCACGCCCTCGAACAGGTCCGGGGCCTTGCCGAGCACGACGGCGTCGATGTCGGCCCACTCCACCTGGGCGTCGGTCATCGCGCGGTCGATCGCCTCGCGCAGCAGGCCCGGCATCGAGACGTCCTGCCGCTTGGCGCGGTGGTGCGTCTGGCCGGTGCCGAGCACGGCGGTGAGCTGCTTGGTCATCGGGCCTCCAGCACGGTCACCAGGTTTTGTTGCAGGGCCGGGCCGCTCGTCGCGTGCGCCACGGCCTTGCGGGATTCGCCGCTGTGGATCCGGCTCGCCGCTTCGCCGATCCGGGCGAGCCCGGCGGAGAACATCGGGTTCGCGGCCAGCGCCCCGCCGGAGGGGTTGATCTTCACGCCGTCGCCGAGCCCGAGCGCGGTGCGCAGGATGAGCTCTTGGTGCGTGAAGGGTGCGTGCAGCTCCGCGAGGTCGACGCCGTCGAGGTCCAGGGCCTCGGCCGCCGCCTCGGTGGACGGCGAGCGGGTCAGGTCGCGGGCGCCGAGCACGGGGGAGTCGACGCGGTGCTCGATACCGGTGATCACCGCCGGGCGTTCGACGATCTCGCGCGCCCGTTCCACAGTGGACAAGACGATGACGGCAGCACCGTCGGTGATCGGGGCGATGTCGTGCTTGCGCAGCGGGTCGGCGAAGTACGGCGTGTCGAGGAGTTCCGCGACGTCCTGGCCGGTTCCGCGGGCGGCGACTTCGGCCAGGTCCTTTTCGGACCAGAGCCCGGCCTCCAGGCCCAGGCGGGCCTGGATCCCGGCGATCGAGACCGAGTCCGGCCACAACGGCGTGACGACGTACGGGTCGAGCTGCAGGGCGAGCACCCGGCGCAGCTGCCCCGCGCTGGACTTGCCGAAGCCGTAGACGAGCGCGGTTTCGACCTCGCCCATCTTGATCTTCAGCCACGCCTCGTACAGCGCCCAGGCGGCGTCCATCTCGACGTGCGACTCGTGGATCGGCGGGAACGCGCCGATCGCGTCGACGGCGGCGATGAAGGAGAAGGCGCGGCCGGCCAGGTAGTCCGACGAACCGGAACACCAGAAGCCGATGTCCTGTTTGGACAGGCCGGTCTGCGCGAAGACCTCGGCGAAGATCGGGACGAGCATCTCCACGCCGTTGGTGGTGCCCGGGGTTTCGCGGACGTTGGGGGCCTTCGCGAAGCCCGCGATCGCGACGTCTGGCATCAGGACCTCACAGGTGGTGGGCGAAGGTTTCGTAAGCCGCGTCCGGCTCGCCGGTCGGCTCGAAGTGGCTGATGTTCTCCAGCGACGTCCACCACTGATCGCGCGGCTTCCACGCGGCGCGCACCCGCATACCCATCTTGACGTCTTCGGCGGCGCAGCCGAGGACGAGGTGGAGGAAGGCGATGTCGGCGCCGTCGAGCAGGATGTAGGCGGCGACGTACGGCGGCTTGATCCGCTGGCCGAGGAACGGGACGTTGACGATGCAGAAGGTGGTGACGATGCCGGTGTCGGGCAGCTCGACCTCTTCGGTGGTCGGCACGCCGTCGGTGGGGCAGGCGCCGCGCGGCGGGATGTAGACCTTGCCGCAGGCGGGACAGCGCTGGCCGATCAGCTTCCCCTCGGCGAGCCCGCGCAGGTAGGTGCTCTCCTCGGGGGAGGCGGAGTGCATGTACTTGAGGTGCACCGGCGTGATGACGATGCTGACCGGCGCGCCCTCCTCGCGGTCGGCGACCGGGGGAGCGGGTTCGGTGGGCGTGGTGTCCTCGGCGTCCACGGGCAGGAAGTAGGCGATGTCGCGGATGTGCCCGACGACCTCGTCGGCCCAGCGCACGCGCACCCGCTGTCCACTGTGGATGTTGCCGGGCTCGCCCGCGTCGACGGCGTGCAGCATCGGGGTGTCGGCACCGTCGAGCTTGACGAGCGCCCAGGCGAAGGGACGGCTCAGCGGCTGCCCGTCGAGGGGTTCGGGGCACCACGACCACGAGACGACGGTGCCCTCTTCGGCCACGGGGACGAACTCGCTGAGCTGCGCGGCGGTCACGGGGTCGTACTCGACCGGCGGGACGTGCACCCGGCCGTCGCTGCCGCGGATGCCTTCGATCCGGCGGTCACGCAGCGCGTTGACGAACCGGCCGATGACGGGCCCGGTCGAGCGGGTGTAGTCGAAGCCGACGTTCAGCGGTGCCGCAAGCGGTGTCTCGGTCACGTCCTTGAGTGAAACACGTTCTCGTTCTGGCGGCAAGGCGGGGGCGAAGGGCGATCATCAATCGAAGGAACGTGTTCTAGGTTTGCGACGGTGGCCGACCCGTGTGGTGGCTGCCGGGCGGGTCACAGCAAGTCTCGCAGCTTGACGATCTGCGTGATGTAGACCGCGAGGAGGCAAAGGTCGACGAACAGGATGGGAAGGGTCAAGATGAGCGGTTTCGCGTTCGCCACGGCGAGGGGGATGGCTACGACAGCGGGAGCGGCCGCGATCAGGATCAGGGGGAGGTGGTAGGGAAGCAGCCGCTGCTTGAGGCGGTACTTGGGGTCTCGCTTGACTTGGTGCCAGCCGTGGTAGCCGGCGTAGGCCGAGAGAAGAGGAGCTTCGATCTCGTTCCGGATGTGCTCGGAAGCCTCTCCGATCTGCGCGTTCTGGAAGGCGATGAGCGTGCCGAGGAGAAGGGAGACGAGCGGGGAGACCAGGAGCAGGGGGCCGTTCGCCCGTTCGACGCCGAATCCCAGCACGGCGGAACTCACGGTGACGGAGCAGACCACCATCGACGTTCGATGGTCCATTTTCTTGAGGATCTCGTCGCGTAGCGTTTTGTACTCGGCGAGGAGGACTTCTGCGGCGAACTTCGCTTCGCTGGTGATCGCCGAGACGTCGGTCTGTCCTTCGGATCCTTGTTCCTCGAGCGAGTCCACTCGGCCTCCTGTCGCAGATCGAAGACCTGTTGCTGGTGAACTCGATTTCGGCGCGGGGTTTGTTACGCGTCGGCGCCGTCAGTGGCCCTTGAAGTCCGGCTTCCGCTTCTCCGAGAACGCCCGCGGCCCCTCCTTGGCGTCCTCCGACGCGAACACCTCGATGCCGTACTGCGAGTCCAGCTTGAACGCCTCTTCCTCGTGCAGGCCCTCCGTGTCGCGGATCGTCCGCAGGATCGCCCGCACCGCCAGCGGCCCGTTCGTGTTGATCAGCCCGGCCAGTTCGAGGGCCTTCGAGAGCGCGGCGCCGTCCGGGACCACGTGCCCGATCAAGCCGATGGCCAGCGCCTCCGTCGCGGTCAGGTGGCGGCCGGTCAGCAGGATGTCCGCGGCCACCGTGTACGGGATCTGGCGCGGCAGCCGCACCGCCGATCCGCCCATCGGGAACAGGCCCCAGCGCGCCTCCGAGACCCCGAAGCGGGCCGACTCGCCCGCCACCCGGATGTCGGTCCCCTGGAGGATCTCGGTCCCGCCCGCGATCGCCGGGCCCTCGACCGCCGCGATCAGCGGCTTCGTCAGGCGGCGGCCCTTCAAAAGGCCCGGAATGCGCGAAGGGTCGAACTTGCCCGAGGCGAACGACTCCGACGGCGAGTTGCGGGACATCGACTTGAGGTCCGCGCCCGCGCAGAACGCGCCGCCCGCGCCGGTCAGGATGCAGCTGCGGATGGAGTCGTCGGAATCGACGCGGTCCCAGGCGTCGACCATGATCGACATCATCTCGCCGGTGATCGCGTTGCGCGCTTCGGGCCGGTTCATCGTGACGACGAGGGTCTGGCCCTCCTGTGTCACCAGCGCGTGCGGTTCACCCACGGAAGACCTCCTGAAGGAGCAGTGCCATTGCCCGGAACGATAACATGTTCTACTTTGAGGGCGTGGCACTCAACATCGCGGATCTTCTGGAGCACGCCGTCGACGCCGTGCCGGAGCGCGTCGCGGTCGTGTGCGGCGACCGGCAAGTCACCTTCGCCGAACTGGAGGCGCGGGCCAACCGGCTCGCCCACCACCTCGCCGCGCACGGCGTGGGACGCGGATCCCACATCGGGGTCTACTCCCGCAACTCGATCGAGGCCTTGGAGGCGATGATCGCGGCGTACAAGCTGCGCGCGATCGCCGTCAACGTCAACTACCGCTACGTGCACGGCGAACTCGTCTACCTCTTCAACGACGCCGAGATCGTCGCGCTCGTGCACGAACGCAGCTACGCGGACAAGGTCGCCGCGGTGCTGCCGGAGGCGCCGAAACTGAAACACGTTGTCGTGATCGACGACGGCAGTGACGGCGACTACGAAAGCTACGGCGGCGTCGACTACGAGACGGCGCTGAGCCAGGAGTCCCCCGACCGGGACTTCGGGGAACGATCGGGCGACGACCTCTACATCCTCTACACCGGCGGCACCACGGGCTACCCCAAGGGCGTGCTCTGGCGGCAGGAGGACGTCTGGCGCGCGCTCGGCGGCGGGATCAACTTCGTCACCGGGGAGTACGTCCCGGACGAGTGGACGCTCGCCGAGCAGGGCAAGTCCGGGAGCCTGAGCCGGCTGCCCGCCGCGCCGCTGATCCACGGGGCCGCGCAGTGGGCCGCGTTCGGCGCGCTGTTCACCGGCAGCCCGGTGGTGTTCGTGCCCCGCTTCGACGCCCACGAGATCTGGAAGGCCGTGCAGAAGCACAAGGTCCAGGTCCTCACGATCGTCGGCGACGCGATGGCCCGGCCGCTCATCGAGGCCTACCACGAGGGGAACTACGACGCTTCGTCGATCGTCGCGGTGTCGAGCCACGCCGCGCTGTTCTCGCAGTCGGTGAAACAGCAGTTCGTCGAGCTCGTGCCGCCCCACGCGCTGGTCACCGACGCGATCGGCGCGTCGGAGAGCGGCTTCACCGGCATCGGCGCGGTGGCCAAGGGGTCCGACCACAGCGCCGGCCCGCGGGTGAACTTCGGCCAGGACGCCGTCCTGCTGGACGAAGACGGCAACATCGTCGAAAAGAAGCCCGGTGCGACCGGGCTGATCGGCCGCCGCGGGCACGTCCCGCTCGGCTACTACAACGATCCCGAGAAGAGCAAGAAGATCTTCGTCGAGGTCGACGGCGTCCGGTACGTCGTCCCGGGCGACTACGCCCGCTACGAGGAGGACGGCACCGTCACGCTGCTCGGGCGCGGCTCGCAGTGCGTCAACACCGGCGGCGAAAAGGTCTACCCGGAAGAGGTCGAAGGGGCGCTCAAGTCCCACCCCGACGTCTTCGACGCGCTCGTCATCGGCGTCCCGGACGAGCGGCTCGGCCAGCGCGTCGCCGCCGTCGTCCAGCTCCGCGAGGGCGCCGAACCGGACCTCGACGGCCTCGAGGAGCACGTCCGCGGCGAGATCGCCGGCTACAAGGTGCCGCGGACCGTCTGGCTGGCCGGCGAGATCGGGCGCTCGCCCAGCGGTAAGCCGGACTACCCGTGGGCCCAGCGCTACGCGGCCGAGCACGAACCGGCCGCGGCCCAGCCCGTCTGAGGAGGACAACACAGTGCGGACACCCCTGTGCGACCGGCTCGGCATCGACCTGCCGATCGTCGGGTTCACCCCGTCGGAGCACGTCGCCGCGGCACTCAGCCGCGCCGGCGGGCTCGGCGTGCTCGGCTGCGTGCGGTTCAACGACGCCGCCGAGCTCGACCGGGTGCTCACCTGGATGGACGAGAACACCGGCGGGAAACCGTACGGCGTCGACATCGTCATGCCGGCCAAGGTGCCCGCCGAGGGCACCCAGGTCGATCTGGCGAAGCTCATCCCGGACGGGCACCGCGCGTTCGTCGACCGCGTCCTGAAAGAGCTGTCGGTGCCGCCGCTGCCGGACGACACCGACGAGCGCGCGGGCGTGCTCGGCTGGCTGCACTCGGTCGCCCGTTCGCACGTCGAGGTGGCGCTGAACCACCCGATCAAGCTGATCGCCAACGCGCTCGGCTCGCCGCCGGTGGACGTGATCGGCCAGTGCCACGACAAGGGTGTCCCGGTCGCGGCGCTCGCCGGGAAGGCCGAGCACGCCGTGCGGCACGTCGAAAACGGCGTCGACTTCGTGGTGGCGCAGGGCTACGAAGCCGGCGGGCACACCGGCGAGATCGCGTCCATGGTGCTGGTGCCGGAGATCGTCGACGCGGTCGACGTGCCGGTGCTGGCCGCGGGCGGAATCGGTTCCGGCCGCCAGATGGCCGCCGCGCTCGCGCTCGGCGCGTCCGGCGTCTGGATGGGGTCGATGTGGCTGGCCACCGAGGAGTACCTGCAGACGATGGGCGAATCGGTGGCGATGCAGCAGGCGCTCGTCGCGGCGTCGTCGTCGGACACCGTGCGGACGCGGATCTACACGGGCAAGCCGGCCCGGCTGCTGAAGACCCGCTGGACCGAGGCGTGGGCCGCGCCGGACGCGCCCGAGCCGCTGCCGATGCCGCTGCAGAACCTGCTGGTCTCCCCGGCCCACAACCGGATCCACGCGGCGAACGACCCGAGCGTGGTGTCGATGCCGGTCGGGCAGATCGTCGGCCGGATGAACCAGGTCCGCCCGGTGGCCGACGTCGTCGCGGAACTGGTGAGCGGCTACGAAGAAGCGTTGTCCCGCTTGGACAAGACCCGCTGAACGAGAGAAAGGGGCCCCGCCGCGGCGGGGCCCCTTTTCCGTGCGTGAACGGTTACAGCGTGGCAGCCGCCGCGGCGATCTTCGACGCGAACGTGCTCACCTCGGTGTAGACGCCGGGGGCGTGCGCCCGGGCGCAGCCGTCGCCCCAGCTGACGATGCCGACCTGGATCCAGGCATTGTTGTTGTCCCGGCGGAACATCGGGCCGCCGGAGTCGCCCTGGCAGGTGTCGACGCCGCCGGAGGCGAGGTTGCCCGCGCAGATCTCGGCGCTGGGGATGAGGTCGGGGTAGCTGCCGCCCTGCGCGGCGCAGGTCGAGTCGGCGACGAACGGAACGGTCGCCTTGAGCAGGTACCGCTGCTGCGAACCGCCCTCGGTCGCCGCGCCCCAGCCCGCCACGGTGAACGTGCCGGAGTTGTACGCGGTGGTCGTCGCGATCGGCAGCGTGGTGAGGCCGCTGACCGGGCTGGCGAGCTTGATCAGCGCCCAGTCGCCGCCGGTCGAGGTGCCGTAGGTGGGGGACCGGTAGACGTAGGTCGACTTGATCTTCTTGGCGCTCGTGCTGTTGAGGTCGACCACGCCGACGGTCGCCGTGATCGAGGTGCTGGCCCCGGTCCGGCTCACGCAGTGGGCGGCGGTCAGGACGATCTGGTTCGTGTACAGCGCCCCGCCGCAGCCCATGGAAAGCCGGACCATGAACGGGAATTCGCCCTGGGCGGCCCGGGTGCCGCCGACGACGTCGGTGGACGGCGGCTGGGCGGCGGTGGCGATCGCCGGGGTGGCGAACGCCGCGGCCGCGGCGACCGCGGCCAGTGCGGTGGTGGCGTTTCTGAGCAGGGTGAACCAGCGCTTGGGAACCAAGGGGATCAGTCCTTCCAGTGTCCACAGTGGAAGCCGTTGCCGTCAGCGGCCCCATGACTACACCAGGTGGTCAAGACCGGGACAACCGACTTTCTTCGGATCTTTCGGGCGGTTGGGTGATTTCTCACCGGCGGATCCGACGAAGGCCGTAGGCCGAAACGCCCAGCACCAACGCGACGCAGCCCGCGAGCACCGACGGCAGCGGCAGGCTGAAGGCCAGCACGATGCACCCGGCCAGCCCGAGCACGGCGACCGGCAGCGTCTTCCCGCGCAGCGTGAGGGCAGCGGCGTTCGCGATCGCGTAGTACGTCAGGACGGCGAAGGACGAGAAGCCGATCGCGGCGCGCAGGTCGATCGTCGCGGCGAGCACGGCGACGACGAGCCCGACGGCGAGCTCCGCCCGGTGCGGCACCCGGTAGCGCGGGTGCACGGCGGCGAGGAAACGGGGGAGGTGGCCGTCGCGGCTCATCGCCAGCGTCGTGCGCGAGACGCCGAGGATGAGCGCGAGCAGCGAACCGAGGGCGGCGACGGCCGCGCCCACCCGGACGACCGGGGCGAGCCACCCCGGGACGGCCGCGGCGATCGGGTCCGGGCTCGCGGCGAGTGCGGCCGGGCCGAGCCGGACGAGCAGCAGCACCGCCAGGGCGGCGTAGACCACGAGGGTGATGCCGAGGGCCAGCGGGATGGCACGGGGGATGGTGCGGGCCGGGTCGCGGACCTCCTCGCCGAGGGTGGCGAGCCGCGCGTACCCGGCGAAGGCGAAGAAGAGCAGCCCGGCCGCTTCGAGCACGCCCCCTCCCCCCGGCCAGGCGATGAGCGGGCCGCCGCCGGACGGCCCGGCGGCCATCGCCACTCCCGAGACGGTGAGCACGAGCAGGGTGCACGACACGATCACCCGGGTGGCGAGCGCCGACCGGTGCACGCCGAAGTAGTTGACGGCGGTGAGCGCGGCGACCACCGCGATGGCGAGGAGGCTCCGCCACGGCTGCCCGAGCCCGGGTGCGGCGTAGGCGACGACGGTCAGCGTCATCGCGGCGCAGCTGGCGGTCTTCCCGGTGACGAATCCCCAGCCGGCGAGGTATCCCCAGAATTCACCGAGCCTTTCCCGGCCGTAAACGTAGGTGCCCCCGGATTCCGGGTGAATCGCGGCGAGCCGCGCCGACGACGTCGCATTGCAGTAAGCGATGACGGCCGCGAGGACCAATGCGATGAGCAATCCGGCCCCCGCGGCGCGCGCCGCCGGGCCGAACGCGGCGAACACGCCGGCCCCGATCATCGAGCCCAGGCCGAGGAAAACGGCGTCGGCGAGGCCGAGCCGGCGGGTGAGGGAAGGCGGGGGCATCCGGGTGATCCTCCAGCTGTCGGCCGTGTTGCGTGCCACAGCGAACCACGGCGCACGCGGAACCGAATAGGGTCGATTCCGTGCCTGCCCCTTCGCGCCATTCCCGCCTGTCCGCCGACGGTCCCGTCCTCGACGGGATTCCCGAACACGGCCGCGTCCCGCGTTACTACGCGGTCAAGGTCGAACTGCTGGCGGTGATCGCGGAACTCGGCGAAGGAGCGGTGCTGCCCACGGAACGGGAATTGTGCGAACGGTTCGAAGTGTCGAGGGCGACGGTACGGCAGGCGGTCGCGGAGCTGGTGCTCGAGGGCAGGCTCAGCCGCCGCCAAGGGAGCGGCACGTACATCGCCGGCCCGAAGCTCGTCCAGCCGCTGGCCTCGGCGGGGCGGCGGCCGGCCATCCGGCCGGGCCGCAGCGCGATCACCCTGGAGCGGCGTCCGGCCGGCCGCGCGCTGGCGGCCGACCTGCAGGTGACGTCGGAGGCCGAGGTGTTCCACCTCGAGCGGGTCCTGCTGGCCGGCGACGAGCGCGTCGGGCTCGAGTCGACATATCTCCTGGCGTCGCGGTGTCCGGACCTGCTCGAGGTGTTCACCCCGGAGCAGCCGTTGAGCGAGCAGCTCGGCGTGGAGCCCGCCGGGGCGGAGGAACGGGTCGAGACGGTGCTGTCCACCCCGCGCGAGGCACTGCTGATCGGGACGAACCCGGCGCTGCCGATGCTGCTGACGCACCGGATCTCGTGGGGCTCGGACGGAGTGCCGTTCGAGCGGGTGCGGTCGCTGTACCGCGGGGATCGGCTCAGCTTCACGACCCGCCTGGGCCGCGCCGACTGACCGCCGCTGTCACGTTTCGCGCGGCGCCTTCGTTCCTCCCGCAACCGAACGAACTGGGAGGACCGAAATGAACGCCGCACTCTGGACCGGACAGATTCTGCTCGCCGTGATCTTCGCCGTGTCGGGCGTGCTCAAGTCGACGATGTCGCAGCAGCGGATGCTCGAAACCGGCCAGACCGGAGCGGCGGCGTACCCGCTGCCTGTGGTCCGCTTCGCCGCGATCTGCGAAATCCTCGCCGCGGTGGGCCTGATCCTGCCGTTGCTGCTGGGCATCGCGCCGGTCCTGACCGGCTGGGCCGCCGTCGGGCTGGCCGTGGTGATGGTGGGGGCGATGGCGATGCACGGCAGGCTGGCGATCGTGCGGCACACGCCGGCCGAGTGGCGGAACGTCGGGGTCAACGTCGTGCTGCTGGCAGTGTGCGTCTTCGTCGCCGCGGGTCGTCTCTGAGCGCCCATGCAACCCGGCGCGGCTCCGCTCCGTCTGGCAGGTATGCGTACCACGGTGAAACTGCTGGGCGCGGGCCTGCTGCTGCTCACGGCGACGGCCTGCGCGGCGAACTCCCGCGCCGGAGCCCCGGCGGGTACCGGCTCGGCGCCCGAGTCGCTCTCGACGTCGGCGACGGCGACCGGGGCCGCGACGCCCACGCTCGGACCTCCGACGATCGGCCCGCCGCCGTCCCAGACGGTCGGGCGGCCGACGCAGGGCATCGCGCCGGGTGACGACGTCGTCGCCGAGACCCAGGTCGACGCCCGCCAGCTGCCCGAGGGCTACCCGCGCAGCCTCACCCGCAGCCTCGACGGCCAGACCCTGATCCTGCAGGCCGAGGAGGGCGGCTGCCGCCGCATCTCGGCGCGCGTCGGCGAGCAGACCGCGCAGCAGGTGGTCGTGCTGGTCGCCGTGACGTCGGCCCCGAAGGGCCAGATGTGCCCGGACTACATCAAGGAGATCAAGATCCCCCTCGCCCTCGCGGCGCCGCTCGGGACGCGCACGGTCGTCCTCCGCCAGGGCTGACCGCCACGGACGCTGGGAGGTGGCCCCGGGATGCCCGGGACCACCTCCCAGACCATTCTTCGGGGCCGGGGCCGGGGCCGGGGCCGGGGCCGGGGCCGGGGCCGGAGCCGGTGCAACCCCAAGTCGCCCCCGTTCCGTCCTGACAGCATGAGGTACTCAGCGAAGGTGGTCGGGACAGGCGCGCTCCTGCTGATGGTGACGGCCTGCGCCGGCCAGGACATGCCCACCAACCGGCCCGCGGGATCGACCGGCAGCGTGTCGGTGCCCGCACCGGCGTCGCCGTCGCCGTCCCCGAGTGAATCGGTGCTGCCGGCGCCGCCCGAGCCCAACCCGCCGGGCAAGCCCCGGCTGACCGTGCCCGAGGGCAGCACCCAGGTCCCGGCGGACAAGATCGACGCGACCGCGCTGCCCGCCGGGTTCCCGCGCGAGGTGTGGACGGCCAACGGTGGCACCGTGCTCAACATCCGCGCTCAGGAAGGCGGCTGCGGTCACGCGCTCGGCGAAGCGGCCGAACAGGCGGGCGACCACGTCGTCGTCAACCTGAGCGAGACCAAGGCGCAGACCAATCAGATGTGCACGATGGACATCCGGTACCCGGTGATCTCGGTCGCCCTGGCCGCGCCGCTGGACCAGCGCACGGTGGTGCTGAAGACCACGCCCCCGAAGTAAGGACCACGGCCCCCGGGAAACGTCTCCGGGGGCCGCGTGCTGTCCGCAGTGGACGGTCGCTGCCCGGTGGTCCGGACCACGGCCTGCGTGTGGTCCGCTCATCGTCGAAGTTGTCGAAAATTGTCAGGGCTCCCGCTGAACCGCCGCCGTGACCGGGCCGTGTCCCGGGGTGAGGTGGCGATCAGAGAGGAGGGGCCCATGCCCCGGTTGAGCAGTGGCCGGCACCGCAAGCAGGCGACCGTCGGATTGGCCGCGTTGCTGGGCGTCGCCGGCGTCACCGCGACCGCCATCGCGCTGAGCAGTCCCGCGGGCAACGCGGCCGAAGCGCCCAAGGAGAACTGCGGTGGACTCGACACCGCGCTGCAGAACAACCTGACCTTCATCGCGGGCCAGCAGGCGAACCCGGACGCGCAGTCGGCCGCGCGGATCGCCAACCGGCAGGCCGTGGTGGACCTGATCCAGCAGCGGCGGCAGGTGGCGGGCTGCACGGCGAACGTCGCGGCGAACAACGGTCAGGCCGCGGCGGCGCCGGGGAACTCCGGCAACGCGCCGGGCAAGGCGCAGGCCCCTGGGCAGCAGAAGAAGCAGGAGCAGCCGGCCGCCGGAGCGGGCGCGGCGGTGGGTGAGGTCGTGTGCCCCGGTTCGACCGTGACGCTCTCCGGCGAGGCCGGCGCACCGGCCGCGTCGAGCAACCAGTTCCCGGCCGGGACGAAGCTCAAGGTGACCAACCTGGACAACTCGAAGTCCACGACGGTCGAGGTGACCTCGGTGTCGGGCAGCTGCACGCTGCTCAACAACGCGGCCTTCGAACAGGTCCGGGAGCCCGGCAAGTTCCTCATCCGGCGCGCGCGGATCGAGCGCGTCGGCTGAGGGAGCAGGGGACACCGGCGGCGGGCTGGTGTCCCCTTTTCCTTGTGCGCTAACGGAAGCTGATCTGCAACACCGGGTCGCCGGTGCTGGCGAAGAAGTCGTTGCCCTTGTCGTCGATGACGATGAACGCCGGGAAGTCCTCGACCTCGATCTTCCAGACGGCTTCCATGCCGAGCTCGGCGTACTCGAGGACGTCGACCCTCTTGATGCAGTCCTGCGCGAGCCGCGCCGCCGGGCCGCCGATCGAGCCGAGGTAGAACCCGCCGTGCGACTGGCACGCGTTCGTCACCTGCTTCGAGCGGTTTCCCTTGGCCAGCATGACGAGTGAGCCGCCGGCGGCCTGGAACTGCTCGACGTAGGAGTCCATCCGCCCGGCCGTGGTCGGGCCGAACGAACCGGACGCGTAACCCTCGGGCGTCTTCGCCGGGCCCGCGTAGTAGACCGGGTGGTCCTTCAGGTAATCCGGCATTTCTTCGCCGGCGTCGAGGCGCTCGGCGATCTTGGCGTGCGCGATGTCGCGCGCGACGACCAGCGGCCCGGTGAGCGAAAGCCGCGTCTTGACCGGCAGCTGCGAGAGCTGCGCGCGGATCTCGGCCATCGGCCGGTTGAGGTCGACTGCGACGACGTCGTCGGAGAGGTCTTCCTCGGTGACGTCGGGCAGGAACCGGGCCGGGTCGCGCTCGAGCTGCTCGATGAACACCCCGTCGGCGGTGATCTTGGCCTTGGCCTGGCGGTCGGCGGAGCAGGAAACGGCGATGCCGACCGGGCAACTGGCGCCGTGCCGGGGGAGCCGGATGACGCGGACGTCGTGGCAGAAGTACTTCCCGCCGAACTGCGCGCCGATGCCGAACTGCCGGGTCATTTCGAGGACCTGCTGCTCGAGGTCCGGGTCGCGGAAGGCGTGGCCCAGTTCGGAGCCCTCCTGCGGCAGGGTGTCGAGGTAGCGCGCGGAGGCGAGCTTCGCGACCTTGAGGTTGAACTCGGCGGACATCCCGCCGACGACGATCGCGAGGTGGTAGGGCGGGCAGGCCGCGGTGCCGAGGCTGCGCAGCTTTTCGTCGAGGAAGCGCGCGAGCCGCTTCGGGTTCAGGACGGCCTTGGTTTCCTGGTAGAGGAACGTCTTGTTGGCACTCCCGCCGCCCTTGGCCATGAAGAGGAACTCGTAGGCCGGGTCGGCTTGGCCGTCCTTGTGGTACAGCTCGATCTGCGCGGGCAGGTTGGTCCCGGTGTTGCGCTCGTCCCAGAAGTTCACCGGCGCCATCTGCGAGTACCGCAGGTTCAGCTGCTGGTAGGCGTCGAAGATGCCCCGCGAGAGGGCGCGCTCGTCGTCACCGCCGGTGAGCACGCCTTCGCCGCGCTTGCCGATGACGATGGCCGTCCCGGTGTCCTGGCACATG
The DNA here is from genome assembly GCF_030285645.1 of Amycolatopsis sp. DG1A-15b. Classification (GTDB taxonomy): domain Bacteria; phylum Actinomycetota; class Actinomycetes; order Mycobacteriales; family Pseudonocardiaceae; genus Amycolatopsis. The sequence goes on from NZ_CP127296.1 coordinate 495,907, forward strand.
GGCAGGACACCACCGGCGGAGATGGCGGCGTTGCGCAGCAGGTCCATGGCGACGAACCGGTCGTTGCCACTCGCTTCGGGGTCATCGACGATCGCGCGCAGCTGCTGCAGGTGTGACGTGCGCAACAGGTGCTGGATGTCGGTGATGGCGGTGCGCGCGAGGGTGGTGAGCGCTTCCGGGGCGATCTTCAGGAAGGTGCGCCCGGCGGCTTCGAAGGTCTCGACGCCCTCGTCGGTGACCAACCGGTATTCGGTGGTGGTGTCCTTGCCCAGCGGGAGGACTTCGGTGTGCTGAAACGTGGTGGACGGCACTTGCCAGGCTCCTTTGCCAGCTCCGGGATCGGTCCACCTTATGCGCCGGGGAACGGCACGCCGTAGAGGCATCCGATCACTGTGGGCCACCCCACGCGGCTTCCGTGGTCCCACCACCCCGAAGCCGGATTGTCACTACGGACGGTGGTGCCGGGTCAAGGCACGCTTTCCCGCCTTGACGCGGTGCCACCGTCCGCGTGCTGGCTTCGGATCGGGGTGGCGGGGAGAGGTCTGGGTGGGTGCAGGTGATGCCGTTCGGCATCGAGGTACGTGACCCGACCGTCCGGGTACGCGGGCCGACCGCCCGGGAAGGGGACCGACCGGCCGGGTGCGCCGTGGAAGCTGGTCGGGAGGCCGGGTCCACCCCGACGGACCCGACCTCCCGGGGAAAGCTCCCGGATGCGTGCACACCCGGTCGCGAGGCCTGCGCCGGCACTTCGAGGCTGTCGTGACGCAGGTCATAAGTCAACGCCGCCGAACGGGTGCTGGCGGAGGGTTGCTACCCATGACTCTGGAGGGTGAAACCCCGCTTTCGTGGAAAATTTTCCCGCCTCGCCGAACGCCTGGTCAGCAGGGTGCGGAAATGACCGAGGGCGGGCGCACGATGTGCACCCGCCCTCGAACGAGAAACCGATCAGCTCGCGTAGGCGCGGAGCCGGTCCGCGCGCTCGCCCTGGCGCAGCTTCGACATGACCTCGCGCTCGATCTGGCGGACGCGCTCGCGGGACAGCCCGAAGTGCTTGCCGATCTGGTCGAGCGTGCGCGGCTGGCCGTCGTCGAGGCCGTAGCGCAGGCGGATCACGTGCTGCTCGCGGTCGTCCAGCGTCGCCAGGACGCGGCGCAGGTCGTCCTGCAGCAGGCCCGAGATCACGGCGCTCTCGGCGTCGGTGGCCTCGGAGTCCTCGATGAAGTCGCCCAGCGGGGCGTCCTCCTCGGCGCCGACCGGCATGTCCAGGCTTACCGGGTCACGCGAGTGGTCGAGCAGGTCCGAGATCTTGTGCGCCGGGATGCCCGACTCGGCCGCCAGCTCCTCGTGCGTCGCGTCGCGGCCGAGCTGCTGGTGCAGGTCACGCTTGATGCGGGCCAGCTTGTTCACCTGTTCCACCAGGTGGACGGGCAGCCGGATGGTGCGGCCCTGGTCGGCCATGCCCCGGGTGATGGCCTGCCGGATCCACCAGGTGGCGTAGGTCGAGAACTTGAACCCCTTGGAGTAGTCGAACTTCTCCACCGCGCGGATCAGACCCAGGTTCCCCTCCTGGATCAGGTCGAGCAGCGGCATCCCCCGGCCGGTGTAGCGCTTGGCGAGCGAGACCACCAGGCGGAGGTTGGCCTCCAGCAGGTGGTTCTTGGCCACGTGGCCGTCCCTGATCAGGGCGGCCAGCTCGGTGCGGCGCTTGGCCGTGAGGTTCTCGGCCGTGTCCAGCATGTGCTGGGCGAACACCCCGGCTTCGATGCGCTTGGCCAGCTCGACCTCGTCGGCCGCGCTGAGCAGGGCCGTCTTGCCGATGCCGTTGAGGTAGACGCGGACGAGGTCGGCGGCGGGGCTCTGGGCGTCGAGGTCGGCGTCGGTGAGCGTCCCCAAGCTCATCGGCTCCTCGGTCGTCTGAGCCGGGATACGCTCGCGAATCCCGCGCGACTCGCGTTCGAGAGTCTGGACTGACATTCTGCCTCCCCGGTCACGGGCTGAACGTGCTGCTGCGGTCGTCCACCGGGTGCGTACCCGCGAACCGGGGCCTGTGGATCCCGGTACGCCGGTCCGGCCGGCTTGGCTGGACATCTGGCACAACGCTCCGGGTTCCCAAAACGTTCCCGGCTCGTCATAGGAGAAGACGGCTGCGGGAGCGATCCGGTTGCTGAACCAATGCTGAGCTTTTGCTGAGAACGTTCCGTGACCGGGGAACCTGAGAATTCCATATGAATCCGGTCAGAAACTGAACCGGATCGTAATGGTCTAGACCTCAACCCAAACTGTGAACGGACCGTCGTTGACGCTCGAGACCGCCATCATGGCCCCGAAACGGCCCGTCGCCACCGTGGCGCCGCGGCCGCGCAGCTCGGCCACGACGGCCTCCACCAACGGCTCCGCGACCTCCGGCCGGGCGGCCTGCGTCCACGACGGGCGCCGCCCTTTCTTCGTGTCGCCGTAGAGCGTGAACTGGCTCACCACGAGCAGTGGTGCATTCGCCGTGGCGCATGATTCCTCGTCGCGCAACACCCGCAGTTCGTGCAGTTTGCGCGCCATCGTGACGGCCTTCGCGGTGTCGTCGTCGACGTGAATTCCCAGCAGCACAAGCAATCCCGGCTCGTCGATCGCGCCGACGACCTCGCCGCCGACGGTGACGTCCGCCCGCGTGACCCGGGCTGCGACCGCCCTCACCGGTCCGCCGGGACGAGCATCCCGTGCCGGACGAGCTCCCGGACGACGGGCAGCGCGGCGGCCGCCAGCTCCTCGGACGACAGGCCCTGCGCCGCCGCGAGCAGCTCGATCAGGTCCTCCAGCGGCAACGCGCCGCGGCACCCGGCCAGCAGCCGCGTGGCCAGTTCGTCGACCTCGTGCTGCCAGCCCGGCCCGTCGGTGCGGTGCAGCCGCCGAACGGTCGTCGCCCAGCCTTCGTCACCGGGTTCTTCGACGCTTTCGAGCAAAACCGTGGGTGGCACCACAAAGCGGACACCAAGCAATGAATCACCCGATTCACGCAGCCAGTCCACCCGGTCCAGCCAGCCCGCCGCCTCCGGGCCCAGCGGGTCGTCGTAGGCCTGCCGCAGGTCCTCGCACACGACGGTGGGTGTCCGCCCGGACGCCCGCCGCAGCGTGACGAACCCGAAGCCGATGCCCCGGACGTCGTTCGCCGCGAACCAGTCGAGCCACGCCGCCGCCTTCGCCCGGCCCTCGGGCGAGCGCGGGTCGAGCCCCGCGTCCCGCAGCCACGTGCCGACGTAGAGCGCCGGATCGGCGACGTCGCGCTGGACGAACCAGGCGTCGGTCTCGGCGGGCAGCCAGCGGCTCACCCGGTCGGCCCAGTCCTCGCGGGAGGTGTGCAGCCAGGACGCGAGCAGGTGACCGGTGCCGCCGTCGTTCAGGAATCCGGGCAGCTGCCGCACGACCAGCGCGCTCGCGTCGTCGCCGGCCAGCCCGGAGTCGCGGTAGGTGTAGTCGACGCGGGCCGGGCCGACCACGAACGGCGGATTGCACACGACCTGGTCGAACTTCCGCCGCGCGACCGGCGCGAACCACTCCCCGCGGACGAGCTCGACGTCCAGCTCGTTCAGCCGGAAGGTCGCCGCGGCCAAGGCGAGGGCCCGCGCGGAGACGTCGGTCGCGGTGACGCGAGCGGCGTGCCGGGTCGCGTGCAGCGCCTGGACGCCGTTGCCGGTGCCCAGGTCGAGCAGGGTGCCGACCGGGCGGCGGCTGGTGGCGCGGATCAGTGACAGCGACGCGTGGCCGACGCCGAGCACGTGGTCCTCTGGCACGGTGGTGCCGAGCACGTCGGCGTCGAGGTCGGAGACCACCCACCAGGAGCCCTCTTCGTCGCCGTGCGGCCGGATGTCGAGGGCGGCGCGGTACCCCTCGGACGCCGGCGCCAGCACTCCCGCGGCCACGGCGTCCTCGGGGGAGAGGGGGGCGAAGGCGGCCTTGACGGCGGTCTCCGGCTCGGTGCCGCCCAGCAGGAACAGCCGGATCAGCGTGCCGAGGTCACCCGCGTCCCGGCTGGCGCGTTCGGCCGGCACCGGCTCGCCGCGGCCCAGCGCCGCGTGCGCGGCCCCGCCGAGGGCGGCCACCACGCCGTCGGCGTCGTAGGAGGTGCGCCGGAAGGCTTCGCGCAGCCGCGCGCAGACGTCGTCGGACAGGTCGGGCAGTACGCTTCGCGTGCTCACGGTGGGTAATGCTGCCACGATGGCCCCCGTGACCCTTGAACGCGTCCTCGCCCCGCTCGACGCGGCGCTGCCCGAGCTCGAAGCGCTGTACATCGACCTCCACCGGCACCCGGAGCTGCCCTTCGCCGAGACCCGGACGGCGGCCGAGCTGGCCCGGCGGCTGGAGGGCGACGGCTACGAGGTGCACACCGGCATCGCCGGCACGGGTGTGGTGGGCGTGCTGCGCAACGGCGAGGGACCCACCGTGCTGCTGCGGGCCGACATCGACGCGCTGCCGGTCGAGGAGAAGACCGGGTTGTCCTACGCCAGCACGGTCCGCGGCACCGACGAGCACGGCAACGACGTCCCCGTCATGCACGCCTGCGGGCACGACATGCACGCCACCTGGCTCGCCGGCGCCGCCGCGCTGCTCGCGAAGGGACGCCACACCTGGGCCGGCACGCTGCTGGTGGTCTTCCAGCCGGGGGAGGAGGGCGCGGGCGGTGCCGTGGCGATGGTCCAAGACGGCCTCTTCGACATCGCGGGCCGGCCCGACGTCGTGTTCGGGCAGCACCTGGTCCCCGGCCCGGCCGGCTGGGTGCTCACCCGGCCCGGCGTGATCATGGCCGCCACCGACACGCTGCGCGTCACCCTGCACGGCCGCGGCGGGCACGGCTCGCGCCCGGAGACCACCGTCGACCCGGCCGTGCTGGCCGCGTCCGTGGTCCTCAAGCTGCAGACGATCGTGTCGCGCGAGATCGCCGCCACCGACTCGGCCGTGGTCACCGTCGGTTCGCTGCACGTGGGCACGGCGAGCAACGTGATCGCCGACGACGCCGTCATGGAGGTCAACGTCCGGTCCTTCGACCAGGCCGTCCGGGAGCGGGTGCTGGCCGCGGTCGAGCGGATCGTGCACGGCGAGGCCGCCACCGCCGGCGCGCCGAAGCCCCCGGAGATCGAGCGGGGCAGCTCCTACCCGGTCACCGAGAACGACGAGGCCGCCAACGACGCGCTCACCGAGGTCTTCCGCGGCCACTTCGGCACCGACGTGGTGCTGCCGGCGCCGTTGATCACCGGTAGTGAGGACTTCAGCGAGTTCGGCCGGGCGGCCGGCGTGCCGTCGGTGTTCTGGCTGGTCGGGGGCTTCGACCCGCAGACGGTGATCACGGCGATGACGGAGGGCCGGTTCGAGCGCGACATCCCGTCCAACCACTCGCCGCGGTTCGCGCCGGTTCTGCACCCGACCCTGCGCACCGGCATCGAAACCCTCGTGGTGGCCGCGTTGAGCAAGATGCATCACCCCGGTGTCGGATGAGCCGCGCGAGTGGGACGATGGACAGCGGAGGTGGTGCAGTGACCACGCCCGCCAAGGACTCGGACCCGGTGCTGATCACCGGGGCGGCCCCGTCGTACGAAGAGCAGTTCGCCGCCCGCAAGCGCAAGTACGTGATCATGATGGCCTGCCGGATCCCGTGCCTGATCGCGGCCGGGCTGACCTACCACGTGTGGTGGCTGGCGCTGGGCTTCCTGGCGATCTCCGTGCCGCTGCCGTGGATCGCGGTGCTGATCGCCAACGACCGCCCGCCCCGCAAGTCCGAGCAGGTCAACACCTACCAGCGCGAGGCGAAGGCGATCGAGGGCACCAGCCACCACGTCATCGACGGCTGAGGATCACCCCGGCTGGGGGCCCACCTTCCCGACGGCCAGCGCACCCAGCCGCGTCCCGTGCCGCAGGACGTCCACAGTGGACTCCCCGGCCAGCCAGCCGGTGAGCACGCCCGCGTCGAAGGCGTCGCCCGCGCCGGTCGAGTCGACGCAGTCCGCCTCGACCGCGGGCACGCTCGTGACCCCGCCCGCGTCGACCCAGCTGGCGCCGTCGAGCCCGGCGGTGACGACCACCGCGCCGACCGTGCCGAGCAGTTCCTTCGCCGACGCCGGGTCGGCCGAGCCGGTCAGCGCGACCAGTTCTTCGGTGTTCGGCATCAGCAGGTCGACCCCGCGGACGTCGGCCAGGAACACGGCCGGGTCGGTGATGTGCGCGGCGGCTTGGGGATCGACCGACGTCGTCAGCCCGGCTTCCTGCGCCGCCGCCAGCGCGGCCAGACCGGCCGCGCGCGACGGCGGGTCCAGCAGCACGTAACCGGACAGGTGCAGGTGGCTCGCCCCGGCGAGGGCCTCCGCGGTGACGTCCTCGGGCGCGAAGCGCTGGTTCGCGCCGCGGTCGGCCAGCATGCTGCGCTGCCCGGACCCGTCGACCATGACGACGACGCAGCAGGTCGGCGCCTCGGGGTCGACGGAGAACGCGCACCGCACGCCCGCCGCCTCCAGCTCGGCCCGGATGAGCCGGCCGCCCGGGTCGTCGCCGATCCGCGCGAGCAGCGTCGTCTCCGCGCCCAGGTGCCGCAGCCACAGCGCCGTGTTGGCGCCCGCGCCGCCACCGGTGAACCGGATCTTCGCGCGGGCGTCGCCGCCGTGCGGCAACGGCTTGTCGTGCCGGGCGATCACGTCCAGGGCCGCGTCCCCGACCACCACGATCCCGCTCATGCGCGCACCTCGCTGGCGCTCGGTGCCGCCTGAGCGGACCGCGCAGTGTTGGATGATTCACCCGCAAGCTCGCTCATGCCAGCGCCACCGCCACCTCGGTCGCGAGCTTGGCGTTGTTCAGCACCAGCGCTTCGTTCGCGTCGATGCTCACGCCGCCGCTGGCGGTGTGGAAGTGCTCCAGCAGCACCGGGGTGACGTCGGCGCCGTGCACGTCCCGCTCCTCGACGAGCGCGAGGCCCTCGGCGAGCAGCCGGTCGTGCAGCTCTTTGTCCATTTCGGACGCTTCCGGGATCGGGTTCGCCAGCAGGACACCGGAATTCGCGTAGGCGCGGTGCGCGTCGATGACGGCGGCGGCCTGCTTCGGGTCGTCGACCCGCCAGCCGACCCGGTGCCCCGACGAGCGCAGGTAGAACGCCGGGAAGTCGTCCGTGCGGTAACCCAGCACCGGCACCGAGTTCGTCTCCAGCACCTCGAGCGTGGCGGGGATGTCGAGCACCGACTTCACGCCGGAGCAGACCACGACGGTCGGCACCTTCGCCAGCACACCGAGGTCCGCCGAGACGTCCCAGCTCTGCGCGGCGCCGACGTGCACGCCGCCGAGCCCGCCGGTGGCGAACATGCCGATCCCGGCCGCGGCCGCCAGCGCCGACGTGCTCGCCACGGTCGTCGCACCGGAGCGGCCGAGCCCGACGGCCGGGCCGAGGTCGCGCAGCGAGAGCTTGTCGAGCCCGGCGTCCGGGGCGCAGACGCGCTCGAGCTCGGCGGGGGAGAGGCCGACGACGACCCGTCCGTCGAGCACCGCGATCGTGGCCGGGACGGCGCCGCCGTCGCGGACCACGCCTTCGAGGCGGCGGGCGACGTCGAGGTTGCGGCCCGGCGGCAGGCCGTGGGACAGGATGGTGCTCTCCAGCGCGACGACGGGGTGCCCGTCACGCAGCGCCGAGGCGACCTCTTCGTGCAGGGAGAGTGCGGTAGTCACGAGGGACCATCATCGGTGATCGCCCCGCGCGCGGCGCCAGTGGGTCAGCTCGGCGGTCAGGTTCTTTTCTGCGGCGCTCGCCCAGCGTGTCCGCGCGGCTTCGCTGCGGTAGAGCGGCCGGGACAGCATGCGTTCGAGGACGGCGATGCGCCCTTCGCGCCAGACGTCGTCGGGGTACTTCGCGTACTCCTCGCGCACTCCGCGGGCATACACCGCGTACTGCTCTTCGGCCGCTCCGAGGATGGCGAGGTCGGCGTCGAGGAGGGCGGTGGCCAGGAGGTCGTCCGGTGGAGCGTCGTGCCCGATCGTGGTGAGGATCAGGCCTTCGACGCGCTCGACGTGCGCCGCGGCCACTCCGGCCAGGGCTTCGCGGGCCCAGGCGGCGCTGGCGCGTTCGTCTTCGCCGGGCTTCGCGTCGTACACGACGTCGTGCGTCCAGGCCGCTACGGCGAGGATGGCGCGGTCGGTTGTCCCGAGGCCCGCCGCCAGCCAGGCGGAGTCGCGCGCGACGGCGGCGGCGTGGGTGAGCGTGTGGTAGCGGCGGTGGGGCTCGGCGTACCGGGCTTGCAGCCGCGGCCAGGCGTGGGACGTGCCGCCGAGGACGGCGACCGCGTCGGGCCACTCCATCAGTCGAAGATCCCGCGCGGGCGCGCCACCTGGTCGAGCCAGTCCTCGAGCTGTTTCTCCCAGTTCACGTCCGGCCGCACGGTGAACATCCCGAGGAAGTCCTGGCCGCGGCCGCCGAACCCGCCGGTCTTGCTCACGCGGACCCGCTTGGTGACCTCCAGCACGACGTCGGTGCGCTCGGCCGACGTCAGGAAGGTGACCGCGACCTGCGAGAAGACGCCGGCGAAACGCGGTGAAGGCGTGAAGCGGATCTCCTGGAAGAACGGCAACTGCTGGCGGGCGCCGTCGACCCGGCCCTGCTCGAGGACCGCCTCGCGGAAGGTGAAGCCGAGCCGGCTCAGCGCGTCGAGGATCCGCTTCTGCGCCGGGAGCGGCTCGATCGCGACGGCGTCGGCGTCGAACGGGTCGCTGACCGCGGCGGCCAGGTCGAGCTCGGCCCGGACGCCGACCGCCGTGCCGGTCAGCGGCTTGGCGTAGACGCTGGTCACCGGCGTCTCCCAGGGCAGCGGCACCTCGAACGGCACCCGGACCTGCTGCCCGGCCCGGATGACCTCGCTGCCGATCAGCTGCCGGGAGCCGAACGGGAGGTCCTCGGTCCGGTCGCCGGGCACCTGGACGCGGGCCAGCAGCGTCACCGCGAGCCCCTTGATCTCCTGGTCCACCTCGCCGCCGAGCAGCAGTACCTCACCGTGCAGCGGGCGGCCGGGGGCGGCGGTGGAGTCCAGCAGGCGGGCGTCGATCCGCGCCCCTCCCGAGCCGAACGTCGCGAGCACCTTCTGGAACATGCGGCCGATCCTGCCAGGCGGAGGGGCCGATCGCGGGAGGTTCGGCGGGACTCGGGCACAATGGCCGGGTGAGCACCGAGACGCTGACGAAGCCGGAAACCACGCCCGAGGGCACGGACACCACCGACGACGACTCGCCGAAGATGTTCCACTACGTGAAGAAGAACAAGATCGCCGAGAGCGCGGTCATGGGCACTCACGTGGTGGCGCTGTGCGGCGAGGTCTTCCCGGTGACGAAGTCGCCGAAGCCCGGGTCGCCGGTCTGCCCGGCCTGCAAGGAGATCTACGAGAGTCTCCGTCCCGGGAAGTGATCCGGGCCTGAACCCCGGCGGGAGTCCCCGCCGGGGCTTTCGGCTGTCCGGAAACGGACAGATCGGCGAACAAACGTGAAAAACCTTCATTCGGCGGGTGTGCCGGGTGCGGGAGTCCTGGTAGATCCAGCGGACCAGGTTCCCTCACCCACCGGAGTCGCACATGCGCAGAACCGGGATCGTGCTCACCCTCGTCACCCTGCTCGCCGTGGTCTCGCCCGCGCTGGCCCAGGCCGTCACGGGCTGGACGGAGGTCGGCTCCGACACCGCCAGGGCCCTCGACGAGAGCCAGGGGCTCGCGACGATCGTGCGCCCGTCGGGCACGACGATCCGCTACACCGGGATCGGCACGATCCCGGCCGACCTGAACTCGCAGGGCTGGAACCACGTCGGCGACCCGGGCTCGGCCCAGGGCTGGTACGTCGAGCCCTACCAGCGTGACGACCGCGGCGCGAAGCTCTTCCGCGTCCAGGCCCCGGACGGCTCGTGGGCCGACTACCGGCACGCCCTCGAGTCGTGGGAAGCGAACAACAACTCCTTCGCCGCGGTGTCGCCGGACGCGCGCTGGCTGGTGGCGGGGGAGTGGGGCACCATGGACCGGCTCCTGGTGCACCCGATGCCCGGCGTGGTGGCCACGAACCCGGCCCAGAACCTGCCTCTGGCCGGCACCATCCGCCTGGACCACGCGGTCCGCGACGTCCAGGGCTGCGACTTCCAGACCGCGACCCGCCTGCTCTGCGCGTCCGACGACCCGGACGGCAGCCTCTTCGGCACGACGAAGCCGCTGCTCCAGGTCGACCTGGCCGGTCCGCTGTCCGGCTCGGACGTCACCGGCCACGTCACCTCGCTGGGCCAGCTCCCGCTCCGCAGCGGCTGCTCGGGCTCGTTCGAGGTCGAGGGCATCGACTTCGACGAGCGGGACGCCACCCTCCGCGTGATCGTGATGTCCCCGAGCATCTGCATCCTCTTCGACAGCAAGACCTACCGCTTCCAGCAGCGCTGACTCGGTGAAGGAAGGGTCGACACGCGTGATTGCGGAGTCGACTCGCGTGATTGGAGCGACGACACGCCGGGGCCGCCCTGGCTTCGGCGTGTCGTCCTCCTGATCACGCGAGTCGACTCTCAAATCACGTGTGTCGGCGTTCTGATCACGCGAGTTCCGGGTTGAGGGACTCCGATTCGGGGGCCTGGGCCGGGGTTCGGCGGGCTTCGCGGCGGGCCTTGCGGCGTTCCTTGCGGGTCTCGACCATCGTGTAGAGGGTCGGGACCAGGACCAGGGTCAGCAGGGTCGAGCTGACCAGGCCGCCGATCACCACGATCGCCAGTGGCTGGCCGATGAACCCGCCCTGGCCGGTGATGCCCAGCGCCATCGGGACCAGCGCGAAGATCGTGGCCGCCGCGGTCATCAGGATCGGCCGCAGCCGGCGCCGGCCGCCTTCGGTGACGGCGTCGGCGACGCTCATCCCCTCGGCGCGGTACTGGTTGATCAGGTCGATCAGCACGATCGCGTTGGTCACGACGATGCCGACCAGCATCAGCATGCCGATCAGGGACGGCAGGCCGAGCGCGGTGCCGGTGGCCAGCAGCAGCCCGATCGCGCCGGTCGCCGCGAACGGGATCGACACGAGCAGGATCAGCGGCTGGATCAGGCTGCGGAACGTCGCCACCATGATCAGGAACACGATCGCGATGGCCGCGAGCAGCGCCAGGAACAGGTTCGAGAACGCCTCCTGCTGGTCCTGGCTGACGCCGCCGAGCGAGTACGCCGCCCCGCCGGTGAACGTCAGTCCGTCCAGTTTGGACTTGATGTCCGCGGTGGTCTTGGTCAGGTCGTCCCCGGTGTTCTTCGCGGTCACCGTGGTGCTCAGGTCGCCACCGGTGCGGCGCACCGACGCCGGTCCGTCCACACTGGACACCTTGGCCACCTCGTCGAGCCGGACGACGCCGCCCGGGCCCGGGATCGGCAGGCCCTTCACCTGCTCGACCGTGACCGGAGCCGTGCCGGCGCGCAGCACGATGTCCGTTCGCTGCCCGCCGACCGGCAGCTGCGTCACCGTGCGCCCGGCGATCGCCTGGTTGGCGATCTGCCCGATGGTGCTCGCCGACAGCCCGCGCGCGGCCGCCGCGGCGTCGTCCACCTCGACCTGCACCCGCGGCGAGCCGACGCTCAGGTCGCTCGAAACCTCGGTCAGCCCGGACACCCCGCGCAGCGCCTGCGCCACCTGGTCGGACGCCGGCTTCAGGGCGGCCTCCGACGGCGCGGTCACCGTCACCGAGACCTGGTCGGAGTTGAACCCGGACGCGTCCGCCCCGATCTTGATCTCGCCCAGCTCCGGGCGCGACGTCAGCTTCGACCGCAGCCGGTCCGACAGCGCGTGGAGGTCGGTGTCCTTGGCGACGGTGACCGAGATGCTCGTGTTGGTCCCGCCGCCGAAGCCGAACGCCCCGCCACCGCCGATGCTGACCTGGTAGGTCCGCACCGCGGGCTCGGCCGCGAGGGCCTGCTCAACGGCCGTGGCCGCCTTCTCCTTCGCGTCGACGCTGGTGCCGGCCGGCAGCTTCTGCGTCATGTTCAGCGTGGTGCCGCCGGACTGGTCGAGGAAGTTCGTGTTCAGCCGCGTCGCGAGCCCGACCGTGCCGGCGAAGATCAGCAGGGCCAGCAGGACGACGGTGAGCCGCCGCCGCGTCGCGAACCGGATCACCGGCAGGTAGGCGCGCTGCAGGATGCTGCGGCGTTCCTTCTCGACGGCCGCCTCGCGCGCCCGCTCGGCCTCGACGGCGTCCGCCGGGACCGCGGGCCGCTTGAGGAACCAGTACGCCAGCACGGGAACCACGGTCAGCGACACGAGCAGCGAGGCCAGCAGCGCCACCGTCACCGTGATCGCGAAGGGCGAGAAGAGCTCGCCGACGAACCCGCCGACGAACGCGATCGGCAGGAACACCGCGACGGTCGTCAGCGTGGACGAAGTGACCGCGCCGGCCACTTCGCGGACGCCGTCGAGCACCGCCCGGTCCTTCTCCTCGCCATAGGCGAGATGTCGTTTGATGTTCTCCAGCACGACGATCGAGTCGTCGACCACCCGGCCGATCGCGATGGTCAGCGCGCCGAGGGTGAGCAGGTTGAGCGACAGGTCGCCGGTCCACAGCGCCAGCAGCGCGACGACCACCGACAGCGGGATCGACACCGCGGTCACCAGCGTCGAGCGCACCGACAGCAGGAACAGCAGGATGACGACGACGGCGAACGCCAGCCCCAGCAGGCCTTCGGTGGTCAGGCCGCTGATCGCGTCCTTCACCGGGGTGCCCTGGTCGAACACGACGCTCATTTCGGCGCCGGTCTTCTTCGCCAGGTCCGGCAGCTTGTCGCGGACCGCGTCGGAAATGGCGACGGCGTTGCCGTTGTCCACCATGGTGATCGAGAGGCCGAGGCTCGGCTTGCCGTTGGTGCGCGTGATCGACGTCGGCGGCGCGAACCCGGCCTGGACGTCGGCGACGTCACCCAGCTTCACCGGACCCCGGGCCGGGGCACCCGCCCGCGCGGCGGCGGCACCCGGGGTCAGGTACAGGCCGCGCAGACTGTCCACAGTGGTCTGCCCGCCGCCGACCTGCACCGACAGCGTCTTGCCGTTTTCGGTCAGCGTCCCGGCCGGCACCGCGGCGCCGGCGGTCTGCAGCGTGGTCGCGATCGACGCCGGGTCGACACCCGCCGCGGCGAGCTTCGCGTAGTCGAGCGTGATCGTGACGCGCGGCTGGCGTACGCCGGTGACGGTCACCGTGCGGACGCCCTCGATCTTCCGCAGCTCCGGCGCGACCTGGTCGGTCAGCGCGGGCGCGAGCGCCTGCGGGTCCCCGGCGGTGCCCGCGGCGACCAGCGCCACCGGCAGGTCGTCGGTGCTGCCCGCAGACACGGCGGGCTCGGTGTTCTGCGGCAGCCGCGACCGGACCTGGTTCACCACCTGCTGGATCTGCGAAACGGCGGCGTCGATGTCCGTGCCGAACTCGAACTGCGCGACGACCCGCGAAACCCCGTCCGACGACGTCGAAGTGACCTGCTCGAGGCCCTTCAGCCCCTGCAGCCCGCCTTCGAGGGGCTCGGAGACCTGGCGGTCGACCGCGTCCGGCGACGCGCCCGGGTACGCGGTGACGATCTGCGCCTGCGGGAACTGCAGGGACGGGAAGAGCTGTTGTTTGAGCTGCGGCAGCGCGAAGGCACCGAAGCCGACGACCACCAGCGCGAGCAGGCCGATCAGGCTCCGGTTGCGCAGGCTCAGTCTGGCCAGCACGGACATGACGTGAAAACCCCCTCGGGAATGACGTAAAAGGCACAGTGGCCCCCGCCGTCGTCAATGGCCCGCTGAGCTTTTCACGTCGTTGCTGAGAGCGACTCAGTCCGTGGGTGGATTCCGGGTCCTCCCTTCGGCGGACCCGCGCCCCTGAGCTGCGCTGGGTGCCGGTTCCGGCGCGCTCGGTGACGAGCTGTCCTCTTCGGACGGCTCGGCCCGGTCGGCGGCGGCGTCTTCGGTGCGCGGGCGCCGCAGCGGCGTGGTCGAGCGGTCCCGCAGCTTGCGGCCCTCTTCCGAGCGCAGCCGCTCGGAGGCGCGTTCCATCTCCAGCCGCCGCCACTTGCGCCGCTGCCGCCGCGTGGCCTTCGCCGGCCACAGTTCCTGGATCGCGCTGTTGAAGTACGCCCCGCCGACGACGGCCAGCCCGATGAAGAACATCAGCAGCAGGAACGCGATCGGCGCGGCCAGCGCGCCGTAGGTGTAGCCGGTCTTGGTGATCCAGTTCAGGTAGACGCGCAGGCCGACCGAGGACAGCAGGAACACGACCATGGCGAGCACCGCGCCCGGCAGCCCGCGGTGCCAGGGCAGCTTCCGCGGCAGCGCGAGCTTGTACAGCGTGGTCAGCGCGAGGGTGATCATCGCGCCGAGCGCCGGGAAGTACAGCGCGCTCACCCACGACGTCACGGTCGGGCGCCAGGCGGCCGGGAAGAACTCCGGCAGCAGGTCGGGGCCGATCGCCAGCAGCGGCAGCCCGACCACCAGGATCACCAGGCCGCACAGGTACAGCAGGAGCGCGAAGATCCGCTGCCAGACGTCGTTGCGGACGCCGTACTGGTCGTGCGCGACCGTGATCGCGTCCACGAACGACGACATCGCCGAGGAACCCGCCCACAGCGAGATGAGGAAGCCGACCGAGACGATCTCGCCCTTGCCGACGGTGAGGATGCTGTTCACGGTGGGTTCGATGATGTCGTGGACCGCGTTCTGGCTGAAGACCGTCCGGCAGAAGCCGATGATCCGGTCGTGCACCGCGGCGACGACGTCCTGCCCGAACCACTCGCCGACGAAGCCCAGGCTGCCCAGCAGGCCGAGCAGCAGCGGCGGCAGCGACAGCGTCTGCCAGAAGGCCGCCTCGGCGGCCTCGGAGAAGATGTTGCCTTCCCAGGCCTTGGCGAACGTGCGCGTGACGAGCCGCCACGGCCCCTTGCGGGCCACCTTCGTCGCTGCGGACGGCTGCACCTCACCCATGACGTGTCCAGCATGGTCCATCCGTGCTGATTTGGCTCGTCACGCCCCCTGCGGCCGGGCGTGTCGGCGGACATCACCCGTGCCGGTGCCCGGAACTGTCGGACCCGGCCGGTAGACTCGCTCCAGTGCCCTCACCGCAGTCGCCGACCGATCAACGCAGCAGAAGTCGGTACCACAGTGAGGGTTTTCGCACGTCAAAGCACTTCAGGCAGTTGAGGCAGTGGAGCGAGGGGGAGGACCGGCGATGACGGAGACGCAGCTCGGGGCGCCTCCCGCGGAGAAGGACTCGACCGCGCGCCCGCTGCGGGCGTGGCAGCGGCGGGCGCTCACCAAGTACCTGACGCGGAAGCCGAAGGACTTCCTCGCGGTGGCGACGCCGGGGGCCGGCAAGACGGTGTTCGGCCTGCGGATCGCCGCGGAGCTGCTCAGCGACCGCACGATCGAGGCGGTCACCATCGTCACCCCCACCGAGCACCTCAAGCACCAGTGGGCGGCCTCGGCCGCGGCGGCCGGTATCGCCATCGACTCGAACTTCCGCAACACCACCGGCGTCACCTCGTCCGACTACAACGGCGTCGCGCTGACGTACGCGCAGGTCGCGGCGCACCCGACGCTGCACCGGGTGCGCACGGAGAACCGCAAGACGCTGGTCATCCTCGACGAGATCCACCACGGCGGCGACGCGAAGTCCTGGGGCGACGCGATCCGCGAAGCGTTCACCCCGGCCGTGCGGCGGCTGTCCCTGACCGGGACGCCGTTCCGGTCCGACGACTCGGCCATTCCGTTCGTGACGTACGAGCCGGACGCGGGCGGCTTCCAGCGCAGCAAGGCCGACCATTCGTACGGCTACGCGGACGCGCTGGCCGACGGCGTGGTCCGGCCGGTCGTCTTCCTGGCGTATTCGGGCGAGGCCTCCTGGCGCACCAGCGCGGGGGAGGAGTTCACCGCCCGGCTCGGCGAGCCGCTGACCGCGGAGCAGAACGCCCGCGCGTGGCGCACGGCGCTCGACCCGGCGGGCGAGTGGATCCCGGCGGTGCTGCAGGCCGCCGACACGCGGCTGTCGCAGGTCCGCCAGAGCGTCCCGGACGCGGGCGGCCTGGTGATCGCGACGGACCAGGAGTCGGCGCGGGCGTACGCGAAGATCCTGGAGCGCATCTCCGGGGAGATGCCGACGCTGGTGCTCTCGGACGACCCGAAGGCCTCGGGGCGGATCAAGGAGTTCTCCGAGACGAACGAGCGCTGGATCGTGGCGGTCCGGATGGTCTCGGAGGGCGTCGACGTCCCGCGGCTGGCGGTGGGCGTGTACGCGACGAGCGCGTCGACGCCGTTGTTCTTCGCCCAGGCGATCGGCCGGTACGTGCGGGCGCGCAAGAAGGGCGAGACGGCGAGCGTGTTCCTGCCGTCGGTGCCGGTGCTGCTGGAGCTGGCCAGCGAGCTGGAGGCCCAGCGCGACCACGTGCTCGGCAAGCCGCACCGGGAGAAGGAAGGCTGGGAGGACGAGCTCCTGGCCCAGGCCAACCGCACCGAGGACGAGCCGGGCGAGGAGGAGAAGGCGTTCACGTCGCTGGGCGCCTCGGCCGAGCTCGACCAGGTCATCTACGACGGCAACTCGTTCGGCACGGCGGTGTTCTCCGGCTCGGACGAAGAGCAGGAGTACCTGGGGTTGCCGGGGCTCCTGGAGCCGGACCAGGTGCGGGCGCTGCTGCGCAAGCGGCAGGAAGAGCAGGTCGCGGACGAGAAGCGCCGCAAGCCGGCCAAGGAGGCCGCACCGCCGCCGACGGCCCGCCCGCAGTCGGTGAGCGAGCGGCTGGGTGCGTTGCGCAAGGAGCTGAACGCGCTGGTGGGGATGTACCACCACCGGACCAAGAAGCCGCACGGCGCGATCCACAACGAGCTGAGGCGGGTGTGCGGCGGCCCGGTGACGGCCATGGCGACCGTCGAACAGCTGGAAGAGCGGATCGTGACGCTGCGGTCCTGGTGAGGGCGGCCGCTCCCCGTGCTCTGTCGCCCGGGAGGCTGAAGTTCCGGTGGTCACCGTCCGTCTCCGGAACGGCGCGATCACTCCACCGCCAGGCTTGTGACGCTGCGTATCGCGCTGTCACCGGCGGGGCTGCCCCTCCGTGCCCCGGCGGATGGCCTCCCGGGCACCTCATCGCCCCGATTTCGCAAGTCGGCGACCAATCGCGCCGCAGAGTCGTGGACGGGCCACGGGTTGCGCTGGGTGCACACGACCGGAGCAACCTCGCGGCTCCGTGAAACATCGATGTAACTTACCGTGAGTGCTGGCGATCACATCGTCAGCGGATCTACTCTTTCCGGGCGAGCTTCAGCCTGTGTTGCCGAACCGTGTCCAATTGGTGTCATTTAATCGATCCAGCTATCTTCCCCGCAGCCGCTCAGCGGCATATGTTGTCGCCCACAACATATGCGCGACGGTGCGCCGGGCCTCCCCGGATCACCGTCCCGCGGGCCCGAAGCACACGCCGACGGCCACTCGTCACCAATGCTTGGATCCGGAAGGAACGAGGATGCGCAGCAGAACCCTTACCCTCCTCGCCGCGACGGTGAGCGCCGGCCTGGCGCTGACCGCCTGTGGCACCAACAGTTCGAACAGCGGGGGCACGGGGAGCAACTCCGCTTCCTCGTCCGCCCCGGCCGCCGGTGGTGGCGCCAACGGCAAGGTCGGCGTCATCCTGCCGGAGACCGCCAGCTCGGCTCGCTGGGAGGCCTTCGACAAGCCGATGCTGCAGGCCGCCCTCGCGGCGCAGGGCTTCGACGCCGACGTCCAGAACGCCCAGGGCGACGCCCAGAAGTTCAGCAGCCTGGCCGACGGCTTCATCAGCTCCGGCGTCAAGGCCCTGATCATCGCCCCGGCCGACCCGGCCGTCGGTGCCGCGGTCGAGGCCAAGGCGAAGACCGCGGGCATCCCGGTCATCGACTACGACCGCCCGAGCCTCGGCGGCAGCGCCGAGTACTACGTCTCGTTCGACAACGAGAAGGTCGGCCAGCTGCAGGGCCAGGCCATGGCGGACGCGCTGAAGGACAAGGCCGGCGCGGGTGTCGTCCAGATCGAGGGCGCCCCGACCGACAACAACGCCACGCTGTTCACCAACGGCCAGGACTCCGTCCTCGAGCCGCTGTTCACCAGCGGCAAGCTGAAGCGGATCCAGAAGCAGCCGATCAACGACTGGGACAACCAGCTCGGCGGCACGACGTTCGAGCAGATCTTCACCGCCAACGGCGGCAAGGTCGACGGCGTCGTCGCGGCGAACGACGGCCTGGCCGGCGCGGTGATCACCATCCTGAAGAAGAACGGCCTCAACGGCAAGGTCCCGGTCACCGGCCAGGACGCCACCGCCGACGGCCTGATGGCGGTCATGCGCGGCGAGCAGTACATGACCGTGTTCAAGCCGATCAAGGAAGAGGCCGAGGCGACCGCGAAGCTGGCCGCCGCGCTGGCCAAGGGTGACAAGGCCGGTGCCGACGCCATCGCGACCGGCAAGCTGCACGACCCGAAGGGCAACCGCGACATCAAGTCGGTGCTGCTCACGCCGACGACGATCCTGGCGAAGGACATCAAGACCGTCGTGACCCAGGGCTACGTGAAGGCGGCCGAGATCTGCGGTGGCGACCTCGCCGCCAAGTGCACCTCGCTCGGCATCTCCTGAGCACCCGCGGTACCCCATGAACAGCCGGGCCGGGACGCGCACCCCGACGGCGCGTCCCGGCCCGGTCCCCACCCAGGAGAAAGCCCATCCATGAGTGAGCCCATTCTCGAGATCAAGGGCCTGAACAAGAGTTTCGGCCCGGTCCACGTCCTCCACGACGTGGACTTCGACGTGCGTGCGGGCGAAGTGACCGCACTGGTCGGCGACAACGGCGCCGGCAAGTCGACGCTCGTCAAGTGCATCGCCGGCATCCACCCGTACGACTCGGGGGCCGTGCGGTTCAACGGCGAGGACACGCACATCCGCGGCCCGCGCGACGCCGCGGACCTCGGCATCGAGGTCGTCTACCAGGACCTCGCGCTCGCCGACAACCTCGACATCGTCCAGAACATGTTCCTCGGCCGCGAGCGCGGTAGTTCGTGGAAGCTCGACGAAGCCAGCATGGAGAAGGCCGCCCGCGAGACGCTGGCCTCCCTGTCCGTGCGGACCGTGAAGTCGGTCCGCACGCCGGTCTCCTCGCTGTCCGGTGGCCAGCGGCAGACCGTCGCCATCGCGAAATCGGTGCTGTGGAACAGCAAGGTCGTCGTGCTCGACGAGCCGACCGCCGCCCTCGGTGTCGCGCAGACCCGGCAGGTGCTCGACCTGGTCCGCCGGCTGGCCGAGCAGGGGCTGGGGGTCGTGCTCATCAGCCACAACATGGCCGACGTGTTCGAGGTCGCCGACCGCATCGCCGTGCTCTACCTCGGCCGGCTCGTCGCCGAGGTGCACACGAAGGACGTCTCCCACGGCCAGGTCGTGGAGCTGATCACCGCGGGTCGCTCCGGTGACCTCGGTCTGGCCCGGCCCGAAGCCGTGGTCCTGTGAGCGGGAAGAAAGAACCGGAAATGACTGAAACCCCTGCCAAGCACGAGGTCGGCACCCCCGCCGAAGCGCTCGCGCAGACCCAGAACACGTCTGCGGCGATCACCGACTTCGGCATCGACACGACATCGATGTCAACCGGCGAGGCGATCCGCGACTACTTCGCCCGCCTGCGGGCCGGCGAGCTCGGCGCGCTGCCGTCGCTGTTCGGCCTGCTCGTGCTGGTCATCCTCTTCAGCGCGCTGTCGGACAACTTCTTCACCCTGGCCAACATCGCCAACGTGTTCCCGCAGGGCGCGGGCGTCATCATCATCGCGATGGGCATCGTGTTCGTGCTGCTGCTCGGCGAGATCGACCTCGCCGCCGGCGTGGCCTCCGGTGTCGCCGCTTCCGTGATGGCCCTGCACTACGTGCACGCCGGGAACCTGCTGGGCACCCTGGGGACCGGCGTGTTCATCACGTTCATCGGGGTCCTCGCCGTCGCCATGCTGCTGTCGGCTTACCAGCGGATCTGGGCCGGTGCCGCGCTTTCGCTGATCGGGCTGCTGATCGTCGCGATCGGCGTGCCCGCCAACGCCTGGCTCGAGATCTTGCTGGCCATCTGCGTCGGCACCGCGATCGGCTGCATCACCGGCTTCCTCGTCTCGAAGATCGGCATGCCGTCCTTCGTCGTGACGCTGGCGCTGTTCATCGTGTGGCAGGGCGTCCTGCTGCAGTTCATCGGTGAGGGTGGCACGATCGGCATCAGCAACTCGGACGTCCTGTACAAGATCGCCAACGGCAACCTGAACACCCTGGGCAGCTGGATCTTCTTCCTCGTCGCCGCCGGCGGGTTCGCGGTGATCACGCTGATCAGCCACTTCAAGCGGCTCCAGCGCGGCCTGGTCGTCCAGCCGACGGCGCTGATCATGATCAAGGTCGGCGCGCTCGTCGTGCTGTCGGCGCTGGGAACGTGGCTGCTGACGATCAACCGCTCGCCGAACAAGGCGGTCGTCACGATCGAGGGCGTCCCGTACGTCATCCCGATCATGCTGGCGCTGCTGGTGGCCGGGACCTACGTGCTCAACCGGACCAAGTACGGCCGGTACGTCTACGCGGTCGGCGGCAACAAGGAAGCCGCCCGCCGCGCCGGTATCGACGTGCCGAAGATCCGCGCGAGCGTGTTCGTCATCGGCTCGGCGGTGGCCGCCGTCGGCGGCATCGTCGCCGCGTCGAAGGTCGGTTCGGTCAGCCCGCAGTCCGGTGGCCTGAACACGCTGCTGTTCGCGGTCGGTTCGGCCGTCATCGGCGGCACGTCGCTGTTCGGCGGCAAGGGCCGCGTGTCCGACGCCGTGGTCGGCGGGCTCGTGATCGCCGTCGTCATCAACGGCCTGGGCCTGCTCAAGCAGCCGGCCGCGGTGGTCAACATCATCACCGGCCTGGTCCTGCTGCTCGCCGCCACCGTCGACGCGCTGTCCCGGCGCCGCGCGGCTGCGTCGACGCGCTGAACCAGCATGGGATGATCAAGCCCGTGTCCAGTTCACCCGTCGCCCGACCGGACGAGGTGCGCCGGCACAACCGCACGACCCTGCTCCGCCTGCTGCACGTCGGCGGGCCGAGCACCCGGGCGACCCTGGCCGCCGAGCTGGGGCTCAACCGGAGCACGATCAAGACCCTCGTCGACGGGCTCGCCGAAGCCGGCGTCGTCGAGGAGAAGGTGCCGAGGCCGGGACGAGGGGCGGGCCGCCCCTCGCTCCTGGTCCTGCCCCAGCCCCACGCGGCGGTCGTGCTCGCGGTCGACCTGCAGGTCGAGCACGTCGCGATCGCCCTCGTCGGGCTGGGTGGGCAGATCCTGGGCCGCAACAGCTGGAACCTGCGCGGCCGGATGAACCAGCCCGAAGAGGTCATCACCCACATCATCGAGTCGACGGCCATCCTGGCCGGCGACCTCGACGTGAGCCCGGTGGCGGCCGGGGTGTCGGTGCCCGGCGTCGTCCGGCGCGCGGACGGGCACGTGCACGAGGCCCCCAACCTGCGCTGGACCGACGTCGCCCTCGGTGAGCGGCTCGGCGGGGTGCTGCAGATCCCGATCCTGGTCGGCAACGACGCCGAGTTCGGCGCGGTCGCCGAGCACCTGCGCGGGGCCGCCCGCGGCGCGTCCGACGTGGTGTACATCTCGGCGGACGTCGGGGTCGGCGGCGGCGTCATCGCCGAAGGCTCGGCGTTGCGCGGCGGCTCGGGGTACGTCGGCGAGATCGGGCACATGGTGATCCGCCCCGACGGGCGCCCCTGCTACTGCGGCAGCAGCGGCTGCTGGGAGACCGAGGTCGGCGAGGCGGCCCTGTGCCGGGCCCTCGGCCTGGCCGAGGACACCGCCCGCGGGGCGATCCTGTTCGAGCTGCGCGAGCTGGGCCGCGACCCCGAGGCGGCGATGACGCGGCTCGCGGAGTTCGCCGAGTGGCTGACGCTGGGGCTGATCAACGTCGTCAACCTGCTGGGGCCGCAGCTGGTGGTCCTCGGCGACCTGCTCACGGTGCTGCCGGAGCCGGTGCTGCGGCACGTCGGCACCGAGGTGCGCCGGCGCAGCCTGGTGAGCCGGGCGGTGGGCGGCACGCGGATCGTCAGCTCGGCGCTGGGGGCCGACGGGAAGCTGCTCGGCGCCGCCGAGGTGGCGTTCGAAGTCGTGCTGGATTCTGTCTGATTTCCTGTCCGGTTTCGTGTCCGGAATCACTGCTTATCGCGGCTGAACCGTGATTTCCGCCACGCAATCTGCAAGATGCAAAAAGGCGGCCCGGGATGCAGAAAGGCGGCCGGTGCCTGTGCGCACCGGCCGCCTTTCGCGTCTGCAGGGTTACCGCTGGATGTCGGCGGACAGTTCCTTGAGCTTGGCCTCGTGCTCGCGGGCGTGGTGCCCGCAGAAGAGCAGTTCGCCACCCGTACTGAGGATGGCTCGTACCTGAGCTGCTGCTCCGCACCGGTCACAGCGGTCGGCGGCGGTCAGTTCGGGGCGGGTGAGCGTCGGCGTTGTCATGGGGGTCTCCCTCCGTCCCGGCACCGGTCGCCCGGTGCCATCGATCCAGCTACGCCCACTTCGGCACTGCTGCCGGTGACGGCGATCGCCTCCGGCTCCGCGTGTTCGTGCTTCCACTGTTCCAGACGTTTCGCGGCTCGCAAGTGTTCCCGCGCCGGTGGGACCTGAGTCACGTCGATTTACCCCGGATGCCGTAGTGGTCTCCCGCATTCCAGGAGACGATTACCCGGAGAGTTACGTTTTCCGTGGTCAGGCAGCATGGGGTGGTGAGTACGGTGACTTCCCCGCGGCGGCTTTCGGCAGTGCCGGCCCCGCTCTTGTTCGTTCTCAGCGGAATTTCGATGTACGCCGGAGCGGCGGTGGCGGTCGACCTGTTCGGCCACGCGACCCCGGCGGGGGTGGCCTGGCTCCGCTGTCTGGGCGCGGCGGTGGTCCTGCTGGCCTGGCGGCGGCCGGGCCGCGCGGCGTGGCGGGGCAGACGGCTGCTGCTGGCGATCGTGTTCGGCGTGGTGACGGCGGGCATGAACGTGCTGTTCTACGAGGCGATCGCCCGCCTGCCCCTGGGCACGGCGGTGGCGGTGGAGTTCGCCGGCCCGGTCGTGGTGGCGGCCCTGGGCTCCAGAACGCTGCGCGACGTGCTCGCGCTGCTCCTGGTGGCGGCGGGGGTGGTGGCGATCGCGGACGTCCGCCTCGGCGGCAGTTTCTGGGGAGTGGTGTTCGCGCTCGGTGCGGCTCTGGCGTGGGCGGGGTACATCCTCCTGGGCAAGAGGGTGGCCGTGGGTGGCGACGGCATCGACAGCCTGGCGATCGGCTTCTTCGCGGGGACGGTGGTGTTGTCCCCGCTGGCCCTGGGGACGGGCCCGGTGTGGTCTTCGCCACGGTTGCTGCTGCTGGGGATCGGGGTGGGCGTGCTGTCGACGGTGGTGCCGTACGCCCTGGACCAGGTGGTGTTGCGGCGCGTGGGCCAGGCTCGGTTCGCGACGCTGCTGGCGTTGTTGCCGGTGACCGCGGGGGTGATGGGGTTCGCGCTCCTCGGACAGGTGCCGAGCCTGCCGGAGGCGGTGGGGACGCTGGCCGTGGTGGCCGGGGTGGCGCTGCGGAGCCGGGAGTCGCGGGCGGTGGAGCCGCCGGGGTGACTGGGGGGTGCTTCAGCGGGTGCGGGCAGTTTGAGCGCTGGGTGCTCGAGGTGAGGTTGCCCGGCTGGGGGCGTTTCGGGATTGTTCGTTCGGGATGGTTCGGAGGCCACCGGCCCGGCGCTCGCGGCGGGTTGCCCACAAGCCTCTCGTGATGAGGACAACCAGGCCCAGGCCGGGCGTTTTCGGGCAGTTTCCGTCGGCCGCCCCCGATACGCTGGAAGCGGGGGCAGCCCCCTGGGAGGGCGGGCCCTGCGCGCCCGGAGGCTGCGACCGGATCGTGATGGCCCCCGTCGCTCGTCGACCTTCGGATCGGCCAGCGCCCAGGCGATGGGCGGCCCGGCTGGAGTGCAGACCAGGTGCAGGCGCAGGCCCCGGAACCAGCGGGGAGTGTGAGCGGCAGAAGCCGTGCTTGGCCCAGCCCGCCGGCTCCGAGCACGTGGCAACGCGGCGCGCAGGCGACGGTTGTGGCCGGATTGGCCGGGCAGGTACCCGAACGCGCCGGGCATCCGGGCGGGCAGGAACCGCAGCCGGCGTCCTTCGGAGGTGAACCCGAGCAGCGCCTGGGCCACGGCCAGGGTGACGAACTCGGCGTCGGTGAGCTTCGGTGGCCTGCCCATCCGGCGCCAGCCCCCTGGGAAGGCGGGCCCTGTGGTGGGCGGGCCCTGCGGCCCAGGCCACTTGCCCGCGGCCCCGGCCGGGCCGTCGAGCCCGCGGCAGGCAGGCCCCCGGACGACCGGGCGGATCGGCTGCCAGTGGAGCCGTGGACCGCGCCAGGATCGGATCGTGATGGCCCCCGCCGCGCCCGGCCGGGATACTGAGCGCGGGCGGCAGGAAGCGGGTGGCCATGACCAAGGCGGCGTCGGCCGCGGCGAAGGACTTCGCCGCTGCCGGAGTGGGCGGGGTTCACCTTGCCTGGGCGGACAACAACGGCATCCCGCGCTCGCGGATCGTGCCCGTCGGCGGGCTGGCCGATGCCGCCACTCGCGGTGTCGGGGCGACCTCGCTCTTCGCCGTCTTCGACACCCATGACTCGATCACCTACCGGCACGAGAACCTCGGCACGCCCTCCGGGGACATCCGGCTCGTGCCCGTCGTCGAGCGGCTGCGGCGGCTCGCCGGGCAGCCCGCGCTCGCCTGGGCACCCGTGCGGCAGCTCACCCGGGACGGCGATCCCTGGCCCTACTGCCAGCGTGCCGTCCTCGAAGCGCAGGTTGCCGAGGCCGAGAAGCGCGGGCTCGAATTCCGGGCCGGCTACGAGCTGGAGTTCGCCGTCGCTCCCGCCGGCAGCGCCGACGTCCTGGCCGCCCCCGGGCACCCCGGGCCCGCCTACAGCCCGCACGCCCTCGTCGGGCTCGACGGCTTCGTCGGGGCCCTCCTGCACGACTTCGCGGCCAACGGCCTGCGGATCGGCCAGCTGCACGCCGAGTACGGCGTCGCGCAGCTCGAGCTGTCGCTGGCCGCCACCGATCCCGTCTCCGCCGCCGATGACCAGCTGCTCGCCCGGCAGACCATCCACGCCGCCGCGCGCGTGCACGGTCTCGCCGTCAGCTTCGCGCCGCTGATCGGTCTCGGCGCCGCCGGCAACGGGTGGCACCTGCACACCTCCGTCCGCCGCAAGGGGCGCAACCTGCTCGACGGCGACGGGCGCCCGGACGGGGACGGCGCCGGCTACCTCGCCGGGCTGCTGCGCGACCTGCCGGCCCTGACCGCGATCACCGCGCCGAGCGTCCCTTCGACGCTGCGGCTGCGGCCCGGCTACTTCGCGGGCGCGTACGCGTTCTGGGGCGTCGAGAACCGGGAGGCGCCGCTGCGGTACGTCCCCGGCTCGGCCCTGCTGGGCGAGGGCCACGCGAACGTCGAGCTCAAGACGTCCGACGCCTCGGCCAACCCCTACCTCGCGCTGGCCGTGGTGCTCGCCGCGGGGATGGCCGGCATCGAGGACGCGCCCGCGCTGCCCGAGCCGATCGGCGAAGACCCGGACGGCTGGACGGACGGAGACCGGGAGGCCCGCGGGGTGTGCCGGCTGCCGGCGAACCCCGCCGAACAGGACGCCGCGCTCGTGGCGTCGCCGCGGATCGGCGGCGTGCTCGGTGCCGAGCTGCTGGGCGCCTTCCGCGCCGTCCGGGCCTCCGACGCGGCGTGGGCGGCCGAACGCACGGCCGACGAGATCGTCGCCGCCCACCTTTGGCGCTACTGAGAACCTTATTCTGGCCAGGACGGCGCTACGGACCCGCCGGCCGCCCGCCTGTGGTGACACTCGCGCCGGCCGACGGCTGAACGAGGTTCTGAGAGGACCGATGTCTTCGGGGATCGACGGCGGGCAGCTCGACCTGTCCGGGGTGCGGTGGCTGCCGGGCGGCGCCCGGCTGGCCGCGGTGGCCCAAGCGGAACTGCCCCAGAAGGACGGACTGGCCGCGGCGTTCTGCGGGCTCGCCGCGCTGCGGGCGGCCGGGCTCGACGTGGCCGATCAGGACGCCGTCGCGGCGGCCGCGGGCACGGTCCGGGGTCCGGTCGTGCGCCCGCCGGGCGAGCCGGGCCGCCACGACTTCCGGCTGCCGCTGCCGGTCGTCGACGACCCGGCCGCGGCCGGCACGCGGGTTACCCGGCTGGCGGCGGCCGTAGGGTCGCTCTCGCGGGGCGCCCTCACGGCGGTGCCGGTGACGGGGGAGTGGACCACCGAAGCCCTGTTCGACCTGCTCGTCGGGCTGTGGGACGTCCCGCGCGTGGCGGTGCTCGCCCGGATCGACGGCGCCGAACTCGGCGCCCACGACACCCCGGAACGCGCGCTGCTCGACTACCTCGACACCGGTGTCCCGCCACTGTGGACGTCCCGCTGGCGCCCGCCCGGCGGCCATTTCGTGCTCCTGGCGGGCATCCGGATCGGCGCCGAGGGCACGTTGCTGTCCGTTGTGGACACTTATCCGTCCCTCGGCGACGACGGCCGCCACGACCAGCCGGTCGAATGGGTGACGGCGGCGCTGGCCGGGCTCGGCGTGCTCGTGGTCGTCGACGCCGACCAAGCCGGCGTGGTCCGCGCGGCGGCCGGCACCGCCGGGCTCACTCCGTCCTTTTGGGACTGACCTGCGTCCCCGGGGCGAAGCGGGAGTGGCGGCGGCCGTAGCCGAAGTAGATCACCAGGCCGATCACCAGCCACGCGGCGAACCGGAGCCACGTCAGCACGTTCAGGTTGAGCATCAGGTACAGGCACGCCAGCGCGGCCACGACCGGGATCGCCGGGGAGAACGGCACCTTGAACGGCCGGTCGAGGTCGGGACGGCGGCGGCGCAGCACCGGGACCGCCACGGCCACGATGATCATCGCCGACAGCGCGCCGATGCTGACCATGTCGGCCAGCTCCGAAATCGGGATGAACGCGGCCAGCACGGCGATCAGGCCGGCGCCGCCGATGGTCATCCGGTGCGGGGTGCCCCAGCGCGGGTGCGCGGTGCCGAGCGCCTTCGGCAACAGGCCGTCGCGGCCCATGGCGAACCCGATCCGCCCGATCGTGACCAGCTCGACCATCATCACCGACGTCAGCCCGGTCACCGCGCCGAGCGAGATCAGCGCGCCCACCCAGTGCTGGCCGACCCGGTCGAACGCGTCGGCCAGCGGCGCGCCCGTGTCGATGTCGGTGAACGGGATCATGCCGGTCAGCACGATCGAGACGCCGATGTAGAGGAGCGCGCAGACGCCCAGCGCCCCGAGGATGCCGACGCGCAGGTCCTTGCGCGGGTTCAGCGTCTCCTCGCCGAGGTTCGCGAGCGCCTCGAAACCGGTGTAGGCGAAGAAGACCACGGCGGCCGCGGTGATCATCCCGGCGAGGCCGTAGACCGACTGCTCCAGCCCCAGCGCCGCCTGGACCACCGGTTGTTCCAGCACCGTCGTGCCGGCCTCGGGTGCCTTCGCCGGCGGGATGAACGGCGTCAGGTTCGCGCCCTTGACGAAGAACAAGCCGACCGCGAGCACCAGCACGCACACCGCGACCTTGACGCACACCAGCAGGTTGGTCAGCCAGGCCGACTCCTTGATGCCCAGCACGGCGACGACGGTCAGCACGGCGATGATCAGCACCGCGCCGATGTTGACCTTCGCGTCTTCGCCGAACCACTCCGGTGACAGGCCGAGCAGGTTCGCCAGGTACCCCGACCAGCCCCGCGACACCACGGCGGCGCCGAGCGCGAACTCCAGCAGCAGGTCCCAGCCGATGATCCACGCGAACACCTCGCCGAGGGTGGCGAAGGCGTAGGTGTAGGCGCTTCCCGCCGTCGGGACGCTGGAGGCGAGCTCGGCGTAGCACAGCGCCGCGAGCCCCGCGACGACCGCGCCGAGCACGAACGACAGCGTCACGGCCGGTCCCGCGTGGGTCTTCGCCTCGACACCCGCCAAGGTGAAGATGCCGGTGCCGATGATGATCCCGACGCCGAACCCGATCAGGTCGCGCCCGCGCAGCCGCCGTTTGAGCTCCCCGGAGTCCTGGCGGGCCAGGACCTCGTCCACGTTCAGCGTTCGCCGCTCACCCATGAGGAGAAGTTAGAAGGTCACGGGTCTTTCCGCAGATCGGCCGTGGTCAGGCCGTTCTCCTGGGCGAGGATCGCGGCCTGCACGCGCGAGCGCAGGCCGAGCTTGGCCAGCACGCGCGAGACGTGCGTCTTCACCGTCGCCTCGCCGATGTACAGCCGGGCACCGATCCGGGCGTTGGACAGGCCCTCGCCCAGGCAGGCGAGCACCTCACGCTCGCGGTCGGTGAGGTCGCCGAGGCCGCGCGGCAGGGGTGCCCGGTCCCGGGCCGACGCGGCGAACGCGGTGATCAGCCGCCGCGTGACCTGCGGGGCGAGCACGCCGTCGCCGGCCGCGACCAGCTTCACGGCTTCGATCAGCCGGGGCGCTTCGACCGACTTGAGCAGGAAGCCGGCCGCCCCGGCCCGCAGCGCGCCGTGCACGTACTCGTCGAGGTCGAACGTGGTCAGCACGAGCACCTGCGTGAGCCCCGCGGACACCAGCTCCCGGGTGGCGGCGATGCCGTCGGTGCCCGGCATCCGGATGTCCATCAGGGTGACGTCCGGCCGCAGCGCCCGCGCCTGCCGGACGGCGGCGGCGCCGTCGGCGGCCTCGCCGACGACCTCGATGCCCTCGGCGTGGCCGAGGATGGTGGTCAGGCCGAACCGGATGGCGCTGTGGTCGTCGGCGACCAGGACGCGGACGGCTCCGGTTGTCACAGCGCCCCGCCCGTCGGCAGTTCCGCGCGGACCAGCCAGCCGCCGTCCGCCGGGCCCGCGGTGAGGTCGCCGCCCACCGCGTCGGCGCGTTCGCGCATGTTCAGCAGGCCCGTTCCGCTGCCGGCCGCGGGGAGCGGCGTGCGGACGTCGTTGCGGACCTCCACCGCGAGGACGCCGTCGAGGCAGTGGACGGCGACGTCCACGCGCCCACCCGGGGCGTGCTTCGCGGCGTTGGTCAGGGCCTCCTGTGCGATCCGGTACGCCGTCAGGTCGACCGCCGCCGGCAGCGGCACCCGTGAGTCCACAGTGGACTCGACGTGCACCTCCAGCCCGCTGGCCCTGGCCGACTCCACCAGCTTGGCCAGGTCCGCCAGCCGGGCGGGCGCGGTCGTCTCCGCGGCCCCGCCGTCGGCCTTGAGCAGCCCGATCATCGCGCGCATCTCCTCCAGGGCGCTGACACTGTTCTCCCGCACCGATTCCAGCACCGCCTTCGCCAGTTTCGGATCGGGCAGCGACAGCGCCGCCTCCGACTGGATGGCGATGGCCGAGAGGTGCCCGGCGATCACGTCGTGCAGGTCGCGGGCCATCCGCCCGCGTTCGGCGGCGACCGCCGCCCGCCGGTCCAGTTCCGCGATCTTCGCCAGCTGCCCGGCGTTGGCGCGCTCGGTTTCGGCGATGTCGCGCTGCTGGCGGACGTTCGCCGCCCACCACACCGGCGTGATGACGAACGGCAGCACGCCGACCGCGGCCAGCACCGCCGTCCGCCACTCCTTCGCGATCACCAGCATCGCGGCGAGCACGCCCACCACCGCGACCGCGGCGAGGCCGATCATCACCCGGCTCGTGCGCCGGGAGCCGTAGAGCGTCGCCGCGTACAGGAAGTCGGTGTAGACGATCATCACCGGCAGCGACGGGCCGAGCCGGACGTCCACCGCGAGCACCACCGTGGCCAGGACCAGCGCGAGGGGCACCCGCCGGCGGAGCAGCTCGAGCCCGCACAACGCGGACAGCTCCAGCAGCCGCACCCCCAGCGGGGCGTGGTCGTACGCCGTGACGAGCCGGTGGACGCCGGTCGCGTAGACGAGGAACCCGATCAGCCAGGTGGCCAGCGCGATCAGGCCGTCCTGCTGCCACACCGGGAGCGAGCGCAGGCGGGGGAGGGGCACCGGGTCATCCCAGCACACCGCGCGCCGGGCCCGCGTCCTACGAAGTGATGACGCCCGGTCCCCCCGTCCGCCGACGCGGCCGTCGGCACGGGCGCGGGAGCGTGGCGGCGTGGAAGAGATCGGGAAGTTCTTGGCGGAGAACCCGATGGCCGCCGTCATCGCGGCGGGCGAGATCGGGTTCTGGGTGTTCATCGTGGCCGGGCTGGCGGTGCGGTACGTGCTGCGCGCGCGGCGCGTGTCGGCGGTGCTGCTGGCCGCGGTGCCGCTGGTCGACGTCGTGGTGCTGGTGGCGACCGTGCTCGACCTGTCCGCCGGGGGCAAGCCGGGGTTCACGCACGGGCTCGCGGCGGTCTACCTCGGCTTCAGCGTCGTGTTCGGGCCGAGCATGGTCCGGTGGGCCGATGAGCGGTTCGCCCACCGGTTCGCCCACGGGCCGCCGCCACCGCCGAAGCGGCAGGGGCGGGAACGGGCGCGTCACGAGTGGCGCGAGTGGGGCAAGTGCCTGCTGGCCTGCGGGCTCGCCGCGGTGGCCCTGCTGGTGGCGATCTTCGCGATCGGCGAGCCGGCGCGGGTGGCGCCGCTCTGGGGCTGGTTCCCGCGGCTGGGCACCGTCTCGGCGATCTGGCTGTTCGCCGGGCCGGTCTGGGAGGAGCTGTTCGGGAAGCGCGAGGAGGTGCGGCCGTGATCGGGCTCGTCGGGGGTGGCGGTGCCGGCCGGAGCCCGGAAGCGCCGGGGTGACGTAGCTCGCGCAGATGGCGGGAACGGCCGGGCACCGGAATGCTGGTCCCGTGCCCGAAGAGATCCCCGCCCGCAGCGCCCTGCACGAGCTCGCCGACCTCCACGGGGTCGCCACCCGGTACCAGAACGCCGATCGGGTCTGGGTCGACGTGGACGACGATGTCGTCGTCGCCGTCCTCGGACAGTTCGGTGTCGACGCGACCGGTGACCAGGCCATCGCCGCCGCTCTGAGCGCCGTGCGGGAAGCGCCGGCCGCGCTGCCGCCGACCATCGTCGTGCGGGAGGGCACCGGCAAGGCGCTGGGTGTCGATGCCGAGGTCGTCCTCGAAGACGGGTCGCGGCGGCGGGCGGAGGGCCGGCTGCCCGCGGACCTGCCGCTCGGGTGGCACCGGGTCGTCACCGCCGACCAGGACGTCGTGCTGGCCGTGGTGCCGGCGAAGCTGCCGCGAGTCCGGCCCGCCTGGGGGTGGATGCTGCAGCTCTACGCCCTGCACTCGGCCGGGTCCTGGGGCATCGGCGACTACGCCGACCTCGCCACCTTCGCCGCCCGGTCGGCCTCCGAGCTGGACGCCGGCGTGCTGCTGGTGAACCCGGTTCAGGCGATCAGCCCCGCCCACCCGATCGAACGGTCGCCGTATTCGCCCGCGAGCCGGCGGTTCGCCAACCCGGTCTACCTGCGCGTCACCGCGACCGAGACGTTCGAACAGGCCGATGCGGCGACCCGGGCGGCCGTCGAGTCCCTGGCGCCGGACCGCGAAGGCGAACTGATCGACTACGACGCCGTCTGGACCGCCAAGCGGGCCGCGCTCGAGCTGCTCTGGCCGCACCGCGTCGAAGCGGTGCCCGAGGACCGCGACCTGCTCGACTTCGCCCTCTTCTGCGCCCTCGCCGAGCAGCACGGCGCCGACTGGCGGGACTGGCCGGAGGACCTGCACGACCCGGCCGGACCGGCCACCGCGAAGGCGCGCGAAGAGCTCGAGGACCGCGTCGCCTTCCACGCGTGGCTTCAGCACCTCTGCCGGGTTCAGCTGGAAGCGGCGCGCACGGCCGCCCGCGAGGCCGGGATGACCGTCGGGATCGTGCACGACCTGCCGGTCGGCGTGCACCCCGGTGGGGCCGACACGTGGGCCGTCCGGGACGTCTTCGCCGCCGACGTGCGGGTCGGCGCTCCGCCCGACGCCTTCAACCAGCAGGGACAGGACTGGAACCTGCCGCCGTGGCGGCCGGACAAGCTCGCCGAGGCCGGGTACGCGCCGTTCCGGGACGTCATCCGGGGCGTCCTCCGCTTCGCCGACGGCATCCGCGTCGACCACATCGCCGGCCTGTGGCGGCTCTGGTGGATCCCGCCGGGCGAGCCCGCGCACCGCGGCACGTACGTCCACTACGACGCCGAAGCGATGGTCGGCGTGCTCGCGCTCGAAGCGCACCGCGCCGGCGCCGTCGTCGTGGGGGAGGACCTCGGGACGGTCGAGGAGGTCGTCACCGAAACCATGCACGAACGGGGGATGCTCAGCTCGGCCGTGCTGTGGTTCGAGCGCGACTGGGACGCGCCCGGCCAGCCGTTCACGCGGCCGGACAGCTGGGACCCGGACGCCATGGCCAGCATCTCCACCCACGACCTGCCGACGGTCCCGGGCTGGCTGAAGGGCGAGCACGTCCGGGTCCGGGCCGAGCTCGGCCTGCTGGACCGCGGGGTCGAAGCCGAGGAAGAGGCGGCCGCCGCGGAGCGCCGGGCGCTGCTGGAACTCGTTGCGCGGGAAGGGATTCCGGACGACGACCCGGTCGTCGCGCTGCACACCCTGCTCGCGAAGGCCGCGTCGCGGCTCGTGCTGACCTCGCCGGCCGACGTGGCGGGCCAGGTGCGGCAGCCGAATCTGCCCGGAACCGTCGACCAGTACCCTAACTGGCGGATTCGCCTGCCCGTCAGCGTGGACGGCTTCTTCACCGCGCAGGGGGTCCGCGCTGCGGTCGCACCGCTGGCGGCGGCCCGTCCGCTGCCCCGGTAACGACCACACCGGCGCGCGCGACCCCCGGTGATGCGCGGACGCCACCGGCACGACCCAAGCTCGAGGAGAAACCCAGTGCGGCCCTGGCCCGGAACGCCCTACCCGCTCGGCGCCACCTACGACGGAGTCGGGACGAACTTCGCCCTGTTCTCCGAGGTGGCCGAGCGCGTCGAACTGTGCCTGTTCGACGCCGAGGGCAAGGAGACGCGGTACGCGCTCGAAGAGGTGGACGGCTTCGTCCACCACGGCTACCTGCTCAACGTCGGCCCCGGGCAGCGCTACGGGTTCCGCGTGCACGGCCCGTACGACCCGAAACGCGGGCTGCGCTGCAACCCGAACAAGCTGCTCATCGACCCGTACGCGAAAGCCGTCTCGCACGGCGTGAAGTGGGACGAGTCGCTGTTCGGCTACCAGTTCGACAACCCGGACGAGCGCAACGACGACGACAGCGCCGGCCGCGTGCCGTATTCGCTGGTGGCGAACCCGTTCTTCGACTGGGGCAACGACCGGCAGCCGAAGCGGCCGTACAACGAGACGGTCATCTACGAGGCCCACGTCAAGGGCATGACCGTGCATCACCCGTTCGTGCCCGAAGCACTGCGGGGCACGTACGCCGGCCTCGCGCACCCCGCCGTCGTCGAGCACCTGCAGAAACTCGGCGTGACCGCCGTCGAACTGCTGCCGGTGCACCAGTTCGTCACCGACCACGGCCTCGACGGGAAGGGCCTGACGAACTACTGGGGCTACAACACGATCGGGTACTTCGCGCCGCACGACTCCTACTCGGCGATGCCCGGCGAGGGCGGTCAGGTCCAGGAGTTCAAGGGCATGGTCAAGGCCTTCCACGAGGCGGGCATCGAAGTGATCCTCGACGTGGTTTACAACCACACCGCCGAGGGCAACCACCTCGGGCCGACCCTGTCGATGCGCGGCATCGACAACGAGGCCTACTACCGGCTGGTCGAGGGGGAGCCCGAGTACTACATGGACTACACCGGCACCGGGAACTCGCTGAACGTGCGCAACCCGCACACCCTGCAGCTGATCATGGACTCGCTGCGGTACTGGGTGACGGAGATGCACGTCGACGGCTTCCGGTTCGACCTCGCCTCGGCGCTGGCGCGCGAGTTCTACGACGTCGACCGGCTGTCGACGTTCTTCGACCTGGTGCAGCAGGACCCGATCGTCAGCCAGGTGAAGCTGATCGCCGAACCGTGGGACGTCGGCCCCGGTGGCTACCAGGTCGGCAACTTCCCGCCCCTGTGGACGGAGTGGAACGGGCAGTTCCGCGACACCGTCCGCGACTTCTGGCGCGGCGAGCCCTCCACGCTGGGCGAGTTCGCCTCCCGGATCACCGGCTCGTCGGACCTCTACCAGGACGACGGCCGCCGCCCGTTCGCGTCGATCAACTTCGTCACCGCGCACGACGGCTTCACGCTGCGGGACCTGGTGTCCTACAACGAAAAGCACAACGAGGCCAACGGCGAGGACGGCCGCGACGGCGCCGACGACAACCGGTCGTGGAACTGCGGCGTCGAGGGCGAGACCGACGACCCCGAGGTCCTCGACCTGCGCGCCCGTCAGCAGCGGAACATGCTGGCCACGCTGATGCTGTCGCAGGGCATCCCGATGATCCTGCACGGCGACGAGTTCGGCCGCACCCAGCAGGGCAACAACAACGTCTACTGCCAGGACTCCGAGCTGTCCTGGATGGACTGGGAACTGGCCAAGGAGAACGCGGACCTGGTGAAGTTCACCGGCGGGCTGGGTGCGCTCCGGCACCGGCACCCGGTCTTCCGCCGCCGCCGCTTCTTC
Organism: Amycolatopsis sp. DG1A-15b; assembly: GCF_030285645.1. Classification (GTDB taxonomy): domain Bacteria; phylum Actinomycetota; class Actinomycetes; order Mycobacteriales; family Pseudonocardiaceae; genus Amycolatopsis. Next base: position 530,466 of record NZ_CP127296.1, read on the forward strand.
CAGGGCGGCCCGGTCGGCAAGGGCGACAAGCTCGGCGACATCGCCTGGTTCACCCCGGCCGGCGAGGAGATGACCGAACAGAACTGGGACGACGGCTTCGGCAAGGCGGTCGTCGTCTTCCTCAACGGCCAGGCCATTCCCGACCTCGACCAGCGCGGGATGAAGGTCGAGGACGACTCGTTCCTGCTCGCCTTCAACGCCCACTACGAGGACATCGACGCCACGCTCCCGGGCAACGGCTACGGGGAGAGCTGGACCGTCGTGGTCGACACCGCGACCGGGGAGGTGGAGCCCGCCGACGCGAAGCCGATCGAAGGCGGCGGCCGGCTCACCCTCCCCGCCCGGTCCCTGATCGTGCTGCAACGGACGGAGACGGAAGCCGAATGACGGTGCCGGAGTCGACCTACCGGGTGCAGCTGCGCCCGGAGTTCACCTTCGCCGACGCGGCCGGCATCGCCGGCTACCTGCGCGACCTCGGCATCGGCGCGCTGTACGCGTCGCCGGTGCTGGACGCGGCGCCGGGCTCGACGCACGGCTACGACGTCGTCGACCCGACGCACGCGCGGCCCGCGCTCGGCGGCGAGGGGGCGCGCCAGGAGCTCGCCGCGCTGCTGAAGGAGCTGGGACTGGGCCTGGTGGTCGACATCGTGCCGAACCACATGTCGGTCGAGGTGCCGAAGGCGAACCGCTGGTGGTGGGACGTGCTGAAGCACGGCCGCGGGTCCGAGTACGCGTCCTTCTTCGACATCGACTGGGACCGCGGCCCGCTCCTGCTGCCGGTCCTCGGCGACGACGACGCGGTCGGGGAACTCTCGGTCGAGGGCGACGAGCTGGTCTACTACGACCACCGATTCCCGATCGCCCCCGGCACGGACACCGGGACGCCGCAGGAGATCCACGAGCGCCAGCACTACCGCCTGATCGGCTGGCGCCGTGGCAACGCCGAGCTGAACTACCGCCGGTTCTTCGACATCACGACGTTGGCCGCGGTCCGCGTCGAAGACCCGAAGGTGTTCGCCGAGACGCACGGCGAGGTGCTGCGCTGGGTCGCCGACGGCGACGTCACCGGCCTGCGCGTCGACCACCCGGACGGCCTCGCCGACCCGGGCGGCTACTTCCGGCGGCTGCGGGAGAACGCGCCGGACGCGTGGATCGTGGCCGAGAAGATCCTGCACCCGGGCGAGCCGCTGCCGCAGAGCTGGCCGGTCGACGGCACCACCGGCTACGACGCGCTGCGCGAGATCGCCGGCGTCTTCATCGACCCGGCGGGCGAGCCCGACTTCACCGCGCTGGCGAACGAGCTGGGCGTGAAGACCGGCTACCACCGCGTCGAGGCCGAGGCCCGGCGCCTGGTCACCGACCGCATCCTGGTCGCCGAGGTCCGGCGGATCGCGGCGCTGCTGCCCCAGGTCGATCCCGAAGCGGCGCGGCAGGCGGTGGCCGAGACCATGATCGCCTTCCCCGTCTACCGCTCCTACCTCCCGGAGGGGGCGGCGCACTGGGCGGCCGCGATCGACGGAGCCCGCCGCGCCCGGCCCGACCTCGCCGAGCCGCTGACGATGCTCGACGCCGTCGTGCGCAAGAACCCCGGCAGTGAGCTGGCCACCCGGCTCCAGCAGACGTCCGGCATGGTCGTGGCGAAGGGCACCGAGGACACGACCTTCTACCGCTACACGCGCTTCGCCGCGCTCAACGAGGTCGGCGGCAACCCGGACCGGTTCGGCCTCGGCGTCGAGGAGTTCCACCGGCTGGCCGCCGAGCGCGAGGCCGGCTACCCGGCGGCGATGACGACGCTGACCACGCACGACACGAAGCGCTCCGAGGACACCCGCGCCCGGATGGCGGTGCTCGCCGAAGTCCCCGGCGAGTTCGCCCAGGCCGTCCGGCGGTGGACCGCCCGGCGCGGGATCGACGAGCCTTCGCTCAACCTGCTCGCCTGGCAGACGCTGGTGTCGACCTGGCCGATCGAGCCGGCCCGGCTGCGGGACTACCTCGACAAGGCGGCCAAGGAAGCCAAGCTCCGGACCAGCTGGACCGACCACGACGAGGCCTTCGAGGCCGACGTCGCCGCGTGGCCCGAAGACGTCGTGAACGACGCGGAGCTCGCGGCGGACGTCGAGGCGTTCGTGAAGCGCATCGAGGGGCCGGGTTACGCGAACTCGCTCGGCCAGAAGCTCGTCCAGCTGACCGCGCCCGGCGTCCCGGACGTCTACCAGGGCACCGAGCTGTGGGACTTCTCGCTGGTCGACCCGGACAACCGCCGTCCGGTCGACTACCCCGCGCGCCGCGAGCTGCTGGCCCGGATCGCCGACGGCGAGCTGCCGGAGATCGACGCTTCCGGCGCGGCGAAGCTCCTGGTCGTCCACAAGGCACTGCGGCTGCGCCGCGAGCACCCGGCGCTGTTCCGCGGCTACCGGCCGCTGCGGGCCGAAGGCGCCGCGGCGGCCCACTGCCTGGCCTACACGCGCAGCCCCGACCTCGCCGTGGCGGTGACCCGGCTGCCCGTTGGCCTCGAGGCCGACGGCGGCTGGCGCGACACGGTCCTCCCGCTGCCCGCCGGCGTCTGGACCGACGTCCTGACCGGCCGGGAGGTCACCGGCGACCTGGCCACCCTGTTCGAGCGGTACCCCGTCGCGTTGCTGGTGCGAGGAGAGGCATGAAGTTCAGCGTGTGGGCCCCTTCGGCCCGCCGGGTCCGGGTGAGCGTCGACGCCGGTGTGCACGAGATGACCGCGGGCGACGGCGGCTGGTGGCACGCCGAGGCCGAAGGCATCAACTACGCCTTCCTGCTCGACGACGAGAAGCCGCTGCCCGACCCCCGGTCGCGGTGGCAGCCGCACGGCGTCCACGCGGAGTCGCGCGTCTACGACCACGGCGAGTTCGCCTGGACCGACGACGCCTGGACCGGGCGCCAGCTGCCCGGCGCCGTCCTCTACGAACTGCACGTCGGCACCTTCACCGGGGGCGGCACCTTCGACGCGGCCATCGAGCGGCTCGACCACCTCGTCGACCTCGGGATCACGCACGTCGAGCTGCTGCCGGTCAACGCCTTCGACGGCACCGCCGGCTGGGGCTACGACGGTGTCCTCTGGGGCGCGGTCCACGAGCCCTACGGGGGCCCGGACGGGCTCAAGCGATTCGTCGACGCGGCCCACGCGCGCGGCCTGGCCGTCGTGCTCGACGTCGTCTACAACCACCTCGGCCCGTCCGGCGCCTACCTCGACAAGTTCGGGCCGTACTTCGCCGGGCAGAACGACTGGGGCCCCGGCCTCAACCTCGACGGCCCCGGCTCCGACGAGGTCCGCCGGTACGTGATCGACAACGCGCTGAGCTGGCTGCGCGACTTCCACATCGACGCGCTGCGCCTGGACGCCGTGCACGCGTTGCTCGACCGGCGGGCCGTCCACCTGCTCGAACAGCTCGCCACCGAGGTCGACGCGCTGTCGGCGGCGCTGAACCGGCCGCTGACCCTGATCGCCGAATCCGACCTCAACGACCCGCGGCTGGTCACGCCCCGCGAGCGCGGCGGCTACGGCCTGCACGCCCAGTGGTCGGACGACCTGCACCACGTCCTGCACGTCAAGCTGACCGGCGAGACGACGGGGTACTACACGGACTTCGCCGCGCCGGACGCGCTCGAGCGGGTGCTGCGCGAGGTGTTCTTCCACGCGGGCACGTGGTCGTCCTTCCGGGAGCGGACCCACGGGCGCCCGGTCGACACGCGGACCGTGCCCGGCCACCGCTTCCTCGGGTACCTGCAGAACCACGACCAGATCGGCAACCGCGCGACCGGCGACCGGCTGTCCGCGACGGTCGCCCCGGGCCGGCTGGCCTGCGGCGCGGCGATCCTGTTCTGCTCGCCGTACACGCCGATGGTGTTCATGGGGGAGGAGTGGGCGGCGAGCACGCCGTGGCAGTTCTTCGCGTCCTTCCCGGACCCGGAGCTGGCCGAGGCCGTCCGCACGGGCCGCCGTCGCGAGTTCTCCCGGCACGGCTGGGGCGAATCGGACGTGCCGGACCCCATGGACCCGGCCACCGTCGAACGCTCGCGGCTGGACTGGGCCGAGCCGGAGCGTCCCGGTCACCGGGAGATGCTGGAGCTGTACCGGGCGTTGATCCGGCTGCGCCGGGAGCGGCCCGAGCTGGCCGACCCGTGGGTCGCGGACCTGCGCGTCGACTCCGCCCCGGACGGGTCCTGGCTCGTGCTGCACCGCGGCGGCCTGCGGCTGGCCGTCAACTTCGGCCCCGGCCCGGTGACGCTGCCGCTCGGGGCGACCGTGTCGCTGCTCACCTGGGGAGAGGCCACGGTGGACGGTGGGGCCGCCCACCTGCCCCCGGACACCTTCGTGATCGCCGGAACGACACCCTGACGGCGGTTGCCTCCCGGTACCGATCCGGCCAAAAGTAGGCCGCCCGTCGCGGTACGTAACCGTTGTCGCGAAGCCATCCGGCCGTGACTGTGGTCGGATTGGTACCGTTCGACGCAGTAACTCCTCTGTCATGGCGCGCACGGACCGCCTCCGATCTGGGACGATTCAGGAATGGCCACACGACCCTCCGCCGACCACGTCCTCGCCGGTCGCCCCTTTCCGCTCGGAGCCCACCCCGAGGCCGGCGGGGTGCGGTTCGCGATCACGTCCGCCGTCGCGGACGCCGTCGAGCTGTGCCTGATCGACGCCGACGGGTCGGAACGCCGGATCGCGCTGACCGAGCGCACCTTCGGCGTCTGGCACGGCCTGGTGCCCGGGGTGACGCCGGGGCAGCGCTACGGCTACCGGGTCCACGGCCCGTACGACCCGGCCCGCGGCCTGCGGTGCAACCCGCACAAGCTGCTGCTCGACCCGTACGCCCGGCAGATCACCGGCGGCCTCACCGACCTGCGCGCCGCCCAGGGCTTCACCGGCGACCCGGAGCGCGGGCCGATGTCCACTGTGGATTCGCTGGGCAGCGTGCCGCTGTCGGTGGTCACCTCGCCGGGCGGCCCGGACACCGGGACGAAGCCGGAGGTCCCGTTCGAGGAGGCGGTGGTCTACGAGCTGCACGTCAAGGGGTTCACGCAGCAGCACCCGTTCATCCCGGAGGCGCTGCGCGGCACCTACCTCGGCCTGGCCCACCCGGTCGCGATCGAGTACCTGACCCGGCTCGGCGTCACGTCGGTGGAGCTGCTGCCGGTGCACTCGTTCCTCGACGAGCCGTCGCTGGTCCGCGCCGGGCGGCACAACTACTGGGGCTACTCGCCGCTCGGCTTCTTCGCCCCGCACGCCGCCTACGCCAGCGAACCGGGCCACGAGGCCGAGGAGTTCCGGCTGATGGTGGCCGCCCTGCACGCGGCCGGCATCGAAGTGATCCTCGACGTCGTGTTCAACCACACCTGCGAGGGCGGGCCGGACGGGCCGACGCTGAGCTTCCGCGGGCTGAACGCGCCGGTGTACTACCTGCACACCGAGCGCGGTCACATGGCCGACATCACCGGCTGCGGCAACACGCTCGAAGCCGGCTCGCCGACGGTGGTCCGGCTGGTCACCGACTCGCTGCGGTACTGGACGCAGGAGATGGGCGTCGACGGCTTCCGGTTCGACCTCGCCAGCACGCTCGGGCGGCCGCGGGGCGGCGCGTTCGACCCGGCGTCGACGCTGCTCACCGCGATCACCACCGACCCGGTGCTCTCGCGCTGCAAGCTGATCGCCGAGCCGTGGGACGCGACCGGCGAGGGCTACCGCGTCGGCGGCTTCGGCGCCCAGTGGGCGGAGTGGAACGGCCGCTACCGCGACACCGTGCGTGACTTCTGGCGCGGCGCGACCGGCGTCCGCGACCTCGCCTACCGGCTGTCCGGTTCGTCGGACCTGTACGACCACAACCTCCGGCGGCCGTGGCAGTCGATCAACTTCGTCACCGCGCACGACGGCTTCACGTTGCGGGACCTGGTGTCCTACAACGAAAAGCACAACGAGGCCAACGGCGAGGACAACCGCGACGGCACCAACGACAACCGCTCGTGGAACCACGGCGCCGAGGGCGGCGCGGCGGACCCGGCGATCCGGGACCTGCGGACCCGGCAGGCGCGCAACATGTTCGCCACGCTGCTGCTGTCCACCGGCACCCCGATGCTCACCATGGGCGACGAGTTCTGGCGGACCCAGCACGGCAACAACAACGCGTACTGCCTCGACGACGAGACGTCGTGGTTCGACTGGACACCGGACGACCCCGAGGCCGAGGCCATGCTCGCGTTCGCCCGCCGGGTCGTGCGGCTGCGCGCGAACAGCCCGGCGCTGCGGCAGCCGGAGTTCTTCGAAGGCCGGACGACGCCGACCGGCAAGCCGGACCTGGTCTGGTTCCGCCCGGACGGCGAGGAGTTCGGCGAAAGCGACTGGTTCGAGGACCGCCACACGCTCGGCATGTGGATCGACGGCTCGAACAGCCAGGCCCGCAACCGCGAGGGCGCGCTGGTGCCCGACCACTCGTGGCTGCTGTGGCTGCACGCGGGCGACGCGCCGGGCGAGGTCGTCCTGCCCGGGCGCGAGTACGGCGAGACGTTCAAGCCGACCCTCGACACGAGCACCGCGGACGGCAGCCCGGCGAACCCGGGCCCGCTCGAAGCCAAGAGCCGGCTGACGCTCCAGTCCCGCTCCCTCCTCCTGCTCCGCGCCCCCCGCCTGGCCGCCGAACCCCACCCCGAGCCCTACTGACCCGCACCCAGCCGGACGACTCGCGTACCCAGCCGGACGACACGCGTACCCAGCCGGACGACACGCGTACCCAGCCGGACGACACGGCGAGGGGCGAGCCCGGCGTCGTGTCGTCCATCGGCGTACGCGTGTCGTCCACTGGGGTACGCGAGTCGTCCCTTGGGGTACGGGTTTCGGCCGTTCGGGTTCCCGTGTCGTCCGGGCGGGCAGGCGGCCGCGGCGGCGTCCGGTCGTAACCTGCCGGACACGCGCGCGGAACTCGTTGCGCGGGAAGCGTTTCACCTGATCCAGTTTGGGTACAGGGATAGAGAACCCTGCCGTGTGGACGCTTGATCGAGTCAGGCAGACTGTCGCCGTCTGCGTCCAACCGACATATCGAAGGGCGTTGCCCATGACCGGCCGGCTCGGCATCGACGACGTCTCCCCCAGCGTGAGCTGTGGCCGGTATCCGGCCAAAGCCGTTGTGGGGGAACACATCCCGGTCTTCGCGACCGTCTGGCGCGAGGGCCATGACGCGGTCGCGGCCACGGTCGCGTGGCGCGGCCCGGACGACCGGCTCACGCGCCAGACGCGGATGGTGCCGCGCGGTCCCGACCACCCGGACGAGTTCGCCGCGGTGATCGCCCCGGACACCACCGGTCTCTGGACGTTCCGGATCGACGCGTGGGGCGACCCGTGGTCGACGTGGGAGCACAACGTCGAGGTGAAGGTCGCCGCCGGGCAGGGGCCCGAGGACCTGGCCAACGACATCGAGAACGGCGCCCGGCTGATCGAGCGCGTCTCCCGCCGCCCGGACCGCCGGGGGGAGAAGGCGCTGCTGATCGGCGCGGTGAAGGCCCTGCGCGACGAGGAGCGCAGTCTCGCCGAACGCGTCGGTCCCGCGCTCTCGCCCGAGGTCCGCCAGGTCATGCACGAGTTCCCGGTGCGGGAGCTGATCACCAAGGGCAAGCCGCACAAGGTGTGGGTGGACCGCCGCCGCGCCGCGTACGGCTCCTGGTACGAGCTGTTCCCCCGCTCGACCGGCGGCCTCGACGCCGAGGGCAAGCCGGTGCACGGCACCTTCGCCACCGCCGCGACCGCGCTCGACCGCGTCGCGAAAATGGGCTTCGACGTCGTCTACCTCCCGCCGGTTCACCCGATCGGGCGAGTCAACCGCAAGGGACCCAACAACACCCTCGACGCCAAGCCGGAAGACGTCGGTTCGCCGTGGGCGATCGGTGCCGACGAGGGCGGCCACGACGCCATCCACCCCGACCTCGGCACCTTCGACGACTTCGACGCCTTCGTGGCCCGCGCGGAAGAACTCGGCATGGAGGTGGCGCTCGACTTCGCGCTGCAGGCCGCGCCCGACCACCCGTGGGTGCTCAAGCACCCCGAGTTCTTCACGACCCGCCCGGACGGCTCGATCGCGTACGCGGAGAACCCGCCGAAGAAGTACCAGGACATCTACCCCATCAACTTCGACAACGACCCCAAGGCCGTCTACGAGGAGATGCTGCGGGTCATCACCGTCTGGATCGACCACGGGGTGAAGATCTTCCGGGTCGACAACCCGCACACCAAGCCGCCGGACTTCTGGGCCTGGCTGATCCAGTCGGTCAAGGACGCCCACCCGGACGTGCTGTTCCTGGCCGAGGCGTTCACCCGCCCGGCGCGCCTGTGGGGCCTGGCCCGGCTCGGCTTCACCCAGAGCTACACCTACTTCACCTGGCGCACCGGCAAGCAGGAGCTGATCGACTTCGCCATCGACCTGCGCGAACACTGGAACGAGGGCCGGCCGAACCTGTTCGTCAACACCCCGGACATCCTCCACGAGTCGCTGCAGCGCGGCGGCCCCGGCATGTTCGCGCTGCGGGCCGCGCTGGCGGCGACGATCTCGCCGACGTGGGGGGTCTACTCCGGCTACGAGCTGTTCGAGCACGTCCCGGTCCGCGAAGGCAGCGAGGAGTACCTCGACTCCGAGAAGTACCAGCTGCGCCCGCGCGACTTCGAGCGCGCGCTCGACGAAGGGCGTTCGCTGGAGCCGTGGCTGGCGAAGCTGAACGCCGTCCGCCGCGCGCACCCGGCGCTGCAGCAGATGCGCACCCTGCACTTCCACCACATCGACAACGACGCGCTGCTGGCCTACTCCAAACAGGACCCGGCCACCGGCGACACCGTGGTCACCGTCGTCACCCTCGACCCGTACGGGCCGCAGGAGGGCACGTTGTGGCTCGACACCGCGGCGCTCGGCTTCGAAGCGCACGAACGGCTGATCGCCCACGACGCGGTCACCGGCGACACCTGGGACTGGGGGCCGGCCAACTACGTCCGGCTCGAACCCTGGCGGGCGGTGGCACACGTGGTTTCGGTGAGACGCCGGCTGGCCGGCTGAGGTGGAAGGACAGGGACTCGAGGGACGAGGTGCAACACATGGCGGAAGAAGCCCGGCCCGACGCGGCGTTGGGGCTGGAAGGTGTGCCGCACACCGGTGAGGCGATGACCGCCGACGGCATGCTGGTCGAACCGCAGGCCGGGGACTTCCGGTCGGCGCAGCAGGCGCCGAGCAACCCGGAGTGGTTCAAGGGCGCGGTGTTCTACGAAGTGCTGGTGCGCGCGTTCGCCGACTCCAACGGCGACGGCACCGGCGACCTGCGCGGGCTGGCCGGGAGACTGGACTACCTGGCGTGGCTCGGCATCGACTGCCTGTGGCTGCCGCCGTTCTACGCCTCGCCGCTGCGCGACGGCGGGTACGACATCAGCGACTTCCGCGCGGTGCTGCCGGAGTTCGGCAGCGTCGAGGACTTCGTCTTCCTGCTCAACGAGGCACACCGCCGGGGCATCCGGGTGATCACCGACCTGGTGCTCAACCACACCTCGGACGCGCACCCGTGGTTCCAGCAGTCCCGCAGCGACCCCGACGGCCCGTACGGCGACTACTACGTGTGGAGCGACGACGACTCCCGCTACGCCGACGCGCGGATCATCTTCGTCGACACCGAGACGTCGAACTGGACCTACGACCCGGTGCGCGGCCAGTTCTACTGGCACCGGTTCTTCTCCCACCAGCCCGACCTGAACTTCGAGAACGTCGACGTCCAGAACGCGATGATCGACACCCTGCGGTTCTGGCTGGACCTGGGCATCGACGGGTTCCGCCTGGACGCCGTGCCGTACCTGTTCGAGCAGGAGGGCACCAACTGCGAGAACCTGCCGCGCACGCACGAGTTCCTCAAGCGCTGCCGCAAGGTCGTCGACGACGAGTACCCCGGCCGGATCCTGCTGGCCGAGGCGAACCAGTGGCCCTCGGACGTCGTCGAGTACTTCGGCGACCCGGCCGTCGGCGGCGACGAGTGCCACATGGCGTTCCACTTCCCGCTGATGCCGCGGATCTTCATGGCGGTGCGGCGCGAGTCCCGCTTCCCGATCTCGGAGATCATGGCCCAGACCCCGGAGATCCCCAGCGGCAGCCAGTGGGGCATCTTCCTGCGCAACCACGACGAGCTGACCCTCGAGATGGTCACCGACGACGAGCGCGACTACATGTACGCAGAGTACGCCAAGGACCCGCGGATGAAGGCCAACATCGGCATCCGCCGGAGGCTGGCCCCGCTGCTGGACAACGACCGCAACCAGCAGGAGCTGTTCACCGCGATGCTGCTGTCCCTCCCCGGTTCGCCCGTTCTGTACTACGGTGACGAGATCGGCATGGGAGACAACATCTGGCTCGGTGACCGCGACGCGGTGCGCACCCCCATGCAGTGGACCCCGGACCGCAACGCCGGGTTCTCCTCCTGCGACCCCGGCCGGATCTACCTGCCGGTGATCATGGACCCGGTGTACGGCTACCAAGGCCTGAACGTCGAGGCGCAGTCGAACAACGAAGCCTCGCTGCTGAACTGGACCCGGCGGATGATCGAGGTGCGCAAACAGCACCACGCGTTCGCCGAAGGCGAGTTCGTCGACCTCGGCGGGTCCAACCCCAGCGTGCTGGCCTACAAGCGCCAGTGGCGGCGCCCGGACGGCGGCGAAGACGTCGTGCTCTGTGTGAACAACCTGTCCCGGTTCCCGCAGCCGGTGGAGCTGGACCTGTCCGCGCACCGCGGGTGCACGCCGGTGGAGCTCACCGGCGGCGTGCGGTTCCCCAGCATCGGGGACCTGTCGTACCTGCTGACGCTGCCCGGGCACGGCTTCTACTGGTTCCAGCTGACGAGCCCGGGAGACGAAGGCGAAGCGAGGTGAGTCCCTTGTCCGACCCGCGCGAGCTGGTCGACGACCTGACCGAGGACCTGAAGCGCTGGCTGCCCGAACAGCGGTGGTTCGCCGGCAAGGACCGGCCGGTGACCGGCGTCCGGCCGCTCGGCGTGACCGAGCTGGTTTCCGGTGATCCGCAGCTGCTGCACGCCGTCGTCGAGGTCGTCCAGGACGACCGGCGCGAGCCCTACCAGCTGCTGGTGGGCCGGCGGACGCACCCGCCGGAGATCGCCTCGACCAGCTGGATCGGCGCCGTCGGCGACCTCAACGCCTACGAGGCGTCCGGCGACCTGGACGTCACCGGCGTGCTGCTGGACCTGATGGCCCGCGAGGAGCAGGTCGGTTCGCTGGTCTTCGAGCACGAGCCCGGCGTGGAGCTGGAGACCGGCCTGCGCGCCCGGCCGATCACGTCGGAGCAGAGCAACACGTCCCTGGTCTACGGCGGGCAGTACATCCTCAAGCTGTTCCGGAAGCTGACGCCGGGCAAGAACAAGGACCTGCTGCTGCACCGCGCGCTGCAGGGCGTCGGCAGCAAGCACATCGCACCGGTGCTCGGGTCGATCACCGGCGACCTGGACGGCGAGCCGACCACGGTCGGCATGCTCCAGCAGTTCGTGTCGGACGCGGTCGACGGCTGGGCGATGGCCACCACCAGCGTCCGCGACCTGATGGCCGCACCCGAACTGCATCCCGAGGAGGTCGGCGGCGACTTCGCCGGCGAGGCCGAGCGGCTCGGGCGCGCCGTCGCCGAGGTGCACGCGGACCTCGCCGAGGCGCTCGGCACCGAGCCGGTCGACGCCGACGAGCTCGAGCGCTCGACGAAAGCGATGCTCGCCCGGCTCGACACGATCGCCGGGCGGGTACCCGAGCTGGCCGCGCACGCCCCGAAGCTGCGGGCGGCGTTCGAGGGGCTGCGCACGCTGCCCGCGGGCTCGGTGACCATGCAGTACATCCACGGCGACCTGCACCTCGGGCAGGTGCTGCGGACCGTCGGCGGCTGGCTGCTGATCGACTTCGAGGGCGAGCCCGCGGCCCCGGTCGAGGAACGCCACGCGCTGAGGTCGCCGTTGCGCGACGTCGCGGGCATGCTGAGGTCGTTCGACTACGCGGCCCAGCAGATGCTGGTCGGCCAGCCGGACGAGCCGGTGCTGGCCGAGCGCGCCCACGAGTGGTCGGAGCGCAACCGGGCGGCGTTCTGCGAGGGCTACGCCGCGATCGCGGCGGACCCTCGGGAGCAGGGCGAGCTGCTGCGCGCCTTCGAACTGGACAAGGCGGTCTACGAAGTGGGTTACGAGCACGCGAACCGGCCGGACTGGCTGGGTGTGCCGCTCGCCTCGATCGCCCGGATCACTAGCGGAGGGACGACACCGTGAACGCGGCTCCCGAAGGCCTCCCGGCCGCGGCCCCGCCGGCCGCGGACATCGACCGGCTGCTCGCCGGTTCCCACCACGACCCGCACTCGGTGCTGGGCGTGCACGCGGTGGGCAAGGGCTTCGCGGCCCGGGCGCTGCTGCCCGGCGCGAAAGCCGTCACGCTGTGCGCGGGCGGGCAGAAGTACCCGATGGAACCGGTGATCGACGCGCTGTTCGCCGTCGCCGTGCCCGAACACCCCGGCGACTACCGGCTGGAAGTCGAGTACGACGGGCACACCGCCACTTCCGACGACCCGTACCGCTGGCTGCCCACGGTGGGCGAGCTGGACCGGCACCTGATCGGCGAGGGCCGCCACGAGCGGCTCTGGGAGGCGCTGGGCGCGCACGTCCGGTCCTACGAGACGTCGAACGGCGTCGTCGAGGGGACGTCGTTCGCGGTCTGGGCGCCGAACGCGCGCGGCATCCGCGTGATCGGCGACTTCAACGGCTGGGACGGGCGCGGGCACCCGATGCGCTCGCTCGGCTCGTCCGGGGTCTGGGAGCTGTTCGTGCCCGGCGTCGGTGTGGGCACCTGCTACAAGTTCCGGATCCTGGGTGCCGACGGCAACTGGCACGAAAAGGCCGACCCGATGGCGTTCGGCACGGAGCAGCCGCCGGCGACGGCCTCGGTCGTGACCAGCTCGACGTACCTGTGGGAAGACGACGAGTGGGTCGCGAAGCGGGAGGCGACCCAGTGGGCCGCGGCGCCGATGAGCGTCTACGAGGTCCACCTCGGTTCGTGGCGGCCGGGCCTTGACTACCGGGAGCTGGCCGACCAGCTGGGCGACTACCTCGTCGAAACCGGTTTCACGCACGTGGAGCTGCTGCCGGTGTCGGAGCACCCGTTCGGTGGCTCGTGGGGCTACCAGGTGACGTCGTACTACGCGCCGACGTCCCGCTTCGGCTCGCCGGACGACTTCCGCTACTTCGTCGACCGCCTGCACCAGCGGGGGATCGGCGTGCTCGTGGACTGGGTGCCCGCGCACTTCCCGAAGGACAGCTGGGCGCTGGCGAAGTTCGACGGCACCGCGCTCTACGAGCACGCGGACCCGCGCCGCGGCGAGCAGCCCGACTGGGGCACGCTCGTGTTCGACTTCGGCCGCAACGAGGTCCGCAACTTCCTGGTCGCCAACGCGCTGTACTGGATCGAGGAGTTCCACCTCGACGGCCTGCGCGTCGACGCGGTGGCGTCGATGCTCTACCTCGACTACTCCCGCAAGGAAGGGGAGTGGCTGCCCAACCAGTACGGCGGCCGCGAGAACCTGGACGCGGTGCGGTTCCTGCAGGAGCTGAACGCGACTGTCTACAAGCGACACCCGGGTATCGTGATGGTGGCGGAGGAGTCGACGGCCTGGCCGGGCGTCACGCGCCCGACGCACCTCGGCGGCCTCGGGTTCGGCTTCAAGTGGAACATGGGCTGGATGCACGACACGCTCCGGTACCTCTCGCACGAGCCGATCCACCGCGCCTACCACCACAACGAGATGACGTTCTCGCTCGTGTACGCGTGGAGCGAGAACTTCGTGCTGCCGCTGTCGCACGACGAAGTGGTGCACGGCAAGGGATCCCTGTGGGGCCGGATGCCGGGCGACGCCTGGAACAAGGCGGCCGGCCTGCGCTCGCTGCTGGCGTTCATGTGGGCGCACCCGGGCAAGCAGCTGCTGTTCATGGGCGGCGAGTTCGGCCAGCCGGGGGAGTGGTCGGAGTCGAAGTCGCTGGACTGGCACCTGCTGGACGAGCCGCTGCACCTCGGGGTGTGGGAGCTGCTGCGGTCGCTGAACACGGTGTACCGGTCGTCGCCGGCGTTGTACAGCCAGGACACCTCGCCGGACGGCTTCCGCTGGATCGACGCGAACGACTCGAGCGGCAACGTGCTGAGCTTCCTCCGCATCGGTGCCGACGGCTCGCGGCTGGCCTGCGTGGCCAACTTCGCGGGCGTCCCGCACCACGACTACCGGGTGGGACTGCCGGCGGCGGGTCGCTGGCGGGAGGTCGTCAACACCGACGCCGAGGCGTACGGCGGCTCCGGGGTCGGCAACCTGGGCACGGTGGAGGCGACGGAGGACCCGTGGCACGGCCAGCCGGCCTCCGCGGTCCTCCAGCTCCCCCCGGCCGGCGTCCTCTGGCTGGCCGAGGAGACGCCGGAGACCCCCGAACTCCCGTGATCCCAGGGTCGACACGCGTGATCAGGAGGTCGACACGCGTGATTGAAGGGTCGACACAATGACCGGCACCGTGTCGACCCCCTGATCACGCGAGTCGACTCTCCAATCACGTGTGCTGACCATTCAATCACGCGAAAAGCTCTCTGCCGGGGCGGCCCGGCGGGCTTACCATCGGGGGATGGGCGGCTCCGGCGGCGTCCTGGCGAACCTGATCCTCTTCGCCGTGGTGTGCATCGCTCCCACGGTGCTGTTCTGGTGCGCGCTGCGCGTCCCCAAGCTGGTCGGCTGGCTCCGGGCGAAGCGCGCGAAGCCGCAACCGCAGGGGCCGCCGATCGAACGCGTCGCCGCGGACCTGCGGCGGGTGCACCGGCTGCTCGTGGACTACCCGTCCGGGACCCCGGCGGCCCGGCGGTTCGGGACGCGGCAGGCGTACGACGAGCTCCTCACCCAGGCGTGCCGCCAGGTCGGCGTCCCGCACCGGCTCGGGGAGCTGCCCGAGGGGATGGACCGCGAGATCGAACGGCTGCGCGTCGAGCAGTCGCTGCGGGAGCGCGGGCTGGCCGTGCCCTGAGCCGCAACGGGAAAACCCCGCCACCGGAGCCGGTGGCGGGGTTTCCGTTGTCCCGTGAGAAGACTCAGTCCAGGTAGTCCCGCAGGACCTGGGACCGCGACGGGTGACGCAGCTTCGACATCGTCTTCGACTCGATCTGCCGGATGCGCTCACGGGTCACCCCGTACACCTGGCCGATCTCGTCGAGCGTGCGCGGCTGGCCGTCCGTGAGGCCGAAGCGCAGCCGGACCACGCCCGCCTCGCGCTCGGACAGCGTCTGCAGCACCGACTGGAGCTGGTCCTGCAGCAGCGTGAACGACACCGCGTCGACCGCGACGACCGCTTCGGAGTCCTCGATGAAGTCGCCGAGCTGGCTGTCGCCCTCGTCGCCGATCGTCTGGTCGAGCGAGATCGGCTCACGCGCGTACTGCTGGATCTCCAGGACCTTCTCCGGGGAGATGTCCATTTCCTTCGCGAGCTCTTCCGGGGTCGGCTCGCGGCCGAGGTCCTGGAGCAGTTCGCGCTGGATGCGGCCCAGCTTGTTGATGACCTCGACCATGTGCACCGGGATGCGGATGGTGCGCGCCTGGTCGGCCATCGCGCGGGTGATCGCCTGGCGGATCCACCACGTGGCGTACGTCGAGAACTTGTAGCCCTTGGTGTAGTCGAACTTCTCCACCGCGCGGATCAGGCCGAGGTTGCCCTCCTGGATCAGGTCCAGGAACGCCATGCCGCGGCCGGTGTAGCGCTTGGCCAGCGAGACCACGAGCCGGAGGTTCGCCTCGAGCAGGTGGTTCTTGGCGCGCTCGCCGTCACGCACGATCCACTTGAGATCGCGGCGCATCTGGGTGACGAGCTTCTCGCCCTCCTCCTCGGCGGTGCGCACGCGCTCGGCGGCGTAGAGCCCGGCCTCGATCCGCTTGGCCAGCTCCACCTCCTCCTCGGCGTTCAGCAGCGCGACCTTGCCGATCTGCTTGAGGTAGGCACGCACGGAGTCGGCGGACGCGGTGAGCTCGGCGTCCTTGCGCGCCTGGCGCAGCGCCTCGGACTCCTCCTCGTCCCACACGAAGTCCGGGTTGTCGCTCTTGGCCGCGGCCTTGTCCGCCGCGACACCGCGACGGCGCTGCGCCGGGGTCTCCTCGTCGGACTCCTCGTCGTCATCGTCGTCGTCGGCCGAGTCGGCGTCCGGCTCGTCGGCGACCGTCTCGTCGACGACGTCGACCTCGACCTCTTCCAGGTCCGACAGGTCGGGCGTGCCCAGTTCGTCGTCCTCGAGGACTTCGGGGCCGTCCGGCTCGCCGTCTTCGGTCTTGGCGCCCTTGGTCACGGCCTTCTTCGCCGGAGCCTTCTTGGCCGGAGCCTTCTTGGCGGTGGTGGTCTTGCGGGCCGCCGGCTTCGCCGTCCCGGTGGCTGCCTCTTCGGCCGGCTCGCCGGCTGCGGTCGCTGTCTTCGTCCCGCCTCGGGTTGCGGTTCTTGCGGCTGCCACTTACGCCCTTTCGCAGCGGTCGATCACGACGAGCAACGGCCTGGGGCCATTGCTGCCTCACATTCGGGGATCACGCCTCGGCCTGCGGTTTTGACCTCCGCAGCCGTGGGCCGTGTTCCATTGTAACGACGGTACGCGCATGCGGTGCGAAGCGATCACCCTCAGAGCCGAATCAGTGCTGGATGCCCTCCGCCGCGGCGGCCGCGGCGCCGACGATCCCGGCGTTGTTCTGCAGGCTCGCCACCAGCACCGGAGTGCGGATGTCCAGCAGCGGCACCCATTTCTCGGCCTTCTTGCTGACCCCGCCGCCGACGATGAACAGGTCGGGCCAGATCAGGTTCTCCAGCACGGTCAGGTAACGGTGCACGCGCTTGGCCCATTCGGGGTAGGAGAGCCCCTCGTTGTCCTTCACCGAAGCGGCCGCGCGCTTCTCGGCGTCGTGGCCGTCGATCTCGAGGTGGCCGAATTCGGTGTTGGGGACGAGCTTGCCGTCCTGGAAGACCGCGCTGCCGATGCCGGTGCCGAAGGTGAGCAGCGCCGTCACGCCCGTGCGCGCGACCGGGTCGCCGAAGCGGATCTCCGCCATGCCCGCCGCGTCGGCGTCGTTCAGCATCGCGACCTGGTCGACGCTCCGGCCGAGCCGCTTGGCGAACAGCGCGTCGGCGTCGGTGCCGATCCACTGCTTGTCGATGTTGGCCGCGGTGTGCGCGACGCCCTTCTTGACGACCGCCGGCAGCGTCACGCCGACCGGGCCGTCCCAGCCCGCCTGCGTGACGATGTCGTGCACGACGTCCGCCACCGCCGACGGCGTGGACGGCTTCGGCGTCTCGATCCGGATGCGGTCGCCGATGAGCTGTCCCTTGTCCAGGTCGACCAAGGCGCCCTTGATCCCGCTGCCGCCGATGTCGATGCCGAAACCTCGGCGGGTCGCCTCCACCACGGACGTGGTCCCTTCTCGCACGATTCAGAAGCCTGCCTCGGAGACTTTAACCGGATGTGGTGACATGTCGGACGTGGGAGTTGACGAGTCGTTGCTGAAAAGCGTCGCGGTGCAGGTCGCGACGGAAGCCGCCGCCCTGGTCCGCGAGGCCTGGGAAGGCATGGCGGCGGGCCGGGCGGTGGCCGTGGGCACCAAGTCCGGGGCCACCGACGTGGTGACCGCGGTGGACCACGAGTCCGAACGCCTGGTGCGCGCGCGGCTGGCCGAACTGCGCCCGGGGGAGCCGGTGCTGGGCGAGGAAGGCGGCGGCGCCGCGGGCGACGGCGTGACGTGGGTGGTCGACCCGATCGACGGGACGGTCAACTTCCTCTACGGGCTGCCGTGGTTCGCGGTGTCGGTGGCCGCGCAGGTCGGCGGCGTGTCGGTGGCCGGAGCGGTGGCCGAGCCGGCGAGCGGCCGCGTCTGGTCGGCGGCCCGCGGGCAGGGCGCGTTCCTGGACGGGCGGCGGCTGGCGGTGTCGGCGCCGTCGAGCCTGGAAGTGACGCTGGTCGGAACCGGTTTCGCGTATTCGCGGGAGCGGCGGACGCGGCAGTCGCGGTTCGCGGCGGAGCTGCTGGGGCGGGTGCGGGACATCCGCCGCAACGGCGCGGCGTCGCTGGACCTGTGCGCGGTGGCGGCGGGCTGGCTGGACGCCTACGTCGAGCACGGGCTCAACCGCTGGGACTGGGCGGCGGGGGCGCTGATCGCGGCGGAGGCGGGCGCGCAGGTGTCCGTCCCGGGCGCGGCACCGGAGCTGGGCGCGGACGCGACGTACGCGGCGGCCCCGTCGATCGCGGACCCGCTGCGGAAGGTGCTGGCGGACTGCGGCGCGGCGGAGGTCTGAGCGGGTCCCCGCCGGCCGGACGGCCGGGACGGCGCAGGGTCAGCAGGCCGCGTCGCGGGCCGAGGCCAGCAGCGTCTGGTCGACGACCGGGGCCGGCGCGCCCGCGGACTGCTCGTTGCCGCCGCCGCCCTGGTGGGCCTTCGACCAGTCGGCGAGCTGGGTGATGATCCGGCGGGCTTCGGCGTTGGGCCGGAGGTCGCCGAACAGCGTGCCCGTGACCACGTCGACGCTCGCGTCCTTGCGGTTGTCCTGGACCAGCTCGGCGCACGGCACGACGAGGCTGAGCGTCCGGGCCGCGGTGACGCCGTTTTCGCCGAAGCGGATCTGACCGCGGCACTTGGCCTCGCGGTTCTCGTACGCCGGGTCGTTGGCCGGGTCGGCGGCGCCGGTGAAGCCGAGCTCGCGCAGCGCCGTGGTGGTGATGCCACCCTGGCCGCGGCTGCCCGAGGCGTTGAGGACCCGGTAGGCGACCTTGTCCGGCGGGATGGGGGCGCGGTCGTCGAGCGCGTTGTGGGGCAGGCTGCTGAACGTCACGCCCGGTGGCGGGCTGGCCGGCGGGTCGCACTTGACGGCCTCGTCGACGTCGCCCTTGCCGATCGCGGCGTGCACCCAGACGACGATCGCGCCCACGGCGAGCACGCCGATGACGATCAGCGCCGGCAGCGGCTTGTGCTTGCGATACGGCCGCGTCCCACGGTCCCCGATGCCGTTCCCCGACGCCACCTGCCCGTCCCTTCCCGAACACCGAAACGACCGTGCGTACCGGGCACCGTCGAGGCCGTTCAGCCTAGGCGCTGCGACCGACGCACGTGGTCCCGGGTCACCCGGTGGGTTCCCGTGCTCTTGCCTGCGGTACCGGGCCCCAGCCGGACCGATCCCCGTGCAGCGATCGCACCACGGCGGGGCCGGCCGGGGCAAGCGGACACCGGCCGCGCGTGAAGTTCTCCACCCCCGCGCAACCCGAACGGACGACAACGCGTCTTACCTGCGGGTTCCCCCTGTCGGGTGACGATTCCCCGGCAATGTCTGACTCGTTGCAGAACCCGCGGAGCGGTGAGCTACCCTTCCCGGGCTCCGGCCGCAGGAAGAGGCGCAAAAAGAAGAGACCTCGGTCACTTCGGCCGTCGGGCACAAACGAGGGCCCTGGAACGTTGACCAGCGGCACGGCGGACTCACGGGCGCATCCGGGAGTCCGGGAAAACGACTACACAAGCTGATCGCAGGGGTGAGGGACACATGGCTACCGACTACGACGCTCCGCGCCGCAGCGAAGCCGACGAGCTGGCCGAAGACTCGTTGGAGGAGCTCAAGGCCCGGCGGAACGAGAACCAGTCCGGCGTCGTCGACGTCGACGAGGACGCGACCGCCGAGAACTTCGAGCTGCCGGGTGCCGACCTTTCCGGGCTTTCCGGTGAGGACATGACCGTGAAGGTGGTGCCGAAGCAGGCGGACGAGTTCACCTGCTCCGTGTGCTTCCTGGTGCACCACCGCAGCCGGCTGGCCGAGGACAACGGCGGACGCCTGATCTGCCGCGACTGCGCCTGACGGCACGGGGATCTCGGACAGGGTTTCAGGGGACGAACAGACGCGACGGAGAGCCTCGAGGGAGACCGGGGAAGGCTCGAAGCGCGCTGGGGACAAGGGGGCCGGCCGGCAGGCCGGCCCCCTTCCATGTCCAGAGGGGGCGTGTTCAGGCGCCCTTGAGCAGCTCGGCGACGCGTTCGGGGTGCCGGGTGCTGAACAGCCAGTACGGCGTCGGGTCGTTCACGTCCGTCAGCCGGACCTTGACCACCGGGCCGACCCAGCCGCGGTGCAGCACGTAGGCGGCCGGGTCGCCGTCGCGCCCCAGGGCCTTGCGCTTGGCTTCCTTGTCGAAGATCTCCACCTCGCCGGCGTAGCGCAGCGGCAGGTGCGCGTCGCCGACCCACAGCTCCGGCTCGTCACCGCCGGTGATCCGGACCTTCGACCGGCCCAGCGACAGCAGCAGCGCCACGACGACCGGCAGCGCGATCACGTACGGCAGCCACGCCCGGATCCCGGGGTACCCGAGGTCGATCTCGGCGGCGAGCAGGATCGCTCCCAGCACCGGTAGCGGCCAGCCCCACCACGGGACGTACAGCCGTTCGGAGTGCCGCACGGCGGCGTTCGCGGCCGTCTTCGCTGATTCACCCACGGGTAGAGAGTAATCTCGCCGCCCGTGTCCAGCGTTCAGGTACTCCTCTCCCGGCTCGACCCGGATGTCCCGCTGCCCGCCTACGCCCGACCGGGCGACGCGGGCGCCGATCTCGTCACCACCTCGGATATCGTGCTCGGACCCGGGGAACGCGGCGTCGTCGGCACCGGCGTCGCGATCGCGCTCCCGCCCGGGTACGCGGGGTTCGTCCACCCGCGGTCCGGCCTGGCGGCCCGGGCCGGCCTCTCGGTCGTGAACACCCCGGGAACGATCGACTCGGGCTACCGCGGGGAGATCAAGGTCTGCCTGATCAACCACGACCCGGTGCACCCGGTGAAGCTCGCGCGCGGCGACCGGATCGCCCAGCTGGTCGTGCAACGGGTCGAACACGCCGAATTCGTCGAGGTCGCCGAGCTCGACGCCACCGAACGGGGCGACGGAGGCTACGGCTCCACGGGCGGACACGCCACACTGGGAGCAGACGCGCTCGCCGCGAGCGCCGTGGCTGGGGAAGGAACGGAGAAGTAGTGGGGATTTTCGGACGCAAGCGGCGGACCGAGGGCGAGTCCGCCGGACGGCACGCCGCGCCCGAGGCCGACGACACTTTCGAGGACGAGGCGTACGACGACGAGGACGGGCCGGAGCTGTCGGACGTCTCCGACGGCCCGTTCGACGTGGCCGACTTCGACGACGACGGCATCCCGCGGATCGACCTCGGCTCGGTGAAGGTGCCGGTGCCCGACGGTTCCCAGGTTCAGGTCGAGATGGACCCGG
This sequence comes from Amycolatopsis sp. DG1A-15b, assembly GCF_030285645.1. Lineage (GTDB taxonomy): Bacteria > Actinomycetota > Actinomycetes > Mycobacteriales > Pseudonocardiaceae > Amycolatopsis. The sequence continues at coordinate 551,770 of NZ_CP127296.1, forward strand.
AGGCCGGTGGCGTGCGCGCCGTGCACGTCGTCACCGAGCAGGGCCAGATCACGGTCAGCGCGTACGCCGCGCCGCGCTCGGGCGGGCTGTGGCGGGAGGTCAGCAGCGAACTGGCCGACCAGCTGCGGGCCGACGGCGCCAAGGTCACCCTCGGCCGCGGTGTCTGGGGCCTGGAGATTTCGGCCATCATCGGCGACGTCGCCCTGCGCTTCGTCGGCGTCGACCGGCCCCGCTGGATGCTGCGCGGCGTCATCGCCGGGCCGCAGTCGGAGGCCGCGGGGGCCGTCGAGGTGCTGCGCGAGATCGTCCGGCGGACCATCGTCGACCGCGGTGACGCGCCGATGCCGGTCCGGACCCCGCTGACCATCACGCTGCCAGAGGCGGTCGCCGAGCACATCGCGGCCCAGCAGCAGCAAGGCTGACGTCGTCGCGCCGAAGGCCGCCACCGGACGCCGGTGGCGGCCTTCGGCGCTTCAGGAACCCAGTGCCTTCAGGAACGCGAGGACGGTCGCCCTGCCGAGCGCCTCGCGGTCCGCGCCCAGCGCCGTGAGCGTCGTCTCGCCGAGGGCCGCGCGGGGGAGCGCGCTCGCCCACGCCGCCGCGACTTTCGTCGGGTGCACCGGGTCGTCGGTGCACGTGCCGATCCCGGCCGGGACGGGCAGCGCCGCGAGGTCGCCGAGCGAGGGCGCCGGACGGCCGGCGGCGACGCGCAGGCTGTCCGCCAGCCCGTCGCCGTGCCGCCGCCACGCCCGGTCCAGCTCCGCCCGCAGCCAGCCCGGGCTGCCCTCGGTCTGCGCCAGTGCCGCGCCGACGCCGGAACCGGCCACCAGATCCGCCGTCAGCGTCGCGGCCAGCGATGCGGGTGCCTGGCCCGGAACGTCGTTCCAGGCCGGGAGCGCGGCCAGCAGGCCCCCGCAACGGCCCGGGTGGCGCACCGCCCACTCCGCGGCGAGGTGGGCGCCGAACGAAATGCCGCCGACGAGGAGTTCGCCGTGTTCGTCCGCCAGCGCGTCCAGCGTCGCCAGGTAGCCCTCGGCGAGCGCCGCGCCCGGCGGCGGGGGCGGCGCGATGAGCGGGACACCGAGGGCGCGCAGGGGGCCTTCGAAGACGGCCCGGACGAACACCTCGTCCGAGCCGGTACCGGGCAGGAGCACCGCGGCGGGAACTCTGATTGCGGACGTCACGTTGCGATCTTTGCGCAAAGGCGTTTCCCTGGCGGGGACCGCAGTACGCTGGAATCGCACGGGCCGCAAGCAAATTGTCGCCGGCCCCGGAGCACAGGAGCACCTATGCCCGCCAAAGACGGCGGCTACTTCAGCCGGTTGGTACGCAAGCTGACCAGCGACGTCGAGGAACTCGACGCCGACGAGATGTCGATGAGGTCCGGCGCCGAAGGGGCGCAGCGGGCCTGTGACTGCCGCTCCGGCGAAGAGGTCACCGTGATGGGGCGGCTCCGCAGCGTCGAGCTCTGCCCGACCAACGAGGCCGCCACGCTGGAGGCCGAGCTGTTCGACGGAACACAGGGCGTGACGCTAATCTGGCTCGGCCGCCGCCGGATCCCGGGCATCGAGCCTGGCCGGACGATCAAGGTGCGCGGACGGATGGCCGAGCGCAACGGCCAGAAGGTGCTGTACAACCCCTATTACGAGCTCCAGAGCCCAGTGAGTTGATCACCCATCGTGACTGAACCCGCCCCGAGCGAGAAGAAGACCGACGGCGACGAGCCGCAGCCGACCCTGCTCGAGCAGATGGGCGGCGTGTCCGGCCTGATCTACTCGTCGGTGCCGGTGATCGTCTTCGTGCTGGCGAACTCGTTCTTCGGCCTGACCGCGGCCATCTGGACCTCGATCGGCAGTGCCGTGGCCATCACGGTGCTGCGGCTGGTCCGCAAGGAGCCCCTGCAGCCGGCGATCTCGGGCTTCTTCGGCGTCGCGATCGCGGCGTTCATCGCCTACCGCACGGGGTCGGCGAAGGGTTTCTTCCTGTTCGGCATCTACGCGAGCCTGGTCTACTGCGGCATCTTCGTGCTGTCGGTGGTGGTGCGCTGGCCGATCGCGGGCGTGGTCTGGAACATGCTCAACGGCACCGGCCAGGCGTGGCGCAAGGACAAGCCGTCCCGCTACGGCTACGACGTCGCGACCCTGGCGATGGCGGCGATCTTCGCGGCCCGCTTCGTGGTGCAGCGGTGGCTCTACCAGGAGGACTACACCGGCTGGCTGGCCTTCGCGAAGATCGCGATGGGCTACCCGCTGTACGCGCTGGGCCTGCTGGTGGTCGTGTGGGCGGTCCGCCGGTCGGACAAGCGCCTGAAGGCCATGGCCGAGGAGGAGCCCGCACCGGAGACGGACGCGGAGGTCGAAGCCCGGCTGCGCGAGAAGTACGCAACTCCGGAAGCCTGACCCGCGGGGGCGCCCCCGTTTTCGACGCTACCGGCAGGCACCGACAGTTTCGCCGTGTCGTCCCCCCGATCACGCGTGTCGACCCCTCAATCACGGGTGTCGGCCCTCCGATCACGCGTCCGGAGTTGTCCCGGTCGCCCACCGCCGAGCCAGGTCGCGAAAAAGGCCCCCGGCGAACCCGGCGAGGGCCTTTCCCGTCGCTCTCAGTACCCGAGGGCCGTCCGGATCTCCGGCTCCACGTCCGCGGTCGCCACGAACAGCAGCTCGTCGCCCGGCTCCAGCGGGTCCTCCGGCTGGGGCACGATCACCCGGTCGCCGCGCAGGATCGTCACCAGAGCCGCGTCCCGGGGCAGCGTCAGGTCGCTCACCGGCTTCCCGGCCAGCGGTGTCTCCGCCGGCAGCGTCAGCTCGACCAGGTTCGCGTTGCTCTGGCGGAACGTCATGAGCCGCACGAGGTCGCCGACGCTGACCGCCTCCTCGACCATCGCCGCCAGCATCCGGGGGGTCGAGACCGCCACGTCGACGCCCCAGGCGTCGGTGAACAGCCACTCGTTGGCCGGGTTGTTCACCCGGGCCACCACGCGCCGCACCGCGAACTCCGTCTTGGCCAGCAGCGACACCACCAGGTTCGCCTTGTCGTCGCCGGTCGCGGCGATGACGACGTCGCACTGCTCGATCCCGGACTCCTCCAGGGTCGACACCTCGCAGGCGTCGCCGAGCACCCAGTCGGCCTGCTCGACCGCGTGCGGCTCGAACTGGTCGGCCTCGCGCTCGATCAGCATCACCTGGTGCCTGCCGTCGATCAGCTCGGCGGCGATGGAGCGGCCGACCGCCCCGGCGCCGGCAATCGCGACCCTCATGCCTCGTCCTCCGGTTCGCGGTGGGCCACACTGGTCACGTCGGTGACGGTGCCGGATCGCGCGGCCACCCACACGACGTCGTCGGCCTGCAGCACGGTCTTGGTGTCGGGCAGCACCGCGGTGCCGAAGCGCATGATGAACGCCACCCGCGCGCCGGTCGCCTCCTGCAGGGACCGCACCGAGTGCCCGACCCAGCCCTCGTGCAGCGGCAGCTGCAGCAGCGCGACGTTGCCCGACGGGTCGCGCCACTCCGACGCCACGCCGTCCGGCAGCAGGCTGCGCAGGAACCGGTCGGTGGTCCACGGCACGGTCGCCACCGTCGGGATGCCCAGCCGCTCGTACACGGCCGCGCGCTTGTGGTCGTAGATCCGCGCGACGACGTGCTCGATGCCGAAGTTCTCGCGCGCGACCCTGGCCGAGATGATGTTGGAATTGTCCCCGCTGGACACCGCCGCGAACGCGCCGGCTCGCTCGATGCCGGCCTCGATCAGCACCCGGCGGTCGAAGCCGACGCCGACGACCTGCTGGCCGTGGAAGTCGCTGCCGAGCCGGCGGAACGCCTGCTGGTTCTTGTCGATGACGGCCACCTCGTGGCCGAGCCGCTCCAGCGCAGCGGCCAGGGACGCGCCGACCCGGCCGCATCCCATGATCACCACGTGCACGCCCTGCCTCCTCCTCGGCGGTTACCCGTCCGTTGCCACCCCTACCTACCAGCGCCGAACCTACCGTGCCCCCCGCCCGTTACGCTTCCGTGGTGTCGAAGTTCCCGACCGTGCTGAAACGCCTGGTCCTCGGACGTCCGTTCCGCAGTGACCGGCTGGCTCACACGCTCCTCCCCAAGCGCATCGCGCTGCCGATCTTCGCGTCGGACGCGCTCTCGAGCGTTGCCTACGCCCCGGAAGAGATCTTCCTGACGCTGAGCGTCGCCGGGCTGTCCGCGTACGCGCTGGCGCCGTGGATCGGCATCATGGTCGCCCTGGTCATGCTGGTGGTCGTCGCCTCCTACCGGCAGAACGTGCACGCCTACCCGAGCGGTGGCGGCGACTACGAGGTCGCCAACACGAACCTGGGCGGCCGGTTCGGCCTGACGGTGGCCAGCGCCCTGCTGGTCGACTACGTGCTGACGGTCGCGGTGTCCACTTCGTCCGGTGTGGCCAACATCGGTTCGGCCGTCCCGTGGGTCGCCCAGCACAAGGTGCTCGCGTCGATCGTCATCGTCGTGGTGCTGACGTCGCTGAACCTGCGCGGCATCCGCGAGTCGGGGAAGGCCTTCGCAATCCCGACATACGGGTTCATCATCGGCATCATGGTCATGGTCGTGTGGGGCCTGGTGCAGGCGGCCACCGGCACCGAGGTGAAGGCGGAGAGCGCCGGGTTCACCCTGACCGCCGAAGGCACTTTCGCGGGTGTCGGGTACGCGTTCCTGGTGCTGCGGGCGTTCTCCTCCGGCGCGGCGGCGCTGACCGGGGTGGAGGCGATCAGCAACGGCGTCCCGGCGTTCCAGAAGCCGAAGTCGAAGAACGCGGCCACCACGCTGCTGATGATGGGCGTGCTCGCGGTCACCATGCTGGTCGGCATCATCACGCTGGCCACGATCACCGACGTCAAGTTCGCCGAGGACCCGGCGCGGCAGCTCGAGGGCGCCCCCGCCGGCTACGAGCAGAAGACGATCGTCGCGCAGATCGCGCACGCGGTGTTCGCCGACTTCCCGCCGGCGTTCTACTACATCTCCTTCTCCACCGGCATCATCCTGCTGCTGGCCGCGAACACCGCGTTCAACGGTTTCCCGGTGCTGGGCTCGATCCTGGCGCAGGACCGGTACCTGCCGCGGCAGCTGCACACGCGCGGCGACCGGCTGGCGTTCTCCAACGGGATCCTGTTCCTTTCGGCCTTCGCGCTGGTGCTGATCATCGCGTTCGACGCCGAGGTGACCCGGCTCATCCAGCTCTACATCGTGGGCGTGTTCGTGTCGTTCACGGTGAGCCAGGCGGGCATGATCCGGCACTGGAACCGGTTGCTGGCCAGGGAAACCGACCCGGGCGCGCGGCGCCGGATGCGGCGCTCGCAGACGGTCAACGCCATCGGCCTGACGATGACCGCGACGGTCCTGGTGATCGTGCTCATCACCAAGTTCCTGCTCGGCGCGTGGATCGCGATCGCCGCGATGGTGGCCATCTACGTGCTGATGACGGCGATCCGGCGGCACTACGACCGCGTCGCCGACGAGCTGAAGGACCTCGGCGACACCCCGACCGTGCTGCCCTCGCGCAACCACGCGATCGTGCTGGTGTCCAAGCTGCACCGGCCGACGCTGCGCGCGCTGGCCTACGCGAAGGCGATGCGCCCGGACGTGCTCGAGGCCGTGACGGTCAATGTGGACGATGCGGACACCCGCCGGTTGACCGCCGAGTGGGACGCGCACAACTTCAAGGTGCCGCTCAAGGTCGTCGAATCGCCCTACCGCGAGATCACGAAGCCCGTTCTCGACTACGTGAAGCGCGTGCGCGGGGACAACCCGCGCAACGTGGTCACCGTGTTCATCCCGGAGTACGTGGTCGGGCACTGGTGGGAACAGGTGCTGCACAACCAGAGCGCGCTGCGGCTCAAGGGCCGCCTGCTGTTCCAGTCCGGCGTGATCGTGGCGAGCGTGCCGTGGCAGCTGGAGTCCTCGGCCAAGGCGGCCGCGCGCGTCCGCAACGAGCGTCCGGCGGCCGGCGACGTCCGCCGCGGCTTCTCGCCCAACGGCAAACCCATCGCCACCCCGAAGCCCAAGGAGCCCGCCGAATGACCAGCTGGCTGGGCCGGGTCCTCGAGGTCGAGGTCGGCGCGGTGGCGCACGGCGGCCACTGCGTGGCGCGCGCCGACGGCCGCGTGGTGTTCGTCCGGCACGCGCTGCCGGGCGAACAGGTCCGCGTCGAGGTCACCGAGGACAACGGCGGCTCGTTCTGCCGCGGGGACGCCGTCGAGGTGCTCAGCCCGTCCCCGCACCGGGTCACGCCGCCGTGCCCGCTGGCCGTGCCGGGCGGCTGCGGCGGCTGCGACTGGCAGCACGCCGACCCCGGTTACCAGCGGTCGCTGAAGGCGGCGGTGGTGGCGGAACAGCTGCAGCGGCTGGCGGGCATCGAACGCGAGGTCGTCGTCGAGGCGCTCGACGGCGGGCCCCTGGACTGGCGCAGCCGCGTCCGGCTGGTCGCCGGGCACGACGGGCGCGCGGGGCTGCGCGCCCACCACAGCCACCGGGTGGTGGCCCTGGACGACTGCCCGATCGCCGTCCCGGGCGAGCTCGACGACGTCCTGGCGCGGCGCTGGCGGCCGGGCAGCGAGCTGGAGGTCACCCAGGACGGTGACGGCGGGCTGCACGTCCGCGAGCTGTCGACCGTGCGCGGCAAGGTCCGGGCGCGGCAGCTGAGCGGCGGGGTCGCGGTCCAGCACGCGGCGGGCCGCGACTGGCGCCTGGACGCGCACGGGTTCTGGCAGGTCCACCCGGCGGCGGCGTCGACGCTGGCCGCGGTCGTGGCGGAGTGGGCGGAGGCGCCGGCGGGCGGCTCGGCCTGGGACCTCTACGCCGGGGTCGGGCTGTTCGCGTCGGTGCTGGCGGCCCAAGTCGGGACGGCGGGCCGGGTGCTGGCGGTCGAGTCCGGCCGGCGCGCGGTCGCCGACGGCGAGCGCAACCTCGCGGACCTGCCCCAGGTTTCGTGGCAGGCCGGGCGCGTCGAGCACGTGCTGGCGTCGGCGCCCAAGCCGGTCGACGTCGTGGTGCTGGACCCGCCGCGCAAGGGCGCGGGCAAGGCGGTCGTGGAGACCATCGTGGCGGGTGCCCCGGACCGGATCGTCTACGTGGCCTGTGATCCGGCGGCACTGGCGCGCGATGTGGCGACCTTCGTGGCCCACGGGTATTCGCTGACGGACCTGCGGGCCTTCGACGCGTTCCCGATGACCCACCACGTGGAGTGCGTGGCGCTGCTGTCCTGACGCGCTCTGCCCTTTCAAAACTGTCGGTGGTGGTCGGCACACTGTGTGCCATGACCGCTCTCGACGACTTCGACCTCGCAGCTTCGACGGTGACCCGCCTGGTCACCGCGGTCCGCGCCGACCAGTGGGCGCTCCCGACGGCGTGCGCGGACTGGGACGTCCGCGCGGTGGTGAACCACCTCGCGCACGGCAACGCGAAAGTGGCCTTCTGGGCGGGCACGGGCCCACCGGCCCCGGACGGCGACTACCTGGGTGCCGCGCCGGTCGAGGCGTTCGCCGCGTCGGTCTCGGCGGCTCGTGCGGTGCTGGCCGCGCCGGGGCTGTTTTCGCGGCAGGTGACGACGCCGCTCGGAGAAGTACCCGGGGTGTTCCTGGTGCACATGAGGGTGAACGAGTACCTCGCCCACGGCTGGGACATCGCGGACGCGACGGGGCAGCCGACGGACCTGGCGCCCGAGCTGGCGGCCCGGGCCCTGGAGCAGTGGCGATCCCGGTTCGGTGCAACGCCGCGGCAGCCGGGCGGCCCGTTCGGACCGGAGATCCCCCCGCCCCCGCACCCGACGGCGGCCGACGAGCTGGCGGCGTTCCTGGGCCGGAAGGCGGTGAGCGGCTAGGAGGTGGCGATATCGGGGAGGACCGGCTTCGGCAGGCTGGGCGGTCCGCGGTCAGGCGTCCTCGGGTGCGGGCCCGTGGCCGCTCGGCGGAACGGGTGAGTTCGGCGGTCGCCGGGCACTACGGCCTGTCGGTGCGCCGCCTGTGCCGCGGTCGCGGCATGGCTGCTCACGTTGCCCGGCGGCGCGACCGTCGCATGCAGCGCGCCCGACCGGACGAGCGGGCCACCGTGAGTGCTGCGGCCTGTCGGTGCGCTGCACGTGCGGCGGATGTGGCAGGGCCGCTCACGTTGCCCGGCGGCGCGACCGGCGCATGCGGCCGTGAGTGTTGCGGCCCATCGGTGCGCTGCATGTGCCGCGGTCGCGGCATGGCCGCTCACCTCGCCCGGCGGGCCGCGACCGCTGCATGCCGCCCGCCTGACCGCCCGGGTGGACGAGCGGCTGGCCGTGAGTGCTGCGGCCCATCGATGTGCCGTACGTGCCGCGGATGCGGCATGGCGGCTCACCTTGTCCAGCGGGCCGCGGCCGCCGCATGCAGCCCACCCGGTTGGACGAGCGACCCGCCGTGAGCGCTGCGGCGACCTCAGCCTGCCCGGCGCACCGCAAAGGCCGCCGCGAGACCGGTCGCCGTCATCGCCACGCCCGAAACCAGCAGCACCCATGCCCCGGCCCCCGGGACCACCCTGGCCGCCGGCTGGAGGCGCGTCACTCCCGGCAGCGTCACCACCAGGTGCCGCAGGATCACCCCCGTCACCACCAGCCCCGGCAGGCACGCCATCGCCAGCGGTTCGTCCTGGTGGCGGGCGAACGTGAGGTACGCCAGCGTCACCGCGATCAGCACCGCCGCCGCGCACACCAGGCGCAGGCTCAGGTCCAGCTCCGGGTCGGGCGTTCCGGGCGGCAGCACCCCCGGGTAGTCGGCCGTCCGCAGCGTCAGCCCGGCGAGCACGCCCAGCGCCGCCGCCCCCACCACGACGGCCCGCGGGCCCCGGAGCCGCTTCCACGGTCGCCTCTGGTCCACTCCGGCCTCCCTGCCTCGCGGTGGAGGCAGCATAAGGCGCGGGCCGGGTTCAGCCCGAGAACCAGCGCTGCGGTGCCGGCCGGAGGTTCTGGTAGATGTGCTTGACCTCGGTGTACTCGCCCAGCCCCGTCGGACCCAGCTCGCGGCCGAAGCCGGACTGCTTGTAGCCGCCCCACTCGGCCTGGGGCAGGTACGGGTGGAAGTCGTTGATCCACACCGTCCCGTGGCGCAGCCGCGCCGCCACCCGCTGCGCCCGCGAAGCGTCGTTCGTGAACACCGCGCCGGCCAGGCCGTAGTGGGTGTCGTTGGCGATGCGGACCGCGTCGTCCTCGTCGGTGAACGTCTCGACCGTCAGCACCGGGCCGAACGACTCGTCGACCACCGCCGACGAACCCTGTTTCACCTGGTCGAGGATGGTCGGGAGGTAGTAGAAGCCGTCGGCCAGTGCCGGGTCGTCCGGACGGCGCCCGCCCGTGCGCAGCACCGCGCCGTCGGCCAGTGCGGCCGCCACGTACGCCTCGACCTTCGCCCGGTGCGCCGCCGAGATCAGCGGGCCGGTTTCCGCCTGCGCGTCGAACGGGCCGCCCAGGCGGATCCGCTCGGCCCGGCGCACCAGCTCGTCGACGAACTCGTCGTGCCACTCCCGCTGCACGATCAGCCGCGCGCCCGCCGAGCACACCTGGCCGGAGTGCAGGAACACCGCCGTCAGCGCGTAGTCGACCGCGGTCTCGAAGTCGGCGTCGGCGAACACCACGTTCGGGTTCTTCCCGCCCAGCTCGAGCGCCACCTTCTTGATGGTGCCGGCGGCCGCCGCGGCGATCACCTTGCCGGTCGCCAGGCCGCCGGTGAACGACACGAGGTCGACGTCCGGGTGCGAAGCCAGCGGCGCGCCGGCCTCGGCGCCCGCGCCGAGCACCAGGTTCCCCACGCCCGGGGGCAGGCCGGCCTCGGTGAGCAGCTTCAGGAACAGGATCGCGGTGTGCGGGGTCAGCTCGCTCGGCTTGAGCACGAACGTGTTGCCCGCGGCCAGCGCCGGCGCGATCTTCCACACGGTCTGCAGCAGCGGGTAGTTCCACGGCGTGATCAGCCCGCAGACGCCGACCGGCTCGTGCACGATCCGGCTGATCGCGTCCGGGCTGCCGGTGTCGACGACGCGCCCGGCGTCCTGCGCGGCGAGCTTGCCGAAGTAGCGCAGGCAGGCGGCGATGTCGGCCATGTCGTAGCGGCTCTCGACCAGGCGCTTGCCGGTGTCGAGCGACTCGGCGCGGGCGAACGCCTCCGCGTCGCGGTCCAGCAGGTCCGCCGCCCGCAGCAGCAGGTCCCCGCGCAGGTGGGCGGGGGTGCCGGGCCACGGGCCGGTGTCGAAGGCCCGGCGGGCCGCCGCGATCGCCGCCTCGGTGTCCTTGGCGGTGCCCTCGGCGACCGTCGCGACCAGGGACCCGTCGGCCGGGCAGCGGATCTCCCGCCGGCCGCCGTCCACCGCGTCCACCCATTCGCCGCCGATGAAGAAATCCGCCATGCGGTCCATTCTCGTGGCCACGCCGCGTGACCGCCACAGCGACGCGGGGAGACGAGGTTCACCCCGGGTGCTGACCGGCGGTCGCGCTCCGGTTGTGACGCCCGACGCGGCCTGCGGCCCCGCTCTGGCGGGTCTCCGTAGACTGGCCGGAACCGAGCGAGTGAGGTGGAGACGAGTGACGATGCTGGAGTCCCTGAGCGGGCCGGCGGACCTGAAGCGCATGAGTGTCGAGGACCTCGGCGAACTGGCCGCCGAGATCCGGGACTTCCTCGTCGACAAGGTGCGCCGGGCGGGTGGCCACCTGGGGCCGAACCTCGGCGTCGTCGAGCTGACCCTGGCGCTGCACCGCGTGTTCGACTCGCCGCGCGACGCGATCGTGTGGGACGTCGGTCACCAGGCGTACGTGCACAAGCTCGTCACCGGCCGCGCGGCCGGGTTCGACCTGCTGCGCCAGACCGGCGGGGTCACCGGTTACCCGTCGCGCGCGGAGAGTGAGCACGACTGGGTGGAGAGCAGCCACGCCTCGTCCGGTCTGTCCTATGTGGACGGCCTGGCGAAGGCGTTCGAGCTGGCCGGGGGCGGCCGGCACGCGATCGCCGTCGTCGGCGACGGCGCGCTCACCGGCGGCATGTGCTGGGAGGCGCTCAACAACATCGCCGCGCACAAGGACCGCCCGGTCGTCATCGTGATCAACGACAACGGCCGGTCGTACTCGCCGACCATCGGCGGCCTCGCCGACCACCTCGCGGCGCTGCGCCTGCAGCCCGGCTACGAGCGGCTCCTCGACGGCGGCCGCGAGATCCTCAAGCACACCCCGGTCGTCGGCAGGCCGATCTACGCCGCGCTGCACGCCGCGAAGGCCGGCCTGAAGGACGCGCTGAGCCCGCAGGCGATGTTCTCCGACCTGGGCCTGAAGTACCTCGGCCCGGTCGACGGCCACGACCAGGTGGCGCTGGAGAAGGCCCTGCAGAGCGCGAAGGCGTTCGGCGGCGCGGTGATCGTGCACGTGGTGACCGAAAAGGGGCACGGCTACGCGCCGGCGGTCAACAACGAGCACGACCAGATGCACCAGACCGACCCGATCGACCCGGAGACCGGCCTGCCGCCGGTGAAGGGCCCGAGCTGGACCGGCGTGTTCGGCGACGAGCTGGCGAAGATCGGCGCCGACCGCGAAGACGTCGTCGCGATCACCGCGGCGATGCTGCGCTCGACGGGGCTGGACAAGTTCGCCGAGGCGTTCCCGGACCGCTGGTACGACGTCGGTATCGCCGAGCAGCACGCGGTCACCTCCGCCGCGGGGCTCGCGATGGGCGGGCTGCACCCGGTGGTGGCGATCTACTCGACGTTCCTGAACCGGGCGTTCGACCAGGTGCTGATGGACGTGGCGCTGCACCGCCTGCCGGTGACGCTGGTGCTCGACCGGGCCGGGATCACCGGGCCGGACGGGCCGAGCCACCACGGCATGTGGGACCTCTCGCTGCTCGGCATGGTCCCGGGCATGCGGGTGGCGGCCCCGCGCGACCCGGCGACGCTGCGCGAGGAACTGCGCGAGGCGGTCGCGGTGGCCGACGGGCCGACGGCGCTGCGGTTCTCGAAGGGCAAGGTCGGCACGGACGTGACGGCGGTGGAGCGGATCGGCACGGTCGACGTGCTGCGCCGCCCGGCCGAGGGCGCGGACGTGCTCCTGGTGACGGTCGGCGCGTTCGCGACGCTCGGGCTGGCGGCCGCGGCCCGGCTGGCCGACCAGGGCATCGGCGTGACGGTGGTGGACCCGCGCTGGGTGCTGCCGGTGCCGGCGGAGCTGGTCGCGCTGGCCGCGCAGCACAAGCTGGTGGTGACGGTGGAGGACAGCGGCCGCCACGGCGGCTTCGGCTCGGCGTTGGCGGCGATGTTCCGGGATGCCGAGTGCGATGTGCCGCTGCGGGATTTGGCGGTGCCTCAGTCGTTCCACGACCACGGGAGCCGGGATGAGGTCCTGGGGCGGATCGGGTTGACCGCTCAGGACGTGGCCCGCCGGGTGACGGAGTGGGCCTCCCGGTTGAGTTCGAACGCCGAGCAGTCCGAGAAGAGCGCCGACCGCAGCTGAGCGGTGTTGTGCTTCTGCCCGCGGTGGAAAAGATTGTCCTCGCCGGACGGGCAGGCTCTGGGATGACCGCCCAGCTCAGGACTCGGCGGGGGCGGGTGACCGTGGGCGCGTTGTTCAGGCGAACCTCGTCATCACGTGCTTGACCCGGGTGTACTCGGCGAACGCGTATGCCGACAGGTCCTTGCCGTGGCCGGAGTGGGCGAATCCGCCGTGGGGCATCTCGGCGACCAGGGGGCCGTGCGTGTTGATCCACACGCAGCCGAAGTCCAGGTCGGCCGATACCCGGGCGGCGACGGCGAGGTCGCGTGTCCAGACCGACGATGCCAATCCATACGGGACACCGTTGGCCAGGGAAACCGCCGAAGCCTCGTCCGGAAAGGACTGGACCGTGAGCACCGGGCCGAAGATCTCCTCCTGGACGATCTCGTCGTCCTGGCGCGCCCCCGAAACCACCGTGGGGGAGAAGAAGAAACCCCGGGTGCCGAACCGCGTGCCGCCGGTTTCGATGCGCGCGTGCGGGGGCAGCCGGGTGATGAGGCCTTCGACGCGCGAGAACGGCGCCGCGCTGTTCAACGGCCCGTAGTCGACGCCCGGCGTCCGGGCCGAAGCCGCCTTCGCCAGCGATGCGACGAAGGCGTCGTGGATCGATTCGTGCACCAGTACCCGGCTGCCCGCCGTGCAGTCCTGACCCGCGTTGTAGAACGCCGCGCCCACGATGCCCTCCACCGTTGCCGGGAGGTCGGCGTCCGGGAAGACCAGCAGCGGTGCGTTGCCGCCCAGCTCCAGGTGGGTGCGCTTGAGGTCCGCGGCCGCCACGGTGGCGACGTCGATGCCCGCCCGGGTCGATCCGGTGATCGAGACCAGGTCCGTGAGCGGGTGGCGGACCAGCGCGCGGCCGGTGTCGCGGTCACCCGTCAGCACGGTGAACGCCCCCGCCGGCAGGAACTCCGCGGCGACGCGGGCCAGCAGTACGGCCGTCGAGGGGGTCGTCTCGGCCGGCTTGAGCACCACCGTGTTGCCCGCTGCCAAGGCCGGCGCGATCTTCCAGACCGCCATCATCAGCGGGTAGTTCCACGGCGCGATCTGCGCGCAGACGCCGACCGGCTCGCGGCGGATCACCGACGTGTGGCCCGGTGCGTACTCCCCGGCCGCGGTGCCTTCCAGCTGCCGGGCGGCCCCGGCGAAGAACCGCAGGGCGCTCACGCACTCCGGGATCTCCTCGTCGAGCACCACGGACCGGATCTTGCCGGTCTCGCGCACCTCGAGGTCGGCGAACTCCGCCGCCCGCGCCTCCACTGCGTCGGCGACCTTCAGCAGCGCCAACTGCCGTTGCGCCGGCGTGCTGCGCCGCCAGATCGCAAACGCTTGCGCGGCCGATTCGAGCGCCGCGTCCACCTCGGACTGCGAGGCGATGGGGCTGGTGCCGAACACTTCGCCCGGTGGCCGGGTCGGTCAGGTCGAGCGTGCGGGTCATGCCTTCTCCAGGTGGGTCGGCGCGAACAGCTTCAGCAAGGCGGGGAGGACGACGACGGACGGCCCGGGCGTGCGCAGCGCGTCGGCCAGGTCCGCGCCCACCGTGTCCGAAGACGACAGCCGAGCGGGAACGCCGAAGGAGGAGGCCAAAGCGACGAAGTCCGGCCGGGTCAGCTCCGTGGCCGTGGTGTGGCCGAAGGCGCCGGTGAGGTACTCGCGCAGGACGCCGTAGCCGCCGTCGTCGATGATCAGCCACGTGACGTCGAGGCCGTGCTGCACCGCGGTGGCCAGCTCGGCGACGCCGTACATCGCGCCGCCGTCACCCGACACGGCGAGCGTGGGACCACCCGCGACGGCGCCGCCGAGCGCGCCCGGCAGCCCGTAACCCAGCCCGCCCGCGCCCTGCGCGGTGTGGATCGGCGCGCCCTCGGGGTTCCACGCCGACCACGCCCAGTACGCGGCGATCGTCATGTCCCAGAACGTCTGCGTGCCCTCGGGCAGTGCCGCGCGGATGTCGTCGATCAGCTTCCGCTCGGTGGCCAGGTCCTGACTGTCCAACCGGGACTCCACGGCGGACACCAGCGAAGAAACCGCCTTCTCGGCCCGGCCGTCGGACGCCCGCATCGGCACCCACTCCAGCAGCGCCTGCAGCGTGAGCCGCACGTCGGCGTGGATGCCGAGGCCGGGGTAGTTGGACTCCAGCTTGCCGAGGTCGGCTTCGACCTGGATCAGGCGGCCGCGCGGGGCGAACTCGCGGTAGTTGCTGGACAGCTCGCCGAGGCCGGAGCCGAGCACGAACAGGACATCGGCGTCCGCGAGGAACTCCGTGGTGTGCCAGTCCTCCAGCCACGACCGCCCGGACAGCTCGTGGTCCCAGCCGAAGACGCCCTTGCCGCCGAAAGTGGAGATCACCGGCGCGCGCAACGCCTCGGCGAGCGCCGTCAGCTCGGCGTGCGCGCCGGACCGCAAGGCCCCGCCGCCCGCCAGGATCACCGGATTCGACGCGGCGGCCAGCAGCTCGGCGGCAGCGGTGACCAACTCGGGCAGCGGTTCCAGGGGCGGGGGAGTGGCCGACACCGACGTGATCGGCGGGACCCCCGCCGGGCCGAGCAGCACGTCCTGGGGGATCTCGACCCACACCGGGCCGTAGGGCGCGGTCGCGGCCGACGTCCAGGCCTCTCGCAGTGCCGTCGGGATCTGGCTCGCGCGCCGCACGACGTGCACCGACTTCACGACGTCGCGGAAGCTCGCCTGCTGGTCGGGCAGTTCGTGCAGGTAGCCGTGGCGTCCGCCGCCCAGCCCGGCGACCGGGACCTGGCTGGAGATCCCGAGCACCGGCACCGAAGCCGCGCGGGACTCCTGCAGCGAAGCCAGCGTCAGCAGCGCGCCCGGGCCGGTCGAGACCACCAGCGGCGTCACCGGCACCGGGCCGTCCGGATCCGCCGCCAGCCGCGCGCGGGCGTGCCCGTCGGCGGCGAAGGCGAGGTTGTTCTCGACGCGCCCGCTGATCACGCGCAGGTCGCCGGCCCGCCGCAGCGCGTCGAACAGGCCCAGCGCGTGCTGGCCCGGCAGGCCGAACACGGTGTCGGCACCCAGCGCGCGCAGGGTTTCGACGACGACGTCACCGCCGATGCGGGTCATTCGCCCTTCCCCAAGGTCAGCAGGCTCACCAGGTCGTAGGCCACGTGGGAGGCCGCGATGGCGGTGATCTCGGCGTGGTCGTAGGCCGGGGCCAGCTCGACGACGTCCGCGCCGACCAGGTTGAGGTCACGCAGCCCGCGCAGGATCTCCAGGAGCTCCCGGCTGGTCAGCCCGCCCGCCTCGGGCGTGCCGGTGCCGGGCGCGTGGGCCGGGTCGAGCACGTCGATGTCGACCGAGACGTACAGCGGGCGGTCGCCGATGCGCTGCCGCAGCGCGTCGACCGTCTCGGCGACCCCGCGGCGCATGACGTCGCCGGAGGTGACGATGCCGAAGCCGAGCCGCCGGTCCTCTTCGAGGTCGCGCTTGCCGTACAGCGGCCCGCGCGTGCCGACGTGCGACAGCGCGCTCGTGTCGAGGATCCCTTCCTCCGACGCCCGCCGGAACGGTGTGCCGTGGGTGTAGGGCTCGCCGAAGTAGGTGTCCCAGGTGTCCAGGTGCGCGTCGAAGTGCAGCAGGGCAACGGGTCCGTGCTTCTTGGCCACGGCCCGCAGCAGCGGCAGCGCGATGGTGTGGTCGCCGCCGACGGTCACCAGCCGCGTCCCGTCCGCCTGCAGCGCTTCGGCTTCCTGTTGCAGCGTCTCGATCGCTTCGCCGATGTTGAACGGGTTGACGGCGATGTCGCCCGCGTCCACCACCTGGCGTTCGGCGAACGGCGAGACGTCCAGCTCCGGGTGGTACGGCCGCAGCAGCCGACTTGCCTCGCGGACGGCGGCCGGGCCGAACCGCGCGCCGGGCCGGTAGGACACCCCGGAGTCGAAGGGCACCCCGACGACGGCGACGTCGGCGCGCTCGACCTGGTCGATCCGCGGCAGCCGCGCGAAGGTCGCGAAGCCGGCGAACCGGGGGATGCGCGACGAGTCGAGGGGTCCGATGTTAGGCACTGGTGGGCTCCTGTTCCCGAATCGAGGGGTGTGTGTCTTCGCCGCTGAGGCGGTGGGTCCAGACGGAGAGGATCGCGGCGTCCGTGCGGGGTGTCGCGAGGCTGACGGCCAGGTACACCACCAGGCTCACGCCGAGGCCCCAGTAGATCGGGGTGTTGGCTTCGACGCCGTCGATGATCATGAAGGCGATGACCGAGATCGTGCCGGCCACCATCGACGCGTACGCGCCCTGCCGGGTGCCGCGCTTCCAGAACAGCGCGCCGACGATCGCGACGAGCAGGCCGCCGACCAGGATGTCGTAGGCGATGGTGAGCGCGTCGACGACGTCGTCGACCACCATCGCGATGCCGATGGCCAGCAGGCCGAGCACGAGCGTGGCGAGCCGGTTGCGGCTGACCTCGCCGCCCTTCTTGAGGCCCAGCTTGGTGAGCAGGTCGGACGTCGTCGTGGTGGAGCAGGCGATCAGCGCGCCGCTCGCCGTCGACATCATCGCCGAGAGCGCGGCGGCCAGCACCAGGCCGCGGACGCCGGTGGGCAGCAGCCGCTCGACGATCGTCGCGAAAGCGTCCTGCGCGCTGGCGATGTCCGGGTAGAGCGCGTGCGCGGCGGTGCCGATGAGGGCGCCGGCCAGGCCGTAGACCAGGCAGTAGACCCCGGAGGTGATGCCGCCGGACGTCGCGATCGCGGGCGTGCGGGCGGTGAACACGCGCTGCCAGATGTCCTGGCCGATCAGCAGGCCGAAGGTGTAGATCACGAAGTACGTGATGATCGTGTCCGTGCCGATCGAGGTGAAGCTGAAGAAGCTCGCGTCCAGCTTCTCGCTCATACCGGAGAAGCCGCCGGCGGAGCTGATCGCGACCGGCAGCAGGATCGCCAGGATGCCGATGGTCTTGATGACGAACTGGGCGATGTCGGTGAGGGTGATCGACCACATGCCGCCGAGCACCGAGTAGAGGACGACGATCGAGCCGCCGACCGCGATCCCCGCCCAGTTCGGCAGGTCGAAGAGCACCTTGAAGATGGTCGCGAAGGCCAGCGTCGAGGTGACCGTGAGCATGAGCGTGTAGCCCCACATGACGACGCCGGACACCGCGCTGGTGCGGCCGCCGTAGCGCAGGTCGAGCATCTCGCCGACGGTGTAGACCTTCAGCCGCACCAGCCGCCGCGCGAACAGCGCGTGCAGCACGAGGATGCCGACGCCGATGCTGACGACCAGCCACATCCCGGAGATGCCGTAGGTGTAGCCGAGTTTGACGCCGCCGACGGTCGACGCGCCGCCGAGGACGACGGCCGACATCGTGCCGGAGTACATGAACCAGCCCAGCCGCCGCCCGGCGACGAGGTAGTCGGACTTCGTCTTCGCGAGCCGGAGGCCGTACCAGCCGACCCCGAGCATGCCCGCGATGTACAGCGCGATCACCGCGTAGTCGCCGGTCACGGTGTCCTCCTCACGTCGGTTTCGGGTCACCGTAGGTTCGCTCGCCCCCTCTTCGGCATGGGATGATTCATCCCCAAGTCGACATCAGCAGGGATGAAATGGCCACGATTCCGGATTCTTCGCCCACGGAGGTGAATGTCCCGTTACGGGACGTGGTCGGCAACCGCGAGCTCGCGCTGGAGGTCGTCCCCGAGACGCTGCGGCCGGGCGCGCTGGACCTCCCCGTGCGCTGGGCCCACGTGAGTGAGCTGCAGGACCCCGCGCCCTACCTGGTGGGCGGCGAGCTGATCCTCACCGCGGGCGTCAACCTGCCGGAGCAGCTCGACCGGTACGTGCGCGGCCTGCGCGACGCCGGGGTGACCGCACTGGGGTTCGGGCTCACCCCGACGGTGCACGAGACCCTGCCGGAGCCCCTGCGCCGGGCTTGCGCGCGGCGCGGGCTGCCGCTGCTGGTGGTGCCCGCGCGCACGCCGTTCCTGGCGGTCAACCGGGCGGTCTCGGTCGCGCTGACCGAAGCCGGGCAGCGGGATCAGCGGCGGATCACCGCGGCGCGCGAGACGCTGACGCGCGCGGCGGGTGGCGGCCTCGGCGAACTGACGTCGTCGCTGGCGGCGGTGCTGCGGTCGTGGGTCGCCCTGGTCGGCGCCGGGGACGTGCTGGCCTCGGCGCACGACGCGCCTGCGCCGCTGCCGCCCGAGGTGCGGGAGCTGATGGCGACCGTGCGGGCGGGCAGCGGCATCCGGAGCGCGACCACCGAGCTCGCCGGCGGGTTCGCCGTCGTCCAGCCGGTGTACCCCCAGGCCACCGCCTCGCACCTGGTGGTCGTCGGCCGGTCCCGGCGGCTCGACGGCGCCGAGCGGGCGATCCTCGCCGTCGGCGCGGCCCTGCTCGGCCTGGTCGGCCGCGCGGGCTCGGACGCGGCCGAGCTGGGCGCGGCGGCCACCGGCCTGCTGCTCGGCCGGACGTTTCCCGGGGAGGTGGCCCGGTCACTGCTGGGGTCGGAGGTGGTCCGGCTGGTCGCCGGGGCGGCGTACCGGCGTGGCCCGGACGAGGTGGCCCAGCGCCCGGACTGGCTGCGCGCGCGGCTGGACACGCCCCTGGTCGAGGTCGGCGGTGGTACGCGGTTCACGGCTGTCGCGGGCACCGGCCCGGCGCCGGAGGTGCTGGCGGACCTGCGCGACCACGGCTGGCTGGCGGCCGTGGGTCCGCCGGTGCCCGCCGGACAGCTGGCTGGTTCCTCGGCGGAGGTGGAGCTGCTGCTTTCGCGGGCGCTCGCGCTCGGCCGCCCGGTCGTCGCCGGGAGCGAGCCCCTGGACTTCGATGCGCTGCTGGACCCGGGTGCTTCCCGCGGGTTCGCGGAGAAGGCCCTGGAGCCGCTGGTGGCGTTGGACCGGTCCCAGGACCGGCAGCTGGTGCCGACGTTGCGGACCTGGCTGGCCCACCACGGCGCCTGGGAACCGACGGCGGCGGAGCTGGGCGTCCACCGCAACAGCGTCCGGCACCGGATCGCCCAGGTCGAGCGGGCATTGCAGGTGGATCTGGCGGACCCGGAGACCCGGATGCGGCTGTGGTTCGCCCTCCGGTGGGCCGCCGCCAGTCCTTAAAGGGCACTCTCAGGAAAATATGGGATTGTGGGCTGGTGCGAGTTTTGGTAGTCGAGGACGAAGAACCCCTGGCCGATGCGATCGCCCGCGGCCTGCGCCGCGAGGGGATGGCGGTGGACGTCGCGCTCACCGGGGACGACGGGCACGAGAAGGCCACCGTCACCCGGTACGACGTCGTGCTGCTGGACCGGGACCTGCCCGGGATGTCCGGCGACGAGCTGTGCCGGGAGATCGTCGCGTCCGGGGAGCTGACCCGGGTGCTGATGCTCACCGCGAGCAGCTCGGTGTCCGATCGCGTCGATGGGCTGTCGCTCGGCGCCGACGACTACCTCGCCAAGCCGTTCGCCTTCCCCGAGCTGGTCGCGCGGGTGCGGGCGCTGGGCCGCCGGGCCACGCCGGCCGCGCCGCCGCTGCTCACCGCCGGAGACGTCGAACTGGACCCGGCCAAACGCACCGTCCGGCGCGCGAGCGGGCCGGTCGAGCTGACGCGCAAGGAGTTCGGCGTCCTCGAGGTCCTGCTGCAGGCCGCCGGGTCCGTCGTCAGCAGCGAGGAACTGCTCGAACGCGTCTGGGACGAGAACGCCGACCCGTTCACCACGACCGTCCGGGTCACCGTGATGACGCTGCGCAAGAAGCTCGGCGAGCCGGGGATCATCGAGACCGTGGTCGGCTCCGGGTACCGGGTGCCGGAGCCCGGCGCTTCGCGCGCGTGAACCTGCCGGGCACCCGCACCCTCCGCGCCCGGATCACCCTGCTGGCGACCGTGCTGGTCGCCGCCGTCAGCCTGCTGCTGCTCTGGCTGGCCTGGACGCTGGTGCGGGACTCGCTCGACGCCGTTCCGCAGATGCCGCCGGGCAGCACGGTGGTCGTCGACGGCGTCGAGGTCGACGCCTCGACGCTCGCCGAGCACCTGCGCGTGCACGCCCGCGACCGGATGCTGCTGTTCGGGTCGCTGGCGTTCCTGCTGGTGGTCGCGGCCGCGGCGATCCTCGCCTGGACGTTCACCTCCCGCGTGCTGCTGCCGCTGCGCGAGATCACCGGCACCGCGCGGCGGCTGTCGGTCGAATCGATGGGGGAGCGGATCGGCGAAATCCGCTCCCGCGACGAGCTGGCCGAGCTGGCGAGCACGTTCGACGACATGCTCGACCGGCTCCAGGCCGCGTTCGACGCGCAACGCCACTTCGTCGCCAACGCGAGTCACGAGCTGCGGACGCCGTTGTCGGTGATCCGCACGGAACTCGACGTCACCCTGTCCGACGACGACGCCGACGAAGCCGAGCTGCGCCGGATGGGCGGGGTGGTCCGCGACGCGACCGAGCGCGCCGGGCAGCTGGTCAACTCGTTGCTGCTGCTGGCCCGCACCGACGCCGCCGGGCTCGGCGTGCACGAGCCGGTGGACCTCGCGGTGGTCGTCGACCGGGCGTGGCGCGCGGTCCACCGCGAAGCCGCGGAGCGCGGGATCCGGGCGTCGTTCACCACGCCACCGGCGTCCGCGTTCGGCGATCCGGCGCTGCTGGAGCGGATCGCGGGCAACCTGCTGGAGAACGCCGTCCGCCACAACGTCGACGGCGGCTGGCTGGAGGTCGTGACCCAGCCGGGGCCGCGGTGGTCGATGCTGCGCGTCCGCTCGTCGGGCGGCCTGGTGGACCCGGCGGCGGTGCCGGAGCTGTTCGAGCCGTTCCGCCGGGCCGGCGTGGCCCGCACGGCCCGCCACGGCGCGGGCTTGGGCCTGTCGATCGTCCGGGCCGCGGTGGCGGCGCACGGCGGAACGGTCTCGGCCGAGCCGATCGTGGGCGGCGGCCTCGGCGTGACGGTCCACCTCCCGGCCCACTGACGCGTGCGCCGGCCCGCTGATCACACGTCCACGAAAATCGGGTTCGCGTACAACCACAGGTCCTCGAACGGGTTCGCCTGCCCGATGAGGTCCGGCGCCGGCTCGGTGTCGCCGTTCGAGCCGCGCACCCGCAGGTAGAACGGTTCCCTGACGTTCCGGAAGGTGTGCCGGAACACGACCGGCCGCCCCGGCGCCCAGCGCGGCTCGAACGATTCCACGACCCGGGTGCCCGGTGCCGTCATCGTGTCGCGGTCGGCGGCCGGGCCGGTGACCGGGCCCGCGACGACGTCCAGGCGCGCCAGCCGCGGCACCGAGCCGCCGCCGTTCGGGCGCGATGCCAGCCGGGCCGACACCACGACCGTGACGTCCGACCCCCGCCGCACCCGCAGGCGCCCGCCCAGCGTCGCCGCCGAACCACCGCCGTACGCGCCGACCTGCAGGTCCTGCGCCAGACCGCCGTGCCCGCCCCAGATCCGCCCGGCCCGCAGGCCGTCCAGGACGCCTTCGAGGCTCCGCCGCGTGACGCCGACGTACGTGCGGCTGAACTCGCCCGGGTAGAAGTCCGCGTACGGCGCGAGCAGCTGCGGTGTGCCGGTGTCGACGGGGTCGGGGAACCTGCCGTGCGTGTCGTACCAGTCGCCCGGCACGTCGGGGCGGACCAGCGTGTCGCCGCGGTTGTAGTGCGAGTCGGAGTTCGTGGTGATCCACCACGGCTTCCCTTCGGCGAGCAGCGAATCCCACAGCCCGCCGACCTTCGCCGTGGCCCAGTCCCAGCCGCCGTGCGTCCGGTACGCCTCGGCCGGGAAGCCCGGCCACGAGTTCGGGCCGGGGCTGTTGGCGTAGCCGCCGCGCGCGCCGCCGTTGCCGAGCGGCTTGGGGAAGCCGTCCGCCTGCGCGCCGGGCGCACCTTCCATGCCGATGACGATGCCCGGCGCGGCGTCGCGGTAGGCCCGCAGCTCGTGCGGGGCGACGCGGCCGTTGCGCAGCGGGTGGTTGATCAGCACGACCGGGGCGTGGATCCGCCGGGCCTGCTCCTCCGCGGCCAGCCAGCGCAACGCCCGGAGCGCGAGGGCCTCGTTCGCCGGGCTCGACGCCTCCGAGTTCGTCAGCCGCCAGTCGAAGGCCCGCTCGAACTCACGCAGCTTCGCAGCCTGCCGGTCCCCGGCCTGGAAGAAGACGGTCGCGTGCTCGGCGCCCGGGACGTTCCACTCCATGCCGTGCCACAGCAGCAGGTCCGGGTACTTCCGCCGGGCGGCGAGGAAGTCCGCCTCGGTGGGCTCGACCGACACCTTCTCGTGCTCGGCGTGGCCGTGGTCGGTGAAGACGATCCAGTCCGCGCCGTGCGCCCGCCCGCCGGCGGCGATCTGGTCGATCCGGTACATCGCGTCGTACGAGTACTGGCTGTGCGTGTGGTGGTCGCCCACCAGCCACTGGTAGCGGCCGCACAGGCGGCTCAGGCCGGAATCGGCGGAAGCGGGAGCCGGGAGGGGCACGCCCGCGGCGGCGGCCGCAAGGCCGGCGCCCTTGAGGAACCGGCGTCGATCGGTGGTCACGGCGGGACGCTAAGCCGCCGGGGTGAACGGGCGGTGTCCCGGCGGCCAACTGTGCTGTGATCTTCGGTGTGGAGGAGAAACCCCTGACCCGGGTGCTGCCGCCGGTGATCGCGCTGGCACTGGCCGCGGGTGCCGGGCTCGCGTTCTTCATCGCCGTGCTCGTCCGGCCGCCCGAGTTGCCGGTGGACCCGAACCCGGCGCCGCTGGCCGGGCACACGCTCTGCGCGGCGGTCGTGGTGACGTATTCGTCCGAAGAGGACATGCGGGCCGCGGTGCCGTCCTTCCGCGGCGACCCGAAGGTCCGGCGGGTGTTCGTGGACCCGCCGTCGGTCTCCCTGCTCGCCGTCCCGGGTACCGACCTGAAGGCGTGGGCGCAGGAGCTGCACGCCCGCTACCGGACCGCCGAGCGGGTGACGGTGATCGATTCGGACGCGACGGCGGCGCAGCTGAAACTCACTGCGCCGCCGCCGAAGTGCCCTCGAGAGGGCGAGTACTAGCGAGCCGGGACCGAAGCCACGCCCGGGGCGAGGAACGGCTTGCCGTTCACCCGCTCGGACACACCGGAGCGGTCCAGGTACGGCGTGATGCCGCCGTTCCAGAACGGCCAGCCCGCGCCCAGGATCAGGCACAGGTCGATGTCCTGCGCCTCGGCGACCACGCCCTCGTCGAGCATGATCCGGATCTCCTCGGCGATCGCGGACAGGGCCCGCTCGCGCACCTGCTCGGAGGTGGACGGCTTGTCGCCCTGCGTCCACAGCTCGGCGACCTCCGGGTCGACCGAGGCGTTGCCCTGGGCGTCCCAGATCCAGACGCCCTTCTTGCCCGCCTTGACGAACTTGGCGAGGTTGTCGGACACGGTGAAGCGGTCCGGGAAGGACTCGTGCAGCGTCTCGCCGACGTGCAGCGCGATGGCCGGGCCGACGAGCTGCATCAGTGTCAGCGGCGTCATCGGCAGGCCCAGCGGTTCCAGGGCCTTGTCGGCGACCTCGAACGGCGTGCCCTCGTCGACGGTGACCAGCACCTCGCCGAGGAAGCGCAGCAGCAGCCGGTTCACGACGAACGCCGAGGCGTCCTTCACCAGCACGCTGGACTTCTTCAGCTGCTTGCCGACCGAGAACGCCGTCGCCAGGGCCGCGTCGTCGGTCCGCTCGCCGCGGACGATCTCCAGCAGCGGCAGCACGGCCACCGGGTTGAAGAAGTGGAAGCCGACGACCCGCTCGGGGTGCTGCAGCTTCGACGCCATCGCGGTGATCGACAGCGACGAGGTGTTCGTCGCCAGGATCGCCTCGGGCTTGACGTGCTGCTCCAGCTCCGCGAACACCTGCTGCTTGACGCCCAGCTCCTCGAACACGGCCTCGATGACGAAGTCGGCGTCGGCGAACGCGGCCTTGTCGAGCGAGCCGGAGACCAGCGCCTTGAGCCGGTTGGCGCTGTCCGGGGAGACGCGCTTCTTGGCCAGCAGCTTGTCGATCTCGGCGTGGACGTAGCCGACGCCCTTGTCGACGCGCTCTTGGTCGACGTCGGTCAGCACGACCGGCACCTTGAGGCGGCGCACGAACAGCAGCGCGAGCTGGCTGGCCATCAGGCCGGCGCCGACGATGCCGACCTTGTTCACCTTGCGGGCCAGCGACTTGTCCGGCGCGCCGGCCGGTCGCTTGGCGCGCTTGTTGACCAGGTTGAACGAGTACAGCCCGGCGCGCAGGACGTCGGACATGAGCAGCTCGGCGAGGCCGTCGGTCTCGGCCGCGTAACCCCGGTCGAGGTCGTTTTCGCGGGCCAGTTCGAGCAGCTCGACGGCCTTGGTGGCGCCCGGCGACGCGCCGTGCGTGCGGCCATCCACAATGGACTTCGCGCGGGCGATGGCCGCGTCCCACGCCTCGCCGCGGTCGATCTCCCGGCGGGCCGGGGTGATTTCGCCGTTGACCACGCGAGCCAGCCACAGCAGCGACTGCTCGAGGTAGTCGGCCGAGCCGAAGACGGCGTCGACGATGCCGAGCTCGGCCGTCTGCTTGACGTTGAGCATCTTGTTCTGCGCCAGGGCGTTCTCGATGATCACCGTGACGGCGGCGTCCGCGCCGATCAGGTTCGGCAGCAGCTGCGTGCCGCCCCAGCCCGGGAAGAGGCCGAGGAAGACCTCGGGGAACGCGATCGCCGCGGTGTTCTCCGACAGCGTCCGGTAGTGGCAGGACAGCGCCAGCTCCAGGCCGCCGCCCATGACCGCGCCGTTGACGAACCCGAAGGTCGGGATCTTCGACTCGGTGAGGCGGCGGAACACGTCGTGCCCGGTCTGGGCGATCTCGCGCGCCAGCTTCGGGTCGCTCACGGACTCGACGCCCGAGAGGTCGGCGCCGACGGCGAAGATGAACGGCTTGCCGGTGACGGCGATCGCGGCCGGCTCGGCCTCGAACGCTTTGTCCAGCGCGGCGTTCAGGGAGACGAGCCCCTGCGGGCCGAAGGTGTTCGGCCGGGTGTGGTCGTGGCCGTTGTCGAGCGTGATGAGCGCGACGGGCTTCTCGAGCCCGGGCACCTTCACCAGGCGCGTCACGGCGTGCGTGACGACCTCGTCCGGGAAGGCGGCCTTCGCTTCTTCAGCGGTGAAAGTCATTTACTTCGCCCCCTCGAAGGCCGGGTTCTCCCAGATCACGGTGCCGCCCATGCCGATGCCGATGCACATCGTGGTCATGCCGTACCGCACGTCGGGCCGCTCGGCGAACTGGCGGGCCAGCTGCGTCATGAGCCGGACGCCGGACGAGGCCAGCGGGTGGCCACAGGCGATGGCGCCGCCCCACTGGTTGACGCGCGGGTCTTCGTCGTCGATGCCGAAGTGGTCGAGGAAGGCCAGCACCTGCACGGCGAAGGCTTCGTTGATCTCGAAGAGGCCGATGTCGTCGATGGTCAGGCCGGTGCGCTTGAACAGCTTCTCGGTGGCCGGCACCGGGCCGATGCCCATGACCTCCGGCTCGACGCCGGCGAAGGAGTAGCCGACCAGCCGCATGGCGACCGGCAGGCCCAGCTCGCGGGCGGTTTCCTCGTCGGCGAGGATCGACGCGGTGGCGCCGTCGTTGAGGCCGGCCGCGTTGCCGGCGGTGATCCGGCCGAACGGGCGGAACGGCGTCTTGAGGTTCGCCAGCTGCTCGACGGTGGTGCCCGGCCGCGGCGGTTCGTCCTCGGTGGCGAGACCCCAGCCGAGTTCCTTCGACCGGGTGGCGACCGGGACCAGCTCGGGGCCGATCTTGCCGGTCTTGACGGCTTCGGCGTAGCGCTCCTGGCTGCGCGCGGCGTAGGCGTCGGTGCGCTGCTTGGTGATCGCGGGGAACCGGTCGTGCAGGTTCTCGGCGGTCTGGCCCATCACGAGCGCGGTCGGGTCGACGAGCTTGTCGGCGATGATCCGCGGGTTCGGGTCGACGCCCTCGCCCATCGGGTGGCGGCCCATGTGCTCGACGCCACCGGCGATGGCGATGTCGTAGGCGCCGAAGCCGATGCCGGACGCGGCGGTGGTGACGGCCGTCATCGCGCCGGCGCACATGCGGTCGATGGCGAAGCCGGGCACGGACTTGGGCAGCCCGGCCAGCAGCGCGGCGGTGCGGCCGATGGTCAGGCCCTGGTCGCCGGTCTGGGTGGTGGCGGCGATGGCCACCTCGTCGACGCGCTCGGGCGGCAGTTCGGGGTGCCGCCGCAGCAGCTCGCGGATGGCGTTGACGACCAGGTCGTCGGCCCGGGTCCCGGCGTACATGCCCTTGTCGCCGGCCTTGCCGAAGGGGGTGCGGACCCCCTCGACGAAGGCGACATTGCGCACGCCTCGCGCGGTCGGCGCGAGCGGCGTTGCTGGTGCGGCCACGAATGCTCCATGAAGTAGACAGTTTTCGGGGGTCCGGGTGGCGGAGCCCCCGGCCCGGGGCGGAGCCCCGGTTGTTACAGGTGTTGACCGCACGATAGCCCTTGTTACCCACCGGTAACCAGTGGTGTGGCCCGGTCGAGTGGGCTACGGCACACTCTTGGGCTTCATCGTCCCTCCCTTGATGAGCCAAGCGACGCCGAACGCTTCCACGGCGACGGCCTCCAGCCACAGCGCCGGGTGCAGCGACGGCGCGATGGCGAGGTACTTGGCCAGGGCGATCAGCACCAGGCAGGCGAGGATCGCGCCGCCGCAGACGCGGTAGACGACGCTCGTGCCCGGAGACTGCTCGCCGTCGTGGGGGAACAGGCGGAGGCAGAAGTAGGCGAGGGAGAGGAAGAACACCGCCGCGAAGGCGAGGTGCAGGACGCCCGTCGTCCGGTCCCAGGCCGTCACGTCGTGGTCCGGGGTGGTCGGGAAGAGCGCCAGCCCGATCGCGCCCAGCCCGGCGACCGTGCTGGCGACGTTGTCGACGTAGTCGTGGCCGTAGTAGGCGAGGAGGAACACCCCGACCGCGCACATGGCGCCGACGAGGACGTCCCGCAGGTCGGTGTAGTAGTAGCCGCTCAGCGAGCCGATGAGGTCCCCGCCCTGGACGAGCTGCTTGCCGAGGATGAGCACGACCGGCAGGGCCAGGCCGACGAGCCCGATGGCGCGCCGGAGGAAGAGGTACGAGTGGACGAGGGTTTCCTGCGGGGATGTGGTCGCCGTGGTCATGGCCGCCTCCGGGGGTCACTGACGTGAATCGGCGTCCAGGTGCCCACGGATGAGGCTTGTTACCGCGGAGTTGCCCAAGTTCTCAGCTGATCGTTACGCAGCTCGGCGAAGGTGCCGTCGCGGTGGGCGATGGGGTGGAACCCGGGGGCGAAGCCGACACGGGCGCCCTCGGCCGGGTCCCAGACCTCGAGCCCGGCTTCGGCGGCGACGTACAGCAGGCCGTCGTGGGCCCACATCCGCCCGGCGGGCCCGGCGAACATCCCGGTGCGGCGCCCGGTCTCGGCGTCGCGCAGCTCGATGCCGCCGAGGGGCGGCTCGGCACCTTGCAGGGCCACGGTGTTTTCGTCGAGCCAGGCGATCGGGGTGTCCCAGACGTCGTCGCGATCGGCGAGGTGGCGCCCGTGTTCGGGGGCGTGCCGGTCGCCCGCGAGCCACGCCGCGCAGTCGATGATCAGCGGGACACCCACCGGGTGCCAGGCCCAGCCGTCGGTGAGCAGCGCACGGCCGGACGGACTGGGCAGCAAGGCGCCGAAGTAGTAGTCGAGGTAGTGCTCGGGGTTCTCGTCGCGGGTCGTGGGGCGCTCGGTGAGCAGGCGGCCGGTGGCCGCGTCGAAGACGTCGAGCCGGTTCGAGTCGGTGGCCGCGACGAACCTGTCCCCGTCGAGGAAGGCGAACGGGAAGCGGGTCCACTCGTTGTCGTCCCAGTCACGGTCGAGGTCGAGCACGGTGACCCACTCCGCCAGGTCGACGACCGTGCCGTACTGCCCGTAGTCCGAGACGATCGCCGCGAACCGCCCGTCGCGCGAAGCGTGCAGTACGGGGCCGCGAGGCCGCTCCGGCCCGTCGTTCCGCTCGACGTCACGCTCCTCGGGCAGCACAACCGGCCCGAGGAGCCACTGGTCCTCGTGGTCGATCCGGACGAAACCCGCTTCGGTGAGCGCGAGCCAGCCGCCCGGCACCGGCACGAGGCACCGGTCGTTCAGCGTGCGCACCGGGCACGGACGCGTCGTCCAGGTGCCGCCGAGCGGGCCGCCCGGATGAACTATCACCACTTCAGTGTCGACCGGCGGCGCAACCGGTTTACCGGACGCCGAGGTGCGCCAGCCAGCCGCCCTTCGCCGAGATGTCCTCCGCTCCCTCCGTCGCCTCCGGCTCGCAGAGGAAGCCCGGCACCCGCGTGCCGTCCGCCAGTTCGAGCTTGCCGATGGCCAGGGGGGCCGGGATCCCCGCCACGAACTCGCCGAACCCCGCGACCGGCAGCTCCCAGACCTCCGCGGCCAGCGAAACACCGCCGGACGCGACCCGCACCAGTCCCGGCTTCGGCGGCACCGTGTCCAGTGCGTACAAGCGGTACGACGCCGCCGTCGAAACCGCGGACACGAACCGGCCGCCGCGGGACGTGAGCTCGTGGTTCAGGGGCTGACCCCGCAAGTGCGCCCCCACCACCACGATCGGGATGCGTGCGCGCCGCAGTCCGGCCAAGGCCGCCAGCTTCAGGTCGTCGTGCGGGGCGCCGAGGAACATCACGCCGAACGGGCGCCCGGCCACCGAGCCCGCCGGGACGGCCAGCGCCGGCAGCCCGAACAGGTTGGTGGAGTTGGTGAACCGGCCCAGCCGGGCGTTGACCGCGACCGGGTCCGCCGCCACTTCCGCCAGAGTCGGGTGCTCGGTCGTCGTCGGGACCAGCAGTGCGTCGACGCCGGCCAGCGCGGCCAGTGCCTCCGCCCGCAGGCCGGCCAGCGCCGCCTGGTCGGCGAACAGCCGGTGGGCCCGGATGTCCCCGGCCGGCGAGATGATCGAGCGCACGACCGGGTCGACGGCGTCCGGGTGAGCGTCGATGAACTCGCCGACCGCGGTGTACCGCTCGGCGACGAACGCGCCGCCGTACAACAGCCGTGCCGCCTCCAGGAACGCCGAGATGTCCACAGTGGTCACTTCGGCACCCGCCGCGGCGTAGTCCGACACCGCGGCGTCGAACGCCTCCGCCCAGCCGGGAGCCAGCGGGCCCAGCTGGTCCGGGGCGGGGACGCCGAGCCGGAACCGTCCCGTGTGCACCTGCGCGGGCTCGGCCAGGCAGGTCAGCGCGAACGACGCTTCTTCGACCGTCCGCGCGAACAGCGACACGCAGTCGATGCTCGCGCACGCCGGCACGACGCCCTCGGTCGGCAGGAGGCCCGGAGTCGGCTTGAGCCCGACGATCCCGTTGAACGCCGCCGGCACCCGCCCCGAGCCCGCGGTGTCCGTGCCCAGCGCCAGATCGACGATGCCCAGCGCGACCGCCACCGCCGAGCCCGAGCTGGATCCGCCGGACACGTAAGCCGGGTCCACGGCGTTGCGGACCGCGCCGTACGGGCTGCGCGTCCCGACCAGGCCGGTCGCGAACTGGTCCAGGTTCGTCGTGCCGAGCACCAGCGCCCCGGCCGCGCGCAGCCGTGCGACGACCGGCGCGTCGGCTTCCGGCTTGTACGCGTAGTCCGGGCAGCCCGCCGTCGTCGGCAGCCCCGCGACGTCGATGTTGCCCTTGACGGCCACGAGTTTCCCGGCCAGCGGCAAGCCGTGTTCGGCCAGCGCGGCGGCTTCGGCCAGAACGTCGGCTTCCGGCCGCAGGTCGATCCAGATCTCCGGCCGGTCCACCTGCTCGATGCGCCGGTACGCGGCCCGCACCCGCTCCTCGGCCGCGCTCATCCGAGCACCACCAGCGGCGTGCCGGGCGCCACCTGATCACCGGGGGACACGAGCACTTCGACCACCTCACCGCTCGCCGGCGCGGGGATCCGCGCCTCGGTCTTCATCGCTTCCAGCGTCACCAGCGACTGCGCGTCGTCGACGCGCTCGCCCGCGGTGACGTCGACCCGCCACACCGTCGCCGCGAACGGCGCCTCCACGACGTGCCCGCCCGGCGGCGCCTCGACCCGGGCCGGCGGCCGGGTGACCGGCTCCGGTTTCGGGTCGAACTCGCCCGCCGCCGCCCACGCCCGCCGCTCCGCTTCGAACGCCGCCGCCTGCGTCGCCCGGAACCCGGCGATGCTTTCGGCGTTGTCCGCGAGGAACTTCTGATAGTCCGCCAGGGCGAAGGAGCCTTCGGTGGTGTCGAGTTCAAGCTGCCCGGACGCGCTGCGGGCCCGCAGGTCCAGCAGCTCCTCGGCCGACACGGGGTACCAGGAGATCCGGTCGAAGAACCGCAGGTTCCACGGCCGGTCCTCGCCGCGCCAGCTGTTCCACACCTGGACCGTCCGCCCGACGAACTGGTAGCCGCCCGGGCCTTCCATGCCGTAGATGCACAGGTAGGCGCCGCCGATGCCGACGGAGTTCTCCGCCGTCCACGTCCGCGCCGGGTTGTACTTCGTCGTCACCAGGCGGTGGCGCGGGTCCAGCGGCGTCGCCACCGGCGCCCCGAGGTAGACGTCGCCGAGGCCGAGGACGAGGTACTCCGCGTCGAACACCGTCCGGTAGACGTCGTCCACACCGGACAGACCGTTGACGCGCCGGATGAACTCGATGTTCCACGGGCACCACGGCGCGTCGTCGCGCACGCCGGTCATGTACCGCTCGATCGCCTCGCGCGTCGCGGGGTCGTCCCACGACAGCGGCAGCCGGACGCTGCGGCTCGGCACCACGAGGTCGTGCGTCGGCGGCAGGTCCCGCTCCAGCTCGCGCACCAGCCCGAGCGCCTTGCCGACCGGCAGCGCGTCCGGGTCGACGTGCACCTGGAGCGACCGGATACCCGGCGTCAGGTCCACGATCCCCGGCACGCCTTCGGCTGTCAGGCGCTCGGCCAGCGCGTGCACCCGCATCCGCAGCGCGAGGTCGAGCTTCATCTCGCCGTACTCGACGAGCAGGTTGTCGTCGCCGCTGCGGCGGTAGGTGACCGACGGCTCCTCCTCCGAAGCGGACAGCCGGGCGAGGACACCGTCGTCGTCGCGTGCGGGCCGGCTCGGTTCGACCGCCGACGCCGGCCGCGTCCGCAGCGCCGCCGCGTGATCGGTGCCGATCGGCACGAACCGCACGGTGTCGCCCGGCCGCAGCTGCCCGAGCTTCCACCGCTCGCCGGTGGCGACCGTCGCCGGGCAGACGAACCCGCCCAGGCTGGGCCCGTCCGGGCCGAGCAGGATCGGCAGGTCACCGGTGTAGTCGACGGCGCCGATCGCGTACGGCGTGTCGTGGATGTTCGACGGGTGCAGGCCCGCTTCGCCACCGTCGGCGCGGGACCATCCGGGCCGCGGGCCGACGAGCCGGACACCGGTGCGCGCCGAGTTGAAATGCACCTGCCAG
This sequence comes from Amycolatopsis sp. DG1A-15b, assembly GCF_030285645.1. GTDB lineage: Bacteria > Actinomycetota > Actinomycetes > Mycobacteriales > Pseudonocardiaceae > Amycolatopsis. Next base: position 583,606 of record NZ_CP127296.1, read on the forward strand.
TCCGTGGCGTAGAACGTGTCGACGTCGTCCGGGGTGAAGAACTCCGGGGCCGCGTGCGGTCCTTCGAGCGCGCCGATCGTCCAGTGGGCGGCGAACTCCGGCCGGTCGGCGGCCGGCACCGGGCCCACGACCGGGTCCGCGGGGGCCGGGCCGGGGCGCAGGACGTCCCCGGCGGCCAGCGCGCGGCCGCCGTGCCCGCCGAACTTCCCCAGCGTGAACGTCGCCGCGCTGCCGAGGAACTCCGGCACGTCGACGCCGCCGCGCACCAGGACGTAGCTGCGCAGCCCGGCCGTGCACGCCCGGACGTCCAGCGTCGCGCCCGCCGGCACTTCGACGGGTGTCCACAACGGAACCTCGGCGCCGTCGGCCAGCACGGTCGCCGGCGCGCCGGCGACGCACACCTCGGTGGCGTGCGAAAACCGCAGCGCGACGCCGTCCACAGTGCACTCCAGGCCGGGTGCGCCCTCCGGGTTGCCGAGCGCGAGGTTGCCCAGCCGCAGCGAACGGTCGTCCATCGGCCCGCTCGGCGGCACCCCGACGGCCCAGAACCCGGTGCGGCCCGGCCAGTCCTGCACGGTCGTCATCGTCCCGCCGCGCAGGACGTCGATCCTCGGCTCGGCGTCCTCGACTTCGTCCAAAGTGGACGTGTCGTGCGCGGCGGTGCCGAACGCCGTCGCGGCGGCCGCCGCGCGCAGCTGTCCCAGGTTGGTCTGCACCCCGTCGAACCGGGTCGCGGCGAGCGCTTCCCGCAGGTTCGCCAGCGCCTCGGCGCGGTCGGCGCCGGCGCAGATCACCTTGGCCAGCAACGGGTCGTAGTGCGTGGTGACGGTCGCGCCCGGTTCGACCCAGGTGTCCACCCGCGTGTCCGCGGGCAGCGTGACCCGGGTGACGAGACCCGCGCTCGGCCGGTGCCCCGCGCCCGGGTCCTCGGCGTACACGCGCGCTTCGACGGCGTGGCCGCGGGCGACCGGGATCGCACGGAACATCGCGCGGTCACCCTGGGCGAGCCGCAGCATCCAGGCGACCAGGTCGACGCCGTAGACCGCCTCCGTGACCGGGTGCTCGACCTGCAGCCGCGTGTTGACCTCGAGGAACGCCGCCTCGCCGCGTTCGGGGTCGTAGACGTATTCGACGGTGCCCGCGGAGCGGTACCGCACCGACGAGCACAGCGCGACGGCGGACGCCACCAAGCGTTCCCGGACGGCGTCGGGCAGGTCCGGCGCCGGGCACTCCTCGACGACCTTCTGGTTGCGCCGCTGCAGTGAGCAGTCGCGCGTGCCCAGGGCCAGCACCTCGCCGAAGCCGTCGCCGAACACCTGGACCTCGACGTGCCGCGCGCGGGTCACCAGGCGCTCGAGGAAGACGCCGGAGCTGGCGAAGCTCTTGGCCGCGACGCTGCGCACGGTGTCCCAGGCGGCGCGCAGCTCGTCCGGCGACGCGCAGGCGCGCATCCCGATCCCGCCACCGCCGCCGGTCGCCTTGAGCATCACCGGGTAGCCGATGTCCGCCGCGCGGGCCAGCGCCTCCTCCACGTCGGGCAGCAGGCCGGTGCCGGCCAGCAGCGGCACGCCCGCCGCGATCGCCGCCTCACGCGCGGTGTGCTTGCTGCCGAACACCTCCAGGTGCTCCGGGGCGGGCCCGGCGAACGCGATCCCGGCGTCTTCACAGGCACGCGCGAACGCCGCGTCCTCCGAGAGGAAGCCGTAGCCGGGGTGGATCGCGTCGCAGCTGGTCTCCAGGGCCGCGGCGATGATCGCGCCGGCCCGCAGGTAGCTTTCCGCCGCGGGGGCCGGGCCGAGCCGGACGGCCCGGTCGGCGAGCCGCACGTGCGGGGCGAGGCGATCGGCGTCGGAGTACACCGCGACGGTTTCGAGACCCAGTTCCTTCGCGCTGCGCAGGATCCGGACCGCGATCTCGCCGCGGTTGGCGACGAGCAGCCTCACGCGCCGACTCCCGGGGAGATGACGACCATCCGCACCGGCGTCGGGTCGAACCCGTTGCACGGGTTGTTGATCTGCGGGCAGTTCGACACGAGGACCAGCACGTCGGTCTCCGCGCGCAGGCGCACTTCCAGTCCCGGCGCGGAGATGCCGTCGACGATGCCGAGCGTGCCGTCTTCTTCGACCGGCACGTTCATGTACCAGTTGACGTTGCTGACCAGGTCGCGCTTGCCCAGGCCCCACTTGGCGCCTTCGATGAGGAAGTTCTCCACGCAGGCGTGCTGGTGGCGGGTGTGCTGGCCGTAGCGCAGGCTGTTGGACTCCTTGCTGCACGCGCCGCCGAGCGTGTCGTGGCGGCCGCAGGTGTCGGCGACGACGGTCAGCAGCGGCGCGCCCTCCTGGGTGCGCAGGACACTGCCGGTGGTGAGGAAGATGTTGCCTTGCGCGGCGATCGTCGCGGCCGCGCTGTAGCGCTTCGACGTGTCGTTCGCGTCGTAGCAGAGGAAGTCGACGGCCTGGTTGCCGCCGAGGTCGATGATCGCCAGCTCCTGGCCCTGCTGCAGCACCGTCGAATACGGCGCCCGCGCGGGGACGTCGACGCTGACTTCCAGCTGGGACTCGTACGCTGTGCTCATGCGATCCCCCGTGCGGTCAGGTAGTCGGCGGTGTTCTCGAACGCGCGCTGTGCTTCCGGGGTGTGTGTCCACTCCGGACTGTCCGGGGTGGTCGGCCGGTCGCGCCAGGCGACGACTTCGAGGTTGCTCACGGTGTAGTCCGGGCGCGGGTCGATCGGGTGGGCGACGTTGGCGAGCAGCACGATCGACGGGATCTCGATCCGCAGGTCGACCGCGCTGCCGGCGCCGGCGGAGCCGGTGAACTCCAGGCTGCCGTCCGGCCGGACCCGCACGCCCTGGAAGAACGACAGGCTCGGCGGCAGGTCCCGCGGGCCCAGGCCGTTCTTGGCCGCCGCCAGCGTGAACAGCGGCAGTCCGGCGGGGGAGGGGCCTTCGGGGGCGCCGCTGCCGTAGCGCTCGGTGTTGCCGTCCACAGTGGACGTCCCGCAGAGGGCGTCGTGCCGCCCGCTCTCGTCCTCGACGATCGTGGCGAGCACCCGGCCCTGGTCGGACAGCAGCGCCGCCGACTCGCCGACGTAGGCGTTCCACTGCACCTTCACCGTGTCGGCGACGTTCAGCCGCTCCCACGGCTGATCGGCGTTGAACAGCAGCAGGTGCGCGCAGGCGTCGCCGTCGACGTCGGTCAGCCGCAGCCGCGTGCCCCGGGCCAGCACCTTGTGCGTGTACCCGCCGCCGGCCACGGTTTCGGCCCAGGTCAGCGCCTCGGGGGCGACCTCGGGCGGCGGTGACGGCCAGGTGCTCGCCGGGATCGACGGCATCGTGTCGACCACGGTGCCGGCCTGGGCGCGGGCGTGGTCGCGCGCTCCGTAGGTCGTCGCGGTGGTGCTCATGGTCGTCCTCTCTCAGGTCGCGGGCTCGAGGGCGGGAGCGGGGCGCAGCCGCAGCCAGCAGAGCCAGCCGATCACCAGTGCGCCGCCGACGAACTCTATCGGGAACAAGAGCATCCAGGGGGAGCCCGAACCGGCGAGATCGTAGATCTCCGCACGCGGCCAGGCGATGTTCACGATCATGCCGATCCCGTACAGGACCGCTGCCCCGTTCAGCGGAACGCCCCAGCGACCGAGGGAGAACCGGCCCGGCTCGGCCGGGAACCGCCCGCGCAGCCGGTTCATCAGCAGCGGCCCGGTCACCAGCAGGTAGGCCAGGTAGACGACCACCACCGACGTCCCGGTGATCGTGCTGAACAGCGTCGGGTTGCCGACGTTGAGCAGCAGCAGCCCGATGGCGAGCGCGCCCGACAGCAACGCGGGCGCGACCGGCGTCCCGGTGCGCGGGCTGACCCCGGCGAGGCGGGCGGACGCGGGGAGCGCGCCGTCGCGGGCCATCGCGTAGATCAGCCGGACGGTGCCGGTCTGGATGGTCAGGGTGCAGACGACGACGGCGATCGCGACGTCGGCGAGGAAGACCCGGCCGAGGGTGTCGCCGAAGACGGCGGTGATCACGTACGGCAGGCCGTGGCCGGCGAGCTGCCCGTCGGTGAGGCTCGGCGCGGCCATCAACGCGGTGACGACCACGGCGAGGCCGCCGATCCCGGAGACGAGCACGGCGCGCAGCACCGCCCGGGGAGCCGCCTTGCGCGCGTCCTTCGTCTCCTCGGCGACCGATGCGGCGGTGTCGAAGCCGTAGAGCACGTACGCCGCCATGAGTGCCGAAGCGAGCACGCCGCCGATCCCGGCGCCGGTGCCGGGCGCGTCGTGCAGCACCACCTGCGGACCGCGGACGGCGAACAGCGCCAGCCCGGAGATGAGGACGAGGACACCGAGGAGTTCGGCCGCGACGCCGACGTCGTTGATCCGCGCCATCAGCCGGACGCCGCCGGTGTTGACCGCGGTGGTGAAGACGAGCAGCAGGGTGCCGAGCAGCACGGCGTTGGCCGCGCCGGACGGCGACGTCACCGACGGATCGCCGCCGACGAACTGGAAGCCGTCCCACACCGAGGGGAGCACGACCTGCAGCGCGATCGCGGCCGCGGCGAGGGCGACGATGCAGCCGAGCAGCATCATCCAGCCGGCCAGCCAGCCGAGGAAGCCCTTGCTGAGCTGTTTCGCCCACTGGTACACGGATCCGGCGAGCGGGTAGCGGGCGGCGAGCTCGGCGAACATCAGCGCGACGAGCAGTTGACCCCCCAGGACGACCGGCCACGTCCAGAAGAAGAGCGGTCCGCCGAAGGTGTAGCCGAAGCCGAAGAGCTGGAAGACGGTGGTGAGGATGGAGACGAAGGAGAAGCCGGCGGCGAAGGCGGAGAACCCGCCCAGCGACCGGCGGAGCTCCTGGCGGTAACCGAAGGCGGCGAGTTCGTCGGGTGGCGTCATGCGGGGCTCCTTGTTTCGATCGCTCGACAGAAATTAGGTCTCGGCCGCGACGTGATGATCTCCGCCGTGTTAGAGACCGGTTAACGCCCGGACCGACACGGCGTCAATGACGACATCCGGGCGTAACCGCGCCTCCGTGCGCGTGTCGCGGCGGCGGACCTGGCAAGATCACGTCCGTGGGCAATGGGTCGGGAGTCGGCAGGCCGAGGGCGAGCGGAGCGGCGGCGAACCGCCCGGACGCGCGCCAGGCGGTGCTCGAGGCGGCGGGTGAGCTGTTCACCGGAGCCGGGTACGCGGCCACGACGACCAGAGCGATCGCCGAACGCGCGGGCTTGCGCCAGGCGTCGCTCTACTACCACTTCCCGGCGAAGGAAGACATCCTCGCGGCCCTGCTGGCCGAGACGGTCCGCCCGTCACTGGCCCTGGCGGCCCGCCTCGTCGCGGGCGCGGCCCCGGCGGCGGTCCGGTTGTGGGCACTGGCGTACGCGGACATCGGCCTGCTCGGCGGAGCCCGGCACAACCTGGGCGCGTTGTACCTGCTGCCCGAGGTCGGTTCGCCCAACCTGGCGAGGTTCCGCGTCGAGCGAGCGGAACTGAAGGCGGCGTACGGCCGGCTGGTGGCGGCTTCGGGCGTGGCACCTCCGGCCGTCGCGATCCGGACGGACCTGGTGTTCGGCTTGGTGGAGAGCATCGCGGTGATCCGCCGCGACGACCCGGCGCTGGACGTCGAGGCCCACGTGCGCGAGGGAGCCGACGGAGTGGTCCGGCTGGTGGGAGCGGAGCCGGCGGACGAGCTGCGCGCGGAGGCGCACCGGCTGCTGGCGACCCTCGCGGACTAGCGGACCGCGCCGGGACGGGAGCCGCAGCCGCTCAGCAGGCTGCTGATGATCCGGGACAGTTCGCGCATCGTGCGCATACCCAGCTGCATCGACTGCGCCCCGACACGCAGGGGGCGGATCGCCGCGCGCAGGGGCGCGTTGATCGCTTCCAGCGGGCGGATCTGCGTCAGGAACTCGGTGATCCGGGCCTCCAGCGCCATCAGCCCGGTCAGCATTTCGACGAATTCGTCGTATTCGCGGCGCGCGCGGTCCAGCAGCTCCGATGTCATGTGCGAGTCCATCAGGCGCATGTACGAACGGATCGTCGAATCGGTTTCCGCCACTGTGGTCTCGAACGCCGTGCCGACCTGCTGGATGTTGACCGCCATCGGTTTGATCGCGTCGGCCGCGCGGACCACCCGCGCCTTGATCGCTTCCGGGCGCAGCCCGGCCACGTCGCCGGTCAGCTGGCGCATTTCCTCGCCCAGCTCGTCGAGCGAGTGGCTGATCGCGTCGAACTGCCGTTCCAGCAGCACGCCGATCTTCGTGAGGTTTTCCTTGTATTCCTGGAGCCGCGGCCCGTCCCGTTCCGGGGGGACGCCGGCGAGGAGCAGCCGGTCGCACTTCTTGAGCTTTTCCAGGGTCGCCTCCGCGGAGCGGATCGCCCTGATCAGCTTGTCCGCCACCACGTCCATCGTGCGCCGCCATTCCGCGGTGCCGGCGCCGGCCAGCACGGCGTCCTTGATGTCGACGTACTGCAGCTTCTCGATGATCCGGATGTTGGCGTCGTCGCTCTGGCCGGTGATCAGCTCGTGCCCCAGCACGATCAGGGGCAGGATCAGCTGCGTGAGGCCGAGCTCGTTCGCCTTGGCGTAGAAGGCGGTCAGCTCTTCCCGGCAGGCGCTGCTTTCGTAGAAGTAGTTCATCGAGATGACCGGGACGAACACCATCGCGGCGTTGAGCCCGTCCTGGATCTTCGTCCGCCAATCCTCGCCCCACCCGATGCTTTCGCGGTCCACGAACACTTCGACCTTGCGCCCGTGCGCCGAGGCGCAGAACTTCTCCAGCGAATTCTTGAGCGGTGTGACGAAATTCAGGAAACTGTCATCTTCATGGGTGAAGCTGAGAAAGCACTGCACGGCGGGCTGATCGGACATGAAATCGGTCATCGAGATACCTTCGGGCGGTGCGGGTTTTCCGGCGCAGCCTAGGGCAGCCGATGACCGGGGCAGAACGATTCCGGGAACTGTCCCGGATCTGTCCGTTCAGGAAGCGGTGGTCTGCAATGCCTTGCTCAGCACCGCCGCCGTCAGCTCGACCTGCCACGGCCGGGCGCCGCTCGCACGCAGGACCTCCGCCACCGAGTCCTCGTCCGTTTCGGCCGGGGGACGCCAGCACGTGCGCCGGACCAGGTCCGGCAGCAGCAGGTTCTCCACCGGGAGCCGGCGGTCCTCCGCGATGGCCGTCAAGGCCGCGCGGGCCGCCGACAAGCGGGCCGCCGCGTCCGGGTCCTTGTCCACCCAGCGGTTCACCGGGGGCGGGCCGTCCGTCGGCTGGGACGGCGACGGCAGTTCCGAAGCCGGCAGCGCGCGGGCCGCCTGCAGGTGGCGCAGCCAGCTCGCCGTGTACTTGCGCTGGACGCGGCCGCTGAACACCGGCAGCGCCTGCAGCTCTTCGACCGTCTTGGGGTCGGCCGTGACGGCGTTGACGATCGCGCTGTCCGGGAGGATCCGGCTCGGCGCGCGATCGCGTTTGCGGGCCAGCTCGTCCCGCGCCTGCCACAGTTCGCGGACGGCCGCGAGGCCGCGGGGGCTGCGGATCTTGTGCACACCGGACGTCCGGCGCCACGGCTCGGCCCGCGGGGGCGGCGGCGGGGCCGTCCGCACGAACTCGAACTCCTGCCGCGCCCACTCCAGCTTGCCCTGGGCGCCCAGCTCCGCTTCCAGCTTTTCGCGCAGCTGGACGAGCAGCTCGACGTCGAGGGCGGCGTAGTTCAGCCAGTCGACCGGCAGCGGCCGCTTCGACCAGTCGGCCGCGCTGTGGCCCTTCTCGAGGGTGTACCCCAGCAGCAGCTCGACGAGCGTCCCCAGCGCGACGCGTTCGTAGCCTGCCAGCCGGCCGGCCAGCTCGGTGTCGAACAGCGCCGCCGGGTGCAGGCCCAGCTCGGCGAGGCAGGGGAGGTCCTGGGAGGCGGCGTGCAGCACCCACTCCAGGGAATTCAGGACTTCGCGCAGCGGGGCGAGTTCGCCGTCCAGCGCGATCGGGTCGATCAGCACCGTGCCGGAACCTTCGCGGCGCAGCTGCACGAGGTAGGCCTTCGGGAAGTACCGGTAGCCGGACGCGCGTTCGGTGTCGACGGCGACCGCCCCGGAGCCCGCGGCGAGCTTCGCGCAGGCCTCGGCCAGCGCGGCCGCGTCGGTGATCACCGGGGGTGTGCCCTCGGCGGGTTCGCGTAGCAGCACAGGGCCGCCCGTGGACTCGATCTCCATCCCGGTGTCCTCGGCCTCAGTGCTTCCCATGGTTGACGACCCTACGGGACGGGCGTACCGCGCCTGGTCCGCCCGCCCCGCAGGGAGGTGTGCTTTCGTCAGCGGATGACGCCGGCTCGCATGGCCAGCGCCACCATCTGTGCCCGGTCGCCCGTGCCGAGCTTGCGCCCGATCCGGGAGAGGTGGGACTTGACGGTGAGGGCGGAGAGCGAAAGCTCCTCGCCGATCTCCTTGTTGGACTGCCCGTCGGCGACCAGCTGGAGCACCTCCACCTCACGAGCGGACAGCTCGCGCGGGGTGTTGTCGGTGCCCGCGACGCGGGTCCCGGTGGCCAGCACCGGAGCCACGCTCGGGTCGGCGTAGACGCCGCCTTCGAGCACGCGCCGCACGCCATCGGTCACGACGACCGGCGACGCGGACTTCAGCAGGTACGCCTGGGCCCCGGCCTGGAAGGCCGAGCGGACCGCGTACGGGTCGTCCGAGGATGCGAGTACGACCACGCGCGGCCAGCCGTGGCTACGGAGTTCCGTAACCAGCTCGATGCCGCTGCCGTCCGGCAGTCCGAGATCGAGGATCGCCAGGTCACAAGGCCCAGTGGCCTGTGCTCGCGCCCTCGCCTCGGCCACCGTGGCGGCTTCGTGGACGGTTCCCGCACCCATCTGTGCGAGTCTTGCTGCGATTGCCTCCCTCAACAGCGGGTGGTCATCGACCACCAGTACCGAAAAAAGCTCTTCCCGCGGGTGCGGAACCATGCTCGCCGGCAACGCGCCGGCTGGCGTGGATCGGACGGCCTGAGAAATGCCGACGGTAGCCACGTCACTACCTCCCTGGAGTCGGTCGTGCCCCCCGACCGGCACCGGGACCTTCGGCCGTTCAGCCGCGCCAGCTTTAGACCGAAAGTGGTGTCGTCGAAGGCACTGTAGCCGCCCTGAGGCCGTTGCGGGGGGATCGAATGGGTATCTATCTCAAACGAACAGTCACTCAGTGGGTTCGTAGTAACACGATCGGGCTAGTACACGGCCGGTTGCTAACGGATAGCCCAGTGAACACGATGCTAAGGAGTTACCGGCGCCCAAATGGCCGTGCAGATGAGGCGTGCAGCTGCCGGTGCGCCTAGTGGCGGGGGTCCGGATGGGCGCCCGCGACCCCCGGAATGTGGCTCCGGCCGGGGCTTGATCGACTCCCTCACGAGGCGTCCGGGGCGCCTGTCCGCGCCCGGAGCCGTGACTGTCCGTGTCTGTTGCGGGGTGCTGGTGACCGTGGGGCCCTCGTTTTGATCTTGTTGCGGTGCGTGACCGCGAGGCGTCACGAACGAGGAGACGTGAAACGACCTCGGGGATGGTCCCGGCGCCCAGGGGGTGCCCCGGTGGTCATCCGCGGTACTCGGCCCGCGAGGCGGCATCTCGGCGGCCCGGGGCCGGGTGAACAGCGTTCTTTGGACGTGAATTTTGCTCACATCCGTACAAGGAGCGTTCCGGGGACGGCCCGGGGCGGCCGGCCGTTGCCGATTCGTTGCCGAAGATCGCCCGGACGCCGGGTCAGGAGCCCTGGCGCTGCCCGAAGAGGGTCACCCCGACCGGGGGGAGGCCCACGACGCTCGCCATCACCTGGCAGAAGGCCTGCCCGTGGGGCAGCAGTCCCGCGTCCGTCGGCGTCCACGACGCCCGCAGCTCCAGGTCGTCGGTGCGGGCCGGGCCGGAGAGGTCGCCGAAGCGGGCCGACGACGTCTCCGTCACCGTGCCGCCCAGTGCCTTCCAGCTCGCCCCGGACACTTCCAGCGCGTCGGTCAGCCACGACCAGCCGACCGCCGGCAGGAACGGGTCCGTCGCCAGCTCCCGGTCCAGCTCCGCGCGCACGTACATGACGAGGCGCAGCACGCCGTCCCAGCCGTCCTGGCCGTCCGGGTCGTGCAGCAGGACCAGCCGTCCCGAGGCCAGCACGTCGGCGGGCCCGGACACTTCGCAGCTGACCGCGTACGACCACGGCGCGAGCCGCTGCGGCGCGCGCATCGGCTCCAGCAGCACCTCCCGGCGGGGCCGGACGGACTGCAGCGCCGCGACTGCTTCGCGGAAGAGTTCGGGCACTGGCGTCATCGCGGTCACGCACCGACTTTAGGGCGGGCACGCCCTGTTGCGGGCGCAGGCGCGCCGAGAGAACGGCCCGCCCGGGCTCGTGGCACGATTGACCGCGATGTCTCAGACCACGCCCCTGCCGCGCCACGCCGTCCCGTCCGGTCGCCGCGAGCTGCCCGAAGCCCCGTTCCTGGCCGCCGCGCGCGGTGAACGCCCGGCCCGCACGCCCGTCTGGTTCATGCGCCAGGCCGGCCGCTCGCTGCCCGAGTACCGCGCGCTGCGCGAGGGCGTGCCGATGCTCGATTCCTGTTTCGATCCCGAGATGCTCGCCGAGATCACGCTGCAGCCGGTCCGCCGCCACGGCGTCGACGCGGCCATCCTGTACAGCGACATCGTGGTGCCGCTCAAGGCCGCCGGGGTCGACATCGACATCGTGCCCGGCACCGGCCCGGTGGTCGCGACGCCGGTGCGCGACCTCGCCGCGGTGAAAGCGCTGCCGGAGCTCGAGCCCGAGCAGGTCTCGCCGGTTGCCGACGGCGTCCGGTTGCTGGTCGAGCGGCTCGGCGGCACCCCGCTGATCGGGTTCGCCGGCGCGCCGTTCACGCTGGCCAGCTACCTCATCGAGGGTGGCCCGAGCCGCAACCACGAGCACACCAAGGCGCTGATGCACACCTCGCCCGAGGTGTGGCACGAGCTGGCCGGGCGGCTGGCCGACGTCGCCCTGACGTTCCTGCGCGCCCAGCTCGACGCCGGCGTCGACGCGGTGCAGCTGTTCGACTCCTGGGCCGGGGCGCTGTCCGAGCGGGACTACCGCGAGTTCGTCCTGCCGCACTCGGCCAAGGTCCTCGCGGGCGTCGCGGAGTACGGCGTGCCGCGGATCCACTTCGGCGTAGGCACCGGGGAGCTCCTGGCCGCGATGCGTGACGCGGGCGCCGACGTCGTCGGCGTCGACTGGCGGATCCCGCTGGACGAAGCCGTGCGGCGCCTCGGTGGGCGAGCGATCGTCCAGGGCAACCTCGACCCGGCGCTGCTGCACGCGTCCTGGCCGGTGCTGGAGGCCGAGGTCCGGCGGATCGTCGAAGAGGGCAAAGCGGCCGACGGCCACATCTTCAACCTGGGCCACGGCGTGCTGCCGGGCGTCGATCCCGACGTGCTGACCCGCGTGGTCGGGCTGGTGCACGAGCTGTGAAGCGCGTCGCGGTCGTCGGGGGCGGCGTTTCCGGGCTGACCGCGGCGTACCGGCTGCGGCGGCTGCTCGGCCCCGAAGCCGAAATCACCGTCTTCGAGAAGACGACGGCGCCGGGCGGAAAGCTGCGCACCGCCGAGCTGGCCGGGGTGCCCTACGACGTCGGCGCCGAGGCCTTCCTCGTCCGCCGCCCGGAAATGCTCGCGCTGGCCCGCGAGCTCGGGCTCGACGTCGTCCACCCGACGAAGGCCCGGGCGAAGATCCACGCGGGCGGCGCCGTCACCGGGCTGCCGCCCGGCACGGTCATGGGCGTGCCGGCGTCCGCGGAGTCGGTGGCCGGGGTGCTTTCCGAGGCGGGGCGCCACGCGGTCGAAGCCGAGCCGTCGCTGCCCGAGCTGCGGCTGCCGGGCGGCGACGTGCCGCTGGGGCCGTTGCTGCGCGAGCGGTTCGGCGACGAACTGGTGGACCGGCTGGTCGACCCGCTGCTCGGCGGCGTCTACGCGGGTGGCGCCGACGGCCTCGGCCTGCGCGCCACCATGCCCGGCCTGGCCGCCGCGCTGGCGGCGGGCGCGGGCTCGCTGACCGCGGCGGCCGCCGCGCAGCTGCCGGCGAACCCGTCGACGGCGCCGGTGTTCGGCACCGTCCCGGGCGGCCTCGGCACCGTGATCGACCGGCTGACCGCGGCCTCCGGCGCCGAGCTGCGCACCGGCCTGCCGGTGTGCGAGATCGAACGGCACGGCGCCGGCTGGCGGCTGCGCATCGGCGCGGCACCGACCGCGCACGCGCCGGCGGACAACCTCGCCGAAGCGGACGCCGTCGTGCTCGCGGTGCCCGCGCCGTCGGCCCGCCGCCTGCTCACCGACGTCGTCCCGGCGGCTTCGGCGGCCTTCGGCGAGGTCGAACTGGCGTCGATGGCGGTGGTCGCGCTGGCGCTGCCGCCCGGCACCGCGCTGCCGGAGGCGTCGGGGATCCTGATCGGCCAGGGCGAGCGGGACGCTTCGGGCGTGCCGTACGCGTCGAAGGCGTTCACGTTTTCGTCCCGGAAGTGGGCCCACTACGGCACCGGGCCGGTCCTGGTCCGCGGCTCGGTCGGCCGGTTCGGCGAGCCGGGCGCGCTGCAGTTCGACGACGTCGAGCTGGTCCGCGTGGTCCGCGACGACCTCGCCCGGCTGACCGGCGTGGCGGCGGCGCCGGTGGAGACGCTGGTGACGCGGTGGGGCGGCGGGCTGCCGCAGTACGGCGCCGGGCACCTCGACCGCGTCGAGCGGATCGAAAAGGCCGTCGCGGAGGTGCCGGGCCTGGCGATCGCCGGGGCGACCCTGCACGGGGTCGGGCTGCCGGCCTGTGTCGCGACGGCGGAAGCCGCGGCGCAGCGGATCGCCGCGTACCTGACCGCGTGAGTGCTCTCACCCCGACCCGTGGCGGCGACGGTGCCGCCGCGGTGACAGGATGGGGACATGGCGCGGGTCAACTACAACGAGCTCAACGACACCATCCGCTACACCACCTGGTCGGTCTTCCGGATCGAGCCGGGGCGGCTGGGCGAGGACCGCGGGACCGCCGGCCGTGAGACCGCGGAGTACCTCGACGGGCTGGAGGCCAAGGGCGTCGTCGTCCGCGGCGTCTACGACCTGTCCGCGTTGCGTGCCGACGCCGACTTCATGATCTGGTGGCACGCCGAGGAGATCGAGCAGGTCCAGGCCGCCTACGCCGGGTTCCGCCGGACGCCGCTGGGCCGCGCGTCGACGCCGGTCTGGAGCCAGACCGCGCTGCACCGGCCCGCCGAGTTCAACAAGAGCCACATCCCGGCCTTCCTGGCCGGTGAAGAGGCGCGCAAGTTCATCTGCGTCTACCCGTTCGTGCGGTCCTACGAGTGGTACCTGCTGCCGGACGCCGACCGCCGCAAGATGCTCGCCGACCACGGCAAGGAAGCCCGCGACTACCCGGACGTGCGCGCGAACACCGTCGCGTCGTTCGCCCTGGGCGACTACGAGTGGATCCTCGCCTTCGAGGCCGACGAGCTGCACCGGATCGTCGACCTCATGCGCCACCTGCGCGGCACCGAGGCGCGGCTGCACGTGCGCGAGGAGATCCCGTTCTACACCGGCACCCGCGTGCCGCCCGCCGAGCTCGTCGCGGCTCTCCCGTAGTGCGCGAGGTCCTGGACGGCGTCTGGCGCACCCTGACCGGGGACGCGCCGGGACCGGTCGAGCTGACCGGCGCCGAAGACGTGCTGCCCGGCCCGTACCGGGTGGCGGCAGCGGCCACGGTGTCGGTCGCGGCGGCGACCCTGGCGGCCGGGGAAATGCTTCGGTTGCGTGACATCGAGCCCGGCGTCGTCACGGCGGACACGCGCCACGCGGCGGCGGCGTTCCGGAGCGAGCAGCTGCTGCGGGTGGACGGCGTCGGCGCGGAGTCCGTCTGGGCACCGCTGTCGGGCGACTACCGCGCGGCCGACGGCTGGGTCCGGCTGCACGCCAACTACCCGCGGCACGAAGCGGCGGTGTGCTGGGGCCTCGGTGTCCCCGGGTCCCGCGAGGCCGTCGAAAAGGCGGTCGCCGGACGCCGGGCGCGCGAGGTGGAGCACGCCGTCGTGTCGGCCGGGGGAGCGGCGGCCGAGCTGCGTTCGCCGTCGGACTGGGCGGCGCACCCGCAGGGCGAGGCGGTGGCGTCGCTGCCGCTGGTTTCGCTGACACCGCTGGACCCGGCTCCGAAACGGACGCTGTTCTACTCGGACCGGCCGCTGGGCGGGATCCGGGTGCTGGAGCTGACGCACGTGCTCGCCGGGCCGGTGGCCGGGCGGGTCCTGGCCGCGCACGGCGCCGACGTCCTGCACGTCGGGGCCGCGCACCTGCCGCGGGTCGAGGCGCTGGTGCGGGACACGAACCAGGGCAAGCGTTCGACGTTCGTCGCGCTGGACACCGAGGGCGGCCGCGCGCGGCTGAAGAAGCTGATCAGCCGCGCGGACGTGCTGGTCCAGTCGTTCCGCCCGGGTGCGCTGGAGCGCATCGGGTTCGGGCCCGCGGAGCTGGCCGAGCTGCGGCCGGGCTTGGTGATCGCGGACCTGAGCGCGTACGGCTGGGAAGGCCCTTGGGCGCGCCGGCGCGGGTTCGACAGCCTGGTCCAGATGTCGAGCGGCCTGGCGTGGGGCGAGCCACCGTCACCGCTGCCGGTCCAGGCCCTGGACCACGCAACGGGCTGGCTCACGGCGGCGGCGGTGATGACGGCGTTGCACCGCCAGGTCACCGACGGCGGAACGTGGCGAGCCCGGCTGTCCTTGGCGGGCACGGGCCGATGGCTGGATTCGCTGGGCCGCAAGGAAACGCCGGCGGCGGACGTCGACTACGGCGACCTGCTGGAGGAAGTGGACAGCGGCTACGGCCGGATGACGCGGGTCCGGATGGCCGGCGGCTTGCCGGGCGCGCAGCCGTACTGGGAGTTCGGGACGCGGATGCCGGGAGTCGACAAACCGACCTGGACGCCCTGAGGCGGGACCTGCCCTGAGGCGGAACGCGCCCCCCTTGGGGGCCGCCCCAGTTCCAGTCTGCCGGCTCAGTCCGACGAAAAGCCTGGTCAGACGCCCGGCGGGACTGTGGATCAGCGCCGCCGGAGGCGGTCCACCAGCCGCCGCTTCGGCTTCGGGAGGTGGCCGTGCTCGATCAGCCACGTCGCGAACTCGTCCGCGTACGCCCCCGACCGTTCCGTCGCCTTCTTCGGCCGGGCCGCCGTGAACTGCGCGAACAGCGACCCGTACCGCTCGCCCAGCGCCTCCGCCAGCTCGGGCCGCTGATAGGCCAGCACCCGCCCGTGCTTCCGGCGGAGCACCTGAGCCTCCACCTTCAGCCGGGCGGGGTCGAAGCCCGCCGGGGCCGGGCCGTCGGCCAGCAACGCGTGCAGCAGCTCCGCCTGGCGACGGGCCAGCTCCGAACGGCTCACCCCGTCACCGCCGCCCGCAGGGCCGACAGCTCCGCCGCCAGCTCGTCGTCGGTCGGGTAGTCGTCGTCGCGCTCCAGCAGCACTCCCGGTGGGTCCGTCCGGCGGCGGAGCTCCGTCAACAGCGACAGCACCTCCGGCAGCACCGGGTGCGCGTGCGTGTCGTGGTAGACGCCGTCGCGCTCGATGCCGCCCGCCATGTGCACGTACGCCAGCCGCTCCCAGGGGATTCCGTCCAGGAACGCCACCGGGTCCGTGCCGATGTTGCGGGCGTTGGCGTACAGGTTCGCCACGTCGATGATCAGCCGGCAGCCCGTCCGGTCGGTCAGCTCGGTGAGGAACTGCTCCTCGGTCAGCTCGGCGTCCGGCCAGTCGAGCACCGCGGCGATGTTCTCCAGCGCCAGCGGCACGTCCACGATGGACTGGGCCAGCCGGACGTTCGCCACCAGCACGTCCAGGGCCTCGCGCGTGCGGGGGAGGGGCATCAGGTGCCCCGAGTCGAGGCCGCCCGCGCGCACGAAGCACACGTGGTCGCTGACCAGCGGCGCGTCCAGCGCCCGCGCGACCTCCGCGAGGTGCTGGACGCGGCCGGTGTCCAGCGGCTCGGCCCCGCCGAGGGACAGCGAGACGGCGTGCGGCAGCACCGGCAGGCCCCGCTCGCGCAGCGTCACGAGCGTCTCCGGCAGGTGGTCGGCGTGCAGGTTCTCGGCGACGACCTCGACCCAGTCCACGCCCGGCAGCCGCGCGATGGACAGGTCGAGCTCGTGCCGCCAGCCGATCCCGATGCCCAGCTCACCCACCGCAGCCCCCTCCGCCGCACGACGAACCGCACGAAGACCCGCTGCTGCACGACGAGCTCGAGCAGGACGACCCGCTGCTGCAGGACGACCCGCCGGACGAGCCACCGCCCCCGAACGACGTCACCGGCGGGGTCAGCGCCGCGCTCAGCTCCTCGTCCGGGTACATGGCCCAGCCGCCCAGCGCGACCGCGGCCGCCGCCCCGCCGAGCAGCACGCCGCCGGCCAGCATGCCGGCCGGCACCGGTCCGCTCGCCGCGGCCCGGGCCTGGCCGAGCAGGCGGTGCCCCGCGGCCGACGGCTGCCGGGCGCCCGTCTTCGACCGGCGGACCGCCGCCACGATCGCCAGCACCGCCGCGACGAGGACCAGGAACACCAGGACCCCGACCGGGCGGCCGAGGGAAATGCCGTTGACCAGCCGCGCCACGCCGAACGCCAGCACCGCCAGCTGCAGGAGGAGCCCGAACGTCCGCGCCTGCTGCTTGGCGGCCGCCGACGCCAGCAGCCCGCGCTGGTCGAGGCCCTCCTCCAAGGCCCGCATCGCCGCCGACTGACGGCCGTGCGCTCGCAGCGTCGCCGTCGTCTTCAGCTGCGCCGCGTCGAAGACCGCCCGCTCCAGCGGGTCGGCCGGCCGCGTCCCGGCCTGGCTGACCTGCTTGTAGCTGTTGACGCGCAGCTGCCCGCGCTCGACCAGGGCGGCGATCGCCGCGTCGACGGCCCGGTCGGGGCCGCCGGCGAGGAAGGCCAGCTGGTAGACGCTCGGCGGCGGATCGGGCGTGACGGCGTCCGCCCGCATCGCGCGGCTGCTCACGATCCCGGTCACGACGAGCCGGACCAGCAGCACGGCGCTGAGCAACGCGATGTAGAGGACCACGAAATCCGGTCCGGAGATGCCCCACGGGTCGGTCATCGCCCGTCTCCCCTCAGTGTGTCGCGGTTACCGTAGCTGTGAGACGCACGCGCTCGCGTCGGCGTTTCAACCACCACAGCCCCCGCCGCCGCCGCCACCGCCGCCGCAGCCACCGCCCCCACCGCCGCACGAGCTGCCGCCCCCGCCGCAGGAGCTGCCGCCGTAGTAGCCGACGGCCGCGCCGCCGCCCCCGCTCGCCCAGCGGGTGCGCGGGCGGCGGGCGGCGCGTGCCGTGGACTGCTGCGTGGCGCGGCTGACGGCCAGCCGGACGTCCTTCTCCGGGTGGCTGCCGAAGCCGTCCGCCGCGACGGCCCCGGACGGACCCGTGACGAGCGTCCGGGCGCGGCGCGCCTCTTCCGCGGCCCTCCGGCCGGCGAGGGTGGCCTTCACCTGGGGCTTGTTCGCGGCGCGGACCGTGGCCACCACGGCCGCGACGGTGTTCAGGACGAGCAGGCCCAGCAGGAAGCCGACGGGGTGCCCGGTCGAAGAGCCCGCGATCAGCCGGACGACGCCGAGGACGAACAGCGCCCAGAGCGCCACGGTGGTCAGCAGCCGGGTCCGGCGCAGTTTCCGGACGTCGGTGAGCAGCGCGCGGGCCACCAGCCCGGCCTCCAGGTTCGCCACGGACGGGTGGCGCGCCACCTCGGCGCGCACCCGGTCGACGGAGCTGCCGGTCTTGCCGATCCGCGCGAGTGCGGCCCGGCCCAGGTCGTCGGTTGCCGAACCCCGGACGCGGTGCACGCGTCCGGTGCCGTCGAGCCGGATCAGCTGCCGCTCGAGCAGCCGGGCGACGACCAGTTCACCGGCGCGCTCCCGCCCGCCGGTCAGCAGCGCCAGTTCTTCGGCCGTGTCCGGTGCCCCGCCGGTGCGTCCCCGCGCGAGCAGCGCGGCGCGCACTACCGCGACCAGCGCCACGAGAAACAGCAACCCCAGGTAAAGCCCCGCGAACACCGGTCCGGGAATACCCCAGGTGTCGGTCATGAGTCCGCCCTCCCTCGTCCGTGTGCGGAGACTACGTTCGAGGAAGGGCGGCGGGTTGCTCGCTTAAGGGAGATTTAGGGCGGCGGGTTTTACGGCTCGGTGACCAGTTTCAGCGAAATCGAGTTGATGCAGTAGCGCTGGTCGGTCGGGGTCGGGTAGCCCTCGCCTTCGAAGACGTGCCCGAGGTGGCTGTGGCAGGAGCCGCAGAGCACCTCGATCCGCTTCATGCCCATGGTGCGGTCTTCGCGCAGCAGCACGGCGTCGGAGTCGGCCGGGTCGTAGAACGACGGCCAGCCGCAGTGGCTCTCGAACTTCGTGTCGCTGCGGAACAGCTCGGCACCGCAGGCGCGGCACTCGTAGACGCCGGTGGCCTTGGTGTCGGTGTACTCACCGGTGAACGGCCGTTCGGTCCCCGCCTGGCGGAGCACGGCGAACTCGTCGGGGCTGAGCTGCGCCCGCCATTCCTGCTCGGACTTCACGACGCGAGGGGTCGCGCCGACAACGGGTTTCATACCTTTCACCCGATCCACGTTACGCCGCGAGCCAGGCGAGGGCGTGCACCACGATGTCCCATGCGGCCACGATCACGCCGAGCACGATGAGGATCACGATGAGGGCCGACACCCAGTAGCGCAGCCCGCCGAGGCGGTTGCTGGAGTCGGCGAAGTCGGCGACGCCGTCGAGGGCGGCCTCGATGGTGTAGTTCGGGCCACAGCGTTCGATGCGGTCGAGGTGCTCGGCGAACGCGCGCGCCTCCGGGTCGTACGGGTCCAGGCCGACCAGGTCCTCGTGGAAGCGAGGATTCGGGCCCGGCAGTGAAGCTCCGTCGTCGGCCATGCCACCACGGTAGGCCATCCGCGCCGCTCAGCCCACCGGACGCGCGTTACGTCTCAGTAGCTCGGGCTGGCCGTGATGGCGTCGAGCTTGGTGTTCGCGTCGATGAGGGTCTGCCCGCCGACGATCACCATCCGGAACTTGTGCCGGCCGTTCAGGATGTTGAGGTACATCTGCACGGAGCCGTCTTCGGCGACACCCTCGTCCGTGCGCGCGGTGTTGAACGCGCCCACGTTTTTCTTGTTTTCCGCCCAGTACTGCTGGAACTGCTGTTGGTCGCCGTAGACCGCCTGGGCGGCCGGGGTCAGCATGTTCCAGTTGTCGGTCGGGGCGTTGAAGAAGTTGACCAGCTGCTGGCCGGTGGGCCCGATCGCGGTGACCTTGCCCTCGGAAGGGGTCTTGCCCAGGTCGGCGGGCGGCGCCGAGGTGCTCGGGCTGGCGGACTTGGACGTGCTGCTGTGACCCGTCGTCGGCTGGTTGCCGGGCGACTGGGCGGTCTGGTTGCCGCCCGAACCGCCGTTGCCGGAGTTCAGGACCAGGAACACGATCACCGCGACCACGACGACCGCCGCGCCGGCGCCGGCGAACAGCGCGTACTTGCGCTTGTTGTCCGGCTTCGCGGTGCCTGACGAGTACTGGGGGGCCCTGGCCGACGGCGCGGCCGCGGGCACCGGTCTGGGCGGGGTGTTCGGCGGCGCGGCCGGGGACCGCATCGGCATGAACGCCGCGGTCGGGCGCGGCGGGTTCGACGGCGCCTTGTTCGCGGGCACGGGCGTGCCGACCGGCGGGGACGAAGGTGCCTTGTTCGCCGTCCGCTGCCAGGGTGGCCGCTCGCCGTCGTCCGCGGAGGCGGGTGCGGCGGGCTTGCGGCCCGCGCCGCCGGAGAGCAGCGGCGGGGACGCCGTCATGCCGCCGGGCTCGGTGCGGGCCAGCGCGGCCAGCCGCTCGCGGGCCTCGGCCATGCTCGGCCGCTCGCCCGGCTCGCTGCGCAGCAGGCTCATCAGCAGCGCGGTGGCCCCGCCCGCCTGCACCGGCGGGTTGATCTGGCCGTTCGCCGCCGCGTAGAGCAGCGCGAGCTGGTTGGTCGTGTTGCCGTACGGCGTGGTGCCCTCGATCGCTTGGTAGAGGGTCGCGCCGAGGGCGAAGACGTCGGAGCTGGGCACCGGGTCGGCGCCGCGGGCCAGCTCGGGCGCCAGGTACGCGGGCGTGCCGCCGATCAGGCCGGTCGCCGTCAGCGTCATGTCGCCGGCCGCGCGGGAGATGCCGAAGTCGGTGATCTTCGCGGTGCCGGTCTCGTCGATGAGGATGTTGCCCGGCTTGACGTCACGGTGCACGATCCCGGCCCGGTGGGCCGCCACCAGCGCGGACGCGACCTGCTCGCCGATCCGGGCGACCCGCCCGAGCGGGAGGGTGCCTTCCTCGGCGAGGATCGTGGAGAGGCTGGGCCCGTTCAGGTACTCCATCACCAGGCACGGGTCGCCGTTGTGCTCGGCGATGTCGAACACCACGATGGCGTTCGGGTGCTGGAACCGGGCCGCGTTCTTCGCCTCGCGCATCGCGCGCTGGCGCATGTTGTCGCGTTCGGTCTCGGAGACACCCGGCTGCGGGAGGATCTGCTTGATCGCGACGGTGCGTTCGAGGCGCACGTCGGTCGCGCGCCACACGACACCCATGGCACCGCTACCAATGTGCTCGACGAGGCGGTAGTGCCCCGCGATCAGCTGACCGGTGTCGATGGCGACTGCTCCTGACGAAATTCCCGGTGGTGGTGGCCTTGCTCAGCGCGTTACCGCTTCGCGCACCCGATCGAGTGTAGCGGTCGGCCGCGCGCTGTTCGCGTCAGCCAGCCGGTCCGGCGGGCTGCGGTTCGGCCGGTGCCCGCTTCTTGAACACCTTGACCAGCCCGATCGCTCCGGCCAGCGCGAACACGCCGTAACAGGCGAGCAGCGCGGGCGGCGTGTCGCCGGTCAGGGCGTCGCCGAGGACGACCACGGCGACCGTGCCGGGTACGCTGCCGAGCAGCGTACCGGCCAGGTACGGGGCCAGCCGCACCGAGGACACCCCGCAGAGGTAGCTGAAGGGCGCGAACGGCACCACCGGGATCAACCGCAGTGACGTGATGGCGAGGACGCCGCCGCCGGAAAGGCGGTCGTTGACCGTCTTCACCGCGGACCGGTGCAGGTGCCGGGTGACCAGGTCGCGGCCGAGCAGCCGGGCCAGGCCGAAGGAGAGGCCGGCCGCGATGGTGGTGGCGACCAGGCCGATCGCGATCCCGGCCGCGGTGCCGACGAGCAGGCCGGCGGCGAGGTTGAACACCGTGCGCGGGAGGGGCGCCACGGTGAGCAGCGAGTACGCGGCGAGCAGCACGAGCGGGGTGGCGGGGCCGGTGGTGGCGGCCCAGGCCCGCAGGTCGGCCGGACCGGGGATCGGCAGCAGCACCGCGGCCGCCGCGAAGGCGGCGAGCACGGCGAGCGCGACGATCAGCTTGGTGCGGCCGGACACCCGTTCGAGCCTACCGGCCGGCGTTCGCGCGCTAGCGTGGCCGCATGCCCAAGCACGGTGACCCGGTCGAGTACGAGGTGGGCGGGCGCACGGTCCGCGTCACCAGCCCGGACAAGGTGTACTTCCCCCAGCGTGGCATCACGAAGCGGCAGGTCGTGGAGCACTACATCACGGTCGGCGCGCCGCTGCTGCGTGCGATCGGCGAGCGTCCGACGACGCTGAAGCGCTACGTCGACGGCGTCGAGGGCGACTGGTTCTACGCCAAGCGCGTGCCGAAGGGCGCGCCCGAGTGGGTTTCGACCGCCGAGATCACGTTCCCGTCCGGCCGCAAGGCGGCCGAGGTGTGCCCGACCGAGCCCGCGGTGTTCGCCTGGGCGGCCAACCTGGGCACGTTCGACTTCCACCCGTGGCCGGTCCGCCGCCCGGACGCCGACCACCCCGACGAGCTCCGGATCGACGTCGACCCGCCGGATCGGGCGGGCTTCGCGGACGCGGTCGAGGTGGCCGTGGTGGTCCGCGAGGTCCTGGCGGACGCGGGCCTGACGGGCTGGCCGAAGACCTCGGGCGGCCGCGGGGTGCACGTGCTGGTCCGCATCCGGCCGGAGTGGGATTTCGTGGCGGTCCGGCACGCGGTGATCGCGCTGGGCCGCGAGGTCGCCCGCCGGATCCCGGAGAAGGCGACGGTCAACTGGTGGAAGGAGGAGCGAGGGGGCCGGGTCTTCCTCGACTACAACCAGGCGGCCCGCGACCGGACGGTGGCTTCGGCCTGGTCGGTCCGCGGCACCCCGCGCGCCACGGTGTCGACGCCGTTGACGTGGGACCTGCTGGGCGAGGTGGACGCGGACGACTTCGACGTGCTGACGATCCCGCCGTTCCTGGAGAAGCACGGAGACCTGCACGCACCGATGGACGCCTCGCCGTTCGGGCTGGAGACGGCGCTGGAGTGGTACGAGCGGGACCTGCGCGACCACGGGCTGGGGGAGCTGCCTTATCCGCCGGACTACCCGAAGATGCCGGGGGAGCCGAAGCGGGTGCAGCCGAGCAAAGCGCGTCCCGAGTGACCTCACGGCTTGCGGCAGCTGTCGGCGGTCACGGCCGCCTTCGGGACGACCTTGCCGTTCTTGGTGCTCATGCTGGTGCGGTCGACGCGGTACGAGGTGCCGCCCTGGGCGTAGGCGGTCTCGATGAGCTCGCCGGATTCGTCGCCCGAGATGCTGTAGGTGATGTCGCATTCCCAAAGCAGGGTGCTCGCGCCGAGGGCGTTGAGCTTCGGCTCGACGACCACGTTGCACCCCGCCGAACCGAAACACTGCTTGGACTGCACGGCCAGGTCGACCGAGTAGTCCTTCGCCGTGGGTTCGGGCAGGACCGGTTCCGCAGTGGTCGGAGCGGCGAACGCGGGGATCGACGCGAGCACGCCGACCACCCACGGCCACTTCCTGTGCCGGGGCGGCGGAGCCGGCGGCGGGTAGTACGGCACCTGCGGGCCGGGTGAGGCAGGAACGGACATGACCACCTCCGTGACTCTGTGCTGGGGACAGACGTGACGGCGGAGCCCGGCGTGACGGCGTGGCACGATCGGGACTGCCCTCCGGGACCATTCGTAACCACGGCCACAGCCGTGGCGGTCATCACCGGATCAGCGACCACACCGGGGATTTACGCTCGGCCGAAAGAACCAATCCGAACACGGAGTGATCACCCAAGCGCCCGCTGTCGCCTTTCGGGTCACAAATGTTGCACGGCCGATTGCGATGTCACGATCTTGGTCTCCGACGGCGTAACGTGCGGTTCCGGATCGACGACTCCCCGGGACCGTCGGGGAGCGGGTCCGAGGAAGGAGGCCGTTCGTGGACGACCTGATCGCTTTCCTCGCGGCGCGCGTGGGCGCGCGGCAGGCGTTGATCATGCAGGCCGTCAACAAGGCGAAGGCCGGCGAGGTGATGAACCGCGGCGAGACGAAGGTCGCCGTGGAACAGAAGATCCGCGGGCTCACCGACCTCGAGCTCGACGTGGTCAACCAGATGATCAACGAGATCGAGGCGACCCGGCGGATCCTGCTCGCCCACCGCACGACCGTGTCGGAGAAGGTCCCCGGTTTTCCGCTCTACGGCAGCGAATACTGGTGTGAGACCTGCCACGTGCCCGCCGACGAGGCCGGCTCCAACTGGTGCCTCACGCTGCGCCTGCTGGCCCTGCCCTACGCCGACCACCCGGAGTACAGCGAGCGCTGGCGCCCCTGACGGGAATCCCGCCGGACGCCCGGCGTTGCACCCCGCGTGACGTTGTTCTCCGTGCTCGACCGCTCGCCCGTGCGGCGGGACCGCGGGCCCGCGCAGGCGCTGCGGGACACCATCGCCTTCGCCGCCGCCGTCGAACGGCTGGGCTACCACCGGTTCTGGGTGTCCGAGCACCACGGCGTGCCGGGCGTCGCCGGGTCCGCGCCGACCGTGCTCGCCGCCGCCGTCGCGAGCGCGACGAGCCGCATCCGCGTCGGTACCGGTGGCGTGATGCTGCCGAACCACCGGCCGCTGGTCGTGGCGGAGCAGTTCGGCGTGCTGGAAGCGCTTCACCCGGGCCGGATCGACATGGGCCTCGGCCGGTCCGTCGGCTTCACCGGCGGCGTCCGATCGGCGCTGGGACACGGCAAAGAGGACGCCGGCGACTTCGGCGCGCAGGTCCGGGAGCTGCTCGGCTTCTTCACCGGGGAACACGCTTACCCCGGCGTGCACGCCTACCCGGCCGAGGGGCTGCGCGTGCCGCCGTTCCTGCTGGCCACCGGGTCGGGCGCGGACCTCGCCGCGGAACTCGGGCTGCCCCTGGTGATCGCCCCGGTGCGCGGTGAACGTGCGCTGGCCGAAGCCGTGACGCGCTACCGGACCGGGTTCCGGCCGTCCGGCTGGGCGCGCGAGCCGTACGTGGTGGTGTCGACGGCGATCGCGGTGGCGGACTCGGCGGCGGACGCGCGCCGGCTGCTCGTCTCGGAAGCCTGGGCGACGGTGTATTCGCGCTCCCACGGCATCTTCCCGCCCCTGGAGCCGCCCGACGGCATCCTCGCGGCACCGATGACCGACCGCGAGCGCGCGCGGCTCGAGGAGACTTTGGACGGTCAGGTTTCGGGCACGCCGGCCGAAGTGGCGGACCGGCTGGGCAGGCTGGTCGCGGTGACCGGCGCCGACGAAATCCTCGCCACGACCGCCGCCTACGACCAATCGGCGCGGCTGGATTCTTTCGCCGCGCTGGCCGAACTGGCGGAGCTTCGCGTTTCCGCCGGGTGAATTGCCGCCGAATTGTCCGGCGATCGCGTGGGTTATCGGATTTCCGGCTGCCTCGGCACCGCGTGAACAATCGCCGGAGCGGATTTCAGCGGGCTCGCACCCGTTCCGCGATGCCGTGCGCCACCTCGGCCGGCGTTTTCCCCTCCGTGGACACCAGCGTCGCCGACCGGCGCAGCCACGGCAGGGCCTCGCCGTAGCGGTCGACGTGGTCGAGTCGCCACTGGCGGGCGAAGGTGTCGGCCGACTCCTCGATCCGGCGGCGCAGCTCGGCGGCCTCGGCGTGCAGCACGAAGTGGGCGACCGGGACGCCGCGGCCGGCCAGGCCGTCGAAGATTTCCCGCGCGTACGCCTCGACGAGGACGGTCTGCGGGATGACCAGCGTCCCGGCGTGTTCGTGCACCCGCACCGTGTTCTCCACGACGAGGGGCCGCCACAGCGGCAGGTGCTGGAAGTCGCCCTCGTGCTCCGGGAACGCCGTGCGCAGCAGGTAGCCGACGAACTCCGTGTCGAACGTCCGGGCGCCCAGCAGCCCGGCGAGCTCGCGCGCGGTCGTCGTCTTGCCCGCGCCGAACGTGCCGTTCAGCCAGACGATCACCCGAGCACCAGCGGCAGCCGCGCGGCCACGTCGCCCAGTGCCTCGCGCTCGGCGCCGGTGGGGGCGCGGCGCCCCGTCGCCACCAGCAGGACGTCCTCGTCCGGGAACGACGGCGGGAACTCCGCTCCCGCGATCTTCTCCAGCATCACCCGCGTGCGCGCCAGGCCCTCGGCAGGCGGCCCGGCCGCCGACGGCACGTTCGCCACCAGGTCCAGGTGGTGCAACGTCCACTCCAGCACGTACGCCGACAGGTAGTCGCCCGCGGTCAGCACCATGTCCTGCGTCGACACCCGCGTTCCCGGGTCCGCCAGGTCCGCCGCGCGGCCCGCCGCCGACCCCACGTCGTCCAGGTGGAACTTCAGCAGCGCCGGGTCCTGGTACGCCGCCGCCAGGCGGACGATCAGCGCCGACAGCGGGTCGTCGCCCGACGGCGGGGTCCCGGACACCGCCCAGTACGTGATCGCGTCGTGCGTCAACGCCGAGGACGCCGGGGTGGCCAGCGTGATCAGCACGTCCTGCGCGTCGATCACCAGGTGGCAGACCAGGTCCCGGACCAGCCAGCCCCGGCAGCCCGACGGCTTCTCGAACTCGGCATCGGGAAGGGAAGCGACCGCGGCGCGCAACGCCGCCCACGTGCGCGAAAAGAGATCCACGCGCGCGAAGCTAGCAGGGTCGAAGCCTCAATTGCAGCTGAGTCAACAGCCGCTGAGCCGGGTCCTCGAAGTCCACTCCGGACACCTCGGCCGCGCGGCGGACGCGATACCGGACCGTGTTCGGGTGGATGTTCAGCACCCGCGCCGCCGCGCGGACGTCGCCGAACGCGTTCAGCCAGGCCAGGACCGCCGGCACGAGGATGCCGCCGTGCTCGGTGTCGTGCTCCACCAGGGTCGTCAGCCGCGGGTCGCGGATCCGCGGCTGCGCGTCCAGGAAGGCCAGCACCTCCGACAGCAGCACTTCGGCGCGGACGTCGGCGAGCGAGGCGACGTCCGCGGCCCAGTGCCCGCGCGTCATCGCCGCCAGGACGCGGTCGGCGTCGCCGCGGGAGGCCGCCGCCTCCGACAGGCGGGGTACGACGCCGCCGAGGGCCGCCCGCACCGGGACGTCCAGGTGCCGGCGGGCCGTGGCGGCGATTTCGCGGGCCAGCGCCAGCACCGCCGCGTCGGAGTGCTCGGGCAGGTCCGGCAGCAGCGCGTAGACGCGGCCGCCGATCACGCTCACCAGCGCGCTGCGCCGGTAGGCCGCCGTGTGGACGGCGATCAGGTGGACGAGTTCGGCGCGTCGCAGCTGCCGGTTGTCGGAGCGCTCCAAAGAAAACGCCAGGACCTGGGCCGGCCGCGCGGGATCCGCGCCGATGTCGTCGGCGACGGACTCCGCGTCCAGCCGCCCTTCCAGGAGGCTGGCCAGGAGGTCTTCGCGCAGCCGCAGCTCCGGGCTCGGCAGCGTGCGGGCCCGGATCAGCTGCGGGGCCAGGGTGCGGCTCGCCCCGAGCAGCGCCGTCTCGGCCCGTTCGGTGAGCGGCTGGGCGCCCTCCTGGACCCAGATCGTGCCGAGCGGCTGCTTGCCCGCGTGGATGCCCGCCGCGATGCGGCGGCGGATGCCGAGCTCGGGCCGTTCGTCGATCCGGACGATCCCTTCCCCGGCGCGGAGCCGCTGGTAGACGCCCCATTCGCGCAGCATCGCGAGGTAGCGTTCCGGGCCTTCGCGGCCGAGGATCGACAGCCGGCGCAGCTCGTCGACCTCGTCGCCCGCCCGCGAATACGCGAGCACGCGGTTCGCCGTGTCCTCGATGCTGACCAGGCCGCCGGTGAGCGTCGCGATCGTCTGGGCCAGGGCGAACAGGTCGCCGAGCACCTCGCCGCCGGCCGCCTCCCCGCCCGCGCGGGCGGCCTCGACGACTCCGCGCGCCAGCGATTCGACCTGCTCCCAGCGCGCCTCCGCCCCGACCGTGAGCAGCGCGACGCCCGCGTCGGCGGCGACGTCGGCACCGGTCGCGCCCTTGACCGCCACCGCGGCCGCGCCGCCGCGCCCGGCCGCGCGGATGGCCGGGGCCGCCGCCCGGCCGCGGGCGCCGATCACCAGCACCAGGTCGCCGGGGGAGGCCTCCAGGGGGTCTTCGGGGTCGAGGATGACGACGTCGGTGACCGCGACGCCCAGGCCGTGCGGGGCCACGACGACCTCGACGAGCGGCTCGCCCAGCGTCGCCAGGACGTGGCGCAATGACGTTATCCGATCGGCCAATGTCACTCGAGCGATTTTAGCCGATCGAACAAGCCTCCGACGCGTGTCCGGAGTTACCGTTCGGGGCATCACCAGGGAGTAAGCCAGCAGAGGAGCCGCCGTGGACGCCGTCACCCAGACCCCCGCCCCGACGAACGAGCCGGTGCTGACCTACGCGCCGGGCAGCGCCGAGCGCGCCGAGCTCGAGGGTGCGCTGAAGCGGCTGGGCCAGGCGGAACCCGTCGACCTCACGGTGACCATCGGCGGCGAGCAGCGCCCCGGCGGCGGCGAGCGGATCGACGTCGTCCAGCCGCACAACCACCGGCACGTGCTGGGCACCATCCACAGCGCGACGCAGCAGGACACCATCGACGCCATCGCGGCCGCCGCCGAGGCCGCGCCCGAGTGGCGTGCGCTGTCCTACGACGACCGCGCGGCGATCCTGCTGCGCGCCGCCGACCTGCTGACCGGCAAGTGGCGCGCCACGCTGAACGCCGCCACCATGCTCGGCCAGTCGAAGACCGCGACCCAGGCCGAGATCGACTCCGCCTGCGAGCTCGCCGACTTCTGGCGCTTCAACGTCGAGTTCGGCCGCCGCATCCTCGCCGAGCAGCCGATCAGCTCGCCGGGCGTGTGGAACCGGATGGAGCACCGCCCCCTGGAGGGCTTCGTCTACGCGATCACGCCGTTCAACTTCACCGCGATCGCCGGGAACCTGCCCACCGCGCCCGCGCTGATGGGCAACACCGTGCTGTGGAAGCCGTCGCCGACGCAGTCCTTCGCCGCGCACCTGACCATGCGGCTGCTCGAAGAGGCGGGCCTGCCGCCGGGCGTGATCAACCTGCTGCCGGGCGACGGCAAGGCCGTCTCCGAGGTCGCGCTGACCCACCGCGACCTGGCCGGCATCCACTTCACCGGCTCGACCGCGACCTTCCAGCACCTCTGGGGCACGGTCGGCGCGAACATCGCGGGCTACCGCGGCTACCCGCGGCTGGTCGGCGAGACCGGTGGCAAGGACTTCGTGCTCGCGCACCCCTCCGCCGACGTCGACGTCCTGCGCACCGCGCTGGTGCGTGGCGCCTTCGAGTACCAGGGCCAGAAGTGCTCCGCCGCTTCGCGCGCGTACATCCCGCGCAGCGTCTGGAACGAGCTGAAGGACGGCCTGGTCGCCGAGACCGAGGCGCTGTCCTACGGCGACGTCACCGACCTGTCGCACTTCGGTGGCGCGGTCATCGACCGGCGCGCGTTCACCAAGCACTCGGATCTCTTCGACCGCGTCGAGAACGACGCCTCGGTGGAGGTCCTCACCGGCGGGACCGCCGACGACAGCGTCGGGTTCTTCGTGAAGCCGACGATCCTCGTCTCGGACGACCCGAAGCACGAGATCTTCTCGACCGAGTACTTCGGCCCGATCCTCTCGGTGCACGTCTACGAGGACGGCGGCTTCGACGACGTCCTGAAGCTGATCGACTCCTCCGCCGCGTACGCGCTGACCGGCGCGGTGATCGCGAACGACCGCACGGCCGTCGCGAAGGCGTCCGAGGCGCTGAAGTTTTCCGCGGGCAACTTCTACGTCAACGACAAGCCGACCGGCGCCGTCGTCGGCCAGCAGCCCTTCGGCGGGGCGCGGGCTTCGGGCACCAACGACAAGGCCGGCTCGATCTTCAACCTGCTCCGCTGGACGAGCCCCCGCTCGATCAAGGAGACGTTCGTGCCGCCGACCTCCGTGCGCTACCCGCACCAGGGCTGAGAGGGAGACCGTCATGCTGCGTGCCCCGCTGCTCGCCGCCGCCCGGTCGAAGGGCATCCGGCGGCTCGTCGAGGCCGTGCCCGCCACGCGGTCCGTGGTGCGCCGGTTCGTGGCCGGGTCGGAGATCGCCGACGCCGTCCGCGTGGCCGGGGAACTGGCCGCGGACGGGCGCCGGATCACCCTCGACCACCTGGGCGAGGACACCACCGACGCCGCGCAGGCGGCGGCGACCGTGGCGGCCTACGAAGCCGTGCTGACCGCGCTGGCCGCGGAAGGCCTGGCCGAGGGGGCGGACGTCTCGGTGAAGCTGTCGGCGGTGGGACAGTTCCTGCCGTCGGACGGCGAGGACGTCGCCTTGGAGAACGCGCGGAAGATCTGCGCGGCGGCCGAGGCGGTCGGCGCCACCGTGACGCTCGACATGGAGGACCACACCACCACGGACTCGACGCTCGGCATCCTGCGCGAGCTGCGTGGCGAGTACCCGTGGGTGGGCGCGGTGCTGCAGGCCTACCTGCGCCGCACCGAGCAGGACTGCCGGGAGCTGGCCGGCCCCGGGTCGCGGGTGCGGCTGTGCAAGGGCGCGTACGCGGAGCCCGAGTCGGTCGCGTTCGCGGAGAAGGCCGAAGTGGACAAGTCGTACGTCCGTTGCCTGCGCGTCCTGATGGCGGGGCGCGGTTACCCGATGGTGGCGTCGCACGACCCGCGGATGATCGAGATCGCCGCCGCGCTGGCCGAAGAGCACAGCCGGAAGGACGACGACCACGAGTTCCAGATGCTCTACGGCATCCGGCCCGAGGAGCAGGCGCGGATCGCGGCTTCGGGGGCGCGCATGCGCGTCTACGTGCCCTACGGCGACGAGTGGTACGGCTACTTCATGCGGCGCCTGGCCGAGCGCCCGGCGAACCTGGCGTTCTTCCTGCGCGGGCTCGCGACGAAATCCTGAACATGACGGAGGCCGCCCCGCGGGGCGGCCTCCGTCATGTGGTGGTGGTCAGGCCTGTTCGGCCTCGGCTTCGGCGGCCTTGCGCTTGACCTCGTCCATGTCGACCTCGCGAGCCTGCTTGATGAGCTCTTCGAGGGCGGGCTCGGGCAGCGCGCCCGGCTGGGCGTAGATCAGCGTCTTGTCGCGGATGATGGCCAGCGTCGGGATGGAGCGGACGTCGAAGGCGGCGGCGAGCTGCTGCTGCGCTTCGGTGTCGACGCTCGCGAACACGAGGTCGTCGTGCTTCTCGGAGGCCTTCTCGTAGACCGGCGCGAACTGGCGGCACGGCCCGCACCAGCTCGCCCAGAAGTCGATCAGGACGAACTCGTTGTCGTTTACCGTCTGGTCGAAGTTCTCGGCAGTCAGCTCAACGGTGCTCATGCCCTGGTCAACGATCCGGGCGCGGCGGGAATTCCCGGGGCCGGGGTAGCGTCTGATCGCGAGTACCCGCGAAGAGGAGGAACAGATGGCCGACGGCGAGATCCTGGGCCGGATCGACGAGCTGATCGCGGAGGAGCACGAGCTCCGGTCGCGCTCGGTCGGCGTGGGACTGAGCGGCGGCGACAAGGATCGCCTCACCGCGGTCGAGCAGCAGCTCGACCAGTGCTGGGACCTGCTCCGGCAGCGGCGCGCGAAAACGGAGTTCCACGAGAACCCGGACGAGGCCGCGGCCCGGCCGGTCTCCGAGGTGGAGTCCTACCGGCAGTAGGCCCGAGCGGCCGCCCCTCGCGGGGCGGCCCCCCAAAAAATCTTCGCCGGCGATGTCGAAACGCCGGAACCGGCTCCGTCCCCGGGGTGGAAGCGGCCAGAATGGGTCGCCACACACCGAGGGAGCACCACGATGGCCAAGTACCTGCTGCTGAAGCACTACCGCGGCGCGCCGGCCCCGGCCAACTGCGACACGACCATCGACCAGTGGACGCCGGAGGAGATCACGGCGCACATCCAGTACATGCAGGACTTCGGGGACAAGCTCGTGGCCACCGGCGAGTTCGTCGAGCACCAGGCGCTCGCCCCGGAAGGGACGTTCGTCCGCTACGACGGCGAGGGGCGGCCGCCGGTCACCGACGGGCCGTTCCCGGAGACCAAGGACCTCATCGCCGGCTGGACGGTGATCGACGTCGACAGCTACGAACGCGCCCTCGAACTGGCCGCGGAGCTGTCGGCCGCGCCCGGCCCGGGCGGGGAACCGATCCACGAGTGGCTCGAGCTGCGCCCGTTCCTGGCCGCGCCGCCGACCATCACGGAATGACGGGGAGCACGATGGTTCTGCCACGACTGGAGCACGTCGGCATCGTCGTCGGTGACATCGAGGCGGCGAAGGCCTTCTTCGCCGAGCTCGGGCTCGAGGTCGAGGGGGAGAACACGGTCGAGGGCCGGGCGGTCGACCGGATCGTCGGGCTGGCCGGCGTCCGGTCGGACGTGGCGATGCTGCGGACGCCGGACGGCCACGGGAAGCTGGAGCTGATCCGGTACCGGACGCCGGCGGGACCGGGCGGGGACCCGGAGGCGCCGGCGAACGCGCCCGGCCTGCGGCACATCCTGTTCGAAGTGGCCGGCATCGAAGACGTCCTGGCGCGCCTGCAACCGCACGGCGGCGAGCTCGTCGGCGAGCTGGTGCAGTACGAGGACAGCTTCAAGCTCTGCTACGTCCGCGGGCCCGAAGGGATCATCGTCGAGCTGGCCGAGCGGATCGGCTGAGCCGTGGACGACGCCCTGCTCCGGAGCCTGACCCCGGGCGTCCTGGGCGTCCTCGTCCGGCGCGGAGCCGAGTTCGCGGCGGCCGAGGACGCCGTCCAGGAGGCGCTCGTCGAGGCGCTGCGCGTCTGGCCGTCCGATTCGCCACGGGATCCGAAGGGCTGGCTGGTCACCGTGGCGTGGCGCAAGTTCCTCGACGCGACCCGGGCGGACGCCGCCCGCCGCAAGCGCGAGGACGTCCTCGACGCCGAGGTGGCCCCCGGCCCCGCGGCGGCCGTGGACGACACGCTCCAGCTGTACTTCCTGTGCGCGCACCCGTCGCTGACGCCGTCGTCGGCGGTCGCGCTCACGCTGCGGGCCGTCGGCGGGCTGACCACGCGGCAGATCGCGCAGGCGTACCTGGTGCCCGAGGCGACCATGGCGCAGCGCATCAGCCGCGCCAAGCGGACCGTGTCGGGGGTGCGGTTCGACCAGCCCGGCGACGTCGCGACCGTGCTGCGCGTCCTGTACCTGGTCTTCAACGAGGGGTATTCCGGGGACGTCGACCTCGCGGCCGAAGCGATTCGGCTGACCCGGCAGCTCGCGGCGTCCATCGACCACCCGGAGGTGGCCGGGCTGCTCGCGCTGATGCTGCTGCACCACGCCCGGCGTGCCTCCCGGACGACGGACGGCGGCGCCCTGATCCCGCTGGCCGAGCAGGACCGGTCCCGGTGGGATACGGCGCTGATCACCGAAGGGGTGGCCGTCCTGCAGCGGGCGCTGTCCCGCGACCGGCTGGGCGAGTTCCAGGCCCAGGCGGCCATCGCGGCCCTGCACGCCGACGCGCAGGACGCCGCGGAGACCGACTGGGTGCAGATCGTCGAGTGGTACGACGAGCTCGTCCGCCTGACCGGCAGCCCGGTCGTGCGGCTCAACCGCGCGGTCGCCGTCGGCGAGGCGGACGGACCACGGGCCGGCCTGGCGGCGCTCGCGGAAGTGGCCGACACGGTCCCGCGCCACACAGCGGTGTCGGCCTACCTCCACGAGCGCGACGGCGAGCTGGAGACGGCGGCGAAGCTCTACGCCGAGGCGGCGGCGAAGGCGGCCAGCCTCCCCGAAGTCGACCACCTGACCCGCCAGGCCGCCCGCCTCAACACCCGCCGCTGACCGGCGTGCGAGAAGGGTGGACGCCCGTGATCAGGGAGCCGACACGCGTGTTTGAAGGGTCGACACGCGTGATTCCAGGGTCGACACGGGGTCGGTGCCGTGTCGACCCTTCAATCACGTGAGATGACCTTCTGATCACGCGTGCTGACCCTTCGATCACGGAGTCAGGCGGGGCAGAGGGTGCCGTCGGCCGGGATCTTGCCGTCGACCAGGAAGGCGCGGGCCGCGTCGGTGACGCACGAGGAGGCGCCGAGGGCACCGTGGCCCGTGCCCTGCCAGGTGATGGTCACCGCGGACGGCATCTGGTCGGCCGCGCGGGTGCTGCCGACCTGCGGCGTGATCGGGTCCGTCGCGGTGGCCGCGACCAGGATCGGCGGGGCGCCCGGCGCGCCCGGCGCCGGCAGCGGCTCGGTGCGCACCGGCCACGGGCCGCACCAGGCCAGCTGCTGGGCGATGACCGCGCCGAACTGCGGGTACTTGCCGCGCATCCCGGCCACGACCTGGTCGAGCTGGTCGGCCGAGAGCCGGGTCTGGCTGTCGTTGCAGCGGGTCGCGATCGTCGCGTCGATCCGCGACGGCTGGGCGCGCGTGTCGTGCAGCACCGGCGCGGCGAACGCCGAAAGCGGGCCGATGTCCCCGGCGCGCGCGGCGGTGATCGCGTCGGCCAGCTCCGGCCACCGCGAGCGCTGCGAAAGTCCCGTGTAGACGGCGTACATCGCGACGCCCGGGCCGAACACGACGTCCTCGTCGGTCGACGGCGGGGTGCGCCGCAGCTGGTCGGTGAGCGCGGACAGCGCCGCCTTGGGGTCGCCGAGGGCGCAGTGCCGCGCCGCGCAGTCCGCGGCGAAAGCGTCCAGTGTGGACTGCGCGCCGGCGGCGACGGCGTCGAGGACCGCGGCCATGTCGGCGCCCGGGTCCGGTACGCCGTCGAGGACGACGCGCCCGACCTGGCCGGGGAAGCGCACCGCGTACTCGGCCAGCACCTTCGAGCCGTCACCGTGGCCGAGCGCGTCGAGCCGCTCCATGCCGAGTTGCTTGCGCAGCTCGTCGAGGTCGCCCGCGCCGCGCCAGCTGTCCAGCGCGGTCTGGGAGTCGTCCAGCTCGATGGCGCACTGCTGGCCGGCCTTGCGGGCCGCGTCCAGCACGTCGCCCAGGCCGCCCTGCGCCGGGTCGGCGTCGACGAGGTCGTGCCGGATGTCGGCGGGGACGCACTGGGCGGCGCCGGAGAGCCCGGTGCCGCGCCGGTCCAGGCCGATCAGCGAGAACTTCTCCAGGAACGCGGGCGGCAGCGTCGCGGCCAGCCGCGCGGCGTACACGGTGCCCGGGTCGCCGTCGACGTCGTTGACCACGACCAGCGGCACCGGCCCGCTGCCGACCTTCAGCGCCAGCAGCCGCACCACCGAGCGCCGCGGCTCGCCGGGGGCGTCGAGCGGCGCGGTGACGCGGGCGCAGGTGAAGTGCAGGCCGTCCGGGACGCCGGGGGTGCCGATGCGCTGGCGGGTGTCGTCGTCGCAGTCGGCCCACTTCAGCGTCGGCGACTGCGGCTCGCCCAGCGGCGGCAGCGGGACCCCGGGGGTCCGGGCGGGCGTGGCGCCGGTCGTCTTCCCGTCGTTCTCGACCAGCGCCGGGCGCACCGACGGCCCCGCGGCGCAGCTCGCCGCGGCGGTCAGGGTGAACAGCGCGGCCAGGAGACGGGTACGGCGGCGGCGCACGGGCGGGGTCCTCACGTCTCATCGATCACGGGCAGGGCCGAGCTTCGCACGGCCGGTGTGGGGCGCGGGTTAGCGGGTCCGGACCACCTGGCCGCGGAAGACGGCGTCGAGGTCGTACCGCGCCGGCTCGTCGAGCTGGCCGTAGTCGCACGACGCGGGTTCGCGGTCGGGGCGCCACCGCACGAACCGCGCGTTGTGCCGGAACCGCGACGGCATGCCGCCCTCGGTGTTCTCGTAGGCGACCTCGACGACGCACTCGGGCCGCAGCGGCACCCATTCGTGCTCGGTGGCGCGCCAGCGGGTGACCCCGCCCGGGATGCGCTGGGCCTGGCCGGTGGCCCGGCCGCCCCACGGGTGGTCTTCGCCGTCGGTGACCAGCGGGGCGAGTTCTTCGGCGAGCTCGCGGCGGCGGTCCTTCGGGAACGACCCGACGGTGCCGACGTGGTGCAGCACGCCGGCGTCGTCGAACAGACCCAGGAGAAAGCTCCCGACCAGGTCGCCGGGGCCGCCGTCGACGTGCCAGCGCAGCCCGGCGAGCACGCAGTCGGCGGTGCGCAGGTGCTTGTACTTGACCATGACGCGTTTGCCGGGGGTGTAGGGCTCGTCGAGGGGCTTGCCGATGACGCCGTCGAGGCCGGCGCCTTCGAACAGCTCGAACCAGTGCCGCGCGGTGTCCGGATCGGTGGTCGCCGGGGTGAGCGGGAACCGGTCGCCGGCCAGTTCGACGAGGCGTTCGCGGCGCACCGACGTCGGTTCGTCGAGCAGCAGGTCGTCCTCCAGGGCGAGGACGTCGAAGGCGACGAACTCGGCGGGCTGTTCGGCGGCCAGCAGCGTGATCCGGCTTTCGGCGGGGTGGATGCGCTCGGTGAGGGCATCGAAGTTCAGCCGTCCGTCCCGCGCGACGACGAGCTCGCCGTCGAGCACGACGCGCGGCGGCAGGATGTCCAGCAGCCGCGCGACGGCCTCCGGGAAGTACCGGTTGAGCGGCTTTTCCGCGCGCGACTGCAGGTACAGCTCGTCGCCGTCGCGGAAGACGATGCAGCGGAAGCCGTCCCACTTCGGTTCGAACAGCAGGCCCCCGGAGTCGGGGATGGCCTTGGCGGGCTTGGCGAGCATCGGCTTCAGCGGCGGCTGCAGCGGTAGGGGCATGCCCGCATTCTGCGGAAAACCCCGGCTCAGCGCACGCGTTGGGCCGGGCTCGTGTCGAGTTCCAGGCGGACCGCGGTGGGCAGCGACTCCAGGTCGAGCGAGGCGCGGGCCCGGGTCAGCACGCGCGTGTCGAGGTCCGACCACACCCCCTTGAGGTCCGTGCCTTCGCGCAGCCACAGGGTGATGCGCAACGCCGGAGCAGTGCGCGAGCCGACGGCGCGGACGCGGGCCCGGCTGACGCCGTCGAGCTGCTCGGCGTCGGCCTGGACCGCGCCGGCGATCGCGGCCGCCGTGACCACCAGCTCCGCGCCTTCGGTGCGGTCGAGGTCGAGGTCGGGCCGCGGTTCCGGGCGCAGCGAACGCAGTGCCCACCGCAGCCCGAGCACGAACAGCAGCACCCCGAACACGATCGCGGCGACGCGCGCGGGCGTCGCGTGGCCGCCGAGCCAGGTCACGGCGATCGGGTCCAGGAGCGGGCGGCGGCCGCGGAACTCGCCGAGCCCGCCGAAGCCGACCACCAGGGCCAGTGCCCCGCCCAGGAAAGCAAGCAGCCCGACCAGGAACGTCAGCGTGCGTTCGCCGGTGTACGACCGGGAGAGTGCCTTCGCGGCGATCGTCTTGCTCATCGGCGGTCCTTCGGCGAGTCGACGACGACGGTCACCTTCGGCCGCCGCACCAGGGGGAGCTCGTCCAGCAAGGCCGACACCGTGGCGAGCAGGCGCGGCCGCAGCTCGCCTTCGGTCTCGAGGGTGCTCTTCGCGCGGACGCGGATGCGGCGGGCGCTCGCGGTGACCGACGCGCCCGCGACGTTGTCCTGCGCGCGCACGGTCAACCCGACCAGGCGGGCCAGCGAACGCGGTGACGTCGAGACGCTCACGTCGCCGGCCGGGTCGGTCAGCCGGACGGCGCGGTTGCCGGCGGCGAGCGCGCACACCACCAGGACCAGGCCCGCGGCGGCCAGCACACCGGCCCCGACGCGCACCGCGTAGGCGTCCCAGCCGAGTGCCGCCAGGCCGGCCTGCCAGCGCGGCCACGGCACCAGCAGCGGCGCGGAGCCCGGGCGCCACCAGTGCCAGCCGACTTCGAGGGCCAGCAGCGCGCCGGCCGCCGCGAAGGCCAGGCCGAGCAGGGTGGCGAGGACGCGGACGAACGGGCGCACGGCTACCGCACCCTCGGCGCGACGTCCGGCAGCAGCGCGGACACCGTCACGGCCAGGGTCCGCACGCGGTAGCCGGTGAGCAGCTCGACCTCTTCGGTGACCTTCTCGCGCACGTCGCCGACGACGGCGCGGACGGCCGAGGGGTAGCGCAGGGCCAGGTCCAGCGCGAGGTCGACGTCGTTGTCGTGGCCGCCGACCTTCGCCTTCGGCCCCTTCTTGCCGTCCCGGGCGGTGCCGGGCACCTGACCGGCCGCGTGCTGGGCGAGCTTGCGGACCACGGCGTGCCCGATGGTGAGGGTGCCGCGCTCGGCCGGTTCGGCGAGCTCGCGCGGGACGTCCAGGGCGGGGCTCACTTGTCGCGGCCCTTGCCGAACAGCTCGCCGAGGTCGAGTTCGCCGTCGAGGACCCGGCCGGCGACGAGGCCGATGATCCCGACGGCCAGGGTCACCAGGAACGCGGTGAACCCCTGGGTCGCGGCGAGGCCGAGGATCAGCCCGGCCAGGAGCCCGGTCTGCGTTGCGTTCACATGTCCTCCTTGGGACGGAAGGTCACCGCACGCGAGGCGGGCGGCGGCGGAAGCGGGACAGGAAGGCCGCCGACCCACGGCGGCGGAGGGGCATCGCCACCCGGCGGCGGCGGGTGAAAGGTGCCGCCGGCCGGTGGCGTGCGAAGAGCGCCACCCGGCGGCGGGCGGACACCGCCGACACACCGCGCCCGTGGGCCCGCGCCGCCGTGCGGCTCGAGCGGGCCGCCGTCCCGCGGTGGCGGGCCACGAACGTCACCGGCACCTCGGCGCGGGACTCCGGCTCGCGGAACCGGGCGAGCCCGGCGGCGAACACGGCCGGGTCGCCGCCCACGCCGGGGTGGTGGGCGCGGGCGAACGCCCGGAACGCCGCCCGGTCACCGCGCCGGCCGGTCATTCCACCCGCGTCGATTCGGGTTCTTCCTCGCCCGGCAGGAAGATGTCGTTGACCGCGATGTTCACCTCGATCACCTCGAGGCCGGTGATCTGCTCGACCGCGGTGATCACGTTGCGCCGCACCGCGCGGGCGACGTCGGTGATGCGCGCGCCGTAGTCGACGACGACGTCGAGGTCGATCGCCGTCTGCTTCTCGCCGACCTCCACCGACACGCCGGTCGTGGTGACCGTGCCGGAGCCGGGGATGCGCTCGCGCAGCGCGCCGATCGCGCGGGACACCCCGCCGCCGCCCAGCGTGTGCACGCCGGCGACTTCGCGGGCGGCCAGGCCGGCGATCTTCTGCACGACCAGCGACGAGATCGTGGTGCGGCCGGCGGTGCCCTCTTCGTTGAGCGGCGTGACCGTTCCGGGGCTTTCGGTCCGTTCCGGGTGCATGCGTACGGGCTCCTCTCGGCGGGTTCTCGCCCTTACGATGCCCGGCGGCGCGAAAGCCTCACGCAAGGTCGCCCGATCGGGTTAATCTCAGCCCGGGTGGACGTCCACGACGTGCACTTTCACCACCGAGACGACCCCCAGCTGCCGGGACAGCCCGGCGGTGATCTCCCGCCGGAGCGCTTCGGCGGCCGCGTCGGCGATGACGCCGAACCGGACCGACACCAGCACCTGCACGACGCCGTCCTCGACGGCGACGGCCGAGATCCGCACGCCGAACGGGGCCCGGTCCGCGGCGATCGTCCGGGCCAGCCGGTCGACGACGTCCTCGGCGACGCGCAGCCGGCCCGTCCCGCCGGGAACCTCCACCGCCGTCCGGCGGCCGCGCGCGACGGCCCGCAGCACGCGTTCGACCAGGCCGGGCGGGGTCGGCACGCGGCGCCGGGCCGCGGCGCGCACGGCGTCCCAGCGAGGGTCGGACTCGGGATCCTCGGTCTCGGCCATCACCGCTCCCTCAACTCGGCGAGGAGCGCCACCCTGGCCCGGTGCAGCCGGGAACGCAAGGCGCCGACGTTCACGTCGAGCACTTCGGCGACCTCTTCGTAGCTCAGCCCCTCCAGTTCGCGCAGCACCAGCGGGACGCGCTGGGACACCTCCAGCCGCCCGACCGCCCGCAGCACCGCGTCCACCTCTTCGGCGCGCACGACGCGGCCTTCGGGACCGGGCACCGCCGCGGCCAGCAGCGCGCTGTCCACAGTGGACTGGGGATCGGGGTCGTCGAGCGAGACCGTCGGACGGCGGCGGCGCAGCACGGCGAGCGCGCTGTTGGTCACGACGCGGTAGAGCCACGTCGACACCGCCGACTCCTGCCGGAACCCGGCCAGGGACCGCCACGCGGCCAGCCACGCCTCCTGCACGACGTCCTCGGCCTCGGCCGCGCTGCCGGTGATCCGCAGCGCGACCCGGTACATCCGGGGCGTGTGTTCCCGCACCAGCGCGCCGAACGCGGTGTGGTCGCCGCCCGCGGCCCGCGCGAGGAGCTCGGCGTCGTCGCTCACCCGGCGTCCCGGCGGTAGCGCAGCAGCGTGAAGCCGTCCTCGACCAGGATCGACGCCAGCACGAGCCGGCGCGGCACGGCGGGCGCGGCGCCCGCGGCGATCCGGCCCGCCGTCCCGGCCACCAGCAGCGGCGCGACGGTCAGGCACAGCTGGTCGACGAGATCGGCGGCGACGAGCCGGGCGAAGAGGCCGGGCCCGCCTTCGCAGTCGATCCGGCGCAGGCCGCGGGCGGCCAGCAGGTCGAGGGCCCTGGGGAGGTCGACGTCGTCGGTGCCCGCCCGCAGGACCTCGGCCCCGGCGGCTTCGAGGGCGCGCGTGTCGGCGGTGTCCGTGGTGACCACGATCGGGGGGACGGCGGTTTCGGTGAACAGCCGGGAAGCCGGGTCGAGCTCGGCGGTGCGCGTCACGACGGCGATCGGCGGGACACCGGCGAACCCGAGCCGGCGGCGGCGCTCCAGGCGTTTCGCCCCCGCGACGACCCCGCGGTAGTTCTCGGCGCGGGCGGTCCCGGCGCCGACCAGGATGACGTCGGCGAGGTCGCGGCCGAGCAGGAAGACCTGCCGGTCGGCGGCGTGCGTGAGACCCGCCGAGGTGGTGTCGATCTCGACGGCACCGTCGGCCGACGCGACGAAGTTGACCTGCACCCAGGGTGTCGACAGGTCGGCCGGGTAGGCGTAGATCGTTTCGAGATCGGCCGCCGTCAGCTCGCCCGTCGATTCAGGCCACACACTCCGCACGTGATCATCCCAGCACGGACGTGAAACACGTCTCTACCGGGGGATATGCCCGGTCAGCGGGATCCGGGGCGCGGATAGGCTCTGCGACCATGCCCGCGCACCTGACCGGCCGCCGTCCCGAGCTGTCCGCCGACGAGTTGATCGGCGCGCTGGTGCCGCCGCCGCGCTTCGGCGCCGTGCGGTTCGACACCTACCTGCCCAACCCGGACGAGCCCAGCCAGGCCGCCGCGGTCGAGGCGTGCTCGGCGTTCGCGGCGAAGGTGGGGCCGCGGCGGGAGAAGAAGCGGTTCAAGCTCTTCGGCGGATCCTCGGAGCCGGCCGGGCCGATGGGGCTCTACCTCGACGGCGGGTTCGGCGTCGGCAAGACCCACCTGCTCGCCTCGACGTGGCACGCCGCGCCGTCGCCCAAGGCGTACGGCACGTTCGTCGAGCTGACCCACCTCGTCGGCGCGCTGGGCTTCGCCGAGGCCGTGCGGCGGTTGTCGGAGCACCGGATCCTGGCCATCGACGAGTTCGAGCTCGACGACCCGGGCGACACCACCCTGGTCACCCGCCTGCTGCAGGAGCTCATGGACGCCGGCGTGTACATCGCGGCGACGTCGAACACCCTGCCGGAAAAGCTGGGCGAAGGGCGGTTCGCCGCCGAAGACTTCCTGCGCGAGATCCAGACGTTGTCGGCCCGCTTCGGCGTGGTGCGCGTCGACGGCCCGGACTACCGGCACCGCGGCCTGCCGGACGCGCCGCCGCCCGTCTCGCCCGAGGAGCTGGAGTCGTCGGCCGCCGCGCACGAAGGGTCCAGTGTGGACGACTTCGACGCGCTGTGCGCGCACCTGGCGGAGCTGCACCCCTCGCGCTACGGCCGGCTGCTCGACGACGTCACCCGCGTGCACCTGCGCGGCATCCACCCGGCGCCGGACCAGAACGTGGCGCTGCGGCTGGTCGCCTTCGCCGACCGGCTCTACGACCGGGCCATCCCGCTGGTCGTGTCGGGCGAGCCGCTGCCGTCGCTGTTCACCGAGGAGATGGTGAACGGCGGCTACCGCAAGAAGTACCTGCGCGCGGTCAGCCGGTTGACGGCGCTGGCGCGGGACGCCGTACCGGCCAGCTGAACAGCACCACCGCGACGGCGAAGAGCGTGCCGCCGGCGACGTCGGTGAGGTAGTGGTAGCCCATGCCGACGAGCCCGGCCGCGGCGGCGAGCAGCGCCACCGCGGACAGCACGGCCACGACGGCCCGCCGGGTGACC
This sequence comes from Amycolatopsis sp. DG1A-15b, assembly GCF_030285645.1. Lineage (GTDB taxonomy): Bacteria > Actinomycetota > Actinomycetes > Mycobacteriales > Pseudonocardiaceae > Amycolatopsis. The sequence continues at coordinate 625,093 of NZ_CP127296.1, forward strand.
AGGACGAGCACCGTGAGCACCGCCACCAGGCTCACCGTGTGGCCGCTCGGGTACACCAGGGTGCTGTTCTTCCACCGGTCGTACAGCGGTTTGAGCAGCCAGCTCGTCAGCAGGATCGCCAGCACCGGGGCGGCCAGGGCGAACCCGGCCTCCAGCCGCCGTCCCGCGCGCAGGCTGAGGAAAACCGCGAGCAGGCCCAGCGCGAGCACGACGTACGGCTCGGTCGGGAAGACCAGCACCCGCAGCACGCCGGGGCTCAGGTGCGAAACGGCCCGAGCTGCGGCGTCGTCGACCGCGCCGGGGGTCGTCCCGCCGGCGAACGGCAGGCCCAGCAGCAGCGCGAGCAGGCCGCAAACGGCGGCCGGCACCCGGATCGTCCTCACCCGCGCGAGGGTAGCCGGGGCCCCGGGACCCGCCGGGGGCCGCGGGTGCGTCACGATGCGGGGAAACGACTTGGGAGGAGCGGATGCGGGTCACTGTCGCCGGGGCCGGGATGGTCGGGCTGAGCAGCGCGTACCGGCTGGCGGAAGCGGGCCACGACGTCACGGTCGTGGCGGCGGCCTCGCCGGCGGAGTCGACGTCGGCGGTCGCCGGTGGGGTGGTGTACCCGCCACTTCGGCGCCTGGACGGGCGGGTCGTGCGATGGACCGCGGCGAGCCTGGCGGTGTTCCGCGGGCAGGACGCGCCGGGCGTCCGCTTCCGCCGCGGCCGGGTCCTGCTGCCGGCGGGCGAGCCGGACCCGCAGTGGCTCCCGGCGGTGGAGGCCGCGGTCCGCGACGGCGACCGCGTCGAGTTCACGACGGCGGTGGTCGACACGCCGGTGTACCTGGACTGGCTGCGCGCGCGGGTGGCCGGGCTGGGCGTGCGGGTGGCGTACCGGACCCTGACGTCGCTCGCGGGGCTCGGCGCGGACGTCGTGGTCAACGCGGCGGGCCTCGGCGCGGGCGCGCTGGCGGGCGACGGTTCGATGGTCCCGGTCGGCGGCCAGGTCGTGCACGTGACCGACCCGGGCCTGCCGGAGTTCGTGGTGGACGGGACGGGCCCGGGCATCACGTACGTGATCCCGCACGGAGGCCACGTGGTGTGCGGCGGAACGGAGGAGCCGGGCCGCGCCGACACCGACCCGAACCCGGCCGTGACGGCGGACATCCTGCGCCGCTGCCGGGAACTGGAACCGCGCTTGGCGGGCGCGGAGGTGCTGCGGTCGCTGGTGGGGTTGCGCCCGTCCCGGCGCGAGGTGCGGTTGGAGCGGGAGGGCGACGTCGTGCACTGCTACGGCCACGGGGGAGCGGGGATCACCCTGGCCTGGGGCTGCGCGGCGGACGTCGCCGAGCTGGTCACAGCTGGATGAGTTCGGTGATCCCGCGGGCGCGGAGGTGGTTCGCGTCCGAGGCGCGGCTCCACAGCACGAACGCCACCCGCTTGCCCTCGGCCGCCAGCTTGAAGAACCGGTCGTTGCCCCACGTCGGGAAGGCGTCGGGGACGACGATCGCCGTGGTGCGCTGGGCCGGCCGCGGCGGGGTCCGGTCGAACTCGGCCACCAGTGCCTTCAACGCCTGGCCGGCGGGCTTCAGCTTGCGGTCGTTCGTGTACAGCCCGAGGTCGTACTCCAGCGGGTTGAGGTTCGGGACCAGCGCCGGGTGCACGTCGTGGGAGCACCACCACGTGAAGCCCAGGGTGTGGGCGCAGGAAGCCGCGTTGCGGATCGAACGGGACAGCCACTCGCCGTACTGCGGGCGGGTCGCGTCGCTGAAGTGGATCGACGGTGCCGCGCCGTCCTCCTGGATCCAGACGCGGCGCGCCGGGTCCGTCGCGTAGGCCTGGGCCACCTGGATCAGCCGTTCCGCGTTGTGCGTCGCGACCGCGCCGAGGGGGTCCGTCTCGAGCGTGCCGGAGAACGAGGTCCACGGGTGGATCGCCACCACGTTGCCCGCGTCGGCGAGCCCGGGGCGGGTGAAGTGGGTGCCGTTGTCCCACGGTGCCCGGTCGCAGCCGACCGTGTGCGCCTTGCCGGGGGCCACCTCCTCGGCCGTGGCGCACAGCGTCCGGGCCCAGGCGTCTGCCTGCGCCTGCGTGACGAACAGGCCGGCGAAGTCGTCCCAGTAGTAGTACGGCTCGTTCGACAGGTCGAAGCCGAGGAAGCGCGGGTGCCGCCCGATCCGTTCGGCGAGGGCCCGCAACAGCGTCCGCTGCGCGTCGAGGGCCGCCGGGTCGGTGAACCAGTTGACCGGCTTCGGCTTCGTCTGCAGCCAGTTGGGTGTCCAGTAGCGGGCGGAGATGTGGCCGTTGAACACGGTGACCTCGACGTCCAGCCCGGCCGCGTCCGCGAGGTCGAGGAACCGGTGCAGCCGGTCGAGCTTTTCGCCGCTCACCAACGCCGGTTCCGGCTGGAAGGCCGACCACAGCAGCATGATCCGGATGTGGTCGAGCCCGAGCGCGGCGATGTCGTCGAGGTCGCGGCGCAGGTCGGCCTCGCGCCAGTCCTCCCACATGTGGAACCAGCGCGTCGACGGCGTGTAGTTGACGCCCAGCCGGAACGCCCGCCGCGGGGGCGCCGCCAGTGCGGGTGCCGCCGTGGCCGCCAGGGCCGTCGCGACCGCTCCCGTGAGCACCGACCGCCGCTTGAGATCCGCCACGCCGCCTCCTCGCTGTCATCTGATCGCGCACATGTAGCACGGCGGGGAAGTCGATCTCCAGTGTTGACCCGCAACCTGTCCGTCAGTTGCGGGAGAAGGCGGCGTGGTCGGCCTCCGTCTGGTCGGCGTACCGCACGGCATACGCACCCATCGCCTCGTCGAGTTCCGAGTCGTCGGCGAAGTAGCCGGACAGGAGCTTCGGGTGCAGCGACCGCGTGTGGGCGCGGGCGAGCAGCGCCCCGGCCAGCCTGCCGTAGTCGTCGAGGTGGTCCTTCTCCAGTTCCGAGGGGTCGATGTCGCCCTTGAGGTTGCGGAACTGGCGGACGATGAACGGGACGCCGTCGATCGTGGTCCAGCCGAGGAGGATGTCCGTCTCGGCCTGCACCAGCCGGGCGCCGTCGACGATGCGCTGCCCTTCGTGCGCGGCCTCCGGCAGGTCCAGGTACGGCGCCAGCGCGGGCCGCTGCGCCTGCTTCACCTGCAGCACCAGGTCTTCGTCGTCGTTGCCGTGCAGCAGGGCGACGTAGCTGCGCAGCCCGACGCTGCCCGTGCCGACCACCCGGAAGGCGACGTCGGCGAGCCGGTAGCGCGCGATGAGCGTCCGCCGCGATTCACGCAGGGTGTCCACATAGGACGCCAGGCCGGCCGCGACGGCCTCGGCCGTTCGCGCGTCGACGTGCGTCAGCACCGGCGGGTCCGCGACGAACCGGTGGCGGGCCAGGCCGGTCTCGTGGTCGTCGACGCGCTCGGTCCACCGCGCCGCGACCTTCGCGTGATCGTTCCTGCGGGCCTTCTCGGCCGCGTCGGCGAAGTCGTCGATCAGCTCGTCGGCCCGCGCCTTCGACAGCACCGACGAGTCCGGCAGCGCGTTCCACGACTTCAGGAACGGCAGCTCGGCCAGCGCGCGGATGGTCCGGCGGTAGGACTTCACGGCGTCTTCGGCGGCCTCGCGGCAACCCGATTCGCGGATGCCGCCTTCGCGCCCGGCGAGCACGAGGCTGGCCGCGAGCCGCTTGAGGTCCCACTCCCACGGGCCCGGCACGGTCTCGTCGAAGTCGTTGATGTCCATCACGATCTTGCCCTCGGGCGTGCCGTAGAGCCCGAAGTTCGCCGCGTGCGCGTCGCCGCAGAGCTGGGCGGCGACCCCGGACGACGGCGTGCCGGCGAGGTCGGCGCCCATCAGCCCGGCCGCCCCGCGGAAGAAGGTGAACGGCGAGGCGAGCATCCGCTCCCGCCGCAGTTCGGTCAGCTCCGGCAGCCGCCCGGCGTTGGTGGCCTCGAAGTACTCGCGCGGCGTCGGCCGGTCTTTCGCCGCGGCCTCGTGGTCGTGCACCGCGGCCGGCGTCTTCTCCCGGAGCCGCTTCCCCTGTTCGTACAGTTCGGCCGGCGTCACGCTGTCGGCGCCGACCAGCGGCCGTTCCACCCAGTCCCCTGATCCCATACCGGGCACAACGTCCGAAGGGGACGTTGTGCTCCCGGACGCCGCCGGGGCGGGCGGCGACAGTCAGCCGGGCGAGACGGCGCTCCTCGGCGGGGGCGAGGGGGTGTGGCCGATCGCCCGAGCCGGGGCGGCCACTCGACGGCCGGACGTTGTGCTTCCGGACGCCGCCGGCGCCGGGTGTATTCCGCGGGTCGGCCGCGCCGGTCGGTATGGGCGTGCGCTCGCCCGTCCGGTGGTCGCGGCCGGCCATCCGTTCGGCGTGAAAGGCGGGTGGCATCCGCGCGTTGCGTCGGCCGGCAGCGGCGGTCAGCCCGGCGCGATGGGCGCAGGCCGGGGCGGCCACTCGAGCGCCGGACGTTGTCTCCCGGACGCCGCCGGGGCGGGAGGCTCAGCCGGCGGCGTCCGGGTGGTTTCAGGGGCGGATGACCTCGGCGATCGCGTCGATGCCGCGGTCCAGCTCCTCGCGGGTGATCACCAGCGGCGGGGCGACCCGCAGGGTGCGCTCGTGCGTTTCCTTGCACAGCACGCCCCGCGCGGACAGTGCCTCCGACGCCTCGCGCCCCGACGGGCCGCCCGGGGCGATGTCGATGCCCGCCCACAGCCCGCGGCCGCGGACCTCCGAGAGGCCCTGACCGATCAGCGCGGTGAGCCGTGCGTGCAGGTGGGCGCCCAGCTCGGTGGCCCGCTGCTGGAATTCGCCGGTCGAAAGCAGCTTGACGACCGCGCGCCCGACCGCGCAGGCGAGGGGGTTGCCGCCGAAGGTCGAGCCGTGCTCGCCCGGCTTCAGCACGCCGAGGACGTCCCGGCGGCCGGCCACCGCGGACACCGGGAGGATGCCGCCGCCGAGGGCCTTGCCGAGGGTGTAGACGTCCGCGCGGACGCCTTCGTGGTCCAGGGCCAGCACGGTGCCGGTGCGGGCCAGCCCGGACTGGATCTCGTCGGCGATCAGCAGCACGCCGTGCTCGTCGCAAGCCTGCCGGACGTCGGCGAAGTAGCCCTCCGGCGGCACGATGACGCCGGCCTCGCCCTGCACCGGCTCCAGCAGCACCGCGGCGGTGCGCGGGGTGATCGCGTCGCGCAGCGCGGCCGCGTCGCCGTACTTGACCGTGACGAAGCCCGGGGTGAACGGGCCGAAGTCGGCGCGCGCGGTCTCGTCGGTGGAGAACGAGACGATCGTGGTGGTCCGGCCGTGGAAGTTCGAGCCGGCCACGATGATCTCGGCGGTGCCGTCCGGGACGCCCTTGACCCGGTGCGCCCACTTGCGGGCGATCTTGACCGCGGACTCGACGGCCTCGGCGCCGGAGTTCATCGGCAGCACCAGCTCGGTGCCGGTCAGCTCGGCCAGCTCGCGGCAGAACAGCCCCAGCTGGTCGTGGTGGAACGCCCGCGACGTCAGCGTGACGCGCCCGAGCTGCTCGACGGCGGCGGCGACCAGGTCCGGGTGGCGGTGGCCGAAGTTCAGGGCCGAGTACCCGGAGAGGAAGTCGAGGTAGGACCGGCCTTCGACGTCGGTGACCGAGGCGCCGGAGGCTTCGGCGATCACGACGGGCAGCGGGTGGTAGTTGTGCGTGCTCCACCGCTCGTCGAGCTCGATGAAGCTCGCGGCGGTGGGGGCGGCGGTCTCCCGGCCGGCGAACGTCGTCATGTGTTCAGGTTAGAGGCAGAACACGCAGACTTCAGCCGGGAATCATTGCTTTCACCCGGTATTCGTTGCGCAATATGCGTGTTACACCCCCGAAACGATGCGTACGCTTTGACGAGCTGCTCGGTAAGCCGTAACTTACCGTTCGTGGCGACTTACGGTAGCGACCAGCTGGCCGCTCTGGCCGACCCTTCGCGCCGCGCGATCTTCGAAGCGCTGCGGGGCGGGCCGCGCGCGGTCGGCGAGCTGGCCGCGGACCTGCCGATCAGCCGCCCGGCCGTGTCCCAGCACCTCAAGGTGCTCAAGGGGGCCGGCCTGGTCGCCGACCGGGCCGTCGGCACCAAGCGGCTCTACCGGCTGGAACCGGCCGGGATCGCCGCCCTGCGCGCCTACCTCGACGGGATGTGGTCGGACGCGCTGAAGGCCTTCGCCGAACTGGCGGAATCCACCGAAGAGGAGCAGTCATGAGCACCCTGGAACCGATCCGCAAGAGCGTCACCGTCGCCTGCTCGCGGGAGCACGCGTTCAAGACCTACACCGAGGCCTTCGACAGCTGGTGGCCGCGGCAGCACCACATCGGGGCGGGCGAACTCGCCGAAGCCGTCCTCGAGCCGGAGGAAGGCGGCCGCTGGTACGAGCGCACGGCCGACGGCGCCGAGTGCGACTGGGGCGAGGTGCTCGTCTGGGAGCCGCCCGCAAGGGTGGTGCTCTCGTGGCGCATCGACGGCGACTGGAAGATCGACCCCGACCCGGCCCACGCCAGCGAGATCGAGGTCAGATTCATCGAGGAGGGGCCGCGCAACACCCGCGTCGAGCTGGAACACCGGGACTTCGCACGACACGGCGAAACCGGCGCGAAGGTGCGCGAAGGCGTCTCCGGTGCGGGTGGGCACGGTGCCCTGCTGAACCTCTTCGCCGCGAAAGCTGCCGCCTGAACGGGTAGTTTCGCTGGATGGCGAAGAAGGACGACGGAAGCCGGGTCCGGGACGCGCTGCGCGTCGGTGACGAGCTGCCGGACCCGGGCGCGGCCCCGGTCGGGCCCGGCAAGAAAGCCAAGGCCCTCGCCGGGCTCGAGAGCGCGGGAGAGCGGCTGTCCGCACTGCAGGAGGCGCTCTTCGCCGAGGGCGTCGGCGGCGGCACCCGCCGGGTGCTGCTCGTGCTGCAGGGCATGGACACCTCCGGCAAGGGCGGCACGGTGTCGCACGTGCTCGGCCTGGTGAACCCGATGGGTGTCCGGTACGCGGCGTTCAAGAAGCCGACCGCGGCCGAGCAGCGCCACGAATACCTCTGGCGGATCCGCAAGCAGCTGCCCGCGCCCGGCCAGATCGGCGTCTTCGACCGCTCGCACTACGAGGACATCCTGGTCCCGCGCGTGTCCGGCCTGCTCACCGCGGCCGAACGGCGGCGCCGCTACGCCGAGATCAACGCGTTCGAGCAGGAGCTGGCCGAAGCCGGGACCACCATCGTCAAGGTGTTCCTGCACATCTCGCCGGAAGAGCAGCTCAAGCGGCTGAAAGCCCGGCTCGTCACGCCCGAGAAGCGCTGGAAGTACAACCCGGGTGACCTCGAGGCCCGTTCGCACTGGCCGGCTTACCAGGACGCCTACGCCGACATCTTCAAGAAGACGTCGACCGATCGGGCGCCCTGGTACGCGGTACCCGCCGACCACAAGTGGTACCGCAACTGGGCCGTCGCCGAACTGCTCATCGAGACGCTGTCCGACCTGAAGCCGCGGTTCCCGGCCCCGGACTACGACGTCGACGCGGAGCTGGCCAAGCTGAAGGGTGTTGGCGTCCGGTCGTGACCGTCTGGAAGAGTGCGGGCGTGACCGATGTCGACGACCTCCCGTTCCTCCGCAAGCAGGCCCGGACCCAGCGCTTCACCCTCGGCGCACCGAAGGAGTTCCGGGTCGCCCCGGACGGCTCCCGCGTGCTGTTCCTGCGCGCCGAGTCGGGCACCGACCCCCGGCACAGCCTCTGGTCGGCCGACCTGGCCACCGGCGCCGAGACGAAGCTCGTCGACGCCGCCGAGCTGCTGCCCGACGAGGAGGAGCTGCCCGCCGAAGAGCGCGCGCGGCGCGAACGGGCCCGCGAGACCGGCGGCGGCGTCGTCCACTACGGCGTCGACGCGGCCTTCACCGTCGCGGTGTTCTCCCTCTCGGGCAAGCTCTACACGCTGGACCTCGCTTCGGGCGAGGTGACGCTGCGCGTCGACGGCGCGGTCATCGACCCGCGGCCCAGCCCGGCCGGCACGCACGTCGCCTACGTCCAGAACCGGCGGCTGCACGTGCTGGAGCTGGCCACCGGCGACGACCGCGTGCTCGTCGAGGAGGAGGGCGAGGACATCGCCTGGGGCCTCGCCGAGTTCATCGCCGCCGAGGAGATGGACCGCACCCGCGGCTACTGGTGGGCCCCCGACGGCCGCAGCATCCTGGCCGAACGCTCCGACCGCGGCCCGGTCCCGCGCTGGACGATCGCCGACCCGGCCAACCCGCAGCACCCGGCCAACGTCGTCGCCTACCCGGCGGCGGGCACCACGAACGCCCTCGTTTCCCTGGCGGTGCTCGGCCTGGACGGCTCGCGCGTCGACGTTGCGCAGGGCGACTGGGAATACCTCGCCTCGGTGCACTGGTCGGCCGGCGGTGCGCCGCTGCTCGCCGTGCAGCCGCGCGACCAGAAGCGGATGGACGTGCTCGCCCTCGACGTCGCCGACGGCTCGACGTCGGTCGTGCACACCGCCACCGACCAGCACTGGATCGACATCGTCGGCGGCGTCCCGGCCTGGACGCCCGACGGCCGCCTGGTGGTCGAGGGCATGGTCGACGGCGACCACCGGCTGTTCGTCGGCGGCGAGGCCGTCACCCCGGCCGGGCTGCAGCTGCGGGCCGTGCTCGACGTCGGCGACGAGATCCTGTTCAGCGCGTCCGAGGCCGACCCGACCCAGATCCACGTCTTCCGGACCGAGGGCGCGTCGGTGCGTCGCCTGTCCACTGTGGACGGCGTGCACGTCGGCGCCGGGTCCGCCGCGATCACCGTGTTGTCGTCGTGGAGCCTGGAGCACAGCGGCCCGCGCGTCTCGGTGCTGAGGGACGGCGCGCCGGCCGCGTCGATCGAGTCGTCCACTGTGGACCCGGACATCGTGCCGAACCTGACCTGGCTGACGCTGGGCGAGCGCGGCCTGCGCGCGGCGCTGCTCCTGCCGCGCGGGTACGAGGCGAGCGAGGGCAAGCTGCCGGTGCTGCTCGACCCGTACGGCGGGCCGCACGCCCAGCGCGTCCTGCAGAGCCGCAACGCCTTCCTGACGTCGCAGTGGCTGGCCGACCAGGGCTTCGCGGTGCTCGTCGCGGACGGCCGCGGCACGCCCGGCCGCGGCGCGGTCTGGGAGCGCGAGATCGCCGGCCGGCTGGCCGACGTGACACTGCAGGACCAGGTCGACGCGCTGCGGGCCGCGGCGTCCCGGTTCCCGGAGCTGGACGTCGAGCGGGTCGCGATCCGCGGGTGGTCCTACGGCGGGTACCTGTCGGCGCTGGCGGTGCTGCGGCGGCCGGACGTCTTCCACGCGGCGGTCGCGGGCGCGCCGGTCACCGACTGGTCGCTGTACGACACGCACTACACCGAGCGGTACCTGGGGAAGCCGCAGGACGAGGCCGAGAGCTACGCCCACAACTCGCTGATCGAGAGCGCTGGCGAGCTGAGCCGCGCGCTGCTGATCGTGCACGGGCTGGCCGACGACAACGTGTTCGTCGCGCACGCGCTGCGGCTGTCGTCGGCGCTGCTGGCGAAGGGGCGGCCGCACGTCTTCCTGCCGCTGGCGGGCGCGACCCACATGACGCCGCAGGCCGAAGAGGTCGCGGAGAACCTGATGCGCACGCAGGTCGATTGGCTGCTGCGTGAACTGTCCGCCGTCGAGAAGGAGACTGCATGAGCCGCTGGGGCCTCACGATTCCGCTGACCGGGGTGCCGCTGACGGCGCACCGCGAACTGGTCGAGCAGCTGCCGGACCTGGGCTACACCGACGCGTGGACGGCCGAGACGGCGGGCACCGACGCGTTCACGCCGTTGGTGCTGGCCTCGCAGTGGGCACCCCAGCTGCGCCTCGGCACGGCGATCGTCCCGGTGTACACGCGCGGCCCGGGCCTGCTGGCGATGCAGGCGGCGACGGTGGCGGAGCTGGCCCCGGGCCGGTTCGTCCTCGGCATCGGCGCGTCGTCCCCGGTGATCGTCTCCCAGTGGAACGCGGCTTCCTTCGACGAGCCGTTCGCGCGCTCCCGGGACACACTGCGGTTCCTGCGCACGGCGCTGGCGGGCGAGAAGGTCAGCGAGAAGTACGAGACGTTCGCGGTGTCGAAGTTCCGCCTGGAGCGGCCTGCGGACCCGCCGCCGTCGATCATGCTGGCGGCCCTGCGCCCGGGCATGCTGCGGTTGGCGGCGCGCGAGGCGGACGGCGCGATCACGAACTGGCTGGCGGCTTCGGACGTGCCCAAGGTGCGTGCGGTCGTGGGCCCGGACGTCGAGCTGGCGGCCCGCATCTTCGTCTGCCCGACGGAGGACGCCGAGGCGGCGCGGGGACTGGGCCGGATGCTGATCTCGAGCTACCTGACGGTCCCGGTGTACGCGGCGTTCCACGAGTGGCTGGGTCGCGGCGAGGCACTGGCGCCGATGCACGAGGCGTGGGCGGCCGGCGATCGGCAGAAGGCGAACCAGGTGATCCCGGATTCGGTGGTGGACGAACTGGTGATCCACGGCAGCGTGGATTCGTGCCGCGAGCAGGTGCAGGCCTATGTGGACAACGGGCTGACGACGCCGATCATCGCCCTGCTGCCGACGGGGGAGGACCCCTTCGAGCAGGTGCGCGGGCTGGCGCCGCGCTGATATTGCGTTGCCTTCCTCCGGGGCCGGTGTTCCCTGGTCCCGGAGGAGGAACGGATGCGACGGAAGACACCACCGGAGAAGAAGCGGCTCAGCTATCTGAAGGACCGGCGCGACGGCTACGGCGAGAACGCCAAGTCGACGCGCAAGAACCTGCCGCGCAGCAAGACGTTCGCCCGCCGCGCGAACCGTGCGCGGGAAAGCCTCGCTCTGCGGGCCGCGACCGGTGCGCCCGACGAAGCCCGCGCCGAGGCGGCCGAGCTGCGGCTGCTGCGGAGCCGCCGCCGGGTGAAGCGCAAGTGGGCCGACGTCACCTTGGCCGAGTACGTCGAGCGGAAGCTCGAGCGCCGCGCGGGCCGCGGTTAAGCGAAGACGGCGGTCGCGAGGAGCAGCCCCAGCGCACCCGAAGCCAGGCCCGCGAGAACGGTGACGACCACGTTCAGCACCGCGTACAGCCGCGTCTTCTCCAGGAGGAGCCGGACGGTCTCGTAGCCGAACGTCGAGAACGTCGTCAGGCCGCCGCAGAAGCCCACCGCCAGCAGCGCTCGTACCGACGACGGCTCCGCGCCGTGCAGGAGCCAGCCGCTCAGGAAGCCCAGGATGAACGAGCCCACGATGTTCACCGTCAGCGTGCCGAACGGGAACGGCGAGTCGCGCCACTGCTGCACGCGGCGGTCCGTCAGGTAGCGCAGGATCGAGCCTGCCGCGCCGCCGAGGGCCACCAGGACGAGCGTCACTCCGTCCGCCCCCCGTGGCGGACCACCTCGACCTGGTCGAGCGTCACCAGCCCTTCGCCGATCAGCTCGTCCAGCTGGGGCAGGAACGCCCGCAGCTTGGCCTCTTCGTCGATGATCACGATCACCACCGGCAGGTCCTCCGACAGCGACAGGATCCGCGTCGTGTGGATCAGTGACGAAGCGCCGTAGCCCTCGACGCCGCGGAGCACCGAAGCGCCCGCGAGACCCGCGTTGCGGGCCCGGCGGACGATCTCGTGGTAGAGCGGCTTGTGGTGCCAGTGGTCGTCTTCGCCGAGGTAGATCGTGAGGCGGGTGTGCAGTCCGTCCATCAGCGTCCCTTCCGCACCGCGCGCGTCGCTGCCAGGCCGGCCGCGACCGCCGTCAGGCACAGCACCACCGACGCGGCCAGGTACGCCGAGGATCCCACGAGCCGCCCGGTCGTCGCGGCGTCGAGGGTGTCGGTCACGAACGTGGAGAACGTCGTGAAGCCGCCGAGGATCCCGACGCCGAGGAACGGCCGGAGCAGGTGGTGGGGGCGCGCGGTGGTCGTCAGGACCGCCATCAGGACGCCGATGAGCAGGCAGCCGAGCACGTTGGTGAGCAGCGTGGCGACGGCGAACTCGCCGCGCGCGTGCGGGATCGCCACCGACAGGCCGTAGCGGGCGAGACTGCCCAGCGCGCCGCCGGCGCCGATGGCCAGCAGGACGTCCCACCGGGGCACGCTGATCACCTCCTCGCGGTGAACCTACTCCCGATGGCCGACGCGTCACCGCCACCCGGTCGAGCATGCTGGACGGGGATGACAGGCAGCCGTCGGTCGCCGTACTGTTGCGCAGCGTAGGCAAGGCAACCCTAAGGAAGGCGGGCACATGCGGGCAGACGGGCTGGCCGGAGGCCACGGCGGCGCGGACCGGCTCGGCGAGCTGATCCCGGTGGCCCTGCGCGGAATGGCGGCCGGCGTGGCCGAGCGCGGCGGCCCGGTCCCGGCGGGCGGCCCGGCCGCGGTGGCGGCGGCGCTGGTGGCGGAGCGTGGCGAGCCGGGACCGGTGGCGGCGGGGGACAGCGAACCCGGTGGGCCGGAGGCTGTCCCGGCCGACGCGGCTCTCGCCGAGGTGGGGCGCGCGGGGTTTGCGCCCGCTGCCGGGCCGGACGCGGAGCCCGCCGGGCTGCACCGGGCCGCACCCGCCACGGCTGCCGGGCGTGGTGGCCGGGCGCCCGCTGCCGCGATACCGGCGGGCGAGCCCGCCGGTCGCTCCGCACCGGCCGGCCGGGAGGCCGCCGGAAGCGGTGCCCTGCCCCGGCGCGGTGTCGGTGCCGAAGCCGCGCTCGAACAGCTCAGCCGGCTCCTCGCCGCCGGGTCCGCGGATCCCGGCGATCCCGCCTGCGCCGCCCACCTGCACTGCCCGCCCCTCGCCGTGTCCGTGGCCGCCGATGTCGTCGCGAGCGCGCTCAACCCCTCCATGGACTCATGGGACCAAGCGCCCGTCGCCAGCGAACTCGAACGCGAATTCACCGCCGGGATCGCCCGGCTCTGCTACCCCGACGCGTCTCACCCCGACGCCGTCGTGACCACCGGCGGGACCGAATCCAACCTCCTTGGCCTGCTCCTCGCCCGCGAAAACGGCATCGTCCAGCCCGTCTGCGGGGCCAACGCCCACCACAGCGTCGCCCGCGCCGCCTGGCTGCTCGGCCTGCCCGCCCCGATCGTCGTCCCGTGCGAAGGTGACCGGATGCTCCCGGACGCCCTCGCCGCCGTCCTCACCCCCGGCTGCGTCGTCGTCGCGACCGCCGGGACCACCAACACCGGCACCCTCGACCCGCTGCCCGAGATCGCCGGAATCTGCCGCCGGCACGAGGCCCGGCTGCACGTCGACGCGGCCTACGGCGGCATGGCGCTGTGCAGCGAACCGCTCAAGGCCAAACTCGACGGGCTCGACCTCGCCGACTCCGTCGCGCTCGACCTGCACAAGTTCGGCTGGCAACCGGTCGCCGCGGGGCTCTTCGCCGCCCGCGAAGCCGCCGACCTCGGCGCGCTCACCGTCCGCGCCGAGTACCTCAACGCCGACGACGACACCGAAGCCGGCCTGCCGGACCTGCTCGGCCGCTCCATCCGGACGTCCCGGCGGCCGGACGCCTTCCGGATGGCCGTCACCGTCCACGCGCTCGGCACCGACGGCCTCGGCGCGCTCGTCGAACGCTGCTGCGCCACCGCCACCGAGCTCGCCCGGCGCGTCGAGGACCACCCGGGCCTGCGGCTCTGGGGGCCGCCCGAACTGTCCACCGTGGTCCTGCGGCCGGTCGTCGCCGACGAGGCGGGCGGCGACGAGCTCGTCGCGCGCGTCCGCCGCGCGCTCCTCGAAGCGGGCACCGCCGTCATCGGCCGGGCCGCGCTGCCGACCGGGCCCGGCGGCGCGAACCAGCTGTGGCTCAAGCTGACGCTGCTGCACCCGCACGCCACCGCCGGCGACTACCTCCCGTTGCTCGACCGGATCGCCGCCACGGCCGGCGCCGAGCTCGTGGCCGGCCGGGAAAGCCCGGTCGCTTCGTGAGGCGCCACCACCTCGCCGGCGTCGGGATCGGGCCGTTCAACCTCTCCCTCGCGGCGCTGGCCGCCGGAGTCGACGGCCTCGACGCGGTCTTCTTCGACGCCCGCCCGGAGTTCCGCTGGCACCCCGGCCTGCTCGTCGAGGGCGCGACGCTGCAGGTGCCGTTCCTGGCCGACCTGGTCACACTGGTCGATCCCACGAACCCGTTCTCCTTCCTCAACTACCTGCGCGACCGCGGGCGGCTGCTGCCGTTCTACTTCGCCGAGCGGTTCCACCCGCCGCGCGTGGAGTACGACGACTACGGCCGCTGGGCCGCCGCGCGGCTGCCGTCGTGCCGCTTCGGGCACGAAGTGACCGGGATCCGCTGGGCCGGCGACGCCTTCGAACTCACGATCGCCGGGGCCGAGCCCGTCCTCGCGGACCACGTCGTGCTCGGCGTCGGCTCGGTGCCGTCGGTGCCGGAACCGCTGCGGGACCTCGTCGCCGATCCCGGCGTCCTGGCGCTGCATTCGGCCGATTACCTGACGCACCGGGAGGAACTCCTCGCGGCCGGCAGCGTCACGGTCGTCGGTTCCGGGCAGTCGGGGGCCGAAGTCGTGCTCGACCTGCTGCGGAGCCGATCCACTGTGGACGGGTTGCGCTGGCTGGCCCGGACGCCCGCGTTCGCGCCGATGGAGTATTCGAAGCTCGGGCTCGAGCAGTTCACGCCGGACTACACCGCGTACTTCCACCGACTGCCCGAAGCGGTCCGCGACCGGCTGCTGCCCACGCAGTGGCAGCTTTACAAGGGCATCGACACCGAAACGATCGCCGCGATCCACGACGAGCTCTACCGCCGCAGCATCACCGGGCCACCCGGGGCCGTGCTGACCCCCGGCGTCGAAGTCGTCTCCGCGTCCACAGCGGACGAAGCGATCGAACTCGGCGTCCGGCACGTCCAGCAGGGCCGCGGGGCCACCCTGCGCACCGACGCCGTCGTCGCGGCCACCGGGTACGCGGAGGCGCCGACCGGGCCGCTGCTGGCCGGGCTCGGCGACGCCGTCCGCCGCGACCGGCGGGGCCGCCTGGAAGTCGGCGCGGACTACCGCGTCGCGCTCGACGTGCCCGGGTCGCTGTTCGTGCAGAACGCCGAACGGCACACGCACGGGCCCGGTGCCCCCGACCTCGGTCTCGGCGCGTGGCGGGCGGCCGTGATCCTCAACGCCGTGTGCGGCAAGTCCGTGCACGAGCTGCCCGACCGCACCGCGTTCACCACGTTCGGCCTGGAGGACAAGTGACCCTGGATGAGGCGGCCGCCTGGCGCGCGGCCGGCGCCCTGATCACGCACAAGATGCTCGGCGAACTGTCCTACGAGCACATGCTGGAGCCGGTCGCCGACGGCGAGGAGTACCGGCTGGAGCTGCCCGGCGCCGGCTACACGTTCCGGGCCCGCCGCGGCGCCTTCGACGCCTGGACGGTCGAACCGGGCAGCGCCCGCCGGTCCGGCGAACCGGTCACCGACCCGCGCACGCTCGTCGTGGATGCCCGCGAAGTCCTGGGCCTGACCGGGCTGCGGCTGGCCGACGTGCTCGCGGAGCTGACCTCGACGGTCGCCAACGAGGCCGCCCGGCTGCGGCGCGCCCCGACCGCGGCCGAGCTGTCCACGATGGATTACAACGTCGCGGACGGGCACCTCACCGGCCACCCGCGGCTCGTGCTCAACAAGGGCCGCGTCGGGTTCTCCGCGCGCGACCGGGCCCGGTACGCCCCCGAGTCGGGCGAGGACCTCCGGTTGCGCTGGTTCGCCGTGCACCCGGACCACGCCGAATTCCGCTGCGTCGACGGGTTGAGCCGGGACGCGCTGCTGGCCGCCGAACTCGGCGAACTGCGCGAGGAGTTCGCCGCGAAGGCGCCCGGGGACTACGTCTGGGTGCCCGTGCACCCGTGGCAGGCCGACGAAATCCTCGGCACGCTGTACGCCGCCGAGCTCGCCACCGGCGTGGTGATCGACCTCGGGGAGAGCGCCGACGCCTACCGCCCGCACCAGACGGTCCGGACGCTGGCGAACGTCGGCACGCCCGGCCGCCACGACGTCAAGACCGCCGTGTCCGTGCGGAACACGCTCGTCTACCGCGGGCTCAACTCCGCGGCCACGCTCGCCGGGCCGTCGGTGACGACGTGGCTGCGCCGGATCAGCGCGGCCGACCCGCTGCTGACGGAGAAGTACCGGTTCGGGCTGCTGGGCGAAGTCGCGAGCGTGTCGGTGCAGCACCCGCTGTTCGGGCACCTCGAAGAGCTGCCGTACCGGTTCCACGAAACCCTGGGCGCGCTGTGGCGCGAGCCCATCCGGCTCGCGGCGGGGGAGCGCGCGATTTCGTTCGCCGCCTTGCCGTACCGCGGCCCCGACGGCGTCTCGGTGCTGGCGCACCTGATCGGCGGCCGGGACCCGGAAGCGTGGCTGGCCCGTCTTTTCGACCTGGTGCTCACGCCGTTGCTGCAGTGGCTGCTGCGCCACGGCGTCGGGTTCTGCCCGCACGGCCAGAACCTCGTCCTGGTGGTCGACGACGCCGGGCTGCCGCAGCGGGTGCTGATCAAGGACTTCGCCCAGGGTGTCGACCTGCTCGACGAGCAGCTGGACAGCTACGAGTCGCTGCCGCCCGAGGCGGCGGCGGACATGCTGCGCTGGCCCGCGCACCTGCTGGCCCAGTCGCTGTTCAGCTCGGTGCTCTCCGGCCAGTTCCGGTTCTGGGCCGAGGTCCTGCTCGACGAGCTCGGCCTGCCGCGGGCGGCGTTCTGGGCGCCGGTCCGGGAGATCGCCGTCCGCTACCGGGACGAGAACCCGGACGTGGCCGCGCGCTTCGACGCGTGCCGCCTGTTCGCGCCGGACGTCGAGCGCGTGACGCTCAACCGGGAGCACTTCGCCGGGCAGGGCTTCGACAAGGTGGAGCGCGACGACGAATTCGACGTCCGCTGGGGCCGGGTGCCGAACCCGCTGCACGCCCCGGATCCGGGCGGCGCCTGGTGACGGCGTTCGCGCGGCCGGCGGGTCCGCGGTCACTGGCCGTCCGGCGCGCGGCGGCCACCGCGGGGGAGGCGGTGCTGCGCGGCGTGCTCGCCGAGGACGGCGCCCGGCTGCTCCTCTTGGTGCCCGACCCGCACGCCCGGTTCGCCGCGGTGGAGCTCGGCGCGCCGTTCGCCGCTTCGGTGCTCGAAGACGGCTACGGCATCTGCAGCTACGTTTTCGCGTGGACGCCGTCGCGCGATCCGCTGCCGGCGGCCGGCGTGCTGGGCGGGTACCTCGAAGGCTTCGGCGACGTGCGGGTGCGGCCGGACGCGGCTTCGGCGATCCCGCTGGGTGACCGGATGTGGGCGGTCGTGGGCGACGCCGAGTGGCCGTCGGGAGCCGTCGCGGAACTGGCGCCGCGCGAGGTGCTGCGCGGGCAGCTCGCGGCGTTGGAGGGGCTGGGGCTGGTGCCGTCGGTGGGGATCGAGCACGAGGTCGTGTTCCGGGACTCGCTCGGGGTACCGCTCACGGCACACGGCGTCGACTACGCCCTCGGCGGCACCGAACGGCTCGCGCCGCTGCTGCGTGACCTGCGGACGGACCTGGCCGACGCCGGGCTCGGCGTCGAGTCGGCGCGGGCCGAGTGCCACCCGGGGCAGTACGAGATCGTGCTGCGGCACCGCGATGCTCTGGCGGCCTGTGATGATGTTCTGCTGCAGCAGCTGGTCGTGCGGCGGGCGGCCGCGCGCCATGGTGTCACCGCGGACTACCTGGCGGCGCCTGAGCCGGGGCAGGGGAATTCCGGGCACGTGCACCTGTCTCTGTCCACTGTGGATGGCTCTGCGCCGGACCTGCTGGGTGGGTTCCTGGCCGGGGTGCTGCGCGACGCGCGGGCGTTGACGGCGGTGTGGGCGCCGACGTGGAACTCGTATGTCCGGCTGCGGACAGCGCCGTTCTCGCCGCGGGAGGTTCGGTGGGGGCATGATGACCGGACCGCTTCGGTGCGCGTTGCCGGGCCTTCGTCGAGTCCTCGCCTGGAGTTCCGCTTTGCCGGTGCGGACGCTCAGCCGCATCTTGTGGTCGCCGCGCTTTTGGCGGCTGGGCGGTTCGGGTTGGAGGAGGGGCTGAGGTCTCCGGAGGCGGGAGTTGCTGTCGGTTCGCTCGCTGCGTCGCCGTGGGAGGCGTTGTCGCTGCTGGAGCGGGTGGGGGAGCTGCTGGGTGCTGATGTCGCCGCGCAGCTCGGGGCGTTGCTGACCGAGGAGATCGAGTCCGGTTTGGACGTGGTCACCGACTGGCAGCGGCGCCGCGGCGCCCTCCGTTCGTGATTCGCCCACCGCGGTGGCCGTAACGACGGTTTTCTCGAGGGCGACTCCTGCGGGCGTACCGCGCTGACGGACCGCTGGGAGCCGCGTTGCCGAAAGAAGGCTTGTTCACCAGGATCGGGGCCATCGCCGCAGTCGTCGCCCTGGTGCCGGCCTACCTGGCCGTCGCGGGTGACAAGGACTGGTGGCCGTGCTCGCCGCCCGTTGCGGGCGTGGCGCGGCCGGCCGCCTCCGGCGCCGCACCCGGTGGACCGGCTCGGTCCGCCCCGGCTCCGGAGGACTCCGCGACCGAGCTGGCCGGCTTTGTCGTCGGGTACTACCGCTCGATGCCGGATACCACGGCGGGGTGGCCGCTGATCGGGCCGAACCTGCGTGGCCGCGGGCGGGCGAGCGGTGGTTGAACGGCACGTGCTCACGGTGATCCACTATGACGGTGGGCTTCGCATCGATGCCGATGAATACCTTGGGCGGGGATGATGGTTGTCCCGAAGAGCCTTTGTTTCCGGCACCTTGAATGGCTTTCTGGTTTCCGCCACCCCGAAGCCTGATTGTGACTACGGCCGGCGACGCCGTGTCAAGGCGGGAAAACGTGCCTTGACACGGCGTCGCCGGCCGTGTTCTGGCTTCGGATCGGGGTTGCGGGGGGCCTGGGTGCCGTGTGGCCTGGCCGCGCTGTCAGCCCCGGTTCTACGCCGGGCGGATGTTCTGGTTGACGTGGAAGACGTTCTCCGGGTCGTACCTCCGCTTCACCGCGGCCAGCCGGTCGTAGTTGCCCCCGTACGATGAGCGGACGCGGTCCTGGCCTTCCTCCATCATGAAGTTGACGTACGCCCCGCCCGCTGACGTCGGGTGCAGCTCCTCCCAGTAGTCGCGGGTCCACTGCGAGATGGCTTCCGCCTTCTCCGGTGCGGGGTCGACGCCCACGATCACGCCCGACCAGCCGCCCGAGCGGTGGGGGAACGCCGTCGCGTCCGGGGCGACCCGGCTCGCCGCGCCGTCGATCGGGTACAGGTGCATCGACGAATGCATCGTCGGGAGGTCCGCGCCGTGCTCGAGGTGGATGGCGATCGCCTCGTCGGAGATCTCGTGGAACACGTCCGCGCGCCAGTACCACTGCAAGCCGGCCGGGTACAGCGCGTCGAACGCTCCCTGCAACGCCGTGTACGGCATGTCCTGCAAGCCGACCAGCAGCGGCGAGCCGAACGAGCGGACCGGCGCCAGCACTTCCTCCGCCTTGTCGTGCGAGCCCGTGTAGCACCAGATGATGCCGCACGCCTTGCGGCCCCACAGCTGCTCCGGGAACGGCGGTGCGGGCGGTACGGTCAGCAGGCCGAACCAGCCGTTCAGCTCCTCGGGCAGCGACGGCAGCAGCTCGCGGTACCAGCGCAGCACGTCCGGGGTGTCGGCCAGGTCGTACAGCACCGGGCCGCCGATGACCACGCCGTGCTCGCCGATGTCGTGGCATCGGAAGGTGAACGACGTGACGACGCCGAAGTTGCCGCCGCCGCCGCGCAGGGCCCAGAACAGGTCGGCGTGCTCGGACTCCGACGCGTGCACGAAGGTGCCGTCGGCGAGGACGACGTCCGCGCCGAGCAGGTTGTCCACCGTCAGGCCGAAGCGGCGGGCCAGGTAGCCGATGCCGCCGCCGAGGGTCAGGCCCGCGACGCCGGTGGACGCGACGATGCCCGACGGCGTCGCCATGCCGAACGCGACCGTGGCGTGGTCGACGTCGCCCCAGGTGCAGCCGGCGTCGGCGCGGACGGTGTGGTGCACGGGGTCGACAGTGGTGCTGCGCAGCCGCGACAGGTCGATGACGAGCGCGCCGTCGGCGACGCCGAGGCCGCCCGCGTTGTGGCCCCCGCCGCGCACGGCGAGGTCCAGGCCCCGGGCGCGCCCGTAGCGGACGCACGCCACGACGTCGGCGGCGTCCCGGCAGTAGGCGATCGCCGCGGGCCGTTTGTCGATCATGGCGTTGTAGACGGCGCGGGCCTGGTCGTAGCCGGGGTCGGCCGGCGTGACGAGGTCCCCGCGCAGCGCGGCGGCCAGTTCCTCGTGCGGCAAGGCGGTGGTGGTCATGGTGGCCCCTCTCGGATTTGCGGTACCGGAGGGAACGTAGGCAGCCGCCGTTCGCGCAGCGTTCGGTTCGTTCGCCCCGGTCAGGCCAGGTCCGCCTCCGCCCGCCGCCGCAGGGCGGTGCTGCCCTGGGTGCGGGCCAGCTCCGCGGCCGCCCGCAGCCGGGGGACCGGGTCGGTGTCGTGCGCCGCCCGCAGCCGCAGGACCTCCGGCAGCCACCAGCGGTCGTCGCGGGCTTCACCGGCCGCCAGCGCCGCGTCCAGCGTCGCGCGGGCCGCCTCCGGGGCCGACAGCTCGGCGACCAGCGAAAGCCAGTACGGCATCCGGGCGAACGCCCCCTCCGCCTTGAGGTTCGCGACCCCCTCCTGCGCCGCGGCCAGCCCGGCCGCGCCGCCGCGGGCCCAGCCGCCCAGTACCAGCGCCCACTCGCGGTAGTACGCGAAGCCGTACCGGTCGCACAGCGTCGTCAGCTCGGCCACCGCCGTCCCGAGTGCCCGGCGGTCGCGGCGCATCTGGTGGGTGATCCCGGCGTACGCCAGCGCGATGGCCAGGCTGTACGGGTGGTCGATCCGGCGGGCGAGGGCGATCGCCACGCCACCGCCGTGTCCTCGTGCCCGAGCAGCCAGTGGGCGTGGGCCGCCCAGGCCGGTCCGTGGACGTCCGGGCGGGTGCCGATCGGCCACGACGACGCGCCGCGCGTGCGTTCGGCGCCCAGGTCGAAGTGCCGCAGCGCCTCGGCCGGGTCGTGCCCGAGGCTCAAAGACGAACCCGCGACGATGAAGTGCGCCGAGCCGCCCTGCGCCGCGCTGGTGCCCGGCGCGAGGAGCCCGAGGGCGCGTTCGGCCGCCTCGTACGCCTGGACCGTCCGGCCCTGGACGAACCGTGACGACCACAGCTCCAGCAGCGCGGTGAGCGTGGCCTCCTCGTCGCCCAGCGCTTCGGCGAGCGCGAGCGAACGCTCCAGGGTGCGCTGCAGTTCGGGGGACGAGTAGCCCTGGTGGGCGTTGAGGGGACCGGCGAGCGCTTCGAGGACGGCCAGCTCGTCCCGGTCGCGGTTGCCGCTCGCCGGGCGGGCGCGGACGAGGTCCAGCGCTTCCCGCAGCAGCCGGATCGCTTCGGCGTGGGCGAACGTGCTCGCGGCGACGGCGGCTGCCCGCCGGTAGTGGGCGACGGCGCGGTCCGGGCGGCCGCCGCGGGCGTACTGCTCGGCCAGCTGCGCCGCCACGGCGTCGGTGTCCCCGGCGTGCAGCAGCTCCAGGCCCTGGGCCAGCCGCCGGTGCAGCAGCCACCGCCGTGGCGGGCTGACCTGCTGGTAGGCGGTCTCGCGCAGCAGGTCGTGGGTGAAGTCGTAGCCGCCGCCGAACTCGCGCACGATCCGGCGGCGCCACAGCTCGTCCACGGCGTCGACGACGGTGTCCGCGTCGAGGTCGCTCGCCTCGGTGAGCAGCTCGAGGGTGACGTCCCGGCCGGCCGCGGCGGCGAGCCCGGCGATCTCGCGCGCGGCCGGGCCAGGTTGCTCCAGCCGCGTCCGCAGCACCGCGGCCAGCCCCTCGGCGGGCGGGGAATCGTGCGCCCGCAAGGCTTCGACGACGTAGAGCGGGTAGCCGCCGGTGGCCGCGTGCAGCAGGTCGCGGTCCGAAGTGGACAGTGGACGCCCAGCCACCGCTTCGCCGAGACGGGCCGTGCCGGCGGCGTCGAACGGGCGCAGCGGCAGCTCGGTCAGCCTGCCGTCGTCGCGCAGCTGGGCCGTCCAGGCCGCGCCGCCCGGGCCGGGGTCGCCGTCGCGCAGGGTCGCGGCGACCAGCAGCGGCGCGTCCGGCAGCAGGCCGAGGCAGAAGGTGAGGAACGCGCCCGTCTCCTCGTCGCACCACTGCGCGTTGTCGAGCACCAGCAGGACGGGCCGCCCGCCGGCGGTGAGCGCCCGGGCCAGTCCCTCGAAGAACCGCAGGCGCTGCCAGGCTTCGACGGCCACGTGCCCACCGCCGGCCGTCCGGGTGGCCGGCAGCAGCCGGTCGACCTCGGCGCGCCACACCGGGTCGAGCGACGCCGCCGCCTTCTGCACGGCCGGGGTGCGCAGCCAGTCGGCCACCGGCGCCAGCGGGAGCCGGCCCGGCGTGCCGAAGCACCGGCCGGCCGCCACGACCGCGCCCTCGGCTCGGGCCTGCCCGGCCAGTTCGCTCACCAGCCGGGTCTTGCCGACCCCGGCGTCACCGCGCACCAGGACGACCCCGGCGCGGCCCGCCGCGGCCGTCCGCCAGAGCTCGCCGAGGCGGGCCAGCTCCGCGGCGCGGCCGACGAGCCCGGGTGCGGCCGGCCGCCGGGGCTCGGGGTCCGGCCGGGCCAGCAGCCGCCGCAGCGCCGCGCGGGTCGGCTCGGCCGGGACGACGCCGAGCTCGCGTTCGAGCACCGACGCGCACCGGTGGTAGGTGCTCACCGCGCCCGCCCGGTCCCCGGCCTCGGCCTGCAGCCCCATCAGCGTCCGGTAACCCGTCTCTTCGAGGGGGCGCAGCGCGATCCGGCGGCGGGCCGTGGCGAGCGCCGTGGCGGGGTCGCCCGACGGCGTCCGGCCGATCAGGTCGCACAGTTCGACGCACTGGCGTTCGAGCTCGGCGCGGGCGGCCAGGACCCAGTCGTCGGTCAGGCCGGGCAGCAGTTCGCCGCGGTAGGCCGCGAGCGCGGCCCGGGCGTGGGCGACGGCTTCACCGGGGTCGACGGCGGCCAGCGCGGCCCGGTGGGCGACGGCGAACTCCCGGACGTCCACGCGGCTCGGCGGCGAGTCCCGCCAGCACAGGTCCTGCCCGGTGACGGTCAGCGAGGGCGGGTCGCCGAGCACGCGGCGCAGTTGGTGCAGCTCGCGGCGGAGGTTGGTCAATGCCTGAGCGTCGGTGGAGTCGGGCCAGAACAGCCCGGCCAGCAGCCGCCGGGGTTGCGCACGGCCGGCGTGCAGGACGAGGTGGGCCACGAGCGCGACCGACCGCGGCGACCGCGTCAGCACGGCGCCGGACTCGTCGTCGGCGATCACCTGCTCGCCCAGCAGCGCGACGCGCAGCACCCGGACACGCTAGCCCCTCGGCGGGGCCGTGCGCGGATCTTCACCGGTGGGGGGTTGCGCCCGGACCGCCGGGTGCGCAGGCTCGACGTCGTGAGCGAGCACGAGTACGACCTCATCGTCATCGGTTCGGGCCCCGGCGGGCAGAAGGCCGCGATCGCCGCGGCGAAGCTCGGCAAGAAGGTGGCGGTCATCGACCGGCACGACATGGTCGGCGGGGTGTGCGTCAACACCGGCACGATCCCGTCCAAGACGCTGCGCGAAGCCGTGCTCTACCTGACCGGCATGAACCAGCGCGAGCTCTACGGCGCGAGCTACCGCGTCAAGCAGGACATCACCATCGCCGACCTGCTCGCCCGCACCCAGCACGTCGTCGGGCGCGAGGTCCAGGTCGTGCGCGCGCAGCTGATGCGCAACCACATCGACCTGGTCGACGGCCTCGGCTCCTTCACCGATCCGCACACGCTGCTGGTCGAAGGCCGGCACCGCGGCGACCGGCGCACGCTTTCGGCCGACCACGTCGTGATCGCCACCGGCACCCGGCCCGCGCGGCCGAAGCAGGTCGACTTCGACGCCGCCCGGGTGCTCGACTCCGACGAGATCCTGCGGCTCGAGCAGATCCCGTCTTCGCTGGTCGTGGTGGGCGCCGGGGTGATCGGGATCGAATACGCGTCGATGTTCGCCGCACTCGGCTCGCGGGTCACCGTGGTCGAGCAGCGCGAGCACATGCTCGACTTCTGCGACCCGGAGATCGTCGAGTCGCTCAAGTTCCAGCTGCGCGACCTCGGCGTCACGTTCCGCTTCGGCGAGAAGGTCGCGGACGTGGCGGTGTCCGACCACGCGACCATCACGACGCTGGTCAGCGGCAAGCGCATCCCGGCCGACGGCGTCATGTACTCCGCCGGCCGCCAGGGCATGACCGGCGAGCTCAACCTGGAGGCGGCGGGCCTGGCCGCGGACGAGCGCGGCCGGCTGGTGGTCGACGAGAACTACCGCACCCCGGTGCCGCACATCTACGCGGTCGGCGACGTGATCGGCTTCCCGGCACTGGCGGCGACGTCGATGGACCAGGGCAGGCTCGCGGCGTACCACGCGTTCGGCGAGCCGGCGCACGAACTGGGCGCGCTGCAGCCGATCGGCATCTACACGATCCCCGAGATCTCCTACGTCGGCGCGACCGAGGCCCAGCTGACGTCGTCGTCGGTGCCGTACGAGGTCGGCATCGCGCGGTACCGCGAGCTGGCGCGCGGCCAGATCACCGGAGACAGCTACGGGATGCTGAAGCTGCTGGTGTCCACGACGGACCGCAAGCTCCTCGGCGTGCACGTCTTCGGCACGGGCGCGACGGACCTGGTCCACATCGGACAGGCGGTGATGGGCTGCGGCGGCACGGTCGACTACCTCGTCGACGCGGTGTTCAACTACCCGACCCTGTCGGAGGCGTACAAGGTGGCGGCCCTGGACGCGACCAACAAGATCCGGGCGCTGGAGCGGTTTTCCTGAGGTTGCGGGCACCCGGTCCGCGCGATCGGCCCGCCGCGGGTGCGGGGCCCCGCACCCGCGGCCGGCCGTCAGCCCCTCAAGGGGTGCAGGGGTACCAATGGCCGGTCCAGCCGCCACTGCGGGAGTAGTTCTGGCAGTAGGGCGTGGAGATGGCCGTCACGTAGACCGTGATCCGGCGATCCCCGGCGGTGTTGTCCCAGGCGTCGAAGATGAAGTCGGCGCGGCCGTTGCCGGGCATGGGCTTCCAGCCGCCGGAACCGGGCCACGCGTGCCAGATCGTGCGGTCGGGCGCAATGCCGAAGCACTCGTAGGTGCTGCCGCCCTGCCATCCGACGACCCAGACGCCCGTGTCCTGCCTGAACGTGCCCACGTAGTTGAAACAGTTGACCCGGCCGTCGTCGGGTATCGGTGCGATGCGGACGGTCGGACTGGTACCCGCGGGCTGGGCAGGTGCCGCCGCGGCCCGTCCACCGTCGAACCGGGCGCCGCCGTTCGGGTTCGCTTCGGCCGGTGTGCCCAGCGCCATCGCCATCGTGAGCGCGATCCCGGCCGCCACTGCCGCGCTCCGCGCGGCTCGTCGCAGGAACGTCATCGAGGTTCTCCTCTCGGGCGGACCCCGGGCGTTCCGGGGCTCCCGGCGGCGCACACGCCCGGCCAGGGCGGGCGGTTGACGCCGAGGCCCGGGGTTCACCCGGTTGCCGTGCCGTCCCACGGGACCCACGAACACCACCGGCACCACGTGATCCGCTTGCCCCGAACCGGTTTGACACTCGTCTAGAACATATGTTCGACTGACGCCGTGCGATGGGATCGGCAGCGGACAGCGGAAGGTGAACCGGCACTGCCCGGGCTCGAGGGCCTGGTGCGATCGGTGCGGTCACCGGAATTCGACGGCGTCACCTTTCACGAGGTGCACGCGCGGTCGGTGCTGAACAAGGTGCCCGCCGGCTCCGGCGTGCCCTTCGGCTGGACCGTCAACCCCTACCGGGGCTGCTCGCACGCCTGCACCTACTGCCTCGAAGGCGGCACCCGGATCCTGATGGCCGACGGCCGCACGAAGGCGTTGTCCGATCTCAAGGTCGGTGACGAGATCTACGGCACCCGCGGCCACGGTGCCTCCCGCCGGCTGGTGCCGACCCGGGTCGAGGCGCACTGGACCACGCTGCGCGCCGCCTACCGCGTGACCCTCGAAGACGGCACCCGGCTCGTCGCCGGCGGCGATCACCGGTTCCTCACGAGCAAGGGCTGGAAACACGTCACCGGCAGCAAGTTCGGCGCCGCCCAGCGGCCGCACCTGGAGCCCGGCACCGAGCTGATCGGGGTCGGCCGGTTCGCGCCGACGCCCGACGAGACGCTCGGCTACCGGGCCGGCTACCTGTGCGGGATGCTGCGCTCCGGCGGGTTCGCCGCGGAGCCGGACGCCGCCGCGCGGGCGCTGGCCTACCTGCCGGACTTCGGGGCGTCGGTCGGGTTTCTCAAGGTACCGCCGGATCCGGACGCCCACTGGCAGCGCGGGTTCCTCGCCGGCGTCTTCGACCTCGCGGGCGATTACGGCCGAGGCGTCCTCGCGGTCGCGCACGACGAGCCCGAGATCGCCGACGCCTTCACCGCCGCGCTCGCCCGCTTCGGCTTCGCCCACCAGCTCGACGAGGTGCCGAAGTTCCCGACGCGGCAGGAGATCCGGCTGCTCGGCGGCGTCGGCGAGGTGCTGCGGTTCTTCCACGTGAGCAACCCCGCCGTGCCGTGGAAGCGGTCGCTGGAAGGCGCGGCGATCGGCTCGAGCCGTCGCCGCGTGGAGGCGATCGAACCGCTCGGCCTGCAGCTGCCGCTGTTCGACATCACCACCGGCACCGGCGACTTCGTGGCCGACGGCATGGTCTCGCACAACTGCTTCGCCCGGAACACCCACACCTACCTCGACTTCGACGCCGGCCGCGACTTCGACACGCAGGTCGTCGTCAAGGTCAACGCCCCGCAGGTGCTGGCCGCGCAGCTGAAGAAGCCGTCGTGGCGGCGGGAGCACGTCGCGATGGGCACCAACACCGACCCCTACCAGCGCGCCGAGGGCCGCTACCGGCTGATGCCGGGCATCATCACCGCGCTGGCGAGGTCCGGCACGCCGCTGTCGGTGCTGACCAAGGGCACGGTGCTGGCCCGGGACCTGCCGCTGCTGCGGGACGTCGCCCGGGACGTGCCGGTCGGGCTCGCGGTATCGATCGCACTGCTCGACGAGGAGCTGCAGCACCGCCTCGAACCCGGCACCCCGAGCCCGCGGGCGCGGCTGGAGCTGGTCCGCAAGGCGCGCGAGGCCGGGCTGCCGTGCTCGGTGCTGGTGGCGCCGGTGCTCCCGTGGCTGACCGACTCCGAAGAAGCGCTGGACGCCCTCTTCGCCCAGCTCGCCGACGTCGGCGCGACGAGTGTCACGGCGTTCGCGCTGCACCTGCGGCCCGGGGCGCGGGAGTGGTTCGGCCGCTGGCTGGCGGGCTCGCACCCGGAGCTCGTCCCGCGGTACCGGGAGCTGTACGCGCGGGGCAGTTACGTGCGGAAGGCCTACCGGGAGGGGCTCGCGGAGCGGGTCGGGCCGCTGCTGCGGCGCCACGGCCTGGATCGCCAGTCCGGTTTCGACGCGCGCGGTCCCGAGCTGCCGGCGGCCGGGGCCGCTCCCGCGGAGCAGCTGCGCCTGCTCTGAAGGAGTCCCTTGTGGACCCGGCGGGTGACGTACTGGGCCGTTCGGGGCGTTCGGGGCCCGGTGTCTTCGGTTTGCGGCAAAATGTCCGATCGTGTCGTTGTCGTCCCGCCTCACCGGCGCCTAACGTCGAAGGGTTCGATCCCGGAAGGAGCCGGACGATGACGACTTCGCAGACCGACCGCGTCGCGGCCGCCCGGCTCGCCTGGGCCGCCCTGAAGCTGACCCGGGCCGGCCGGCACCCGGTCGGCGTCGACCGGCTCGCCGCGACCGTCGGCGTCGCCCCGGCCGAGGCCCGGCGCCTCGTCGAACTGATCGGGTTCACCCTGCACCGCGACCTCGTCTCGACCGGCCCGGCTCCCCGCGGCGCCCACCACCGCCTCGAACCGGCCGAGGGCACCCTCGGCGCGGGCCCGGACGGCACGGTCGACCTGTTCCTCCTGGCCATCGCGACCGGCGAGCGCGTCCACGCGGCCGCGATCTGCCCGGTCACCGGCACGCGCATCCGCATCGAACTGGTGCCCCGGGCGATCCTGCTGACCGACCCGCCGACGGCGGTGGTCGCGGCGGTCGACCTCGGGTTCGGGCTCGCGGGGGTCGAGGCCGTCGCCTGCGCGGGCCAGCCGTTCTTCGCCTCCGCCACCGCGGCGGCGAGCTGGCTGGTGGCGCACCCCGGCGGGCGCATCTTTCCGGTGGCGGCCTACCTGGCCCAGGCCCACCGCCTGGTCGCGGCGCTGGAGACCCGGCCCAAGTACGTCCTCTGACCACCACGCCTGGCGAGCCTGCCGACGTCGTATGGTGGGTGGTTCGTTAGCCTTCAAGCGGCGAGAACCCCCATGTCGAAGGAGAGCAGTCGCAGTGCTCCGCACTCACAACGCCGGCACCCTGCGTGCCGGACAGGCCGGACAGACCGTCACCCTCACCGGATGGGTGGCCCGGCGGCGCGATCACGGCGGCGTCATCTTCATCGACCTCCGCGACGCCAGCGGCGTCGCCCAGGTCGTCTTCCGCGAGGGCGAGATGGCCGAGCGCGCGCACGCGCTGCGCTCCGAGTTCTGCGTCAAGATCGTCGGCGAGGTCGCGAAGCGCCCCGAGGGCAACGCGAACGCCGAGATCCCCACCGGCGAGATCGAGGTCCTCGCGACCCAGCTCGAGGTGCTGTCCGAGGCCGCCCCGCTGCCGTTCCCGATCGACGACCGGGTCGACGTCGGCGAGGAGATCCGCCTCAAGCACCGCTACCTGGACCTGCGCCGCAGCGGCCCGGCCGCGGCCATGCGGCTGCGCAGCGAGGTCAGCCGCGCCGCGCGCGAGGTGCTGCACGCCCAGGACTTCGTCGAGATCGAGACCCCGACGATGACCCGCTCGACGCCCGAAGGCGCGCGCGACTTCCTGGTCCCGGCCCGGCTCAAGCCCGGCTCCTGGTACGCGCTGCCGCAGTCGCCGCAGCTGTTCAAGCAGCTGCTCATGGTCGGCGGCATGGAGCGGTACTACCAGATCGCCCGCTGCTACCGCGACGAAGACTTCCGCGCCGACCGGCAGCCCGAATTCACCCAGCTCGACATCGAGATGAGCTTCGTCGAGCAGGACGACGTCATCAAGCTCGGCGAGGACATCGTGTCCGCGCTGTGGAAGCTGATCGGGCACGAGATCCCGCGGCCCATCCCGCGCATCACCTACCACGAGGCGATGGCCAAGTACGGCTCGGACAAGCCGGACCTGCGCTTCGACCTCGAAATCACCGACATGACGGAGTTCTTCGCCGACACGCCGTTCCGCGTGTTCCAGGCGCCCTACGTCGGTGCGGTCGTCATGGCCGGCGGGGCCGGCCAGCCGCGCCGCCAGCTCGACGCGTGGCAGGAGTGGGCGAAGCAGCGCGGCGCGCGCGGCCTCGCGTACATCCTCGTCAACGAGGACGGCACGCTCGGCGGCCCGGTCGCGAAGAACCTGTCCGAGACCGAGCGCGAGAACGTGGCCGCCGCGGCGGGCGCCAAGCCGGGCGACTGCATCTTCTTCTCCGCCGGCAAGGCCGCTTCGACGCAGCCGCTGCTCGGCGCCGCGCGCGACGAGATCGGCAAGCGGCTCGGCCTGATCGACGAAAACGCCTGGTCGTTCGTGTGGGTCGTCGACGCGCCGCTGTTCGCGCCGGTCGAGGACATCGGCGACGACGTCGCGGTCGGCTCCGGCAAGTGGACGGCGGTGCACCACGCGTTCACCTCGCCGACCCCGGAGTGGATCGACAAGTTCGAGCAGGACCCGGGCAACGCGCTGGCTTACGCCTACGACATCGTCTGCAACGGCAACGAGATCGGCGGCGGCTCGATCCGTATCCACCGCGGCGACGTCCAGAAGCGCGTCTTCAGCCTGATGGGCCTCGGCGAGGAGGAGGCGCAGGAGAAGTTCGGCTTCCTGCTGGACGCCTTCGCCTTCGGCCCGCCGCCGCACGGCGGCATCGCGTTCGGCTGGGACCGCATCGTCATGCTGCTGGCCAAGGCCGACTCGCTGCGTGACGTCATCGCGTTCCCGAAGACCGGTGGCGGGTACGACCCGCTGACCGCGGCGCCCGCGCCGATCACCGCGCAGCAGCGCAAGGAGGCCGGGATCGACGCGAAACCGGCCGCCCCCCAGAACTAGTGCTGCACCTCAGGGCCGTGTGCCCGCCGGACAAGACCGCCGAGGCGCTCGACATCCTGCGGGCACACGCCGGCACCGCGCACCTCATCGTGCACCGCGGCGCCGCCGTGGAGCCCGCGGGTGACCTGGTCGAGGCCGACATCGCGCGCGAGGCGGCGGACGAGATCGTCGACGCGCTGTGCGTGCTCGACCTCGACCACACCGGCGGCATCACGCTCGAATCGCTCGACACCGCGCTGTCCGACGCCGCCGACGCGGCGGAGGAGGCGGCGCCGGGCGAGGCGGCCGACGCCGTCGTCTGGCAGGAGCTGCTCGGCCGCACGGGTGAGGAGTCGCGGCTGAACGTGACGTTCCTGGCGTTCCTCACCATCGCGTGCCTGCTCGCCGCCGTCGGCGTGCTCACCGACTCCTCGGTGACGATCGTCGGCGCGATGGTCGTCGGGCCGGAGTTCGGGCCCCTCGCGGCGCTGGCCGTCGGCCTGGTGCTGCGGCACGGGCAGCTGATCCGGCAGGCCGCGGCCGCGCTGGGTGCCGGCTTCCCGCTGGCCATGGTGGTCACGCTCGGCGGCACGCTGCTCGTCCACGCGACGGACGTCTTCGGCGAGAAGGCGTTCGAGCTGCAGCAGCACAACGAGGTCGACTTCGTGTTCTCCGTCGGGGCGCCGTCGCTGGTCGTGGCGATGCTCGCCGGCGCCGCGGGGATGCTCGCCATGACGTCGGCGAAGTCGGCCGCGCTGGTGGGCGTGTTCATCTCGGTGACCACGGTGCCGGCCGCGGGCTACGCGGTCGTCGCGGCCGTGGCGGGGGAGTGGAGCCGGTGCCTCCAGTCCGTCGGGCAGCTGCTGGTCAACCTTCTCGGAATCGTTGCAGCTGCGGCCATTGTGTTGATCGTGCGCCGGAATGGGCAACGTTCCCCGGTGGGAATGCGTCCGCTTTCACGCGGGTGACCCGTCTCCGGGCGGGATGCCCCTTCTTGTCCGGATGTCAGTAGTCATGGTTGCTCAGTCACGAGTAGGGTCGGTGACAATGACAGTCGACACCTCCTCCGCCGGCGATGCTGGAGTCGGGGCAGGAGCCGAGCAGCTCGCCATCGCCGCGGCCGTCGCGGCGGGCGAGTCCGTTCTTTCACGCCGGTTCGGCAGCGCGATCACGCTGGTCACGCCCGAGGACCTGGCGGGGAGCGGGCCGGCCACGGTGATCCGGGCGCGGGTGGTGTCGTCGTTCGCGCTGCCCCGCACGCTCGTCATCAAGCACTACCCGGACCGGCCGGCGTCCGGCGCCGACCCGTTCGCCCAGGAAGCGGTCAGCTACCAGCTGTTCACGGCACTGGCCCCGGACGAGCGGATGTGCCCGGAGCTGGTGGCCCACGACGGCCGCGACCGCGTGCTCGTGCTGGAGGACCTCGGCCGCACGCCGACGCTGGAGGACAAGCTCTACGCCCGTGACTCCCGCGCGGCCGAGCGCGCACTGCTGTCCTGGGCCCGGTCGCTGGGGCGCCTGCACGCGAGCACGGCCGGCCGGGAAGCGGACTTCAACGCGCTGCTCCGGCGCCTGGGCGGCCCGGCGAAGGGCGACTCCGACGGCGTCGACGAGCTCTGCGAGCGGGTGCCGTCGCTGATCAAGAAGCGCCTGGGCATCCCGGTGCCCGGCGCGGTCCGTGCGCAGGTGACGGCGGCCCTCGAACAGTCCCGCGCGCCGGGCTTCCGGGCGTTCAGCCCGGTCGAGCTGAGCCCGGACAACAACCTGGTGACCGGCCAGGGCGTCCGGTTCCTCGACTTCGAGAACGGCCGCGTCCGCTCGGCCCTGGTCGACGCGGCCCACCTGAGGCTGCCGTTCGCCGGCTGGCCGGACGCACTGGCCCTGCCGGCGGGGATGAGCGAAGCGATGATCGCGGCGTGGCGGGCGGAGGTGGTCGGGGTGTGGCCGGCCTTCGCCGACGACGAGGTCCTCGCGACGCACCTGACGTCGAGTGAGCTGCTGCGGGTTTGGCTGATCACGGGGGAGGAGCTGGGGGCGTTGAACCTGTCCCGGCACGCGGCGCCGGTGAGCCGGGAGGCCGGGTTCGTGACCTGGTGGCGGGATCTGGCGAAGCACGCGGGGTACGTCCGGATGACGGCGGTGTCGGAGTTCGCGGCCCGGGTCGCCGCGGCGCTGGCGGCCCGGCTGGGGCCGCATGCTGATCTGGCTTTTTATCCCGCTTTTCGGTGAGTCCGCCTCTGGTGGTCTGCCGGGGTTTTCCCGCCGACCCGAACGCCGGATTTTTCAACGGACGCCACGCCGTGTCAAGGCACGCTTTCCCGCCTTGACACGGCCTGGCGTCCGCTGAAGCGGCTGCGTATCGGGTTGGCAGGGGGGTGTGGTCGGAGGGTGGCGCTTCGCGCCGGGTGACTCCGGCATGTCCGCCGTCTTCGTGCCCCCCCCGGACAGGACATGTCCGGCCCTGTGAGCTGGGCGTCAAGAATTAGGCGCGGTGTCGTGGGCGCGTTACCTCTTTCTCACCGGCTGTGAGTTTGGGTGGCCGATGGTCGTGGCGTGACCGTGATGAGCGTCGATGTCACCCCCCTGCCCGAACCGTCGCGGCCGCCGCTGGCCGCCGTTCCGCCGCCTGCGCGGGCCCGGCGCCTTGCCGTTCTCGGGGATTCCACCGCCGTTGGGCTCGGGGATCCCCTCCCGCGGCGTGGGGGCTGGCGGGGCGTTGGTCCGCTGGTCGCCGCCGCGCTCGGGGTCGATGCGCGCGGCTACCTCAACCCCTCCTTCGCCGGGGCGCGGATGCGGTGCGTGCTCACCGAACAGGTTCCTGCCGCCGTCGCGCACCGGCCCGATGTGGCGCTGGTCGTCGCCGGCATGAACGACACCCTTCGCCCGGACTTCGACGCCGCTCGCGTCGGCGCCGATCTCAGCGAGGTGATCCGGCGCCTCCGCGAGACCGGGACCACCGTGCTGCCCGTCCGCTTCCACGACCACAGCAAGGTCTTCCGGCTCCCGACGTCGCTGAAACGCGCTCTCAGCGCCCGCGTCGCCGAACTCAACGCCGCCATCGACGACGTCGTCGCCCGCGAAGGCGTGCCCTGCCTCGACCTCGACCGCCTGCCCGGCGCCTACGACCTGGCGTCCTGGAGCGTCGACCGGCTGCACCCCTCCGAACTGGGCCACCGGATGCTCGCGAACGGCTTCACCGGGCTGCTCGCCGACGCCGGGTTCGCCGTGCCGGAACCGGTGAGCCTCACCTGCAGCGGCGGGGTCGAGCCGAGCACCACGGGACACGTGGGCTGGCTGGTGCTCAAGGGAATCCCGTGGCTCTGGCGCCGCGGCCGCGAATTCCTGCCCTACGCCGCCGCCATCATGTGGAACTCGTTCCGCGCCCGCTGAACACCCGCAGCGCTTCGGTGTCCGAAGCCGGGTTGCGGACGAAGAAGTCCGCCCACGCCTCGATGTCCGGGTACGCGCAGTGCTCCGCGAGGAACCGGCACGCCGCCTCGACGTCGTAGTCCGTGCGCCGCAACCGGACGCCGTCGCCGAGCAGCGCCCAGTGCGCTCCCCTTGCCCCGTACGGCATGCCGACGCTGCCGGGGTTGACGACCAGCCGCCGGTCCGCGAGACGCACGAACGGCATGTGCGTGTGCCCCACGACGACGGTTTCCGCGGTCACGCCGTCGAGCACCTCCGCCCAGCGCTCCGGCGGGCTGTCGACGAGCACGATCTCCGTGTCGTCGCGCGGGGTCGCGTGGCAGAACAGCACGCCGTCCAAGGTCACCGTCAGCGGCAGCGCGTCGAGCACCGGCAGGTCGGCCGGACGCAGCTGCTTCGCCGCCCACGGGAAGATCGGGTCCGGGACGAACGAGCCGCCGGTGCGAGCGGATGCGGCCAGCTCGCGATCGGCGTTGCCGCGCACCCACACCGCGCGGTCGCCGAGCGCCTGGAGCCGCTCGAGGGTTTCGACGGGCATCGGCCCGGCGAGCAGGTCGCCGAGCAGCACGATCTTCTCCGCCGCCCGGACGTCCGGCTCCGCCAGGACCGCCTCCAGCGCCGGGAGGACCCCGTGGATGTCCGCCAGCACCGCCACGTTCACCGGTCCACCTTCGGGCACGCCGAGCGCCCCGGGCGAGCGATTTCGCCCAGGGCGCAACCGGCCTACTTCGTCGTGAGCGGCAGTTCGCGCACTCCGGTCATGTTGGGGTTGACCTGGAACTTCGGCGGCTCACCCGGGATCGTGCGCAGCGTCGGGTAACGGTCGAGCAGGATGTCCAGCGCCACCCGGCCTTCCAGGCGCGCGAGCGGCGCGCCGATGCAGAAGTGGATCCCGCGGCCGAACGCCAGGTGCGGGTTCTCCGCGCGCAGCGGGTCGAACGTGTCCGGGTTGCGGAACACCCGCTCGTCGCGGTTGGCCGCCGCCACCCAGCAGAGCAGCATCTGGTCGGCCGGCACGGTGACGCCGCCGACCTCGACCTCCCGCATGGTCACGCGGGCCACCGCCGCGAACGGCGTGAGGTACCGCAGCGACTCTTCGATCATCGGCGGCAGGAGCGAGCGGTCCGCGCGCACCCGCTCGTCCCACTCCCGGTGCGTGTCGAGGCACAGCACCGCGTTGCCGAGCAGCATCGTGGTGGTGATGTGGCCGGCCAGCAGCAGGATGTTCGCGAAGTTGACGACGTCGGAGCGGGACAGCCGTTCGCCGTCCAGCTCGGCTTCGACCAGCTTCGTCAGCAGGTCTTCCCGCGGTTGCCTGCGCCGCTCGTCGACGTGCACGCCGAGGTAGTCGGCGAGCGCTTTCTGGCCTTCCAGGGACGCCAGGATCGCCGCGTCCTGCTTTTCGTCCTTCTGCACCAGGGAAACCTGGTTGGCGGACTCGAACATCTTGTCCACCCAGCCCTTGAACAGGTGCCGGTCGCCGGCCGGGACGCCCAGCAGCTCGGCGATCACGATCACCGGCAGCGGGTAGGCCAGGTCCTCGACCAGCTCCAGCCGGTCCCCGGCCGGGATCGCGTCGAGCAGCTCGCGGGTGATCGCGGCGATCCTCGGCTCGAGGTCCGCCACCACCTTCGGGGTGAACGCGCGGCTGACGAGCTTGCGCATCTTGTTGTGCAGCGGCGGGTCGAGCTGCAGGATGCTGCCCGTCGAAATGTCGTAGTCGGGGTCCGGCATCATCTCCTTCGGGACCAGCCGTGTGGTGTCGGACGAGAACGTCGCCGGGTCGCGGAGGATCGTTTCGATC
Organism: Amycolatopsis sp. DG1A-15b; assembly: GCF_030285645.1. GTDB lineage: Bacteria > Actinomycetota > Actinomycetes > Mycobacteriales > Pseudonocardiaceae > Amycolatopsis. The sequence continues at coordinate 660,422 of NZ_CP127296.1, forward strand.
TCCGGGTGCCCGTAGACGTTCCACATCCCCAGCTCCGCGGCGAACTCGACGCGCTTCTCCGGTTGCTTGCCCCGCAGCCAGAACTGGGCCTCGTGGAGTCCCCAGGTGTCGGCCATCGTGGTGGTCATTTCCGCCCCTTTCCCCGTGTGGCCCCGGGATCAGCCGGGTGCCTTGGCGGGATCGTGTGCGTAGATCCCGTGCCGATAGCCCGAGATGAGCTCCTCGAGCGCCGAACTCAGTTCCGCCGCCACCGCCGCGACCACGGCCGGATCGGGCTCCCCCGGCGGTTCGAACGCGGTGCGGATCAGGTGGGCGAGCACGTCCGCCTTCTCCTGCAGGGGAATGCCCTCGAACTCGGCCGAAAGCGTGTCGCCCATGTAGAAGCCGAGCGTCGCGGCGTGGAGCGCGTAGTTCAGGTGGGGGACGTCCGCGCGGATCAGCCCGTGCCGGATCATCACCTCCTCGAACCGCACGCCCAGCTCGTCCTGCTGCTTCTTCAGGGCGACGTCGCCGAGCGAGCCGAGGATCTCGGCGTTGCCGCGCAGGATGGCCATCACCAGCGGACGGCGATGGGTGATGAGGAACGACCCCGGGATCATCCGGTGGGGCAGGATCATCGCCGGGTCGGCCTTGATCGCGGTCAGCAGCTCGTCGGTCAGATCGGCCGACTCCCGCATCATCAGCGCCTGGAACACCAGCTCTTTGGTCCGCCAGTGCAGGTACACGGTGCCCTTGCCGATGCCCACCGCGCGCGCGATGTCGTCGATCGCCACCTTGCGGTAGCCCATGCGCAGCAGCAGCTCGCCCGCCGCGTCCAGGATCCGGTCGGCACGCTCGCGGTTGGGATGGCTCATGCGGCTCCACCTGTGGTTTCGTTGAGCATTTGACTGATTGACTGGAATCGCACTTCTAGTCAACCGGTCAACACGACGGTAGCGCCGATCAGGGGACCGGGGCAAGCGGTTCTGTCGGTGCGGTCGGTTAACGTCATCTCTGTGGCACAGGACGAGCTCTTCACCGTGAACACCGACATCGCGCCTCCGCCGGAGCGCACGGAGTCGAACGCGGCCGAACCGCAGGCGGATCCGGCGAGCTCGCCCCTGGCCGTGCGGATGCGGCCGCGCTCGCTCGGCGAGGTCGTCGGCCAGCAGCACCTGCTGCGCGAGGGGGCCCCGCTGCGGCGGCTGGTGGAGGGCGCCGCGCCGGCGTCGGTGCTGCTCTACGGCCCGCCCGGCACGGGCAAGACGACGCTGGCCAACCTGGTTTCGATCGCCACCGGCCGCCGGTTCGTCGCGATGTCCGCGCTTTCGGCCGGCGTCAAGGAAGTCCGCGGCGTGATCGAGGAGGCCCGGCGGCGGCGCCAGTACAACGCCGAGAACACCGTGCTGTTCATCGACGAGGTGCACCGGTTCTCCAAGACCCAGCAGGACGCGCTGCTCGGCGCGGTCGAGGACCGCACGGTGCTGCTGGTCGCGGCGACGACCGAGAACCCGTCCTTCTCGGTCGTGTCCCCGCTGCTGTCGCGGTCGCTGGTGCTGCAGCTGCGCCCGCTGACCGACGCGGACATCACGGAGCTGATCGAGCGCGCGCTCGCCGACGAGCGCGGTCTCGGCGGCGAGCTGACGCTGACCGAGGACGCGCGCGCCCACCTCGTCCGGCTCGCGGGCGGGGACGCCCGCCGGGCGCTCACCGCCCTCGAAGCGGCGGCGGACGCGGCGTCGGCCACCGAGGCCAAGACGATCGACCTGGCCATCGTCGAGTCCACAGTGGACAAGGCGGCGGTGCGCTACGACCGCGACGGCGACCAGCACTACGACGTGATCAGCGCGTTCATCAAGTCGATCCGCGGGTCCGATGTGGACGCCGCGCTGCACTACCTGGCCCGGATGATCGAAGCGGGGGAGGATCCGCGGTTCCTCGCGCGGCGCCTGGTCGTGCACGCCAGCGAGGACATCGGGATGGCCGATCCGACGGCCCTGCAGGCGGCGGTCGCGGCCGCGCACGCGGTCCAGTTCATCGGCATGCCGGAGGGCAGGCTGGCGCTGGCGCAGGCCACCGTGCACCTGGCGACGGCGCCGAAGTCGAACTCGGTGATCAAGGGCATCGACGCCGCGCTGGCGGACGTCCGCGCGGGGCTGGCCGGCACGGTGCCGCCCCACCTGCGCGACGGGCACTACGCGGGGGCGAAGAAGCTGGGCAACGCCCAGGGCTACCGGTACCCGCACAACGTGCCGGAGGGCGTGCTGGCGCAGCAGTACCCGCCGGACGAGCTGGTCGGCCGCGACTACTACGAGCCCACCGAGCGCGGCGCCGAGCGGACGCTCGCCGATCGCGTCCCCAAGCTGCGCCGGACGATCCGCGGCGACCGGTGAGCCGAGCGGAAGGATCGCCGGACCCTGATCACCTTCGCGGGCCGCGGCGGTCAAGATCATCGGGTTTCGTAAGCTGCACGCCTCGAAGGTGACCCGACCCCCCCGGCAGGAGGCGTGCCCGTGCCCGCGACGCTGCAGTGCATCGTCCTGGACTGTCCGGAGCCGCTCGTGCTCGCCCGCTTCTACCAGGCCCTGCTCGGCGGGGAGGTCGATCGCCCCGACCCGCGGTGGCGCGTGGACGAGGACTGGTCGACCCTGCACGTGGACGGCATGGTCCTGGGCTTCCAGCGGGCGCCGGACCACCGGCCGCCGAGCTGGCCCGACCCGTCCTTCCCGCAGCAGTTCCACCTCGACTTCGAGGTCGACGACTTCCGCGAGTCGCACCACGTGGTCCTCGCCAACGGCGGCCGGCTGCTCGACCCCGACCTCGGCGGCCGGGGCTGGCGCGTCTACGCCGATCCGGCGGGCCACCCGTTCTGCCTCCTGGGTGACTACTGAGCGCGCGGGCGCGTCCCGGCTTCGGCACGATGGCGGTATGACTGTCGCGTTTCTCGGAACCGGGATCATGGGCGCCCCGATGGCGGCCAACATCGCCAAGGCGGGCCTCGAGGTCCGGGTCTGGAACCGGACCCGGGAAAAGGCCGAGCCGCTCTCCGACCTCGCCACGGTCGCCGATTCGGCGGCGTCGGCGGCCGAAGGCGCGGACACCCTGGTGACGATGCTCGCCGACGGCCCTGCCGTCGCTGAGGCGTTCGAAGCCGCTTCGCCTGCTTCGGGAACGTTGTGGCTGCAGATGAGCACGGTCGGCCTCGACTGGACCGACCGGCTCGCCGAGCTGGCGGAGAAGGCGGGCGTGGTGTTCGTGGACGCGCCGGTGCTCGGCACCCGGCAGCCCGCGGAGCAGGCGCAGCTGCAGGTGCTGGCGTCCGGGCCGGAGGAGGCCCGGCCCAAGGCCACCCCGGTGTTCGACGCGGTCGCCGTGAAGACGCAGTGGCTCGGGCCGGCGGGCCGGGGAAGCCGCCTGAAGCTGGTGCTGAACGCCTGGGTGCTGGCGCTGACCAACGCGACGGCCGAAAGCCTCGGCCTCGCCCGCGCGCTGGACCTGGACCCGGCCCTGTTCCTGGAGACGATCAAGGGCGGCGGCCTCGACGTCGGCTACGCGCACGTGAAGGGCGGCGCGATGCTCTCGGGCGAGTACCCGCCGTCCTTCCCCGCGGGCCTGGCGGCGAAGGACGCCCGCCTGGTGGTGGAGGCGGCGGCCGAAGCCGTCGACGTGGCGGGCGCGAAGGCGGTGCTGGCCCACCTGGAGGCGGCGGTGGAAGCCGGCCACGGCGACGAGGACATGGCGGCGCTGTACCGCGCGGTGGTGAAGGAGCGTTAGAGGAGCGTCGCGAGCCGGTCCACGCCCAGGGCGCTGGTCAGGAGGCGTTCCTTCGCGTTGCCCAGCAGCTTCCGCGTCCACGGCGTGAAGCCGCCGTCCCCCACTTCGGCGAGCTCGCCACCGAAGGAGGCGTACACCTTGAAGCAGAGGCCCTCGTAGTACCCGCGGCCGCCTTCGCGGTCCGGGAACGGGTGGACCGGCACGTCCGGCACCGTGTCGAGCAGGCCCTCGAACCGGGGGTCGAGCACGGTCACGCCCAGCTCGACCGCGGACGCGCCCAGTGCCCGGCAGGCCGCGGCCAGCAGCCGGGCGTGCTCGGCCAGGTGCTGTCGCTCGAAGGCCAGGTCGCCGGCGTCCCGGCCGGCCGTCACCGCGCCGAACAGCGAGAAGTGCGCGAACAGCCCCGCCGGGACCTGCTGGGCCCGCACCACGCGCTGCACCGCGGCCAGCCGGACGACGTCCTCCGCCGAGCGCCGGACCGCCGCCTCCAGGGCCAGGCCGGTGGTGGGGTCGGCGGCGACCTCGGTGCCGCGGCCGGTCGGCACCACCCGGTGCTGGGCCACCCCGGCCACCGCCGAATGGGTGCCGAGCGGGACGAGCGGTGACAGGGTCACCAGGTCGAAGCCCGTGGCCGCGCCGAGCGCGGCGTCTTCGACCCGGCGCAGCAGAGCGAACGGCAGCGGGCTCGGCGCCGCGAACCGGTCTTCGCGGTGGCGGCGCAGCACGTCGGGCCCGGCCAGCCGGGCCGCCCGCCGGCGCGCGATCTCCAGCTGCACCGTGGTCAGGTCGGCGCCGGACAGCCCGGCCAGCACGTCGGCCGCGGTCCCGCCCGGCCCGGCGAGGACCCTCCGGCCGGGTCCGCTGTCGTGTTCCATCGCCCAGGTGTACCGCGCGGCCCCGGCCCCGGGCGACGCGTTTTCCTGGCCCGGCGGGGTGACACGGTCGGGAACCCGGCCAGGCGGTAACCTCACCAGCACCCAAAGACCCGTGAAATCGAAAACGCAGTCCCGTGAACCGAGGAGGGCCCGTGTCGGCAGGGCAGATCGCCGCGTTGATCGCCGCAGGAGCATTCGTGGTGCTGGTCGTCCTGCTGGCGATCCCGCTGATCAAGCTCGGCAAGACGCTGGACGCGGCCACCGAGGCGATCGAGCGCACCAACAGCAACACCGACCCGCTGCTGATCGGCGCGAACCAGACGATCACGCACGTCAACGCCCAGCTGGAGCGGGTCGACGGCATCACGTCGAACGCGCAGGCCGTGACCGGGAACGTCTCCGCGCTGGCGTCGGTGTTCACCGCGACCCTGGGCGGCCCGCTGGTCAAGACCGCGGCGCTGTCCTACGGGCTCAGCAAGGCGATCAAGGCGCGCAAGAAGAAGAGCGCGCTGAAGGCCGCGAAGAAGGCCGCGAAGTGAAGCGGCTGTTCTGGCTCGGCGTCGGCGTGGTCACCGGCGTCGTGCTGTCCCGCAAGGCCGCCGAAACCGCTCGTCAGGCCACCCCGGCCGGGTTAGCATCGAACCTGGGGGACGCCGTGCGCGAGCTGGCGGGCGCCGTGGGTTCGTTCGGCGCCGAGGTGCGCGCGGGCATGAACGAGCGGGAACAGGAGCTGCACGACATGGTCGAGGAGCGGACGGGCGTCACCGCGCCCCGCGCCGAAGGACGGCACGCCGCTGCCGCCCGGCGCCCGGTCCGGCGAGCTCGCCGGGCGGAGGGCTGATCCGGGCCTGCCCGGAACCCTTCCGCCGTCGCCGCCCGACCCCGTTCGTCGCCACCAGCACAAGGACTGACCCGTGGACACACACGAAATCACCGACCGCTTCCTGCGCCATTTCGAGGGCAGGGGCCACACGCGCGTGCCCAGCGCGCCGCTGATCCTCGACGACCCGAACCTGCTGTTCGTCAACGCCGGCATGGTGCAGTTCAAGCCGTACTTCCTCGGTGAGGCGCCGCCGCCGTACCCGCGCGCGACCTCCGTGCAGAAGTGCGTGCGCACGCCGGACATCGACGAGGTCGGCAAGACCACCCGGCACAACACGTTCTTCCAGATGGCCGGCAACTTTTCGTTCGGCGACTACTTCAAGGAAGGCGCCATCGAGGCCGCCTGGGAGCTGATCACCAAGCCCCAGGCCGACGGCGGCTTCGGCCTCGACCCGGACCGCATCTGGGCGACGGTCTACAACGACGACTCCGAAGCGGCCGGGCTGTGGCGCAAGCTCACCGGCCTGCCCGGCGAGCGCATCCAGGCCCGCGACGGCAAGGACAACTACTGGGACATGGGCGTGCCCGGTCCCGGCGGCCCGTGCTCGGAGATCTACTACGACCGCGGCCCGGCGTACGGCCGCGAGGGCGGCCCGGTCGCCGACGAGGACCGCTACATCGAGATCTGGAACCTCGTCTTCATGCAGGACGTCCGCGGCGACCTGAGCCCCAAGCTCGGGCACAAGCCGATCGGGGAACTGCCGAAGAAGAACATCGACACCGGCATGGGCGTCGAGCGCGTCGCGACGATCCTGCAGGGCGTCGAGAACGTCTACGAGACCGACCTCGTGCGCCCGGTCATCGGCCGCGCGGAGGAGTTCTCGGGCCGCCGCTACGGCGCGAACCACGCCGACGACGTCCGCTTCCGCGTCATCGCCGACCACGCCCGCACCGGCGTCATGCTGATCGGCGACGGCGTCACCCCGGGCAACGACGGCCGCGGCTACGTGCTGCGCCGCCTGCTGCGCCGGATCATCCGCTCCACGCGGCTGCTGGGCGTGCAGGACCCGGTGCTGCAGGAGTTCGCGAAGGTCGTCCGCGACACGATGGGCCCGACCTACCCCGAGCTCGTCACCGGCTTCGACCGGATCAACGAGGTCGTCCGGATCGAGGAGGAGGCGTTCCTCTCGACCCTGACGAGCGGTTCGCGCATCTTCGACATGGCGGCGGAGGAGACCAAGCGCGGCGGCGGCGACGTGCTGGCCGGCGACAAGGCGTTCCAGCTGCACGACACCTACGGCTTCCCGATCGACCTGACCCTCGAGATGGCGGCCGAGCAGGGCCTGACCGTCGACGAGGACGGCTTCCGCACGCTCATGAACGAGCAGCGGACCCGCGCGAAGGCGGACGCGGCGTCGCGCAAGACCGGCCACGGCGACCTTTCGGAGTACCGGAAGGTCCTGGAGCAGCACGGCGAGACCGAGTTCCTCGGCTACACCGACCTGCAGGCCGAGGCCAAGGTCGTCGCGCTGCTCGAAGACGGGCAGCCGGTCCGCAGCGTCTCCGCGGGCAAGAAGGCGGAGCTGGTCCTCGACCGCACGCCGTTCTACGCCGAGAGCGGTGGCCAGGTCGCCGACACCGGCGTGCTGCTCGGCGACGGCGTCGAGCTGAAGGTCCTGGACGTCCAGAAGATCGTGCCGGGCCTGTTCGTGCACCGCGTCGAGGTCGTCGACGGCGAGATCGGCCTGGACTCCAAGGTCACCGGCTCGGTCGACGGCCACCGACGGCTGTCCATCGAGCGCTCGCACTCCGCGACGCACCTGGTGCACGCGGCCGTCCGCGGCGCGTACGGCAAGCGCGCGGCGCAGGCGGGTTCGCTGAACTCGCCGGGCCGCATGCGGTTCGACTTCACCACGCCGGGCTCGGTGTCGGCGGACGTGCTGACCGAGGTCGAGCAGGAGGTCAACGACTACCTGCAGACCAACGTCGAGGTGCAGAGCTTCACCACGACCAAGGACAAGGCGCTCGAACTGGGCGCGGTCGCGCTGTTCGGCGAGAAGTACGGCAACGACGTCCGCGTGGTCGACATGGGCGACTACTCCCGCGAGCTCTGCGGTGGCACCCACGTCGACCGGATCGGCCAGCTCGGCCTGGTCAAGCTCGTCTCCGACGCCTCCATCGGCTCGGGCGTGCACCGCGTCGAGGCGCTCGTCGGCACCGACGCGCTCAAGTACGTCCGCAAGGAGCAGCTGCTGGTCTCGCAGCTGGCGAACACCTTCAAGGTGCCGTCGGACCAGCTGCCCGGCCGCATCGACGACGTCCTGACCCGGCTGAAGAACGCCGAGAAGGAGATCGCCCAGCTGAAGACCCAGCAGGTGCTGGGCTCGGCCGGCTCGCTGGTCGACAAGGCGCAGGAGATCAACGGCGTCACGGTCGTCGCCGAGGTCGTCCCGGACGTCGACGGCAACGGCCTGCGCGCGCTCGCCTCCGACATCCGCGGCCGGCTCGGCGCGCGGCCCGGCGTGGTGGCGCTGTTCTCCCCGGCCGGCGAGAAGCTGAGCTTCGTCGTCGCGACGACGAAGGCGGCGCAGGACAAGGGCATCGCGGCGGGCAAGCTCGTGCCGTCGTTCGCCGAGAAGATCGGCGGGCGCGGCGGCGGGAAGCCCGACATGGCCCAGGGCGGCGGCACCAACCCGGCCGGTGCGGCCGAGGCGGTCACCGCCCTCCGTTCGGCGATCGCCGGCATTGGTTAACCGCGGAAACCGCGGCCCGGACCGGCCAGGAGAAGCCGATCCGGGGCGCGGCCGCCGGCTCGGCGTGGATGTCGGATCCGTCCGGGTCGGGGTGGCGCTGAGCGATCCGGCCCCCGTGCTGGCGTCGCCATTGGTTACCCTCTCCCGCGATGCGACCGACGACAGTGATCTGGACCAGCTGGCCGCCCTCGTCACCGAGCACGAGGTGGTCGAGGTGATCGTGGGCCTGCCGCGAACGCTCGCCAACCGGCAGGGTCCGGCGGCCGAGCTGGCCATCGCGTATTCTGAACGCCTGGCCGGGCGGATAGCGCCCGTGCCGGTCCGGCTGGGTGACGAGCGGCTGACCACGGTCACCGCATCCCGCATCCTCTCCCAGCGCGGGGTCAAAGGCCGCAAACAGCGTGCGGTGGTCGACCAGGCCGCCGCCGTCGAGATCCTGCAGGCCTGGATCGACGCCGTCGCTGCGCACCGCGCCCGGGAGGGAGACCGATGAACGAGCAGCCACCTGAGCCCCCACGCGGGCGCCGGCGCCTGCGCGAGCCGGAAGCGGCCACCCCGCCGCCGTCCCGGCCCGCGCCGCGCCGCGCCGACCCGCGGGCCGCGGAAGCGCGCCGCACGCCGAGCGGGCAGCACGAGCTGCCGCCCCGCCGCGGGCAGGCACCCAGCGGCGAATACGACCTGCCCCAGCCTTCGCGCCGGACCCGGCGGGAAGAGCCGCCGGGCTACGACCCGCGCCGCGGCGCGCCGCAGCCCGGCCGTCGCCGACTCGAGCCGCCGGCCACGCTGACCCCGGCCGACGCCGAACTCGACCCCCAGGAGCGGCGGGCCGCCCCGGCCCGCGCCGCCCACGCCCGGCACGGCCTCGACGAGGGCTCCGAGATCGAGCAGCCCGCTCCGCGCCGGCGTCGTGGGGCTCCCGAGCCCGATGAGGGCCCGGAGATAGAGCAGCCCGCTCCGCGCCGGCGTCGTGGGGCTCCCAAGCCCGATGAGGGCTCCGAGATCGAGCAGCCCGCCCCGCGTCGGCGTCGCGCGGGTCCCGAGCCCGACGAGGCCGAGGACGGGCCGCCCCGGCGTCGCGCCGTGCCCCAGCGGATCGAGCCGGCGCCCGCACGGCGGCGGCGCGCCGATCCCGACGCGGCCGAGCCCCCGCCGGGCCGGCGTGGCCCGGCACCCGAGCCGGCGGAGGCCGCCGGTCCGCCGGTCCGCCGCCGGGCCACTCCCGACGCGGCCGAGGCCGTCGATCCGCGGCGGCGCCGCGCGGCGCTCGATCCCGATGCCGACCCGCGTCGCGAACCGCCCGTGCGACGGGCCGTCCAGCCGGGTGACCGCTCCGCAGGCGTGCCCGAGCCCGGCGCCGAGCCGCGCCGCCGCCCGCCGGCGCCGCCGGCCCGCGAAGAGCCGGTGACCGACGTCCTGCCCGCGCTGGCCCCGCTGCCCCCGGCCGAACCGCCGAGGACGCCACCGGAGGAGCCCGGCCTCCTCGCCGAGGACGACGAGTACGCGGACTACGACGAGTACGACGACTACGACGAGTCGGAGTACGACGAGGAGTACGACGACTACGACGAAGAGCCGCGAAAGCCGCGGAAGAAGGGCAAGCGCGCCCTCGGCTGGGTCGCCGCGATCGCGGTGATCGCCCTGCTCGCCGGCGGCGCCTGGTACGGCTTCAACAGGTTCTTCGGCTACGACGACTTCGACGGTGCCGGCACCGACGATGTGGTGTTCCAGGTCGACGACGGCGACACGACGTCGGCGATCGGCGCGAAGCTCACCACCGCGGGCGTTGTCGCCAGCACCAAGGCCTTCGTCAAGGCGGGCGAGGGCAACCCGAAGCTCGCCCGGGTCCAGCACGGCTTCTACGTGATGAAGTCGCACATGTCCGGGGCCAGCGCGGTCGACCGGATCACCGACGCGGCCGCCCGCGTCGGCCAGCTGGAGATCCGGCCGTACACGCAGTTCGACGACATCACCCAGCCCGATGGCAAGGTCACACCCGGCGTGTACAGCCTGATGGCGAAGGCGTCGTGCGCCCAGCTCAACGGCAAGAGCACCTGCGTCTCGGCGGACGACCTGCGCAAGGCCGTCGACGCGGCGGACCTGAAGCAGCTCGGCGTGCCGGACTGGGCGATCGAGCCCGCGAACAAGGCCGACCGCAAGGACCGCAGGCTGGAGGGCCTGATCGCGCCGGGGCTCTACGACGTCAAGCCCGGATCGACCGCGCAGGAGATGCTCGGGCAGCTGGTGCACACCTCGGCCGAGGCGATCCAGAACGCCGGGCTCAGCCCGCAGGCGACCGGCCCCGGGATGACGCCGTACCAGACGCTGATCATCGCCTCGATCATCGAACGCGAGGCGGTGAAGGCCGACTTCGGCAAGCTCTCGCGGACCATCTACAACCGGCTGAAGATCAACATGCGGCTGCAGATGGACTCCACGGTCAACTACGTGCTGGACCGGCCGACGCTGCTGACGGACGAAGCCGACCGGGCGAAATCCGGCGCCTACAACACCTACCGGAACACCGGGCTGCCGCCGACGCCCATCGCGGTGCCGAGTTCGGACGCGATCAAGGCCGCGGTGAAGCCGCCGGACGGCGAATGGCTGTTCTTCGTCAAGTGCGAGAAGAACGGCTTGTCCTGCTTCGCCGTCAGCAACGACGAGCACAACCGCAACCGGGACCTGGCCAAGGCCCGCGGTGTCATCTGAGGTCCGGAAGGCCGCGGTGCTGGGCAAGCCGGTGGCGCACTCGCTGTCCCCGGTGCTGCACGGCGCCGCGTTCGCCGCGCTCGGCCTGACCGGCTGGACCTACGAGCGGATCGAGACGAGCGCCGAGGAACTCCCGGGCCTGGTCGAACGCCTCGGCCCGGAGTGGACCGGGTTTTCGGTCACCATGCCGGGCAAGCGCGCGGCCCTGGACCACGCGGACGAGGTGACGCCGCGTGCGGCCGCCGTCGGCGCGGCCAACACGCTGGTCCGCACCGCGCGGGGCTGGCTCGCCGACTGCACCGACGTCGAAGGTGTCACCGGCGCGCTGCGCGCCGCGGGCGGCTACGAGCCGGCCCCCGCGGACACCGCGGTCGTGCTCGGCGCGGGCGGAACGGCGGCGGCGGCGGTCGTCGGGCTCGCCGCCCTCGGGGTCCGGCAGGTGCGGCTGGTCGTGC